>NZ_JACCFY010000001.1:2400000-3000000 GCF_013410745.1 Nesterenkonia xinjiangensis | reverse complement strand
TCTTCGCCCTCCTCCACCGCCCCGCCGAGGACGCCTGAGGCATAGGATCGATCTGTGAACACTTCGACACCGAGCCCCCGCACACCCTGCATCCACCCCAGCATCCTCAACGCGGACTTCGCGAACCTGGCGCGCGAACTCTCTCGGATCAGCACCGCCGACGCGGTGCACGTGGACGTCATGGACAACCACTTCGTGCCGAACCTGACGATGGGGCTGCCGGTGGTGGAGTCGCTGCGGAAGGCCACGGACCTTCCGATGGACATCCACCTGATGATCGAGGACCCCGACCAGTGGGCACCGCAGTACGCGGAGCTCGGCTGTGAGTCGGTCACCTTCCACGCCGAGGCCGCCAAGGCACCGGTGCGTCTGGCCCGAGAGCTGCATGCCCGGGGGACGAAGGCCGCAATGGCCCTCAAGCCCGCCACCGGCATCGACCAGTACCTCGACATGCTCGGGGAGCTGGACATGGTCCTGCTGATGACCGTGGAGCCTGGGTTCGGCGGGCAGGCCTTCCTGGATCTCGTGCTGCCGAAGATCCGCCGGGCCCGGAGGGCCGTGGACGACCTCGGCGGCGAGATCGCCATCCAGATCGACGGCGGAGTCAACGCGGAGACGATCCTACGGGCCGCTGAGGCCGGGGCCGACACCTTCGTGGCCGGGTCGGCCGTCTACTCCGCCGAGGACCCCGACGCCGCCATCGCAGACCTCCGCGGCCTGCTCACCGGCTGACCGGCCGGACAGAAGAACCGGCGGCGCTCTCAACCTTCCCCTGAAGAGAGCACCGCCGGTACACCTGAGAGTCTAGCGGAAACCGAACCGCGGCTGCACCACGGTGGCGCCGTCGCCCCCGCTGGGATGCAGCTCCTCACGCCGGAGCCCCTCGATGGCCTCCTCGAAGTCATCGAGGTTGTCGAACCCCCGGTAGACGGAGGCGAAGCGCATATAGGCGACGACATCGAGTTTCCGCAGCGGCCCCAGGATCGCCAGCCCGACGTCATTGGCGTCGACCTCGGCGTTGCCGGAGGCCCGGACGGCCTCCTCCACCTCCTGGGCGAGCACGGCGAGGTCGTCGCTGGAGACGGGCCGTCCCTGGCAGGCCTTGCGCACACCGTTGATGACCTTCGACCTGTCGAAGGGCTCGGCCGCCCCGGAACGTTTGATGACGTTCAGCGAGGTGGTCTCCATCGTGGTGAACCGCTTGGCACACTGCGGGCACTGGCGACGACGCCGGATCCCGGATCCGTCCTCGAGCGTCCGTGAGTCCACGACCCGGGAGGAGTCATGCCGACAATAGGGGCAGAACATCTCGGCACCCTCCTCTCGTCCTCACAATCGAGCGCCGAGTCACAATGGCTGTGACGTGAACATTCTACCTACAACATATGGGCCGCAACAAAATGCGGACCACAAGATGTTGTGGTGATGAACGGGGTTCAGCCCTGGAGGCAGCTCGGGCCCAGGAGCACCTTCAGATCGCCGTACAGCGATGGCGACGGCGTGACCTGATAGTGCGCCCCCAGACGCATGACTTCGACCTTGTCCCCGGAGAGCAGCTGCACATGGACGTCGTTGCTTCCGCGGTGACGCCGCAGCACCTCCCCCAGCTGAGTGACGACTTTCTCGCTGGCCCGCTGACTGGGCACGGTGAGCACCACAGGACCGCTGCCCGCCTCGCCGTCGAGCTCCGGCACGATCATCTCCTGAGCCGAGATGGACACCGCGCCGTCGTCGCGCCGCTGCAGCCTCCCCTTGATGGCGACCACGAGGTCCTCAGCGAGCACCGTGGAGATCGGCTGGTAGGCCTTGCCGAAGAACATGACCTCGATGGAGCCGGCCAGGTCCTCGACCTCCACCCGCGCGTACGGGTTGCCGGAGGACTTCGCGATGCGCCGCTGCAGAGTGGTGATCATCCCGCAGATCGTCACCGAGGCACCGTCTGCCGGGCCGTCCTCGCTGAGCAGCGAGCTGATGGACCGGTCGGCATGCTGGGCGAGCACCCGCTCCAGGCCCTGCAGAGGGTGATCCGAGACGTAGAGGCCGAGCATGTCGCGCTCGAAGGCCAGCTTGTCCTTCTTGTCCCACTCGGGCAGGTCCGGCACCTGGACGGCGTCGAAGTCGTCCATGTCGTCCTCCCCGGTGGACATGGCTCCGAAGATGTCGGTCTCATACTGCAACGAGTCCTTCTTCTTCTTGACCGCCTGATCCACCGCCTGCTCGTGGACCTGCACGAGCGCGCGTCGGGTCTGACCCATGTCGTCGAAGGCCCCGGCCTTGATCATCGACTCGATCGTGCGCTTGTTGCAGACCTGCTGAGGGACCTTCTTGAAGAAGTCCGAGAACGACTGGAAGCTCCCCTGCTCCTCCCTGGCCTCCACCAGGCCGGCGACCACATTGGCGCCCACGTTGCGCACCGCGCCCATGCCGAAGCGGATCATCTCATCGCCGACCGGGGTGAAGTTCAAAGTGGACTCGTTCACGCTCGGCGGGGTGACGGTGATGCCCATGCGGCGGCACTCGGCGAGATAGAGGGCCAGCTTGTCGCGGTTCTCCCCCACGGAGGTCAGCAGCGCGGCCATGTACTCGGCCGGGTAGTTGGCCTTCAGGTATGCGGTCCAGTAGGCGACCAGTCCATAGGCTGCGGAGTGGGCCTTGTTGAACGCATAGTCGGAGAAGGGCAGCAGGATGTCCCACAGGGCCTGGGCGGCTTCCTCGGAATAGCCGTTCTCCGCCATCCCCCCGAAGAAGCCGACCTGCTGCTTGTCCAGCTCGGACTTCTTCTTCTTGCCCATCGCGCGCCGCAGGATGTCCGCCTGGCCCAGGGAGTAGCCCGCCACCTTCTGGGCGATGGCCATGACCTGCTCCTGATAGATGATGAGGCCATAGGTCGTGGAGAGGATCTCCTCCAGCGGCTCCGCGAGCTCCGGGTGGATGGGAGTGACCTCTTGTCCGCCGTTCTTGCGCATCGCGTAGTTGGTGTGCGAGTTCGCACCCATCGGACCCGGGCGGTAGAGAGCGATGGTCGCGGAGATGTCCTCGAAGTTGTCCGGCTTCATCGCCTTCAGCAGGGACTGCAGACCGGAGCCGTCGAGCTGGAACACTCCCAGCGTCTTGCCGCTGGCCAGCAGGTCATAGGCGGGCCGGTCGTCCAGCTCCAGGGTCTCGAGGTCGATCTCCACGCCTCGGTTCTTCTGGACGTTCTCCAGGGCATCGGAGATGATCGTCAGGTTGCGCAGACCCAGGAAGTCCATCTTGATCAGGCCCAGCGACTCACAGATCGGGTAGTCGAACTGGGTGATGATCGCGCCGTCCTGCTCGCGCTTCATCAACGGGATGATGTCGATCAGCGGATCCGAGGACATGATCACCCCGGCCGCGTGGACGCCCCACTGACGCTTCAGCCCCTCCAGACCCGACGCGAGGTCGAAGATCTCCTTCATCCGCGGATCGGAATCCAGGAAGTCCCGCATCTCCCCGGCCTCGGAATACCGGGGGGAGCTCTCGTCGTAGATCTGCGACAGGGGCATGGGCTTGCCCTGCGCGTCCGGCGGCATCTTCTTGGTGAGCTGATCTCCAGTGGAGAACGGCTCACCCATCACGCGCGCCGAGTCCTTCAGCGCCTGCTTGGACTTGATGGTGCCGTAGGTGACGATCATCGCGACACGCTCATCCCCGTATTTGCGCACCACGTAGTCGATGACCTCGCTGCGCCGACGGTCGTCGAAGTCGATGTCGAAGTCCGGCATCGACACGCGGTCCGGGTTGAGGAACCGTTCGAAGAACAACCCGTGCTCCAGCGGGTCCAGGTCGGTGATGCGCATCGCGTACGCCACCATGGAGCCCGCTCCGGAACCTCGCCCGGGCCCCACGCGGATCCCGTTCTCCTTGGCCCAGGTGATGAAGTCGGCGACCACCAGGAAGTAGCCGGGGAAGCCCATCTGCGTGATGACGCCGATCTCGTACTCGGCCTGCTTCCGGACCTTGTCCGGCACTCCGGAGGGGTACCGGTAGGCCAGCCCCCGCTCGACCTCCTGGATGAACCAGGACTCCTCGGTCTCCCCCTCCGGGACCGGGAAGCGCGGCATGTAGGACGCCGACTCGTTGAACTCCACCTGGCAGCGCTCCGCGATCGCCAGCGTGTTGTCGCAGGCCTCCGGGAAGTCGCGGAAGAGCGCGCGCATCTCCGCGGCGGACTTCAGGTAGAACTCCTCCGAGTCGAACTTGAAGCGCTTCGGGTCGTCCAGGGTGGAGTTGGACTGTACGCACAGCAGCGCCCCATGGGCCTTGTGGTCATGCTGATGCGTGTAGTGGAGGTCGTTGGTGGCCAGCAGCGGGAGGTTCATCTCCTTGGCGAGCTTGAGCAGGTCGCCCTTGACCTTGCGCTCGATCTCCAGGCCGTGGTCCATGAGCTCGCAGTAGAAGTTCTCCTTGCCGAAGAGGTCCTGGAACTCGCCGGCTGCCTTCTTCGCCTCCTCGTACTGGCCCAGATGCAGGCGCGTCTGGATCTCGCCGGAGGGGCATCCGGTCGTGGCGATGATCCCCTTGCCATAGGTCTCCAGGACCTCGCGGTCCATGCGCGGCTTGTAGAAGTAGCCCTCGATGGAGGCCAGGGACCCCATGCGGAAGAGGTTGTGCATGCCGCGGGTGTCCTCGGCCCACATCGTCATGTGCGTGTAGGCGCCGCCGCCGGAGACGTCTTTCTCCCCGGCGACACCCTCGCCCCACTTCACACGCCGGCGCTCCGTGCGATGGGTGCCCGGGGTCAGATACGCCTCCAGCCCGATCACCGGCTTGACGTCGTACTTCTGCGCCGTCTTCCAGAACTCATAGGCACCGAAGAGGAAGCCGTGGTCGGTGGTGGCCACCGCCGGCATGCCCAGGCGCTGGGTCTGCTCGAAGAGCTCGTCGATCTTCGCCGCGCCGTCGAGCATCGAGTACTCGGTGTGGTTGTGCAGGTGGACGAAATCGCCAGTCGTGGTCATCGATCCTCCAAGATGTGCAGGGCTCCGGCGAGATCCTGAGGATACTCCGAGCGGAAGCTCACCCACTCTCCGGACGAGGGGTGCGTGAAACCGAGCTCCGAGGCATGCAGCCACTGCCGGGTCAGTCCGAGCTCGGCGGCCAGGGTGGGATCCGCGCCATAGGTCAGATCGCCGGCACAGGGATGCCCCAGCGCTGAGAAATGGACCCGGATCTGGTGGGTGCGGCCCGTCTCCAGCGCCACCTCCATGAGGCTGACCCTCCCGAAGGCCTCCAGCAGCCGATAGTGCGTGCGGGACTCGCGCCCCTCCTCGACGACGGCGAAGCGCCACTCATGACCTGGGTGTCGGCCGATCGGAGCGTCGATGGTGCCGTCCACGGGGTCGGGAAGCCCCTGGACCAGAGCGTGGTACGTCTTCGACGGTGTGCGGGTGCGGAAGGCGTCCTTGAGCACGCTGTAGGCATGCTCCGTCTTGGTCACCACCATCACACCGGAGGTGCCGACGTCGAGCCGGTGGACGATGCCTCGTCGCTCCTGGGCGCCCGAGGTGGTGAGCTTCACGCCCAGGCCCAGAAGGCCTCCGACCACGGTGGGGCCGGTCCACCCCGGGGACGGGTGGGCGGCGACGCCCACGGGCTTGTCGACGACGACGATGTCGTCATCCTCATGCAGCAGGTGCAGGTCCTCCACGACTTCCTCCACCACTTCCAACGGATCGTCACGATCAGGCACCGTCACTTGGAGTACGACCCCCTGCGCCAGCTTCTCGGACTTCTTCACCGGCTGCCCGGCTCGTCGCCCCGCGCGGTGCCGGGCCGCCCCTGAGGCCAGCCAGGAGGCGGCCTCAGTGCGCGAGAGCCCGAACCGTACCGCCATGACGGCGTCGGCTCGGGCTCCGTCCTGATCGGCAGGAACCTCGAGGAGCACCTCCGACGGCTCCTGCTCGCCGGTCATCGGTCCTCCTCGTCCTCCGAGGAGCTCGCGTCAGCACCTCGATCTCGCGTCGTCTCCCGCGTGCCGTCGATGTTCAGCCCGAAGACCATCATGGCGCAGACCGCGATCATCGAACAGACGATGAACGAGTCGGCCACGTTGAAGATGGCGAAGTTCGGGACGGCGATGAAGTCGACCACCTCACCGAGCCCGAAGGCCGGGGGGCGGAAGAGGCGATCGGTGAGGTTGCCGGCCACGCCCCCGGCGAGCCCGCCGAGCCCCGACGCCCACAGCCAGGAGCCGCCGAGTCGGCGAGAATGCCAGATCACGAAGCCCAGCACACCGGTCATCACCAGCGTGAAGAACCAGGTGTGGTCGGTGCCGAGGGAGAAGGCGGCGCCCGGGTTGAGGTGGTAGCGCCAGTAGAGCACCGGCGGCAGCACCTCGATCTGCTCGCCGAGGACCATGGAGGACTCGACCCACCATTTGGTGAGCTGGTCCACGCCCCAGGCGAACGTCGCGATCACCGCGGCAGTCAGGATCGCGACCCGACGAGAGGGCCCCTTGGCCGACGGCTGCGCTGACACGGACGGGAGCTGACCGGCGCTCACAGCTCGGTGCCGGTGGCTTCCTTCTCGATGGAGCCCCGGCTGTTGAGGTCCGTCAGCTGGCCCTCGATGTAGTCCTTCAGGCGGGCGCGGTAGTCGCGCTCGAAGCTGGTGAGCTCACTGACCTTCGTCTCCAGGTCAGCCTTCTTGCGCTCCAGGACGGACAGCGTACGGGATGAGGTGAGCTCAGCCTCCTCGATCATGTTCTCCGCGCGGGTCTCCGCCTCCGTGACGATCTCTGCGCGCCGACGCTCAGCCTCCGCGATGTACTCCGCCCGGGTCTTCTCACCCTCAGCGATGTACTGGTCGCGCGTGGTCTCACCTTCAGCGATGTAGGCCGCACGTGTCTGCTCGCCCTCGGCGATGTACGCCGTCCGGGTCTGCTCACCCTCGGTGATGTGGGCCGTCCGGGTCTGCTCACCCTCGGCGATGTACGCGGCGCGGGTCTGCTCACCCTCGGCGATGTACGCCGCGCGGGTCTGCTCACCCTCAGCCACGTACTGGTCATGCAGCTTCTGGGCCATGGCCAGCACGCCGGTGGCGGTGGAGGCCACGCCGTCGGCGTTCTCTCCGCCCTCCTGGGACGACGCGGCGGCGGGGGCCTCGGGGGCCGGCTGGGCCGGGCGGGTGCCCAGCGGATACTCCGGGTACGCCGTGACGGAGCTGATGTCCTCCGCCTCGTCCTCGGGTGACGAAACCTCTGCGGCGGTCTCCTCGGGGACGGACTCGGTCGCGTCGTCGTCGCCACCCTCGTCCTCCGGGTCCTCAGTGACCGGGGAGAACGTCCCGGTGACCTCGGCCGCGGTGCCGGCGTAGCCGGAGAGACCGGCGTCATTGAGCTCGTCGGGCTCCAGGTTGGCGGGGTTCTCCTCGATCTGCTCCTCGAGGGCGGCGACCTGCGCCTTGAGATCCTCGTTCTCCTGGATGAGTCGACGGAACTCGACGACGACGTCGTCCAGGAAGTCGTCGACCGCGTCCTTTTCGTAGCCGGGACGGAACTTGGTCTCCGGGAACTCCTTGTTCAGGAGGTCGTCGGGAGTCAGGGCCATGCAGTGTCACCTCGTCGAGAAGCGGTTTAGCGTGAAGGAGCGGAACTCAGCGTCGGTCCGCGGGCCTACAGCGTCCTGGGGAATGTCATGCGGTCATCGAAAAGGATACCTGCTCGCCGCCTCAAGGTTCGACCTCAACCTTCAAGCGAGGCTTGGAGCCCCACCTCCAGGCACCTCGGCGAGGGACGGTCAACCCGCGCCGACAGCTCGGACGATCATCTTCGCGATGACCACCCCGAGGAAGACGATGATGAAGCCCATGTCCAGGGCGATCCCCCCGAGGTTCAGCGGCGGGATGCGCTTCTGGAGCCAGCGGATCGGGGGGTCGGTCACCGCGTAGACCCCCATGGCCAGCGCCAGGGGAAGCCCGCGGGGGCGCCATTGGCGCGCGTACTGCTGGGTGATGTCGAAGATGATCCGAATCACCAGGGCCAGCTGAAAGATGGTCAGCAGCAGATAGATCGGGGCGGCGATGAGGTCCACAGTTCGGCGTCGTTCCTCTGATCAGGGGCGGGGTCGTCTCAGGGCTCAGCAGTGCGGCCCTCAGGACCTCGTGTCAGCCCTGGGGCTCAGCTCTGGTTGAAGAACTGCGCGGAGGTCGGTGAGTCGCCTGCCGCGCGCTCCTCGGTGAGCACCTCCACGTTCTTGGGAGTCAGCAGGAAGACCTTGTTCGTCACTCGCTCGATCGAACCTCCGAGGCCGAAGACGAGGCCCGCGGAGAAGTCGACCAGACGCTTGGCCTCCGCCTCTCCCATGTCGGTGACGTTCATGATCACCGGGATGCTGTCGCGGAAGGACTCACCGATGACCTTAGCATCGTTGTAGGAGCGCGGGTGGACGGTCGTGATTCTACGCATTGCGGAACTCTCATCCCGGGAGGAGGGGGCACGCTTGATCGGGGTCACCGGAGCCCGGTACTCGGGATCCACGGCGAGGCTGGAGCTGTTGTAGCGGCCGGCACCGACGGTGCCCTCCTCCGACCCCCCGTGCGCCCCGGCGGCCCGAGAGGCCGGTCCCTGCCCGCCCGCGCCGTGGGCGGCGTCGAGGGAGACGACCTCCGAGCTACGGGAGACGGAGGCTGCCGGGACGGCCGGCACTGCTCCGGTGCGGGTCGACTGCGTCGTCGCCGTCGAACCTGCACCTCGGGCGGCCGTGGCGGCCTGACGGGGAGCCTCGGCGGCGGGCGAGCCCGCCTCGCCACGGGCCGAGCCTCGCTCCTCGGCACCGAAGCGGTCGTCCTCGTAGTCATCTCCATCGGCCAGGCCGAGGTAGATCATGGTCTTCTTGAATGCACCGGCCATGAGGATTCTCCTGGGGGAAGTCTGGACCTCGGATGGTCGAACCTCGACGCGAGCAGGCATCGGGCTCTGTCCTGAAGGTCCTGGGATTGTCACTGCGCGCTTCTGACACTATCGCGGCAGGGGCCTGTTCCCGAGGACATCGCGACCGATCCTCAGGTGTGTCGCGCCATGGGCCACCGCGTCCTCCAGGTCATTGCTCATCCCCGCCGAGATCATGTCTGCCTGGGGATGGTCGACACGCATCAGGGCCGACAGCTCGGCCAGTCGCGCGAACGCAGGAGCGGCCGGCTCCCCCAGCGGAGCGACCGCCATCACGCCGGCCAGCCGCAGACCCTCGGCGGACTCGATCCCCTCCGCCAAGGCGGGGACCTCAGACGGCGCCGCGCCTCCACGGGAGTCCTCAGGGATCTCCTCACGCAGGTCGACCTGAATGAGGCACTCCAGCGGGGACGCTGGATCCGCCGCGGTGCGCAGGGATCTCAGCAGGGAGGTCCGGTCCACCGAATGCACGGTCGAGGCGTAGCGGGCCACCGAGCGGGCCTTCTTGGACTGCAGCTGGCCGACGAAGTGCCACCGTGGCAGCTCCAGTCGGACCGCAGGGCCGGCCGCTTCGTGCGCCGTCACCAGGCGGGCGACCTGTTCGGCCTTGACGGCGGCCTCCTGGTCCCGGTTCTCCCCGACGTCCCGGACACCCAGGCGCAGGAGCCGCAGGACGTCCTCGGCAGGGAAGAACTTGGTGACCACGATCAGCTCGGGACGCTCCGTCCGTCCAGCCTGCTCCACGGCGCGATCGATGCGCTCGTGCACAGCGGCCAGGCGGGTGCGGAGCTCCTCGGTGCGGCGGTCATCGATCTCGGGTGCGGGGATGCTGTTCAGGTCCACCCCTCCACTGTAGGTGAGTCCACAGCGGGTCCCGAGGAGTTCAGCGGGCGCGCCAGACGAGCCCTGCGAAACGCCCCTCTCCGGGAGCCCTCCGATGGGAGTAGAGCGTCTCGTCTTCGAGCGTGCAGCCGGCCAGCTCCGCGATCCCCGCGCCGAGCTCACGGAGGATCTCCTCCGCCTCGGAGCGGAGATCGAGCGCGGGGGTCCCCCAGGTCGTCTGTGAGGCCAGGGCGGGACGCACGGTCCCGAGCTCCTCGTGCATGGCGGCCGGGACCTCATAGCAGGAGCCGCAGACCCCTGGCCCGACCCAGGCCTGAACGCTCTCGGCGCCATGCTCCCGCATCGCCGTCACGGTGTTCTCCAGCACTCCGCCGATCAGCCCCTCGCGGCCGGCATGCGCAGCGCCGGTGATCAGCGGTGCGCTGCCCTGACCCTGACCCACCAGCAGCACCGGCAGGCAGTCGGCGACCATGACGGCCAGCGGTTCGGCGCCTCCGCGGGAGATCCATGCGTCCCCGGTGGGCGCATGCGCGGAATCGGCAGGGTGCTCCGCAGCATCCAGGACGAGGGCGGAATGGACCTGATCCAGGAAGCGCAGGGTTCCTGAGCCCACGCCCATGTGAGCCTCCAGGCCGCGGCGCCGGCTGGCGACGGCGTCCCGCTGCTGCTCCCCGACGTGGCGTGCGAGGTTTCCCGCACGGACAGACGTGAAGGCGACGTGGACCTCGCCGTCGGCGGTCATGCCATGCCACCAGAACGGCGAGTCCGCGTCGCCTGTCGCCCTCATCGGACGCCCGTCACTTCAGGAAGTCGGGGACGTCCAGATCGTCACTGCGGCTGCCGGTGTAGTCCGACTCCACGATGTCCGGGATGTCCTGCTGCTCCTGCTGGGCCTGACGCGGCACCTGCTGCTGCGGAGCAGTCTCATGCTCACCGGCGTGGTGCTGCTGGACCGAGTGGGCGGGCTGATGGACCGGAGTCGTCCCGGGAACGGAGCCGCCGGCAATCGGCGTCGTGCCGGGCACGGTGGACGGCTGCGGGCGTGCGGCGGGCGCGGGCGAAGAGGCCCGGTTGGCCTGCTGCGGGGCCGAGTGGGCCGGGGCCTGCTGCGGGGCCGACGTGGCGTCGACCTGATCGAAGCCGGCGGCGATGACCGTCACCCGGGCTTCATCCCCCAGAGCGTCGTCGATGACGGCGCCGAAGATGATGTTGGCCTCGGGGTGGGCGACCTCCTGGACCAGGCGCGCGGCCTCGTTGATCTCGAACAGGCCCAGGTCGCTGCCGCCCTGGATCGAGAGGAGGACGCCGTGTGCGCCGTCGATGGAGGCCTCCAGCAGCGGAGAGGCGATCGCCAGCTCGGCGGCCTTGACCGCCCGATCCTCGCCGTTGGCCGAGCCGATGCCCATCAGCGCCGAGCCGGCACCCTGCATCACGGACTTCACATCGGCGAAGTCCAGGTTGATCAGCCCCGGGGTGGTGATCAGGTCGGTGATGCCCTGGACGCCGGAGAGCAGCACCTGGTCCGCCGAGCGGAAGGCGTCGAGGACGGAGACGTTCTTGTCCGAGATCGAGAGCAGCCGATCGTTGGGGATCACGATCAGGGTGTCGACCTCGTCGCGCAGCCCCTCGATGCCGGTCTCGGCCGAACTGGCGCGGCGACGGCCTTCGAAGGTGAAGGGCCGGGTGACCACACCGATGGTGAGGGCTCCCAGGGACCGGGCGATGCGTGCCACCACGGGCGCGCCGCCGGTGCCGGTGCCACCACCTTCGCCGGCGGTGACGAAGACCATGTCAGCGCCCGTGAGCACCTCTTCGATCTCCTGGGCGTGGTCCTCGGCGGCCTGGCGGCCGACCTCGGGGTTGGCGCCCGCGCCGAGACCTCGGGTCAGCTCACGACCGATGTCGAGCTTGACGTCGGCGTCGCTCATCAGGAGGGCCTGGGCATCGGTGTTGATGGCGATGAACTCGACGCCCCGCAGGCCCACCTCGATCATCCGGTTGACGGCGTTCACGCCGCCGCCACCGATGCCGACGACCTTGATCACGGCCAGGTAGTTGTTCGGTGTTGCCACGTTGTGTGTCCCTTGCTCGTCTCTCACGTCATAGGCACGGAGACCCCCGCCGCCCTGCGAGCCGCCAGCGCGACTCCTCACTGTCAGTCTGCCGGACCCTCCGCCGAGGCGGGGGATCCTGCTGACCCGTCGGCCTCCCCGGCCGGACCGGTGTGGTTCGCGGTCACACCGGGCCGGTGATCAGGAAGCCCAGACGTCGCAGCGGCTCGTCGAGCAGACGGGAGCCTCCGTACCCCTGCCATTGTTCTGTGGTCCACAACCCTCGGCAACGTTCACGTTGCACTTGAACCTTAGATCTCTCGCGAACGTTCGACCTGGGTCGAAGGTTGCCTTCTCCGCCACTCTACCGGCGTTGACTGGACACGGCCCGACCATCGGCCGTGCGGCGCGTCAGCATGCCTTCGACCAGCAGCTTCACCGGGTCACGGGCGTGTCCGGTGTCGAGATGTCGATGATCTCCGCCTCGGTGAAATCCTCGGCGGAGGACGCGAGGATCGCCTCCAGCACCGTGGCCTTCGCCTCGCCCAGGTCTTCCCCGCCCCACAGCACGGTGCGCCCGTCGTCGAGGATGAGCTGCACCGAGTCGATGGAGTCCGCGGTGGCGGAGTCCATCGCCTCCCGGGCTGAGGGGGGAAGCTCTCCCAGGACCGAGACGATCGTGCGGAACACCGCCTCGTCCTGCAGCGCCGCCTGGTGGCTGATCCGCGGCGTGGCGTACCCCTGCGCAGCATCGTCGCCGGCGTCCTCGAAGCTGCGGATGACCTCGCCGTGCTCGTTGTAGAACAGCAGCCCGTCGCCCTCGCGCACCTCCGCCACCGGCGGATGCTCGACGACCTCCACCGTCAGCGTGTCCGGCAGCTCTCCCTGGACGATGACGTCCTCGACGACCGCCTCCTCGGCCAGCAGGTCCTGGACCTGCGCGTTGCCGACCTGCGGCAGGGGTCGGCCGTAGAGGGGCTGGAGCAGCTCCTGGGCGCGCCCATCGGTGAGCAGGTCGTTGCGCTCCACCTGCACCTGCTGGATCGTCAGCAGCGGGGAGAAGTAGAGCACCGCGACGACGGCGACCAGCACACCCAGCACGCCCGCGGCCCAGCCGAAGCGACGACGACGGCGGCGGCGCGCCCCGACGACCTCCGGCTCGGGGAACGGCAGCGGCTCGGCAGTCTCCGAGTCGGCAGAGCTCCACTGCGGGTCCTCCTCGGGCCCGCCTCCGTCGTCGAAGACCTCCTCAGCGGCGATCCTCGCGCGGCGTGGCCGCTCCGCCCCGAGGGCGACGACCGTGCCGTCCTCCTCCAGCTGCGGGTCAGCGGCGGCAGGACGTTCAGATCCCGGCACGTCACCACTGGGGTCCGTACCGCCAGGATCCGCTGCGCGGAGATCCTCCCGGGACTCCTCGGCATCGGGCTCCGTGGGCGTGCTTGACGGGGTCACCCCTGGACGCGGTGCGTAGGGGCGACGAGGGCGGCGGGGACTCATCCTCGCAGCGCCTCCACCAGGTCAGGGCCCAGCGCGGTGACGTCACCGGCCCCGAGGGTGAGGATGATGTCCCCGGAACCTGCTGCTCCTGCGACGACTCGGACCGCCTCCCGACGATCCAGCCGTCCTCCTGCGGGGGCACCGGCACGGGCGAACAGGGGTTCGGCGATGAGCTCCGAGGTCACTCCGGCGATGGGCTCCTCCCGAGCCGGATAGATGTCGAGCACCGCCACCGTGTCCGCAGCTGCCAACGCCTGGGCGAATTCCTGGGCGAAGAGCTGCGTCCGGCTGAAGAGGTGCGGCTGGAAGACCACGTGGACCCGGCCCTGCTCCCCCACTGCGGAACGAGCGGCCGTCAGGACGGCGGCGACCTCCGTCGGGTGATGGGCGTAGTCGTCGTAGACCCGCACACCGCGGTGTTCGCCGCGGTGGTCGAAGCGCCGCGCGGCGCCCTGGAAGTGCTCCAGCGCCTGGGCACCCTCGTGGAGGTCCAGACCAGCGCGCAGGCCCACGGCCAGCGCTGCCAGCGCGTTCATGGCGTTGTGCAGACCCGGCACGGCGAGACTCACCTGCGCCTGCTCGGCATCGGGCCCCTGTCCGGTGCGCACGGTGAACCGTTGCCCGAGCGCGCCGACGGCCGCCTCGGCGTGGCCCTCCAGGCGCAGATCCGCTTCCGAGGACGTCCCGTAGGACGTCACCGTGACGCCCCGGGCCGTCAGGTCGGACGAGACCTGCTCGAGCAGTCGGCGGGCTCCGGAGTCATCACGGCAGATGATGAGCTCACCGCCGTCGAGGATGCGCTGGGTGAAGTCCACGAAGACCTGGTGGACGGCCTCGGCTGTGCCGTGATGGTCCAGGTGATCGGCCTCCACGTTCGTGATGATCGCGACCTCCGGGCGATAGTTCAGCAGCGACCCGTCGGACTCGTCAGCCTCGGCCACGAACCAGTCCCCCGCCCCAGAGGCCGCGTTGACGCCGAGTCCGGCCACCGTCGCGCCCACGGCGAAGCTCGGCTCCAGTCCGCTCTGCTCCAGCAGCACCGTGGTCATCGACGAGGTGGTGGTCTTGCCATGGGTGCCGGCCACCGCCACGGAGCGGCGTCCGACCATCACCGCGGCCAGCCCCTCGGAGCGGTGCAGCACGCGCAGGCCACGGCGCTGGGCCTCGTCGTACTCCGGGTTGCCCTCGGCTGCGACCGATGAGGCGATGATCGTGCTGATCCTCTCCCCGGTCTCCCGCTCGACGGACGCGATGTTCTCGGAACGGTAGCCCACGCGCACTGAGGCCCCTGCCGCGCGGAACTCATCGAGCACCGGCAGCTCCTTGCCGTCCGTGCCGGAGATCGGCACCCCGGCGGCCTGCAGCAGACGGGCCACGGCCGAGACGCCGACACCGGCCAGCCCCAGAAGATGGACCCGTCCCAGCTGTGCGGGGGTCAGCGGCTCCTGCATGGGCTCCTCAGAGACGGTTCCGTCGCTCATCGCTCTCCCTCCCCGCGTCCTGCGGCGTCCAGCGCGGCCCGGGCCATGCGTTCGTCGGCGTCGGTGATCCCTCGCTCGGCGGCGTGGCCCTCCATGGTGCGCAGCAGTCGCGGGTCGGCCAGCAGCGGGGCCACATTGCGCCTGATCCAGTCCTTGGTGAAGTGCTCGTCCTTGACCAGCAGAGCCCCTCCGGCGTCGACGAGCTCTCGGGCGTTGAGCTCCTGCTCACCGTTGCCGATGGGCAGCGGGACGAAGACCGCCGGCAAGCCCACCGCAGCGATCTCGCAGACGGTGGCCGCCCCGGACCGGGCGACGATGAGGTCCGCGGCCGCATAGGCCTGCTGCATCCCGTCGAGGTACTCGCGCTGATGATACCCCTCACGCGCCACGGGCACCCCGGACTCGTCACGCACGATCTTGTCCCGGCCGGTCAGGTGCAGCACCTGGGCCCCGGTGGCCAGCAGCTCGTCGAGCGAGTCGGCGACCGCTCGGTTGACCGAAGCCGCGCCCGAGGAGCCTCCGGTGACCACCAGCGTCACCTGGTCCGGATCCAGGGCCAGCTCACGGCGCGCCCTCTCGCGCGCTGCGGAGCGGTCGAGCTGGGAGATCTCCCGGGACATCGGCATGCCCACCCACCGGGCTCCCTTGAGCGGGGTGCCCTCGAAGGCCACACCGCTGAACGTCGCCAGCCGGGAGCCCAGGCGGTTCGCCAGACCGGGCCGGGCGTTGGCCTCGTGGATGACCACCGGCACTCCCAGACGCCGGGCCGCGAGATAGACAGGAGTGCACACGTATCCCCCGACACCGATGACCACATCGGCGTCCCGGGCGGTGAGGATCGCGGCGGCGTCGTCGACCGCCTTCCGGAATCGTCCGGGGAAGCGCACCAGGTCCCGCGAGGGCCGCCGGGGCATGGGGACCTTCTCGATGGTCTCCAACGCATATCCTGCCTCCGGCACCAGACGCGTCTCCAGCCCTGTTTCGGTGCCGATCATCGCCACCAGCGCCTGGGGCGCGAGCCGCTCCACGGCTCGGGCGACGGCGATCATCGGGCTGACGTGGCCGGCGGTGCCGCCGCCGGCGAGGACCACAGAGGGTGTGCTCATGGAGAGACGGCCTTCTTCCTGTTCTGGCCGGCAGGACGCCGACTCCGTTCTGGACTGGGTTCCGGGACCCGGGAGCGGGCCACGCGAGAGGAGGTGCGGCTCTCCCCTGTTCGAGTCTCTTCGGGTCCAGCATGGCCCCGATCGCGATCCTCGCGGCGTCGTCGGTGCGCGAAGTTCAGCACCACCCCGACCGCCAGCAGGGCACAGGTCAGCGCGGATCCGCCATAGGAGATGAACGGCAGAGGCACCCCGATGACCGGCAGCAGACCGGTGACCATCCCGATGTTGATGAACGCCTGGCCCACCAGCCAGGCGGCGATGCCCATGCACGCCAGCCGGGCGAAGCGGTCCGTGGTGTTGGTGGCGACCCGGAAGATCCCCAGGATCAGCGCGCCGAAGAGCAGCAGGACCACCAGGGTGCCCAACAGTCCCAGCTCTTCGCCGAGGATCGTGAGGATGAAGTCGTTCTCCACCTCAGGGATGTAGTGCCACTTCTGCCGGGACTGGCCCAGGCCCACGCCCCAGAAGCCGCCGGTGGCCAGCGCGTAGATGCCCTGCTGGGACTGGTGGCAAGGGTCCGAGGCGTGGTCACAGTTCATGCCCAGCCAGGCCTGGATGCGGAAGAGCCGGTTGGAACTCGTCCAGGCCAGGAGCAGGACGGCGACGACGGCGGAGACCGCGGTCACCGCGAAGTAGCGCCAGGAGACGCCGACGGTGAACAGCAGCGTGCCCACCATCAGCAGGATGATCAGGCTCGTGCCCAGGTCACCACCAAGCAGGACCAGCACCAGGATCGACAGGGCACCGGGCAGCACCAGCGGCATGACCCAGTGGACGAACTGCCGGACCAGTCGTCCCTTCCGGGTCAGCACCGCCGCGCCCCACAGGACCAACGCGAGTTTGGCCAGCTCCGAGGGCTGTCCCTGGACCGGGCCCAGGCGAAGCCAGTTCTTGGAGCCGTTGACCTCATGCCCCAGCGGGGTGAAGACGACCAGCGCCAGCAGCAGCCCGGAGAAGATCATCAGCACCCAGCCGAACAGGCCCAGGGCACGGTCGGGCAGCCGGGAGATCAGGAACATGCCGATCAGCCCGACTCCGGCCCACATCGCCTGGCGGATGAACAGGGTGAAGGAGCTTCCGGAGTTTCCGAAGGCGTCCACCGAGGAGGAGGAGAGCACCATGGTCAGTCCGATGGCGGTCAGTGCCAGGGTGGAGCCGAGCACGAGCCAGAAGTTGGTGTGGGCGCTGCCGCCCTCCGTGAAGCGCCAGAAGCGGCGGATCCTGCCGGACCAGCGGGAGGCACGCTCGACCTTCCATCCGCCGGGCTCCCCGGCGGGCGCCTGCGCCTCCGTCACGCCTCCTGCGTCGGGCCCGGCGGTCTCGACGACGTGGATGCGGCTGCGCAGCTCCTCCGGGGAGGGCTCCGCGGCCGGACGGGAGGCGCCTGCTGCGGCGTCCTCCGCATCCGCGGCCGTGGTCGGCCCGTGCTCGGCAGGGGCCGCCTCCGGACGCGAGTCGGGAGCCGATGATGCGGGCCGCCTGACGGAGGGGAGACGGGGTCGTCGGTCGTCCATGCCGTCCTCCTGATCCGTGGTGCTCTCCTCAGCGGTCCTCGGTCCGCTCCTGCTCAGCCTGTTCCGCGTGCGCCGGCCCCGGCCGGCCCAGCCGGGCCTCGCCGGCGTGGCGCCGGTCCATGAGCGCGGCGACCGCCTCGATGAAGGCCTCACCGCGCGCCCCGTAGGAGGCGAACTGGTCCATCGACGCTGCGGCGGGAGCCAGCAGGACGGTCTGGTCCGGCTCCGCCCGCTCAACGGCCGCCTCGACGGCGGCGCGCATCGCGTCGGCGCCGTCCTCTCCACGGAGCCGCCGCTCCAGCGCAGGGAGCGGGCCGCCGCCCCCATCATCCCCCACGCGTCCACCGACCACCGGCACGCCGGGCGCGTGTCGCTCCAGGCTGGATCTCAGCTGGGAAGAGTCCCTGCCCAGCAGGATGACCTGCCTGAGCCGCGGGGCCACCTCAACGACGAGCTCGTCGTAGACGACACCCTTGGGCAGCCCTCCGGCGATCCAGACGACGTCCTGGAAGCTCTTCAGCGAGGCCGCCGCGGCATGCGGGTTCGTGGCCTTGGTGTCGTTGACCCACAGCACGTCCTGGGACTTCGCCACCGGCTGGATCCGATGCTCCCCCGGTTCATAGGCACGGATGCCCTCGCGGACGGCCTCCGGGGAGACTCCGGCGGCGCGCGCCAGAGCGGCCGCGGCCAGCGCATTGGCCACCAGGTGCTGAGGCGCCATGGGACCGAAGTCGGCCAGCTGGCCGATCTCTAGGGCCTGGCGGTGTCGTTCCGCGAGGAAGGCGCGATCCACCAGGACGTCATCCACCACACCCAGCATGGAGGGGCCGGGCGTGGCCGTGGTGAATCCGATCGCCCGGCAGCCCTCCTGGACATCGGCCTCGGCCACCATCTGCTCGGTGGCGAGGTCCTCCGCGTTGTACACGCAGGCGACTCGGGTGTTCTCGAAGATCCGTGCCTTGTCCGCCCGGTACTGCTCGAACCCTCCGTGCCAGTCCACGTGGTCGGCGGCGATGTTCAGCACGGCAGAGGCCACCGGATCGAGCAGCTCGGTGTAATGCAGCTGGAAGCTCGAGAGCTCGACCGCCAGCGTCTCGAAGCCCTCGGGGTCACGGATGGCGTCCAGCACCGGCGTGCCGACATTGCCGCAGGCCACAGCACGGCGGCCGTCGGCCCGCAGCATCGATTCCAGCAGACCCACCGTGGTGGTCTTGCCGTTGGTGCCGGTGAGCACCAGCCACTCCGGCTGCCGGGCCCCGGGCCGTGCCCCGAGGCGCCAGGCCAGCTCCACCTCGGACCAGACCGGCACCTGCTGCCGCAGCGCTGCGGCGATGATCGGCGCATCGGGCCTCCAGCCCGGGGACGTGACGACCAGCTCGGCAGGCTCGCCCTCCACGGCGGGCAGCTCGGCGGTGTGTCCGGCGCCGAGCAGGACCTCGACCACGCCGACGAGCTCCAGGGTCTCGGCGTACCTCCGCTGGGCCTCGCCCGTCCCGCTGTCGACGACGACGACCCGGGCTCCGAGCTCGGCCAAGGTGTCCGCGGCCGCGAAGCCCGAGACGCCCAGCCCGGTCACCACCACGCGCAGACCCTCCCAGCCAGCGTCCCAGCCGAGGAGGTCGGGACGGACGACCGGGAGCCGACGATCCTGTGGCGCCCCCTGCTCCTGAGGTGCCGGGGGGTGGAGCGCCCCGCTCACTGCGTGAGCACCCACTCGCCGTAGAAGACGGCCATGCCCATGCCGACGGTCAGAGCGCCGATGATCCAGAAGCGGACCACCACGGTGACCTCGGCCCAGCCCTTGAGCTCGAAATGGTGCTGCAGCGGCGCCATCAGGAACACGCGACGCCCCCCGGAGATCTTGAAGAATCCGACCTGGATGATCACCGAAAGGGTGATGATGACGAAGAGTCCGCCGAGGATGACGAACAGCAGCTGGGTGTGGCTGAGGATCGCGAAGGCGGCCAGCGCACCGCCCAGCGCCAGAGATCCGGTGTCACCCATGAAGATCTTCGCAGGAGACGTGTTCCACCACAGGAATCCGATCAGCGCGCCGGTGACGATGCCTGCCAGCAGAGCCAGGTCCATGGGGTCTCGCACCTGGTAGCAGACCGCGTCGACTGCACGGACTCCGCCGCAGGACTGGTTCGACTGCCAGATCGACATGATCGTGTAGGCGGCGGTGACCATGGCCGTGGCGCCGGCGGCCAGGCCGTCGAGTCCGTCGGTGAGGTTCACTCCGTTGGTGGTCGCCGTGGCGATGACGTTGGCCCAGATCACGAACAGGATCGCCCCGAGGATCGGGCCCGCGAAGGCGAGGTCCAGAGCGGTCTCCCGGACGAAGGAGATCGCCGTGGAGCCGGGAGTGATCCCGCGGGGGTCAGGGAAGTTCAGCGCGAGCACCGCGAAGAGCACACCGACCACGGCCTGGCCGGTGATCTTCGCCCATGGGGTCAGACCCAGGGACTGCTTCCTGCTGATCTTCGCGAAGTCGTCGGCGAAGCCCACCAGGCCCATGCCGACCATGAGCAGCAGCAGGAGCATGCCCGAGGCGGTCGGTCCGGTGGTCTGCTCACGGGTCAGCACCAGGAACAGGTGCGTCACGAAATAGGCGACCACCACGGCCAGCACGATGACCGCGCCGCCCATGGTCGGTGTTCCCCGCTTGACGTGATGCGAGGTCGGACCGTCGTCCCGGATGAACTGGCCGTAGCTGCGCTTCACCAGCAGCCGGATGAACAGCGGGGTGCCGAGGAGGGTCAGGATCAGGCCCAGGACCGAGCCGATCACCACTGCTACCACGAGGCACCTGCCTTCCCGCCGTCGACGTCGTCGGAGCCCTTCGCGGCGATCCGATCTCCCAGCAGTCTAAGTCCTGCGCCGTTCGACGACTTGAACAACACGACATCGCCGCTGACCAGCTCCTGGTCGAGGTGAGCCTCAGCTTC
The DNA here is from genome assembly GCF_013410745.1 of Nesterenkonia xinjiangensis. NCBI lineage: Bacteria > Bacillati > Actinomycetota > Actinomycetes > Micrococcales > Micrococcaceae > Nesterenkonia > Nesterenkonia xinjiangensis. Next base: position 2,979,589 of record NZ_JACCFY010000001.1, on the reverse strand, counting down.
CTCGGCGGTGGCGACCCAGTGCACCTCGGAACCCCAGCTGCCCTCGGCCACGGCACCTCGGTAGAGCGGATAGGCGGCGTCACCGACCACCAGCAGGCGGTCGATGTTGAGCCGGACGACGGTCTCGCCCAGCTGGGCGTGCCGGATGATCGACTCGTCACCGAGTTCGAGCATCGCTCCGAGCACCGCCACCGAGCGACGCCCGGAGGGCCGGGTGACCATCGCCAGGGTGCGCAGCGCCTCGCGCATGGACTCAGGATTGGCGTTGTAGGCATCGTTGATGACCGTGACCCCGTCGGGCCGCTCGGTGCGCTCCATGCGCCAGCGGCTCCCGGGGCCCAGGCCGTCGAGCCTCTCGACGATGCGCTCGCCCGCCACTCCGACGGCGCGTGCCGCGGCGACCGCGGCCAGAAGGTTGGTCACGTGGTGGGTGCCGGTCAGACCGCTGGTGAGCTCGTGCATCTCCTGACCGAGGAACAGGGTGAACCGGACGTGGCCGTCGTCGTCCAGACGGACCTCCTTGGCCGTGACCGCACCCTCGACTGCGTCCATGGAGTCCGCGGAGAACCAGGTCACCGGGGCGGAGGCGACGTCGGCCATGCGACGGACCTGCGGATCGTCGTCGTTGAGGACGACCACCCCCTGGGCGCCGACCTCCTCGACCAGCTCCTGCTTGACCTCGGCGATGCGGTCCGCGCCGCCGAACTTGCCGGCGTGGGCGGAGCCGACCATCAGGACCACGCCGACGTCGGGACGCACCATCTGCGCCAGGTAGCGGATGTTTCCGGGTGCGTCCGCGCCCATCTCGACCACGAGGTATCGGGTGTCCAACGACGCGGTGAAGACCGTCAGCGGGACGCCCACCTCACCGTTGTAGGAGCCCTTCGGCGCCACGGTGGGTCCCTCCTTCTCGAGCACGGCTCGGAGGAGGTCCTTGGTGGTGGTCTTGCCGGCCGAGCCGGTGATGCCGATGACGGTGGTCGGCGAGTGAGCCCTGATGCGGCTCACGACCTGCGCGGCGAGGCGTCCCATCGCCTCGACGACGTCGTCCACGATGACGGCCGGATGCGGCCTCCCCGCCGGATCGGCGGTCTCCCGCTCAGCGAGCACCAGGGAGGCTCCGGCCGCGAGCGCGGCGTCGATGAACAGGTGGCCGTCGGTGATCTCGCCGGGCTTCGCGATGAACAGGGAACCGGGTTCCATGGCGCGCGAATCCGTCTCCGCGGCGGAGACGATCACCGCCTGCGGGTCATCGAGGCCGGAGAGTCGGCCGGAGGTGATCTCGGCGATCTCAGCCGCGGAGAGCTCGATCATGCTGTCTCGGGTCCGATCTGTGGGGTCGTGGCGGGCAGTGCGGTGCGGCGGCGGGCGGCGTCACCCATGGTCGTCGGACTGCTGGGGTGGACTGTTCCGGACGCCGTCGGTCTGGAGGCTGCTCTGCCGCACGGTGGAGTCCATGATCTCCCATGGGGAGTGGCCGTGCCGGAGCAGCGCCTCGCTCAGCTCCACCCGGTCATCGATCGGGCGGTGCTCCCCGGCGAAGTCCTGGTGCACCTCGTGGCCACGCCCGGCCAGTATGACGGTGTCCTCGGGAGAGGCCGCGGCGACGGCGCGCTCGATCGCCTCGGCGCGCGGGGCGATCTCCTCCAGCTGCGTGGTGAGGCCGCCTGACTCCACGGCCTCTCGGGCACCGGCCATCACCTCGGCGCGGATCTGCGCCGGGTCCTCCCCGTGGGGATCATCGTCGCTGATGATCACATGATCGGCCATGCGGACTGCGATCGCCCCCATCGTGGGGCGCTTGCTGCGATCCCGCTCCCCCGCGGCGCCGATGACCAGGATGATCCGGCCCTCTCCCTTCGTCGCGGCGGCCGCGTCCAGGGTCCGGATCATCGCGTCGGGGTTGTGGGCGAAGTCCACGATCGCCGCCGGCGCCTCACACAGGACCTGCATGCGACCCGGCACGCTGATCGTGAAGGGGTCGCGCTCCTGGAGGGCCTCGGCCACCTCCTGTCGCCCATAGGGGGCATCAGGCGCCTCCAGGACCATGACGGCCGCAAGTGCCGCGTTGGAGACGTTAAACAGCCCGGGCAGGCCCGTACGGGTCCGGAGGCGCTCACCGCTGCGGGCGTGATGCAGCGTGAAGCGGTGCCCCATCCCGTCAGGCTCGACGTCGACGACCTGCCAGTCCACCTCCGCGGCCTGCCCAGCAGTCGCCAGAGTGACTACGCGACCGGTGGCCACCGAGGCCATCTGGTGGCCCCAGGGGTCGTCCACGGTGATCACCGAGGTCCGCGTGCGACGACGGGTGAAGAGCTCCGCCTTGGCCGCGAAGTACTCCTCCATCGTGCCGTGCAGATCCAGATGGTCCTGCGTGAGGTTGGTGAATCCGGCGACGTCGTAGTACAGGCCCGCGGTACGCCGATAGCTGATGGCATGTGAGGACACCTCCATGGCGGCCGCGGCGATGCCACGCTCCCGGAACAACGCCATGAGACTGTGCAGCTGGACCGCCTCCGGGGTGGTCAGCTGGGAGGGGATGGCGTCTTGGCCCGCGCTGATCTCGATGGTGCCGATCAGCCCGGTGTGCTGGCCTCGCGGACGGTGCAGCTCCTCGAGGAGCGAGCGCAGGAAGTAGGTGGTGGTGGTCTTGCCGTTGGTGCCGGTCACCCCGAACAGCGCCGGCTCGGAGGCCGCGGTGTTCCCGTAGATGACCGCGGCGGCCGGTCCGACGGCCTCGCGGACGCGCTGCACCTGCAGCACCGGGACTCGGTAGCCCACCTGATGCCGGACACGGTCCACCCCTGCGGCATCGGTGAGCACCGCCGCGGCGCCGGCGTCGACGGCCTGCCGGGAGTAGTCCGCGCCGTGCGCGCGAGCACCGCTGACCGCCACGAACAGGTCCCCGGGTCCGACGGCCTGGGGGTTCATGGCGGCTCCGCTCAGCCGCGTCTCGTGCTCGCGACGCCCCACAGGTGTCAGCAGCGGCTCATAGCCGGCCGCCTGCAGCTCCTCGGTGAGCACGCCCACAGTGGTGCCGTGCACCTTCCGGGGCCTGAACACGCTGTCCTGCTCCGCGATGGAGAGCGTGGCGTCTGGGGTGGGCATCGAGTCTCTCGTTCCGGTGGAGGGGGCAGATGGGCTGGACCGTTGAAAGTTCTATCACGACACCGCAGCTCCGGTGGGCAGCTCAGAATGCGACATCGGTGACACCGCCGGTGACCTGCGCGGAGCTGCCCTTCCGGCTGTCATCCGAGGGTCATCGGATGATCATCGCGGCGCTCACCATGGCCTGTCCTGATCGTCACCGACGAAGGCGTCGTAGGCCTCCGACTCCTCTCCGGAGGGCGGGACGTTCCTTGTGCTCAGCACGTAGGACATCACATCGGAGAACGTGTCGGCCACCGTCCAGTCCCGCCAGTTGCCCTGCGGGCGGTGCACGGTCACGGACACCAGATACTGCGGGTCGTCCAGCGGTGCGACGCCGATGAAGGACGTCGTATGCCCGTCGAAGCCTCCCCCCTCTCCGGCGGCCTGCCCCGTGCCGGTCTTGCCGCCCACGCGGTAGCCCGGGATCTGCGCGGCCCTCGCGGTTCCGTGATCCACCACGCCCTCCATGAGCTTGAGCATCTCCTCGGAGGTCTCTGAGGAGAAGACACGCTCGGAGCCGCCCTCCACGGGATGCTCGGTGCCGTCCGGGTCGATGTAGGAGTCGATGAGCGTGGGATCCACCCGGACGCCGTCGTTGACGAAGGTCTGGAACTGGCTGATGTTGTGCAGGACCGTGGTGGTGTAGCCCTGGCCGAACTGCGTGGTGAAGGGCTGCCGGGCGTCCCACTCCTCGGGAGGACGCAGCACGGAGTCCGCGGAGGAGGTCAGCCCGACGTCGAGCTCCTCTCCGATGCCGACCCGGCGCATCCAGTCGTAGCGGTCCTGCTCGGACACCTCGTTGCCGATCATCACCGTGCCGGTGTTGTAGGACCGGGCGAAGATCCCGGCGGCCGTCATGTCGAAGGTCTCATGGCGCATGGAGTCGTTGATGACCTGGCCGTCGAACTCCTGACGGTTCGGCACCGTGAATGCGTCGGTGGGCAGGACTGCACCCTCCTCCAGTGCCAGGGCGAAGGTGATGCCCTTGCCGGTGGAACCTGGCTCGAAGTCCTGGGTGAGCGCGATGGGCCTCCGGAACAGCTCATCGGTGGCGCCGGGGTCAGCCGGATCCACCGTCTCCGAGTCTGCCATCGCCAGGATCTCGCCGGTCCGGACGTCCATGATCGTGACGTTGCCCCAGACGGCGCTGTACTCATTGGCCTTCTGGGCGATCGCCTCCTGGGCGAACCACTGCAGGTCCTGGTCCACTGTCAGACGCACGTCCTGTCCGTCCTCGGCAGGGATCTCCTCGAAGGGAGCGGTGGGGATCCTGACGCCGTCGGCGGCGATCTCGAAGGTGCGTTCCCCGTCGGTGCCGGAGAGTGCAGAGTCCTGAGCGAGTTCGAGGCCCTCCAGCGGGGCGCCGTCGGACCCGACGAAGCCCAGGATGGAGCCCGCGACCGCCCCGGAGGGGTAGGTGCGCTGGGACACCGGCTCGGCGTAGAGGCCGGGGATGTCAAGGTCCTCGGCACGTCGACGCTCGTCGGGGGTGATGGAACGCGCGAGGACCGAATAGGCGCGGTCTCCGCTCATCCGCTCCTCCAGGTCATCCGGTTCGGCATCCAGGATCTCGGCGAGGTCCGCGATCGCCGTCTGCAGGGGCATGGTGGTCCACAGACCGGTGACCTCGTCGCGGACTCTGAAGTCATCGACGAGCCGTTGGTCGACCACCAGGTCGTAGCGCTGCACGCTGGTCGCCAGGGTGCGCCCCTCGGCGTCAAGGATGTCTCCACGCTCGGCGGGCAGCGGAATGCTGCGCAGACGCTCGGAGACGGCGGCCTGGGCGTGTCCTGAGGGGTCGAGCCCCTGCACGTGGAACAGCCGCACCCCGAGCACGAGCAGCAGCGCGATCAGTGCCGCGAGGCCGATGCGCATGCGCTGGGACATGACCTTCCCCTCACGCGTGCGGCGGTCGTCCACGCTCTGATTCGACGTCACCATCGCTGCTGGGATCCTCCGAGGTCTGAGGGGCGGTCGGCGGACGGGACCGGGCACCGACGGTGCGGAGCCCGACGGCCGAGCGCTGTCAGTTCAGGCCGGGGGCCGGGATGGTCCCGCCGTTGAGCCGCTGAGGACTGTCATCGGACCCGCCCTCTGTGGCCGGCGCCTCCGCGGCCTGCTGTCCATTGTGCCCCGGGGCGGGCAGGGTGAGGGTGTTCAACGCGCCGGTCCCGAGCATCCCGGAGGGGGCGCCGCCGGCCTGCTCCGCGACATCCAGCGAAGGCGCCATCTCGTCCCCGGGCTGCACCGGAGTCGAGACGAAGCGGGACGGGCGATCGGCCGAGTCCGCGGCCTCGGCCGATCCGCTGACCTCAGCGGTGGCGAGATCGAACGCACCCGCCTCGGACGGCATCACCATGCCTAGCGAGACGGCCGTGTCGGAGAGCACCTGGGGCGACTGCAGGTGCAGGACCTGCTGCTCGAGCGCCTGATTCTGCTGGGTGAGCAGCTGGTGCTGGTTGCTGAGCTCCACGACCCGATACTGGGCGTTCGACACGTGGATGTTGACCGCGAGCACCACGGCGAGCGCGGCGACCATCAGAGCGATGATGCCGGCGGTGAGACCACGATGGCGGCGGCGCACTTTCGGCAGCGCACGCAGGGCCGGCGCGGCCAGGCCGAGGGACTGCTGCGGCCTTGCAGCGGAGCGCGCCGGGGACAGGTCCTGTTCGGGAACAGCCTGTGTGCTCATCGTGTGCTCCTCACAACTTTGATCTTCTCAGCCGATCGCAGTTTCGCGGAGGCGGCTCGCGGGTTGACGGCCATCTCCTCCTGGTCTGGAATCTCGGCCCCGCGGGTGAGCGGTCGGAAGGTGGGCCGGTGCTCCTCGAGCTCCACTGGCAGCCCCTGGGGTGTTGAGGATCTGGTCCGAGAGGTGATCGACTGCTTGACGAGCCGGTCCTCCAGGGAGTGGTAGCTCAGCACCACGAGCCTGCCGCCCAGCGGCAGGGCGTCCATGGCACGCGGCACGGCCTCGGCCAGGACCTCGAGCTCGCGGTTCACCGCAATGCGCAGCGCCTGGAAGGTGCGCTTGGCGGGATGACCGCCGGTGCGCTTGGAGGCACCCGGGACGGCGGCATCGACGACGGCCGCAAGATCTGCGGTGGAGGTGAACGGCGTGCTGCCTCGCCGGGCCACGATGCGTGACGCGATCCGTCCGGCGAAGCGCTCTTCGCCGTACTCCTTGAGGATGCGGCGAAGATCGGCCTCGGTGATCCGGGCGAGGAGCTCGGCGGCCGTCTCGTCCTCAGAGTCCGCCGCGGCGTCCATCCGCATGTCCAGCGGAGCATCGTAGGAATAGGCGAAGCCGCGTTCGGCCTCGTCGAGCTGAAGGGAGGAGACGCCCAGATCGAAGAGGATCCCTGCCAACGCCTCACCGTCGACCAGCTCCTCCGCTGCGACCTCGTCCGCCCGGTCGTAGACGGTGCGGACCCCGCGGAACCTCTCTCCGTAGGCGGACAGCCGTCGGCCGGCCAGCTCCAGGGCCTGGGTGTCTCGGTCGAGGCCGATGACCCGGACATCGTCGCAGGAGGACAGGAGCGCCTCAGCATGGCCTCCCATGCCCAGGGTGGCGTCGATGACCACCGGCGCATGTCCGGCCCGGCGAAGGACGTCCGCGCGGCCGAGAAGCAGCTCGACGCATCGATCGCGCATCACGGGGACGTGCCGGTCTCCAGGACTCCGCTCTGCCATGTTCGCCTCCCGATGCCGGAGAGGATCCTTGACCAGGTTCCCCCTCCGCGCCGATGCCGCCTGACACCGGGGAAGGGATGTCAGGATGCGCTCGGAGCGGCTGGAGAACTCGCCCAAGGACCCTCTCGCCTGTTCGTGGTTCCGTGCGGCGTGCCGCACGCTGTGGCATCCCGGAGGATGCCGTGCACCTAGAAGATTCCCGGAATGGCCTCCTCGTCCGTCGACGAGAACTCCGACTCCTTCTCCTCCAGGTAGGCGTTCCATGCCGCGCTGTCCCAGATCTCAGCCCGGTCCCCCGCGCCGATCACCGTGACATCGCGATCGAGCCCCGCGTACTCCCGCAGAGCCGACGGAATCGTGATGCGACCCTGCTTGTCCGGCGTCTCGTCCGAGGCGCCGGACAGGAACACGCGGATGTAGTCACGTGCCTGTCGAGAGGTCAGCGGGGCCTGGCGCATCTGCTGATGCACGTTCTGGAACTCCTCCGTGCTGAACACGTAGATGCACCGTTCCTGCCCGCGTGTGAGGACCAGGCCTTCAGCCAGATCGTCACGGTACTTCGCGGGGAGGATCAGACGACCCTTCTCGTCCATGCGCGGGGTGTAGGTGCCGAGGAACACAGCTCCCACCGCCTCACATGTTCGCGCTGAATCGCCCTCCAGGAACCCTCTTCCCTCTCACGCCCTCCACTTTACCCCACTTCCCCCCACTTTCAACCCACATGCCCCATGCCACCCCGGGGAGATCCGTCTGACTCCACCGTCGCATCGCGCTGACATGGAGTTTCATGGAACAGCAGGAGGTGGTGGGAGGTGGGGCGCCGCGGCGAGGTCGGGCCGTTCGGGGGGCCCTCACGGCGTCGCCGGAGGGCAGCGGTGGACCGCCTGTGGTGGGAAGTGGGGACCCTCGTGGTGGGAAGTGGAGACTCGCGTGGTGGGAAGTGGAGGACACCGGTCACCATCAGTGGGGGCGGGCCCGCGGGCCCGCCCCCACTCATCCGACGCCGACGCCCGGCGATCGCCGGACACAGCGAAGCCCTCCGGGAGGATCTCCCAGGAGGGCTTCGAGAATCTTTCAGGCCACAAGGGCCACCAGAGCGAGGGGCGCCGCGCCACCCAGCGGGTCGCGCGAGATCAGGGCGTGGGCCGGACCAGGACGATCAGTCCTGGCGGCGGCGCTCCTCCCAACGCTGCTCGAGTCCGCTCATGAATGAGCCCGAGGGGCTGGGTGTCGTGCCACGGGGACCTCCCCCGCCTCCGCCGCCGCCGTTCCCTCCGGAACCTCCCCGGGACGATCCCGCCCCGGTGCCTCCGGTGGTCGCGAAATAGACACCGGCACCCATGACGAGGAAGCCGACGACCCCGACGGGGATCCACTGGCTGTAGATGCTGAAGAGCAGGACGACGAGACCGAGGACGGCGATCAGGAGCCCGAGCACCAGATTCCGGATGTTGACCTTCCCGGTGGGCGCCTCCTGCATCGACGTCGCGAAACCGGGGTCCTCGGACTGGAGCTGCTCCTCCAGTTCCTTCAGCATGCGCTGTTCTCGCTCCGAGAGTGGCATCGTGACGCTCCTTGCAGTCGCCGGCGGTCGCTGTCCCTGGGCGTCCTTCTTCGCACAGGGTCCAAGCAGGTTCGCCTGGAATATCATTCTACCGTCTCGGCGGGCCCGAGACCTAGCTGTGATCCGTCCTGTGACAGTGCTGTGACCGAGTGTTCAGCTGACGTCCAGGTTCAACTTCCGCGCACGTCGGAGCTGGATGCCACCGGTCACGAACCCCTGCGACATCGTGACGCCGCCGGGTCACCCGCTCTCCCTGGACCCCGCAGGGGACGAGCTCAGCCGACGTCGTCCGGAGCGCTGCTCCGATCGTCGGCAGCATCGGTGTCCTCCCGCCCCCCGCTCTCCGACCGCAGGAGCGACGCCGGACCCACCGCGGCGCTGGGGAAGCGACGTGCGACGGCGTCGAGCACGTTCTCGGCATCGATCCAGTTGGTCTCAGCCCGGTCGAAGCTGAGCTGCAGCGCTCCGCCGTCGTGATGGAGCCGCTCGGCGCGGATTCCGATCAGCCGCACCGGCTGAGCCCGCGGACCGAGCCGATCCAGAAGCACCGCCGCCCGGGAACGGATGGTCAGGGCAGACTGGGTGGGGTGGGTCAACGTCGCACTGCGGGTGAGCGTCTCGAAGTCCCGGTAGCGCAGCTTCAGGCTGATGCCCTGGGCCGACATCCCCGCGGCGCGCAGCCGGGCCGCGATCCGATGGCTCAGGCGCAGGATCTCCTCGTGGAGCTCCGCGGTGGAGGAGACGTCCTGAGCGAAGGTCTCCTCCGCCCCGATGCTCTTCTCCTCCCGGTGGGGCTGCACCGTCCGCTCGTCATCTCCCCAGGCCAGCCGACGCAGGTGTGAGCCGGTGACGCCGAAACGTCGACGCAGCAGATCCTCCGGGGTCTCTGCCAGCTGACGCACGGTGCTGATTCCGAGCTGCTCCAGCGCGGCAGCGGTGGTACCGCCCACGCCCCAGAGCGCCCGGACCGGCAGGCTGTGCAGAAAATCGAGCCGCTGCGACGGCGGCACCACGAGCAGTCCGTCAGGCTTGGCCCGGGTCGACGCGATCTTCGCGATGAACTTGCGATCGGCGATGCCCACGGTGCAGGGCAGCCCGAACTGTTCCCGGACCTCGCGGCGGATGGTCCGGCCGATCTCCTCCGGCGTCCCCAGCCGTCGCCGGGCTCCGGTCAGGTCCAGGAACGCCTCATCGACGCTGAGCTGCTCGACGGCATCGGTCACCGTGCCGAAGTACTCCATGATCCGCAGCGAGAACTCCCGGTACCGCAACGGATGCGGGGGCAGGATCAGGGCGCGCGGGCTCAGCTGCCGGGCGCGTCCCAGCGGCATCGCCGAGCGCACACCGTCGGCCCTCGCCTCATAGGACGCCGAGAGCACCACTGAGCGCCCCGAGTCCTGGGCCACGATGAGCTTGCGTCCGCGCAGCTCCGGCCGCTCCAGAAGCTCGACCTCGACGAAGTAGGCGTCCATGTCCACATGCGCCAGGATCCGCGGCCGCCGGTCCTGCCGCGAGGGAGTTCCTTCGTGCATGCTCCCAGGGTACTCAGCTGCTCTGACCCGGAACCCGACAGCGACTCGACGGGATAGGCTGGCAACCGCCGTCCCGGCGCCTCGGTGCCCAGCGGTCACTACGTCCCGACCCCAGGAGGCCACCCCGGATGCGGACCCCGGACTTCATCGCCCACGTCACGACCTGCTGCACCCACCACGTGGACGAGCGGCGACTCGAGGTCGCCGAGATCTCCCCGGACGCCGCACCCCTGGTCGAGACGCTGGCGGCGCTGACCCGCGGAGGCAAGCGGCTGCGTCCGGTGCTCGCCTGGATCGGCTGGAGGGCGGCCGGGGGCGAGGCGGGCTCGCACCCGGCATTGGACCGTCTCACCGTCTCCCTCGAGCTCTTCCAGGCAGCGGCGCTGGTCCACGACGACGTCATCGACCGCTCGGCGACTCGCCGCGGCCAGCCGAGCACCCACCGGCGCTTCGAGACGCTCCACGGCCAGCAGGCGTTCACCGGAGATCCGGTGCACTTCGGAACCTCCGGGGCGATCCTGGCGGGCGACCTGGCGCTCTCCTGGGCAGGCGAGGCTTTCGCCGGGGCGGAGGCGGCCGCCCGGGACCGGCACGGCGCCGAGGAGGCGCTGGCCGCCGCGCGCCGCAGCTTCCAGCAGATGCACACCCAGGTGATCACCGGGCAGTATCTCGACGTCCACGCCGAGGTGGCCCCCGCTGCCGAGGACGAAGGCCAGGCCGTCGTCCGTGCCCGCCAGGTGCTGCGCTACAAAGCAGCCCGATACTCCACTGAGCACCCCGTGGTCCTGGGCGCCGCGCTGGCCGGCGCGCAGGAACCCCTGCGCCGGCTCCTGGCCGCGGCCGCCCTGCCCGTGGGCGAGGCCTTCCAGCTCCGGGACGATCTGCTCGGCGTCTTCGGCGACCCCGAGACCACCGGCAAACCGGTGGGTGACGACCTGCGCGAGGGCAAGCGGACCGAGCTGGTCGCCTACGGACTCTTCCGCTCCCCCGCACCCGCGGCGCGCGAACTGGAGGCGATGCTCGGTGACCCTGAGCTCTCTGCCGCATCCGTGGAGCGCGCGCGGGAGATCCTCACCGACGCCGGCGCCGTCGCGGAGGTCGAGCGCAGCATCGAGTCGCTCCTGGAGCGCAGCCACGAGGAGGTGCGCCGACTGCGCGAGGCGGGCGTGGCCGAAGACGTCCTGACGGACCTGCAGGATGTCAGCGACCGTCTGGTGCGGCGCAGCAGGTGAGCAGCCCCGAGTCTTCGCTAGGCTGGACCAGGTGAGCACCGAACAGTCAGATCCGTGGATCGGCACCACCGTCGACGGACGCTACGAGATCGAAGACCGGGTGGCCCGCGGCGGCATGTCGACGGTCTACCTGGCCCGTGACGCGCGTCTGGGCCGCCACGTGGCGCTCAAGGTGCTGTTCCCCCATCTGGCCGAGGATCGCAAGGTCGTCGAGCGCTTCGAGCAGGAGGCCCGCAACGCCGCCCTGATCTCTCATCCCCACGTCGTCCAGGTCCTGGACCAGGGGCAGACCCGTGAGACGGCTTACCTCGTCATGGAGCACGTGCCCGGGGCGACGCTGCGCACCCTGCTCAAGCGCGGCCCGATGACCCCTCGCCTGGCGCTGACCTACACCGAAGCCATCCTCCACGGGCTCGGCGCCGCCCACAGAGCCGGTCTCGTCCACCGCGACATCAAGCCGGAGAACGTGCTGGTCTCTCGGGATGGGCGCATCAAGCTCGCCGACTTCGGCCTCGCCCGGGCCGCCACGCACCACTCCGGCACCAGCACGCTGATGGGGACGGTCGCCTACATCTCACCTGAGCTGCTCTCCGGTGAAGGTGCCGACGAGCGCGCCGACATCTATGCCGTCGGGATCCTGCTCTACGAGATGCTCACCGGGGTGCAGCCCTACACCGGGGACTCCCCGGTCCGTGTGGCCTTCCAGCACGTGAACTCCACGGTGCCGGCACCCTCTGCCGCAGTTCCCGGGCTCTCCCCGGCGCTGGACGAGGTCGTCCGGGCGGCCACGCGTCCCGCGGTCGAGGAGCGTCCCAAGCACGCCGACGAGCTCCTCGCCCTGGTACGCCGGTGCCGTGCGGAACTCCGCGAGGAGGACCTCGACCACATTCCTCCCCAGGAGCACCCCGCGGGAGAAGAGACGCACGACGGCGGAACGCCCGACGGGACGGCTGTGCTTCCGGGCGCCGAGGCCGGAGCAGCCCCGGCCGAGCAGCGGCACGCAGCTGCGGCCGCGGGCCAGGCCTCCGCCGAGGGTGGTTTGGAGAGCGCCGATGAGGGCGCCACCGCCGCGTGGGGGCCCCAGGAGGAGTTCCCCACTCGGGTGGAGGCCGATGCGTGGGACGACGACGTCGCCGCCGCCCTGCTGCACGCCCGTGCCGGAAGCACGCTGGAGGAGGATGAACGGCAGACCGTCGCGGAGGTCCCCACCGAGGCCTTCCGCTCACCGGACCCCGGGCAGCAGCACGCCCCATGGCAGGGCCCCGTGGTCTCTCATGAGCCCGATGGTGCCGTCGGGGCGCCCGAGGGGGACGACGCCACCACGGTGCTCGCTGCTGCGCCCGGTCCGGAACGGCCCTCCGGCACAGAGACGGCCCCGGCCGGCCCGACCGACGCCCTGCACCGGCCCGCCGGCTCCGCGGCACTGAGCGCTGAGGAGACCTCGGAGTTCTCCGCCGTCGGGCCCCTGCGTCCGTTGCGCCGTGGCGAGCAGGAATCCCGGGACGAACCGGCCTCGGGGCGCGGGCCCGCCGCCTGGGTGCGCCGCCGCGGTGAGCAGCCCGGCGACGAGCGACGCCGTCGTCAGCGCCCCACTGTGGAGCTGTCCCGACCGACCCCCACGCGCACGTGGCTGACCATCGCCGTCGTGATGATCTGCACCGCCCTGCTGGTGCTCTTCGCCTGGTACCTGGGGCTGAGCCCAGAGATCATCCCCAGCCTCGGACACAGCGACGCCTCGGAACTCCCCACCATGGTGGCCGGGGCGCTCCGAGGCGACTGAGGCTGCGAAGAGGGCCGAGGCTCACTCCACCTGGGTGAGCGCCTCCGCCACGAGGAAGGCCATCTCCAGGGACTGCTTGTGGTTCAGCCGCGGGTCGCACAGCGACTCGTAGCGGGCGTCGAAGGCTGACTCGTCGATGATGTCAGAGCCGCCCAGGCACTCGGCGACGTCGTCACCGGTCATCTCCACGTGCAGGCCGCCGGGGTAGGTCCCCAGCGAGCGGTGCACCTCGAAGAACCCGCGCACCTCGTCCATGACATCGTCGAACTGACGCGTCTTGTACCCGTTCTTGGCCGTGATCGTGTTGCCGTGCATCGGGTCCGTGACCCAGACGACCTTGGCTCCGGAGTCGCGCACGGCTTCGACCAGCGGGGGAAGCTTCTCACGGATGTTCTTCGCGCCCATCCGGGTGATGAAGGTCAGGCGGCCCGGCTCACGCTGCGGGTCGAGCTTCTCGATGAGCGCCAGCAGGTCCTCCACTGTGGTCTTCGGCCCGAGCTTCACGCCCAACGGGTTGTGCACACGGGAGAGGTAGTCCACATGGGCGCCGTCGAGTTCCCGCGTGCGCTCCCCGATCCACACGAAATGGCCGGAGGTCACGTAGGGCTCGCCGGTGCGGGAGTCGATGCGGGTCAGCGCCCGCTCGTAGTCCAGCAGCAGAGCTTCGTGAGCCGCGTAGAACTCGGTGCGCTTCAACGCGTCGAAATCTGCACCGCAGGCCTCCATGAACCGCACGGCGCGGTCGATCTCGCCGGCGATGGACTCATAGCGGGCATGCGCCGGGTTGTCCATGAAACCCTTGTTCCACTGCTGGACCGCCCGCAGGTCGGCGAAACCGCCCTCGGTGAAGGCCCGCACGAGGTTCAGCGTGGCGGCGGACGTGTTGTAGGCACGCACCATGCGCTTCGGGTCCGGGATGCGGGAGTCCTCGGTGAAGTCGAAGCCGTTGATGATCTCGCCGCGGAAGCTCGGCAGGGTCACGTCTCCGCGTGTCTCCATGTCCGAGGAGCGCGGTTTGGCGAACTGGCCCGCCATGCGGCCCATCTTCACCACCGGCAGGGAGGCGCCGTAGGTGAGCACCACCGCCATCTGCAGCAGGGTCTTCACTCGGGCGCTGATCTTGTCCGCGGTGGCTCCGGCGAAGGTCTCCGCACAATCCCCGCCCTGCAGGAGGAAGGCCTCCCCGGAGGCGACCTTGGCCAGTCGGCGCTTGAGCTTGTCCACCTCCCCGGCGAAGACCAGCGGGGGGTTGGAGGAGAGCTCGTCGACGGCGGAGTCGAAGTCGGGATGATCACGCCAGTCCGGCTGCTGCCGGATGGGCAGCCGACGCCACTCGTCGAGACCCGGATAGTCGGCGGCACCGGTGTGGAGGATCTCTCCGGGCGCGGTCAACGGGGTCTGGACGGAGGTCTTCTCTGGCGTAGTAGTCACGTCATAAGCCTAAGGCTCACACCGCGGGTCGACCCAATGCGGGGGGCGCTCGGTCCAGATGCTGGACTGACGCGCCACAGCCGCAGTGGGCCCCACCGGTCCCGCTCAGCTCTCACGTCCGGCCGCGGCCTCGGAGTAGAGGTCGTCGACGACGTCGGAGTAGTCCTTCATCACGCTGGGACGCTTGATCTTCATCGAAGGGGTCAGGTGCCCGGACTCGATCGTGAAGTCTTCCTCCAGCAGCCTGAAGGTGCGGATCGACTCGGCACGGGAGACGGACTCGTTGGCACGATCGATCACCGACTGCACATGGGTGAGGATCTCGTCGCGGGTGATGAGCTCGCTCATCGGCGTCTGCGGGTCGATGCCGTGCCGCTGGAGCCACTGCGGCAGGGTCTCGGGGTCCAGCGTGATCAGCGCGGCCACGAACGGCCGCGCGTCGCCCACCACGACCACCTGGGAGACGACTGCGTCAGCACGGATCTGGTCCTCGAGCTGGGCCGGCGCCACGTTCTTCCCGGACGCGGTCACCAGGATCTCCTTCTTGCGACCGGTGATGGTCAGGAAGCCGTCATCGTCCAGCGAACCGATGTCGCCGGTGCGGAACCAGCCGTCCTCGGTGAACGCCTCGTCCTTGAGCTCCGGGCGGTTGCGGTAGCCGGAGAAGACGCACACGCCCTTGCCGAGCACCTCGCCGTCGTCGGCGATCCTGACCGCACATCCCGGCAGCGGGACCCCGACGGATCCGATCCTGAACTTCTCCGGGGTGTTCACGGTGATCGGCGCCGTGGTCTCGGTGAGCCCGTAACCCTCCATGATCATCACCCCGATGCCATGGAAGAAGTGACCCAGCCGGGCACCCAGCGGACTTCCTCCGGAGACCGCGTGGGTGACGCGCCCGCCCATGCGGGCATGCAGCTTGGAGTAGACCAGCTTCGAGAACAGCTTGTGCTTCATGCCGAGCACGAAGGGAACCTTGCCGGCCTCCTGGGCCTTGGACCAGTCGATCGCTGTCTGGGCGGCCTTCGCGAAGATGGCGCCCTTGCCGTCGCCCTCGGCCTTCATCATGGCTGCGTTGTAGATCTTCTCGAACACGCGCGGCACGGCCAGCAGGAAGGTCGGACGGAAGGTACCCAGGTCATCGACGAGGTCTTTGATGTCGGCGGTGTGGCCGACACGGGCGCCGGCCGCCACGCACAGCACCGAGATGAACCGGGCGAAGACGTGCGCCAGCGGGATGAACATCACCGTGGAGGAGTCCTTATTCACCACATGCGCCAGCGACTTGGTGGTCTGCAGGGACAGCTCGGTGAAGTTCCCATGGGTGAGCTCGCACCCCTTGGGCCGCCCGGTGGTGCCCGAGGTGTAGATGATGGTGGCCAGCTCGGACAGGCCGGCCCGGGAGCGGCGTCGCTCGATCTCCGCGTCCTCGACCTCGGCACCGGCGGCCCGGAGGGAGTCGAGATCGTCATTGTCGAGACGAAGCACCCCGCTGACGCTCTCCAGCTTCTCCTGGGAGACGGCGCGGTCCACGACCTTCTCGTGCGGAGCGCTGTCGACGAAGACCAGACGCGCTCCGGAGTCCTCCACGATCCAGGCGACCTGGGAGGGCGAGGAGGTCTCATAGATCGGCACGGTCACCGCACCCGCGTACCAGATGGCGAAGTCCAGCAGGGTCCACTCGTACCGCGTGGGGGCCATGATGGCCACCCGATCCCCCTCCTGGATCTCGCGGGCCACCAGACCCTTGGCGAGAGCGACGACGTCCTCCCGGAACTGCCCGGCGGTGACGTCAGTCCACTCACCGGGGCTGAGCTGGCGGCCGAAGAGCACGTTCGCGGAGTCCGCCTCCACCTGGCGTTCGAGCAGGTCGGTGATGTTGAGCTCGGCAGGGACCTCGATGACCGGCGGGGCGGCGAATTCCTTCACGACTGGACTCCTCTGTCGACGGACCGCTGCAGTGGGGCCAGGTGCTCGGCACCACCTCACGGCGTGGGGCACTACTTGATGGTAACTACAATGTGGCCCGACTCACAGTAATGACCGGGAGGGGCTGCTGTCCACAAGGTCATGGAATCCCTCCGGCGGCTCAGACCTGTGCCCCGTCACCGGACCCCGTGCGGCTCCGCGGCATCTGCAGGAACAGCGTCACCAGACCGACCAGCGTGACGCCGATCAGCGCCGGAGCAGCCCAGGAGGGAATCGTCATGGGGAGCCAGGTGAGCAGCAGCAGCGCCAGCAGCCCTCCGACGGCGAGCACCACACCGAGCACGACGGCGGGCTTGGCCCCGGCCAGCGGGCTCTTCGGGTTGGGCGGTCTGAAGTCATCGATCTCATCGAGCGAATCCTCGTCCACGGACCAGTCCCGGGGCCCCGGCCCCGAGCCGCTCACGGGCCGAGAGGATCCCCGACGGCTGAAGATCGCACTGGGATCGTCGTCGCGGTGGCGGGTCATTCGTCCTCCCCTGAAGGTAACTGCATCATGGGCCTGCCTGCGGCTCGCCCGACCTCGCGGCGTCGCGCAGGAATTCGAGCGTGCGCCAGCCGACGGCGTCGGCGTCGTGGTCCAGGGTGGCGACGTGCAGCGAGCGTTCCAGCACGACCTCCGTCAGCTGCCCTGGATCCATGTTGTTCACCAGAGTATCCGCTGAAGAGCGCGGAAGGACATTGTCCCTCGCCGACCGGAGCAGCAGGACCGGGGCGCGGACGTCGTCCAGCTCACCGCGGACCTGTGCGATCAGCCGCCCCAGAGTCGCCACCGCGCGCACCGGAGTGCGGTCATAGGCCTCCTCCACCGTCCCTGGCCTGGCGATGTCCCCGCCCACCGGCGTCGTGGAGGGCAGCACCCCGCCCAGAAGCCGCGCCAGCGTCAGCTGGAAGGGCTTCAGCCGCAGGCACGGATTGATGGCGACCACGGCAGAGGGGCTCCGCCGCGCGGCCACATGGAGCGCGAGGGCACCTCCCATGGAGAGCCCGACGACGGCGACCTCCCGACGTCTCGCAGCCAGCCGATCCCACCCGGCCAGCGCTGCCCGCAGGATCTGCTCGGCGGAGGTGGTGTTGAGATCCTGCCAGCGCGTGCCGTGGCCCGGCAGCATCGGCACGTGCACCGCACAGCCGGCGTCGCGGATCACCCCGGCCACCGGCGCCATGGACGCCGGCGTGGAGGTGAATCCGTGGAGCAGCAGCACCCCCGGCATGCCGGGGGCGGGGACCGGTCCGCGAGAGGCCTGGTGAACGGTCGGGGCATCGAGTGTCCGGTGGGGCATGGCACCACAGTAGCCGCAGGCCCACGGTCTAGAGTGGAGCACGGCCGCCCCGGACGGACCCGCTTCCGGCCGGCCTGCCTGACAGACCTCCCGCGGGCCCGGCCTGCCTGCCGTGGCCCCCGCTCCGAGGAAGGACGCCCCGGCTCGTGTTCTACTACGTCGCGAAGACCTTCGCCGTCGCCCCTGCGGTCAACGCCCTCTTCCGCCCCTGGGTCAAAGGGCTGGACAACATCCCCGAGGACGGTCCCGCCATCCTGGCCTCCAACCACCTGTCCTTCTCCGACTCGGTGTTCATGCCGGTGAAGGTGCCGCGTCCCGTGCGGTTCCTGGCCAAGAAGGACTATTTCGTGAAGAGGGGCGCCACCGGCTGGGTGACCCGGAAGTTCTTCGACATCACCGGCCAGATCCCGATGGACCGCTCCGGTGGACGCGCCAGCCAGGACTCTCTGGACGCCGGGGAGAAGGCCCTGCGCGAGGGCGCACTGCTGGGGATCTACCCCGAGGGCACCCGCAGCCCGGACGGTCGCCTCTACCGCGGCAAGCTCGGCGTGGCGCGACTCGCGCTGCGCACGCAGGTGCCGGTGATCCCGGTGGCGATGATCGGCACGGACAAGGTGCAGCCGATCGGCAAGAAGGTGCCCTCCATCCGCCGGGTCGGGCTCATCATCGGGGAGCCGCTGACCTTCGAGGCCTATCACGACAATGCGGAGGACCGTTTCGCCCAACGGGCGGTCACCGACGAGATCATGTACCAGATCATGAGGCTCTCCGGACAGGAGTACGTGGACCGGTATGCCGCGGACGTGAAGCGCCGCCTGGAGGCAGGCGAGTCCTGAGCCGGCAGCGGGCGGCGAGGGTCCCGGCGCTCCTCGCCACCCGCTGAGCCTTCACCCCCCCCCCCCCCCCCGATGATCGTCACCGACGGTGGTGGCGGTTCAGACGCCGGCCTGCTCGAGGAGCCCGCGGCACTGCTCGAAAGCGGCGTCCTGGTCCCAGACCTCGGCGCCCTCGGCATGCTCGACCAGTGTGCGCTGGATGATGCAGTAGGTCGGCTTGCGCTCGTAGTCCCCCTCGTGGAGAGTGGCGTCGCCTTCGCCTGGGAATGTGTTGGGCACCCAGCTGTGGGCGTCCAGCGTGCCCCAGACGGTGAACGAGTTGCAGTTCTCCACCTCGAGGCACACCTGCAGGACGGTCTCGAACCTCTCGGCCGCGCCCGCGCGGTCCGCGGCGCTCATCCGGTCACCCTCATCGACCTCTCCGCGGACGTCGATCTCGGTCACCGCGGTGTGCAGTCCGAGGGCGTCGAATCGCTCGAGGTTGTCCTGGTATGTCTCATCGAAGCCGTACTGCATGCTCAAGTGGGTCTGGGCGCCGAAGCCATGCACCGGCACTCCGCGGTCCAGCTGCTCCTGGACCAGATCGTAGTAGGCGTCGGACTTCGCATTGATGCCGTCGACGTTGTAGTCGTTGTAGAACAGCAGCGCCTCAGGATCCTCCTCATGGGCCCAGCGGAAGATGTCGTCGAGGATCTCGACGCCGAGTTCACGGATCCAGATGTTCTCGTCGTCGCGGATGGTGGCGTCGGCGTCGTCGCCGAAGATCTCGTTGGCGACGTCCCACTGCTGGATGCAGCCGGCGTAGCGGGAGACCACGGTGCGCACATGGTCCTCCAGGATCTCCCGGAGCTCCTCGGGGCTGTGGTCACCCTCCTCCAACCAGTCGGGGTTCTGCGAGTGCCAGGACAGCGCGTGGCCACGGACATCCATGTCATGCGCCTGGGCGAGCTGCACGACGGCGTCGGCGGCCTCGAAGTCGTAGACGCCCTCCTCAGGCTGGACGAACTCCCATTTCAGGTAGTTCTCATGGGTGATCGAGGAATATTCCTCGGCCAGGTGCTGTCGATAGTCCGCGTCATCCGGGAAGGGGTCCGGGTATTCCTCGTCGGAGTGGTGGCCGCCTCCTGCGGCCACGTTGCCGATGCGGATGTCGTCGTCACTGTGGGCCCTGAGCGAGTCGCGGTCGGCCTCATAGGCGGTGCGTCCGCCCTCAGGGGCGAAGGCGCACTGGCCGTCTTCGGCGTCGTTCCCGTCTCCGGGGCGCCCGGGATTGTCCGGCTTGCCAGGGTTCTCAGGCCGTCCGGCGTTCCCCGAGTTCCCCGGGCTGTCCGGCCGTCCGGCGTTTCCTGAGTTCCCCGGGCTGTCCGGCCGCCCCACGTTCCCCGAGTTCCCCGGGGCGCCCTGCTCCTGCGCGCCGTCGGGGGCGTAGGCCGCAGCCGGCTGCGCGGCGACCGCGCCCAACGACACCGTCAACAGCCCGGCGCACAGGGCGGCGGCGAGACGCCGCGTGGTGGTCTGCGATGGCATGTGATCCTCCTGAGTTCGAGTGCTCGGTCAGACATACATGGAGGGAGCGCTCTCATCGCTGGTCAGCCTGAGCCAGGTCCGCCGTTCGTCCGGCGAGATGTGGCCCACCCCATGTTTTGTCTTCCCGAGAGACTATTTATTCGAGGATCGTGTGTCAACCGTCACAGACACTCCCTGCCGCACCTGCAGACGCAGAAGGGCCCCGGAGGACATCCTCCGGGGCCCTTCTGTCGGCTCGTGCGCGAGGGGGGACTTGAACCCCCACGCCCGTGAAGGCACTGGCACCTGAAGCCAGCGCGTCTACCAATTCCGCCACTCGCGCGAGCTGCCATCCAGGAAGCTTCTCGGCCCGTTATCCCACCGTCACCGGCAGGCCTCGTTCCGTTCACTCCGTCGAACAGCGATATCCATCCTAACCACAAGCTCAGCCGGTCGCCTAATCGAGGTTCCGTGACGCCCGCCACAACACTGCTCGGGCCTCAGTCCCCCTCCCCGACCACCACGTCCGCGGCGTCCAGGATCTCCTCCGGGACCTCCAGACCCATCTGTTCGGCCGCCTGCGGGTTCACGTGGAGCTCATGCTCCTCGGACACCTCCACGGGCATCGTGGCCGGGTCCTCCCCCTCCAGCAAGATGCGCAGCGCCATCTGTCCGGACTGCCTGCCGATGGCATGGTGATCGACACCGTAGGTGGCCACCGCTCCGCGATCCACCGAGTCGACGTCAGCGGCGAAGAGGGGGATCTGCTGCTGCTGACCGAACTGGACCACGGACTCCAGCGCGGAGACCACCACGTTGTCGGTAGGGATCCACAGGGCGTCGACCTCGGCGAGCGCCTCCACGCCCTGCTGGACCTCGGCGGAGTTCGTCACGGTGGCGGTGCGGATGTCCAGCCCGAGATCCTCGGCGGCCGCCTCGGCCAGGTCCACCTGCACCTGAGAGTTGGTCTCCCCTGAGGCGTACAGGATGCCCAGCGTCTCCACAGAGGGGTCGATCTCGGTGATCAGCTCGAGCTGCTCGTCGACGGGGTTCAGGTCCGAGGTGCCGGTCATGTGCCCGCCCGGAGCCTCCCAGAACTCCACCAGTCCCGCCGCCTCCGGGTCGGTGATCACCATGAACAGCACAGGGGTCTCACCGCCCTGGGTCGCCGTGGCGATCTGCTGGGACTGCGAGGTCGCGATGGTGGCGATGAGGTCATGACCGCCGCCCGCGAGCTGGGAGGCGATCGTCGCCTCGATGGAGGCGTCGCCCTGGGCGTTCTGCTCCTCCCAGTCGACCTGCACACCGGCATCCTCCACCGCCTCCTTGAAGCCCTCCCGGGTGGCATCGAGCGAAGGATGCGCCACCGGCTGGGCGATGCCGATGGAGAAGCTCTGCGCCTCACCCTCTCCGCCGTCCTGGTCCGCGCCGCCGGGCTCCGCACCGCAGCCGCTGAGCAGCAGAGTCACGGCCGCCAGGCCGGCCGTCCCCTGGAGCGGTCCTCGGGACGCCCCTCCTCCGATGGTGCTGCGCACGGTCGTCCTCCTCAGCTCAGACGGGTGCCGATCCCCGCGGGCACGGGCCCCGGGACGGCAGATCGATCGCTAGACATGCTCGCACGGATGCCTCGCCGGCACGAGGATGACACCGGAGGATGTCCGGCACGGCGACGTGCCGGGACTCGATAGACTCGTAGGCGTCATGCCTGAACCCACGCGCACAGCCTCCCGACGCTCCCCACGCCCGAACGCCGGACGCGAGGGCGGTCGGTCCCGACGAGGCCCCGAGCGCCGCAGCTTCACGGCAGAAGACCTGAACTACCCCGATGAGCTTCCGGTGACCGGCGAGCGCGAGATCATCCTGGAGGCGCTGCGCGAGCATCAGGTGGTCGTCGTCGCCGGGGAGACCGGGTCCGGCAAGACGACCCAGCTGCCGAAGATGTGCCTGGAGCTGGGGCTGCAGCGCGACGGCATCATCGGGCACACCCAGCCCCGCCGACTGGCCGCCCGCACTGTGGCCGAGCGACTGGCCGAGGAGCTGGGCACCGGCATCGGCGAGGACATCGGCTACCAGGTCCGCTTCACCTCCGAGGTCTCCGAGGCCAGCTCGGTGAAGCTGATGACCGACGGCATCCTGCTCACCGAGCTGCGCCGCGACCCGATGCTGCGCCGGTACTCGGCCATCCTCATCGACGAGGCCCACGAGCGCAGCCTCAACATCGACGTCATCCTCGGGTACCTGAAGTCGATCCTGCCGAAGCGTCCGGAGCTGAAGGTCATCATCACCTCGGCGACCATCGATCCGGAGCGCTTCGCGACCCACTTCAGCCCTGACCCGGACGAGCCCACGGTGCCGATCATCGAGGTCTCCGGACGCACCTTTCCGGTGGAGGTCCGCTACCGGTCCCTGCGCCCCGACGTCGAGACCAGCGAGCAGGACGCCTTCGACGAGGACTCCGCAGGTGCAGGCTCCTCCGAGGAGCGGGACATGATCGACGCCGTCGGCGACGCCGTGCTCGAACTCGCCGAGGAGCCCGACGGAGACATGCTCGTCTTCTTCCCGGGAGAACGGGAGATCCGCGACGCCGCCGACGCGCTGGCCGACGTCGTCCGGCGCGACCGTCGGCTCGCCGACGCCGAGATCCTCCCGCTGTTCGGCCGGCTCTCGCTGGCCGAGCAGAAGCGTGTCTTCTCCCCCGGGGGTCGGCGACGGATCGTACTGGCCACCAACGTCGCCGAGACGTCGCTGACCGTGCCCGGGATCAAATACGTCATCGACACCGGCACAGCCCGCATCTCCCGGTACTCGACCCGCACCAAGGTCCAGCGGCTGCCCATCGAAGCCATCTCGCAGGCCAGCGCGAACCAACGCGCAGGACGCTGTGGCCGCACCAGCGACGGCATCTGCATCCGGCTCTACTCCCAGGGCGACTTCGAGTCGCGTCCCGAATTCACCGATCCGGAGATCCTGCGCACCTCGCTGGCCTCGGTGCTGCTGCAGATGTCTTCGATGGGGATCACCCGCACCCCTGAGGACCTCCTCGACTTCCCCTTCGTCCAGCCTCCCGACGCCAAGGCGGTCACCGACGCGGTCCGGCTCCTCACCGAGCTGGGCGCACTGCACACCGGCGGCAAGGCCCCGGGCGGGGGCGCGCGCCGGAGTCGCCAGGGCGAGCAGGAGCGTCGAGGGTCGATCACGCCGGTGGGCCGTGCCCTGGCGCAGCTGCCGGTGGACCCTCGGCTGGGACGGATGATGGTGGAGGCCGGCCGGCGGGATTGCCTCGAGGAGGTCACCGTGCTGGTGGCCGGCCTCTCCATCCAGGACCCGCGCGAGCGCCCGGCCGCCGTCCGCCAGCAGGCCGATGAGATGCATCGCCGATTCGCCGACGACGCCTCCGACTTCTCCGCGCTGCTGAACCTCTGGCAGCATCTGCTCATCCAGCAGCAGGAGCTCTCCGGCAACCAGTTCCGCAAGATGTGCCGCCGTGAGCATCTGAACTACCTGCGGGTCCGGGAGTGGCAGGATCTGGTGGTCCAGCTCGCCGATCTCGCGAGACAGGCGGACCTGGGACCGATCACCCGACCCCGCCGACGCAGCCAGATGCCCGTGGAGCCGGCGGCACGGCACGACGCGGTGCACCGATCGCTGCTCTCCGGGCTGCTGAGCCACATCGGCCTGTACAGCCCACGGACCCGTGACTACCAAGGCGCCCGCGGCACGCGGTTCGCCGTCTTCCCGGGCTCCGGGCTGTTCAAGAGGACCCACGACTGGATCATGGCCGCCGAGCTGGTCGAGACCTCCCGACTGTGGGCTCGGACAGCCGCGCGCATCGACCCCACGTGGATCGAGGAGCTCGCCCCGCACCTGGTCAAACGCACCCACTCCGAGCCGCGCTGGTCCGCCCGCCAGGGCGCTGCCGTGGCCACCGAGAAGGTGACGCTCTACGGGGTCCCGGTGGTGGCGGACCGACAGGTGCTCTTCGGCCGCATCGATGCCGAGCAGAGCCGCGAGCTGTTCATCCGGCGCGCGCTCGTCGAAGGCGACTGGACGACCCGGCACCACTTCGACCGGCGCAACCGAGAGCGGTTCCAGGAGATCGAGGAGCTGGAGAACCGCACTCGACGGCGCGATCTGCGCGCCTCGGACGACATGCTCTTCGCGTTCTTCGACGAGCGGCTGCCGCAGGACATCACCTCCCAACGGCACTTCGACTCCTGGTGGAAGAACCAGCGCCACGAGACCCCGGAGCTGCTCGACCTCACCGAGGATCATGTCCTCGGCGAGGGTGCCGAGGCCGTCGACGTCGAGGCGTTCCCCGAACACCTGGACCTCGACGGCCTGCGCCTCGAGCTGCGCTACGAGTTCAATCCGGACTCCTGGAGCCGCGGCGAGGGACGCGGCACCACCGCCGACGGCGTCACCGTCCGGGTGCCGATCCTCTTCCTCAACCAGCTGCGGCCCACTCACTTCGACTGGCTGATCCCCGGGCTGCGCACGGAGCTGATCACCCAGCTGATCAGGTCGATGCCCAAGCAGCTGCGCAAGAACTTCGTGCCGGCCCCGGACGTGGCCGCCCAGGCCCGCACACGCCTCGAGCAGGAGTTCGTCCCCGGAGAGGATCCGCTCGCCCCGTCACTGGCGACGGTGCTTCAGCGGCTGCGCGGCGAGCGTGTGGACCCTGAGGCCCTCGACCTGCGGAGGCTTCCGGCGCACCTGCGCTTCACCTACGCCGTGCTCAGCGAGCGCGGACGGGTGCTGGACAGCTCCCAGGACCTGGAAGAGCTGCAGCTGCGCTTCGCCCAGCAGAACCGCGAGGCGATCAGTCGGTCGCTGGCCGGAGGCGGCAAGCGCGAGGAGGGCCGGCCCGGCTCCCCCCAGGGCTCCCGGGGCGCCGCCTCGGTGCCGCCGCAGGCCATGCCGGGCAGTTCCGGCAGATCCGGCAGATCCGGGCGGCATCAGCACGCCGCAGAAGGTCCCGGGACCGAGACCTCGGCAGGAGCCTCGCCCGTGCCCGCCCAGCGGGAGCAGACCTCCTGGACCTTCGGCGACCTGCCTCGGGAGCTCAGTCGCGGGGTGGGCGGTCGTGAGGTGACCGGCTATCCGGCCCTGGCGGAGGAGCAGCAGGGACGCCGTGGGGTTCACTGCACCATCCAGGACTCCGCCGCCGACCAGCACCGGGTCCACCGCCGCGGGGTCGTCGCACTGCTGCGCGAGGTCCTGCCCTCTCCGCAGCGCTATGTGGTGGACCATCTCAGCAACCGCGAGCGCCTCGCGTTCGGCCGCTCCCCGCACGGGACCGTGGAGTCCCTGGTCACCGACTGCACCACCGCGGCCCTGGACCATCTGGTGCCGGCGGAGCTGCCCTTCAGCGCCGTCGAGTTCGAACAGGTCGCCCGGGAGGCCCGTGCAGAGCTCATCGAGACCGTGCTGTCCCTCACCGACGTGCTGGCCAAGGTCCTGACCGCTTCTGCGCAGCTGGGGACACGGCTGGACTCAGCCGGCTCCGCCGCTCTGCAGCCGGCCGTCAGCGACATGCGCGCCCAGCTGGAGGTGCTGGTGCATCCGGGCTTCGTGGCGGCCACCGGGCAGACGCAGATGCGGCATCTGCCCCGGTACCTGCAGGCGATGGCACTGCGTCTGGACCGGCTCGAGGCCGGCCAGGGCCTGACCAAGGACGCCCAGGACATGGCGCTGGTCCAGAAGCTGGAGGACGAGTACGACACGGCCATCGAAGCGGTGCCCGACCAGCTGCCGGTGCCGGAGCAGCTGGCCGGGGTGAAGTGGATGCTGGAGGAGCTGCGGGTCAATCTCTTCGCCCAGCAGCTGGGCACCGCGCAGACGGTC
The DNA here is from genome assembly GCF_013410745.1 of Nesterenkonia xinjiangensis. NCBI lineage: Bacteria > Bacillati > Actinomycetota > Actinomycetes > Micrococcales > Micrococcaceae > Nesterenkonia > Nesterenkonia xinjiangensis. The sequence continues at coordinate 2,953,752 of NZ_JACCFY010000001.1, read as the reverse complement.
TCGGCCAAACGGATCCGCCGAGCCATCACGCAGGGGTCGCGCTGAGCGGTGGTCCTCCCCTGCGCCGGGGCGAGGTGTCAGCGGTCCGCGGTGGCCCGCTTCTTGTTCCAGACGTCGAAGGCCACGGCGAGGACCAGCACCACGCCGCGCACCACGTTCTGCGTGGACTGGTCGATGCCCATGATCTGCATGCCGTTGGACATCACCGCCATGATGAGGCCCCCGATGATCGCGCCCTGGACCTTGCCGACACCTCCGGTGACCGCGGCCCCTCCGATGAAGGCGGCGGCGATCGCATCCAGCTCGAACATGTACCCGGCGCCGGGTTGGGCGCTGTTGGACCGGGCGGAGTACACGATGCCGGCCACGGCGGCCAGCACCCCCATGTTGATGAACAGCAGGAAGTTCACCCGCTGGGTCTTCACCCCGGAGAGCTTGGCCGCCTGGAGGTTGCCGCCCATGGCGTAGATGTGACGGCCGAAGACCGTTCGCTGCGTGATGAACCCGTAGAGCAGCACCAGAGCCGCCAGCAGGATCAGCACCACCGGCGTGCCGCGCGCATTGGCCAGCCGCCAGGCGAAGGCCATGATGATCGCGGCGACCAGCAGGACCCGCACGGCGAACAGCCAGAGGGCCTCCACCGGCTGACGGTACTCCAGCTTGCGCATGCGGTTCCGCCACTGGGACCAGGCGAAGCCCACTGCCGCGATCGCACCGATGCACAGGGTGAAGACGTCGTAGCCGGGTCCGCCGAGCAGTCCGTTGAGGAACCCACCGGCGATGTACTGGTACTCCGAGGGGAACGGGGACAGCGAGACGTTGTCCAGGGTCTGCATGGTGAGGCCACGGAATATCAGCATGCCCGCCAGGGTGACGATGAACGCCGGGATGCCGACGATCGCCACCCAGAAGCCCTGCCAGATCCCCACCAGCACACCGGTGATCAGTGCGGCGATCACGCCCACCCACCACGGCATCCCCTCTCTGATCACGACCACCGCCGAGACCGCGCCCGTGAACGCCACCACCGACCCCACGGAGAGGTCGATGTGTCCCGCCACAATGATCATCACCATGCCGATGGCCAGGATCAGGATGTAGGAGTACTGCAGCACCAGGTTGGTCAGGTTCCCCGGACTGAGCAGCGTGCCTCCGGTGAGGACGGTGAACAGCAGGACGATGAAGACGAAGGCGATGTAGATGCCGCTCTGCCGCAGGTTGCGGGTGAGCAGCTCGCGCAGATTGGACGTGCCGGCCATCAGTCACTCTCCTTGGTCATGAGTTCCATCAGCCCCTCCTGGGTGGCCTCGGCCGCGTCCACCTCGCCGGTGATGCGGCCGGCCGAGAGCGTGTAGATGCGATCGCAGAGCCCCAGTACCTCGGGGAGTTCGGAGGAGATCACCAGGATCGCCTTCCCCGCGGCGGCGAGCTCATTGATGATCGAGTAGATCTCGAACTTCGCGCCGACGTCGATGCCGCGAGTGGGCTCGTCCAGGATCAGCAGCTCGGGCTCGGTGTAGAGCCACTTGCTGAGCACCACCTTCTGCTGGTTGCCCCCGGAGAGCTTCTCCACGATGGAGAGCACCGAGGGGGCCTTGATGTTCAGCGAGCTCCGGTAGCGCTCGGCGACGGCGATCTCCTCGTTGGCGTTCACCCAGCCTGCCGGTGCCAGCTTCTTCAGCCCGGCGGCGGTGATGTTGATCCGGACGTCCTCGATGAGGTTCAGCCCGTACTGCTTCCGGTCCTCGCTCACATAGGCGATGCCGTGCTCGATGGCGTCGGACACGTTCCGGATCCGCACCGGAGTGCCGTGCATGGAGACGGTGCCGCGGATGTCCCGGCCCCAGGAGCGCCCGAAGACGCTCATCGCCAGTTCCGTGCGTCCGGCACCCATCAGGCCGGCGATGCCCACCACTTCCCCCGCCCGGACATGCAGCGAGGCGCCGTCGACGACGACCCGGTCCGGCTGGTTCGGGTGGGTGACGTGCCAGTCCTCGATGCGGAGGATCTCCTCACCGATCTCCACGTCCCGCTCCGGATACATGTGCTCCATGTCGCGGCCGACCATCCCCCGGATGATCCGGGCTGTGGTCTGCTCCGCCGTGGCGCCGTCGTGCATCTCGATCGTCTCGATCGTGGAACCGTCACGGATGACGGTGGTGGCGTCGGCGACCGCGGCGATCTCTCCCAGCTTGTGGGAGATGATGATGCAGGTGACGCCTTCCTCGCGCAGGTCACGGATGAGCCCGAGCAGATGGGCGGAGTCGTCGTCGTTCAGCGCAGCGGTGGGCTCGTCGAGGATCAGCAGCTTGACGTTCTTCGACAGGGCCTTGGCGATCTCGATGAGCTGCTGCTTGCCGACCCCGAGGGTTCCGACCGGGGTGACGGGATTCTCGTGCAGCCCGACCTTGTCCATGAGCTCGACCGCACGGACGTTGGTCTCATGCCAGTCGATGATCCCGGCGGTGGCCTGCTCGTTGCCGAGAAAGATGTTCTCCGCCACCGAGAGGTGAGGCACCAGCGCCAGCTCCTGATGGATGATCACGATTCCGTGATCCTCGGAGTCGTTGATCCCGCTGAAGGACACCGCCTCCCCCTCGAAGCGGATCTCGCCCTCGTAGCCGCCGGCCGGGTACACCCCGGAGAGCACCTTCATCAGCGTGGACTTGCCCGCGCCGTTCTCCCCGCAGATCGCATGGATCGCGCCTCTCTCGACGGTCAGCGAGACCTCGGAGAGTGCGACGACGCCGGGGAAACGCTTGGTGATCGAGAGCATCTGGAGGATCGGGTCCTCCACAGCCGTCCTGACTGTCATGGGTCCTCCTCGTCATCCGCCTGGGACCGGTCCCTCACAGCTGGCCGGACTCGACCTGCTCCTCGGTGTAGTAGCCGGAGTCGACGAGGATCTCCTCGTAGTTGTCCTGCAGCACCATCTCCACCTCGAGCAGGAATGAGGGGACCACGATCTCACCGTTGTCGTAGGTCTCGGTGTCGTTGGCCTCCGGCTCCTCGCCCTGCAGGTAGGCCTCCGCGGCACGCACCGCCTCATCGGCCAGCAGGCGGGTGTCCTTGAAGATCGTGGAGTGCTGGATGCCCTGGTCGATCAGCGAGATCGTGGCGATCTCCGCGTCCTGACCGGTGACGATCGGCATGCCGTCCTCGATGCTCGGGCCCCAGCCGTCATTACGCAGCGCGGTGATGATGCCTCGGGAGAGCGGGTCCGCCGGGGCGAGCACACCGTCCAACTCGTCGTCTCCGCTGTAATGGCTGGTCAGCAGGTTCTCCATGCGCTCCTGGGCGGTCTCCTGCTCCCACCGCTGGATGGCCGCCTGCTCGATGCTGTCCTGCCCGGAGGGGACCTCCAGGGTGCCGTCCTCCAGGTAGGGTTCGAGGGTCTCGATCGCGCCCTGCCAGAACAGATGGGAGTTGTTGTCGTCGAGCGAGCCGGCGAACAGCTCGATGTTCAGCGGACCCTCCGGGGCGTCGTCGGCGTCCTCGAAGCTCTCGTCCAGCACACCGAGGCCGTAGAGCAGCGACTTCGCCTGGTTCACCCCGACCTCGTAGTTGTCGAAGGTGACGTAGAAGTCCACATCCGCAGAGTTGGTGAGCAGACGGTCATAGGCGATCACCGGGATGTCGGCAGCGGCGGCGGCGTCGAGCTGGCTGGTCAGCGCCGAGCCGTCGATGGAGGCGACGATCAGCGCGTCGACTCCCTGGGTGATCATCTGGTCGATCTGCTGGGACTGGGTGGGGATGTCGTCGTCGGCATACTGCAGGTCGACCCCGTAGCCCAGATCCTCCAACCCCTGCTCGATGCTCCCACCGTCCTGCAGCCAGCGCTCGTAGGTCTGGGTGGGCATCGCCACACCGATGGTCATGTCCTCCGGAGCGGCGTCGCCGTCGCCTCCGGCGCCGTCCCCGGTCCCGGCTCCCTCTCCCTCACAGGCGGTGAGCAGCAACGTCAGGGCCGCTCCGGCCCCGAGGACGGTGGTGAGTGTGGAACGCATGTCTCCTCCTTCAGTGCGCCGCCAGGGCGCGCGGTGTGAGTGTCCGACGTCGAACATCCTGGGTGATGTCTATCACAGCCCCTGGGCCAGGCGGTGGTACGCCGCGTTCCACCGCAGCTCCTTGGCGAAGGTCCGCGTGGTCACGCTCTCATCGATGACCGCCAGCTCCATGGCCGCGATCTCGGCGAGGTCCTCGAAGGCCTCCAGACCCAGAGCGGTGGTGAGCACCGTGTGGTGCGCGGCCCCGGCGGTCAGCCAGCACTCCGCCGAGGTGGCGAAGTCCGGCCGCGGCTCCCACACTGCCCGGGCCACCGGCAGGTTCGGCAGATCGGCCTCCGGCTCGACGATGTCGACCACATTGGCGGTGAGACGGAAACGCTCACGCAGATCCGCCATGGCGACGACGACCCCCTCCCCGGGGTCCGTGTCGAAGACCATCCGCACCGGGTCCTCGCGGTCCCCGATGCCCAGGGGATGGACCTCGACCCGCGGCTTCGCACTGGTGAGGCTCGGGCAGATCTCCAGCATGTGGGCCCCGAGGATCTTCTCCTCCCCCGGAGTCATCTCATAGGTGTAGTCCTCCATCAGTGAAGCGCCCCCGGGCAGGCCGTGGCCCATCACCTTGGCCGCGCGCACCAACAGGGCGGTCTTCCAGTCGCCTTCGGCGCCGAACCCGTACCCGGCCGCCATGAGGCGCTGCACGGCCAGCCCTGGCAGCTGGCGCAGGCCCCCGAGGTCCTCGAAGTTCGTGGTGAAGGCCCCGAAGCCGCCCTCCTCGAGGAAGGAACGCATCCCGGCCTCCTGACGCGCGGCGTAGGCCAGCGACTCACGGCGCCCGCCGCCGACGCGGAGATCCTCGGCGACGTCGTAGAGCTCGTCGTACTCTGCCAGCAGAGCGTCCACCTGCGACTGCTCGACGGCGTCCACCCGCTCGACGAGGTCGTTCACCGCCCAGGTGTTCACCGAGACGCCGAGTCGGATCTCGGCCTCCGTCTTGTCCCCCTCGGTGACGGCCACGTTGCGCATGTTGTCGCCGAAGCGGGCCAGCTTCAGGTTCCGCAGCGCATCCCAGCCTGCCGCCGCACGCGTCCAGATGCCGACACGGCGGGTGACCCGCGGATCGGATGCGTGCCCGACGACGGTCTTGCGCGGGGTGGCCATCCGGGTGGCGATGTAGGCGAACTCCCGGTCGCCGTGGGCGGCCTGGTTGAGATTCATGAAGTCCATGTCGATCTCCGCCCAGGGCAGCGCGGCGTCGGCCTGCGTGTGCAGGTGCAGCAGCGGGACGTCCAGCGCGTCCAGACCCTGGATCCACATCTTCGCCGGTGAGAAGGTGTGCATCCAGACGATCACTCCGAGACAGTCAGGATCGGAGTTGGCCTCCAGCGCCGCGCGGCGGATGGCGTCACGTTCCTTGAGCACGGGCTTCCATTGGACGGTGACCGGGATGTCCTCGGCCGCGTCCAGCGTGGAGGCCACGCGCTGGGACTGTTCGGCGACCTGACGAAGGGTCTCCTCGCCGTAGAGGTCCTGGGAGCCGGTGAGGAACCAGATCTTCTTGCCGGTGAAGGGGGATGCCATGGGTGGGTTCTCCTGAAGAGTGCAGCGATGTGGGGTCGAGGGACGAGGAGTCGAGTGGAGGCGAGGCGGTCAGCACCCGCCTCGCGGGACGCTCGAGGGGCGACGTCGTCGGTCTACTGCCCGTAGACGTTCTGGTATCGGTCGAACAGCGAGTCGATCTGCTCCTGATCGATGCGCGGAGGCTCGCCGTAGGCGCGTGCGAAGTGCACCGTGCGGGCGACCTCCTCGCACATCACGGCGGCCTTCACCGCGGCCTTCGCGTCCGCGCCGATCGTGAAGGGGCCGTGCTGAGCCATCAGCACCGCCGGCGAGCGGGACCCGCGCAAGGTCTCGACGATGCCGCGGCCGATGGAGTCGTCACCGATCAGGGCGAAGGGCCCGACGGGGATGTCCCCGCCGAACTCGTCGGCCATCATGGTCAGCACGCAGGGGATCGCCTCGGATCGCGCCGCCCAGGCGGTGGCGTAGGTCGAGTGGGTGTGCACCACTCCCCCGACGCCGTCCATGTGGCGGTACACATAGGCGTGGGCGGCGGTGTCGGAGGACGGCCGGAGCCGATCCGGAGTGCCGTCCTCGATCTTCTCCCCGTCGAGGGTGCAGACCACCATGTTCTCTGCGGCGAGCTCGTCGTAGGAGACGCCCGAGGGCTTGATGACGAACAGACCGGGGACGCCGTCGGCGTCAGGCGGGATCTGGACCCGTTCTGACACGTTGCCGGCGGTCCAGACGACCAGCTCGTTGCGCGGCAGCTCGGCGTGGAGCGCTGCCACCTTCTCCCGGGTGCGGGCCACGGACTCCTGAACGTCGGAGGGCAGCTCGGAGAGCCGGATCATGCGCGAGCCTCCTGGGTCTGGGCGGAGACCGCGACGTCGGCGTCGGTCGCGGTGCTGCCGGCGCCCTGGGCGGCGTGCGCCTCCCGACGGATGCGCTTGAGCCGACGCATGATGTCGTCGCCGCCCCGCCCGAAGTGGTCATGCAGCGCCCTGTACTCCGCGAAGAGCGCGTCGTAGGCCTTCGCCGCCGCGGGGTCAGGCGTGTAGGCCTCGACGACGCGCCCGCCCATCACCGGGGCCGCGCTGCGCACGTCCGGATAGGTGCCGGCGGCGACAGCGGCGTGGATGGCCGAGCCGAGCGCGGGGCCCTGATCCGAGGTGATCGTGGAGATCGGCAGCTTGGTGATGTCCGAGTAGAGCTGCATCAGGAATCGGTTCTTCAGCAGGCCGCCGGCGACGACGAGCTCACGGACCGGAACCCCGGAGGCGTCGAAGGCCTCGATGATGGTGCGGGTGCCGAAGGCGGTGGCTTCGACCAGCGCCCGGTAGACGTCCTCAGGCCTGGTGCTCAGGGTGAGGCCCACGATGAGTCCGGAGAGCTCATGGTCGACCAGCACCGAGCGGTTGCCGGAGTGCCAGTCCAGGGCCACCAGTCCGTGAGCTCCGACCGGCTGGGTCTCAGCCTTCTCGGTGAGCAGCTCGTGCAGGCTCAGCCCTCGGGAGGCTGCCTCCTCGGCGTAGGCGCCGGGCACCTGATTCTGCACGTACCAGGCGAAGATGTCCCCGACTCCGGACTGACCGGCCTCATAGCCCCAGGCGCCGGCCAGGATCCCGCCGTCGACGACCCCGCACATGCCCGGGACCTCGGCGAGCACGTCGGCGTTCATCACATGACAGGTGGAGGTCCCCATGATGGCCACCATCTGGCCGGACTCGACGGCGTCTGCGGCCGGTGCGGTCACGTGGGCATCGACGTTGCCCACGGCCACGGCGATGCCCTCCGGCAGTCCGGTCCACGCGGCGGCCTCGGCCGAGAGTGCCCCGGCGCGGTCTCCGAGCTGCCCGATCTCATGATCGAGCTTGTCCTCGACGAACCCTTCGAAGCCCGGGTTCAGCGCCGCCAGGAAGTCCTTCGAGGGGTAGGCGCCGTCCTGATAGATGCCCTTGTAACCGGCGGTGCAGGCGTTGCGGACGTAGCGGCCGGTCAGCTGCCAGACGATCCAGTCGGCGGTCTCCACCCAGTGGTCGATCGCCGCGTAGACCTCCGGGTCCTCCTCGAGGATCTGCAGACCTTTGGCGAACTCCCACTCGGAGGAGATGAAGCCGCCGTAGCGGTTGATCCAGGCCTCACCGCGGGAGTGGGCGAGTGCATTGATGCGGTCAGCCTGGCCCTGTGCGGCATGGTGCTTCCAGAGCTTCGCATAGGCATGCGGACGGTCGGCGAACGTCGGCAGCTCGTTCAGCGGGGTGCCGTCGGCAGTCGTAGGCACCATGGTGCAGGCGGTGAAGTCGGTGCCGATGCCGATGACCTGATCAGCGGAGACGCCTGCGGCCTCGAGCGCTGCGGGCACGGCGTTCTTGAGCACGTCGACGTAGTCGGCCGGCAGCTGCAGCGCCCAGTCCGGCGGCAGCGGCTCGCCCTGGTGGGCTGTGAGCGTGGAGTCCATCACGGCGTGGCGGTACTCCTGGACGGCGGTGCCGAGCTCGGCCCCATCGGACACGCGCACCACGAGGGCGCGGCCGGAGAGAGTGCCGAAGTCGACACCGATCACCACGGCGTCGGGAGAGGTCATCGGGAACGAGCTCCTTCAAGGTCGAGAGGCGGCGCGCGGCCCGAGGCCTGACCGACCGCCGGAGGGCGGTTCCGCCCCTGTGATACCGGACACGATCATGTTAACGTTAACATCCCTATGTGGTCCATGCCACCCCATGATGAAGCGGGAAAGGCCTGAGAGGGAAGGACCCAGCTGCGCAGCAGAGCGCAGCGACCCGGGCTGACCGGGAGGGCGCCCGCGACCGCTCAGGCGGAGCTCCGCACCACCAGCTGCGGCTGGATGGACGAGTCCACTCCCTCGCCTCCGAACAGGGCGGCCATCGCCGCCGCTCCGGCCTCTTCGAAGGGCTGCCGCACCGTGGTGAGCGGAGGGGAGAAGAAGTCCGCGCCGTCGACGTCGTCGAAGCCCACCACGGCAAGATCCTCGGGGACGCGCAGGCCCGCTCCCCGGGCGGCCTGGATGATGCCCAGAGCCAGATAGTCGTTGGCCGCGAAGACGGCGTCCGGGAGGTCTTCCCCGGCAGGGCCGTGCGCAGACTGCTCCGCCAGGAGCCGCCTGGCCGCGGCGTGCCCGTCAGCGGCGGCCCATCCTCCGGCCCGCGCCAGCGGCGCGACCGGCAGCCCGGCGTCCTGCAGCTCCTCACGCCAGCCGACGATGCGCCCCTGGGCGTCGAGGTAGTCCTCCGGCCCGCAGACGTGGGCGATGCGTCGCCGCCCGGACCGATGCAGATGCCGCACCGCCCGACGCGCGCCCTCGATCTGATCGATGCCGACCACCTGCATCTCTGCGGACGGCTCGGCGACGGAGGCGAGCACCACCACCGGCACGCTGCGGGAGATCTGACGAGCGGCTTCGACCATCGCCACCACGGGTGCGATGACCACGATGCCGTCGATGCCCCGGTCCAGGAAGAACTCCAGCGCGTCGTCGACCGTCTCGGGCCCCGGTTCCCGGACCACGCTCAACGCGGTGGCATAGCCCGTCTCGCGTGCCGCCTCCTCGATGGCCATCGTCATCCGGCTCGGCCCGAAGGTCGAGTCTCCGGGGCTGACCACGCCGATCAGGCCGGTCTGCCGGGTCTTCAGCGCCCGGGCGGTGCTGTTGCGCCGGTAGCCGAGGCCGCGCATGGCCTGCTCGACCCGCTCACGGGTCTCCGGACGGACGGCGTCGGGGGCGTTCAGCACCCGAGAGACCGTCTGGTGCGAGACTCCTGCGACCTGGGCGACGTCGACCATCGAGGGAGCACGTCCCACGGGCTGTCGGGAGGTCATCGCCACCGTGGTCTCGTTCAGCCGGCCGGCACGGTGTCGGCATCGCCCATCAGGCGCAGCGCCACGCGCAGCCTCTCCGCTGACTCGTCCATGGTCTGCGGGTCCGGATCAGTGATCGCCCGGGCGAAGTCGTGGTCCGCCATGGAGTCGGACGGCCAGACGTGGACGTGGAGGTGATCGACCTCGAAACCGGCGATGGTCAGGCCCGCGCGGGCTGAGCCGAAGGTCTCCACCTGGGCCTTGCCGATCCGATGGGCCACGCGCATCAGATGGGCGACCAGTTCCCCTTCGGCATCGGTCCAGCGGTCGATCTCCTGGCGCGGCACCACCAGGACATGCCCATAGGCCAGCGGGGCGATGCTCAGGAAGCCCACGCAGACCTCGTCCTGCCAGACGAATCGGCCGGGCAGCTCGCCGTCGATGATCTTGGTGAACACGGTGCTCATGATGCGTCTCCTGTCGAAGTGGACGACGATGGCGGGGTCTGCGCGACGAGAAAGGCGTCCTGTTCGGCCATCGCAGAGCCCTCCGTGTGCTCGGCGCCTGGGACCGGCACGGACCCCTGCTGCGATCGTACCGGGGTGGAGGACTCTCGCACCTCCAGCGACCACGGGATGGTCTCCTCCCGCACCTGCCGAGACTCGGCGCCGCCAGGCCGGCCGGAGGCCCCGATGCGCTCCAGGAGCAGCTCCACGGCCCGGCGGGCGGTCCAGGCCAGGTCCGGAGCCACCGAGCTGAGCGCGGGCACCATGAATGCGGCCTCCGGAATGTCGTCGAAACCGACCAGCAGGAGGTCCTCGGGAACGGTCACCCCATGGTCGGCCAGGCCGCGCAGAGCGCCGAAGGCCACGGTGTCGGTGATGGCGAAGGCCGCGTCCGGCGCCGGCCGTCCCTCCTGCCGGGCGGAGCGGATCTCTCGGGCGAGCCGATGTCCCGCCAGACGTCCGGACTCCATCGTCACCTCGGACGCGTCGAAGAGCAGCGCAGGGTCGACGCCGAGCCCGGCCTGCTCGAGAGCACTGCGATAGCCGCCCAGTCGCAGGCTGTGGATGGTCTGGTCAGGGGTGTCGGGGCCTCCGATGAAGGCGATGCGTCGGGCGCCCTGCTCGCGCAGGTGCTCGACGGCGGCCCGGGAGCCCTCCCGGTTGGCCATGCTGACATGGTCCGCGGCGGTGGGATTCTCCCGTTCGCCGAGCAGGACGATGGGGAAGGTCGGGGCGACCTCGAGCTTCTCCAGGTCCATGCCCACGATGCTGAGGATGAGTCCGTCGTAGTCCATCGCGCGGGAGAACTGGATGGCGGCCACCTCGCCGGCCTCCTGGGCGCCCGTCTGCTCCACGGCGACCCGGTAGCCTCGCTGATCGGCCTCGCGGGCGATGTGCATGGCCAGCGATCCGAAGTACGGGACGTCGTGGCCGGGAACCGCCAGACCGATGACACCGCTGTGGCCGGAGCGCAGGTTCCGCGCGGAGACGTTCATCCGATAGCCGGAGTCCGCGAGCTGCCGGAGCACCCGGCGTCGCACTTCGGCACTGACGCCGGGACGATCGTTGACCACGTTGGAGACAGTCATCGTGGAGACCCCCGCCGCCCGCGCGACATCGCTCATCCTCACCGTGCTCACCGAGTGCGCCTCCTCCACGTCACCACCGTCGCGAGACCTCGTCCGGTGACGAGGGTCCCGCCTGTCGCATGCTAGCAACAGGCGGGGCCCCGGCGCCGATCCGGCCCTGTTCATTTTCTGTTCCAGCGATGATCGGCTCAGCGGATCACTGGATCTCGCTCTCCATCTCTGCGTGCATGCGCTCGGCGGCCTCCGCCGGGTCGAGCCGCCCGAAGAAGATCTCCTCGCAGAAGCGGTAGGCGATGTCCTGGAGGCCCGAGAAGCCCAGGGCCGGCACGGGCTCCGCCTCACCGATCTCATCCTCGACCTCCTCGATGAACTCGGCCACGGCCGCATCCTGGCCCTCCAGCTGGGCGAGCACCACCTCACGGGCGTCCTCGTTGGCCGGCAGCCCCCGGTCCATGCCGGTGATCTCAGCGGCCTCCTCCGAGTTGACCAGGAAGTCCACGAAGGCCTGGGCCTCCTCCGGATGCTGGGTCTGCGAGGTGATCGAGAACATCATGGTGGCCTTGAACCACAGGCCGTTGTCGACGCTGCTGCCGCTCATGGAGGGGTAGCGCAGCATCTCGAAGTCCGTCTCGGCGACGTCGGAGAGTCCCGGCACCATGTTGCTCCACCACCGACCGATGGCCTGCTCACCCTGCTCGAAGATCGACTCACCGGGTGCGGCGTTGGACTCCTCCTGCATCAGCGAGGCCGAGGGATAGGAACCGCGCTCCAGCAGCTCGAGCTGGAACTCCAGGTACTCCTCGGCGTCCTCCACGGTGAATCCGAGCTCGCCGTCATCCGTGGTGAGGTTCTTGCCCTGCTGGCGCAGCCAGATCTGCAGGTCCACGGTCTGCGGGACTCCGCCGTCACCCCAAATGCCGTCCCCGAGCGTCTCGTTGAGCTCCTCGGTGAGGTCCGCGTAGTCCTCCCATGTCCAGGTGGTGTCGTCCGGAATCTCGAGTCCCGCCTCCGCGAAGAGATCCGGGTTCGCCAGCACGGTCATGGTGTTGACGCCCGTAGTGATGCCCATCAGGCCGTCGTCGGTGGTGCCGTTGTCCACGACCTCGGACTCGAAGCCGGAGGTGTCGAGCTCATCCATGGGAAGCAGCGCGCCCCGGTCCGCATACTCCCGCAGATAGGTGTCGTCCATCTGGACGACGTCCGGAGCGTCTCCTCCGGCGGACTGCGTCGCCAGCTGGTCCCAGTACCCCTCCCAGTCGGTGTACTCCGTGGAGATCGTCACGTGGGGGTTCTGCTCCTCGTAGAGCTCCACGAGCTCCTCGGTGAGCGCGTTGCGATGCTCCGCACCCCACCAGGCGAAGCGCAGGGTGACGTCGTCGTCCTCGCCTCCGCCTCCCCCTCCGCCGTTGCCGCAGGCGGTGAGGGCGACGACGCCGACGCAGCCTGCCGCGGTGAGCCGGGCCCATCGCCCCAGCCGTCGAGGTGCCCTGGACCCGTGCGGCGCGGTGCGGCTGCTTCTGCTCGGAGGTGTGGTCGTGGTGGTGGTCATGGTGTTCTCCCCTTCAGTGTCACGGACGGTCCGGGGGCGGTCCGTCCGAGGTCAGACGAGCACGTGCGGTGTGCTCTCAGGCGCGCGGCCGGTGCAGTGCCTCACGGGCCGTTCGATGTCGGGAACGGCGGCTGTCGCCGAGCCCGCACAATGTGATGCAGTTCACATCCTGTATCGATACAGTAGTTGTATCGATTCATTCCGGTCAACACCCTCCCTCTGCACGGGTGCGAGCGGCCGCGGCAGGCTCGGCTCAGGCGCTCAGCTGCAGGCTCACGAAACTCGCCGCCGGCAGGTCCAGCCTCAACAGGCCACCGTCCCAGACCGCCCCCTCGAACGGGACGGGTGCGACACGGTCCAGGTCCTCCGCGGTGTTGTGGTCCCGCGGGTCGGCCGAGGTCAGCACCTGCGCCCCGGTGATCACCCCACTGTCACCACCACGCAGGTGCAGCTCGACCACGGCGGAGGAGGTCGGATCCAGATTGGCCGCGGTGATCGTCACGGTCCCGTCCTTGGTGGAGGCGGAGACCTTCACCGTGGAGACCTCACGCCCGTCGGCCTCATGGACCGCACCGGCCCGCACCGGGTTGACCGGCAGACGGCGTGCGTCGTGATGCCCCACGCTCATCGCGAAGACGTGGTAGGTGGGCGTCAGGATCAGCCGACGCCCGTCAGTGAGGAGCATCGACTGCAGCACGTTGACGGTCTGGGCGATGTTGGCCAGCCGCAGCCGATCCGCATGGGCATGGAACGCGTCGAAGTGCACCGCGGCGACCAACGCGTCGCGCAGCGTGTTCTGCTGATGCAGGAAGCCCGGGTTGGTGCCGGGCTCGACGTTCCACCACGTCCCCCATTCGTCCAGCGCGAGTCCCACCTTCTTGGCAGGGTCGTAGGCGTCCATGACCGCGACATGTCCGGCCAGGATCTCGCCGACGCGCTCCGCCCGAGCCAGGGTCGTCCAGTATTCCTCCTCGCTGAACTCCGTGGCAGAACCCTTGTCCATCCAGGACCCGGACATCGTGTAGCAGTGGAAGGAGATCGCCTGGTAGAGGTCGCTGGGCGAGGGATCCTGCAGTCCGCGGGTGAGCTGCTTCATCAGCACCTCGGTCCAGACATAGTCGTCCTCGGATCCCCCAGCGGCGATGCGGTAGAGGCTGTTCTCCCCGTGGTTCCGCGCATAGGTGGCGTGCTGGCGGGCCAGGGTGCTGAACTGCTGGGCGGTCAGGTTGCCGCCGCAGCCCCAGGGCTCGTTGCCCACGCCGAAGAACTTCACCGACCAGGGCTCCCGACGCCCGTTCTCAGCGCGCCGGCGCGCCATCGGTGAGTCGCCTGCGCGGGTGAGGTACTCCACCCAGTCGCTGGTCTCCTTCACCGTGCCGGAGCCGACGTTGCCGGAGATGTAGGGCTCGGCGTCCAGCAGCTCGCACAGTGCCATGAACTCGTGGGTGCCGAAGTGGTTGTTCTCCTCGACGTCACCCCAGTGGGTGTTGACCATCCGAGGGCGCTCATCGCGGGGGCCGACGCCGTCGGTCCAGTGGTACTCATCGGCGAAGCAGCCGCCGGGCCAGCGCAGATTGGGGATGGCGATGGAGCGGAGCGCCTCCACCACATCGGCCCGGATGCCACCGATGTTCTCGATCTCGGAGTCCTCACCGACCCAGAACCCGTCGTAGATGCACCGGCCGAGGTGTTCGGCGAAGTGGCCGTAGAGGTGGCGACTGATTGTGGGGCCTGGGACGTCGATGTCGACGACGGCGGTCAGGGCAGGGGCGGGGTTCATGGATCTCCTTGATCTCGGAAGGCTAGGACGCGGACGCCCGACGGAGGACTGGGGATGCGCGCCTGCAGGCGGGCCGGCGGCAGCGTGCGAGGCGGCGCGTCAGACAGGCGCCTCGCGGGCCCGTGCCGCCTCCGCCTCGGCATGGAGGCGCAGGGCCCGGGATCGGGAGAGGTAGACGGCCAGGCACACGCTGAACAGCAGCACGCTGACCACGTCACGGGTGATGAACGTGCCCACCACGCAGGCGATCAGCCACCAGGTGACGGCCCGGCTGTGATCGATCTTCAGCCGCCAGGCGATGACCGCGGTCAGCAGCGCGCCGACCAGCACGGCGATCCCGTAGGTCCGCACTACGGCGGCCACTTCGGTGACCATCGAGGCCGACCCCAGGGCATCGGCCTCCTCGAGTCCCTGGTACCCGCTGGAGGCGAACCAATACTGGAAGGGGAACAGGGTGATCACTGCCAGCACGGCGTTCCAACCGGCCGCGATGAACAGCAGGGCCCGCTCGGCCCGCCGGCGCGGGGGCCGGGCGGAGCCGGTGGGGCGGGTGGAGCCGGTGGGGCGGGTGGAGCGCCGGGCCTGGCGGGGAACCATCACGGTCATCCCTTGATCCCGGAGGACATGCTCAAGGAGCTGACGAAGTACTTCTGCGCCACCAGGAACAGCACCAGGGTCGGGATCATCGCCAGCACGGCCGAGGCCATGAGCTGGCCGATGCTGTCATAGGCCCCCAGCATGTTCTGCAGCAGCTGGAGCCCTGCGGTGATCGGCATCTGCTCGACGTCGTTGAACACGATCAACGGCCACAGGAAGTCGTTCCAGGATCCGGTGAAGGCGAACAGGAAGATCACGATGAGGATGGGCCGGATCAGCGGAAGCACGATCCGGAAGAAGATCTGGAAGTCTCCGGCCCCGTCGATGCGGGCGGCGTCGTCCATCTCCTTGGGGATCCCCGCCATGAAGGCGCGCACCAGGAAGATGCTCGCCACTCCGGCGAGGCCCGGCACGATCATCGCCCAGGGCGAGTTGACCCAGCCCAGCCGCGCGACGATCTCGTAGAGCGGGATGAGGTTCGCGATGACGGGGAACAGGGAGATCGCCAGCAGGGTGAAGAACAGGGTGTCCTTGCCGGGGAAGTCCAGTCGCGAGTAGCCGTAGCCTGCGATGGACACCACCACCACAGTCAGAGTGGCGTGCATCGTGGAGATGAACATGGAGTTCCAGAACCACCGCAGCACCGGATAGCCGGCGACGTCGTTGAGCAGAGCGATGTAGTTGTCCGCCACCCACTGGGCCGGAAGCATCCGGAAGGCCTCGAAGGCGAACTCGGTGGGCGACTTGAACGAGGTGGACAGGGAGAAGACCACCGGCAGCAGCCAGATCAGCGCCAGGGCGGCGAGCACCACATAGGTGATGATCAGCGCGATCCGGGAACGCATCGGACTGCCCCCGGGGATCCTGCGGCGCCGGCCTCGCCCGCCGCCCTGTGCGCCGGGGAAGGGGTGGCCGGGGACGCCGTCGGCGCCGCCTCGGCCCGGGGCCCTCTGGTCGGTCTCGATGACGGCTGTGTCAGACATCGGTCCTCCTGTACATGATGAAGAACTGGATCGCGGAGATGGCCATGAGCACCAGGCCGAGGAGCACGGCCATGGCGGAGGCGACACCGGCGATGGAGGGCCCGCCGCCGAATGCCAGATCACGGACCTCCATCATCAGCACCGTGGTGCTGTCGGCGGGCCCGCCGTTGGTGAGCATGAGCGGCTGGGCGAAGACGTTGAACGACGCGGTCGTCGTCATCACCGTGGTGTAGAGCAGCGGAAGGCGGATCGATGGAAGGGTGACGTTGATGAAGGATCGCGCGGCGCCGGCCCCGTCGATGGAGGCGACCTCGTAGAGCTCCTGGGGCACCGCGGAGATCGCCGAGCGATAGATGATGAGGTTGCCGCCGATGCCCGCCCAGATGGTCAGCACGAAGATCGTCCCCCAGGCCCAGGGCTGGGTGGTGGTGAAGCTGATGTCGGTGCCCAGATAGTGGTTCACCGGCCCGAACTCTCGGTTGAACACCAGGTTCCAGGCGATCGCGCCCGCCGAGACCGAGATCAGGCCGGGGACGAAGAAGATGCCCTGGAAGACGTTCGCCGCGCGCAGGTCCTTCCGGGAGAGCAGCACCGCCAGCACCAGAGGCACTCCGATGAGCAGCGGGACACCGATGATCACGAACAGGATGGTGTTCCACAGGCCGTTGATGAAGATCCGGTGAAAGGCGTGGTCCGTGTCGAAGAGCACCCGGAAGTTGTCCAGTCCGATGAACTCCGGATCTCCGACGAGGTTCCACTGCGTGAAGGCCACGTAGATGCCGAAGACCGCCGGGATGAGCCCGAAGACGGCGAAGAGGACCAGGTGCGGCCCCATGAACGGGAGCGCACGCAGCCAGGCGCGCAGCCCCTGCGGAAGCCTCCTCGACGACGAGGGGGCCCGACGGGTGCGGGTCCGCGCCTCGCGGCGTGCAGTCGTGCTGGTGCTCATGGCGCCTCCACCATCTCGATCCGGGCCTGGGTGGACGAGTTCATCCGTTCGACGGCCTGCTCGATGCTGTACCGGCCGAACGTCACGTTCTGAGCCTCATCCCAGAGCGCCTCCCCCACGTACGGGGCGAACTCGAAGTTGTCCGTCACCAGCAGCCCCTCGTTCTCAGGCTGGGTGAAGAAGGACTGCGGGTACTCCGCATACGCGTCGCTGTCATAGGTGTCACGGCTGGCGACGATCTGGCCGGCCTCTGCCCAGTGCAACGAGTTGGTGCGCACGAACTCCAGGAAGTCCGCGACCGCCCGGTCCCGCTCGAGATCGCGGTCCTCATCGGCCATCTGCACGAAGGAGTGGGACTCGAACTGGTTCACCGCATTCTCCGCATCGAGCTGCATGCTGTGCGTGAGATCCCATTCCAGGCCCTCGACCTCGTCCTGCGCGCTGATCTCCCAGGTGCCCGACGGGTGGAAGACGGAACGTCCGCTGCGGAAGACCTGTGCCGCATCGGAGTCCTCGGGAGCCATCAGACCGGACTCCTGCAGCGCCTTGACCGCTTCGAAGGACTCCACGTAGCTGTCGCCGCCGAAGTCGATGTCCTCGGCGGCCCCTCCCACGCCGTCGCCCACGTTGTACTGCCAGTTGTAGATGAGACCGGGCATGAACCAGGCGGTGGTGGCGTAGAGGTCGTCCGGAAGCTCGTCCTCCAGCTCGAGGAGCTCCTCGACGGTGACGATGCCGTCGTCGAGGATGTGCTCCAGGCCGAGCTCCTCCACTAGTGCAACGTTGTAATATGTGACCAGCCCATGGAGGTCGAGCGGAATGCCCCATTGGGCACCGTCGTAGACCCCTGCCTCCCAGGCGGCGTCGAGGTAGTTCTCCTGCCGCAGCTCCGGCTGCTCACTCATGAGGGGCTCAACGGGGGTGAGGATCTCATTGGTCGCCAGTTCGGCGATCACCAGATTGTGTGCCAGGACGACGTCGGGGATGTCGGAGCCGGCACGCGCCACCGAGTACATCCGCATGTACATGTCGTCTCGCGGGGCGGGCTGGAAGGAGACGGGGATCTCCGGATCGGTGTCGTTGTAGTCGTCGACGATCTGCTGCATGAACCGGCCGTCGTCCCCGCTCAGCAGGTTCCAGAACTGGAGAGGCTCCTCACCTCCCCCCTCTCCACAGGCCGCCAGCGGCAGCACCAGGGCTGCTGCGGCGAGTCCGGCCAGCTGGGACCGTGATCTCATGTTCGCCTCCGAGTGTTGTCTGGGTCACACTGATTTATCGATAAAGTACTCGAGAGGCAGTTCCCCGTCAAGGGATGAGGGAGACTCCGGCGGTCAGAGGTGCGGTCGAGGTCACGGTCAGGAGCCGGCGGCAGCGGCCACCCGGACGCACCTCTGCCCGCCGCAGACGGGGACCGTCGGAGGCGCGGCGCTGTTAGGCTGGAGTGATGCCAGAGCCCATCTCTGCGCAGGGAGGACCAGACCTGTGACTGCTGAGAACACCGCCACGCCCCCGGTGCGCGGGCGCTCCACGCGCCAGAAGCGAGCTGTGTGGGCCGCGCTGAGCTCGTTGGAGGACTTCGTCAGTGCTCAGGACCTGCACCGCATCCTCGAGGGACGCGGCGAGAAGGTCTCGCTGGCCACCGTGTACCGCATCCTCCAGTCGCATCAGGAGGAGGGCCTGGTCGACGTGCTGCGTCCCGACGACACCGAGGCGATCTTCCGCCTCTGTGCTCGCGAAGAGCACCACCATCACCTGGTGTGCCGCGGATGCGGGCTGACTGTGGAGTTCGCAGCCCCGGACATCGAGCAGTGGACCGAGGAGCTCGCCGCCGAGCACCGGTTCACCGACGTGCAGCACACCCTGGAGATCTTCGGCCTCTGCGAAGCCTGCGCGGCACGCCTGCGCGACGCGTCCTGATCGGGCGTGCGGGGTATCAGACTTTCGCCCGCCGACGTTCGGCGCCCTGGGCCTCGGGGCCCACGGATGCCTCCGAAGACCTGTGGTCCAGCTCCTGCCCACCACGGACAGACCCGCCCTCGGGGCCGGCCATCACCTGCGCCGCCTGCTCCTGACGCCGCAGCCGCCGGCCGCGGCCGATGAGCAGGCAGACCAGGTAGATGAGGAACGAGATCGTGGTGATGTAGGGGCTGATCGGGATCTGCCCGGTGATCGCCAGCATGATGCCGCCCACCGAGGAGATCAGCGCGAAGATCATGGACAGGCCCACCGCCATCACCGGCCGGGCCGTCACCTTCAGCGCCGCCGCGGCCGGGACGACCACCAGGGAGAGCACCAGCAGCGCGCCCACCACCTGCACGGACATCGCCACCGCCACGCCGAGCAGCACCATGAACACCAGGGACAGCGCGTTGACGGGGACACCGCGGGCCTGAGCGAGCTGCGGGTCGATGGAGGAGAACAGCATCGGCCGCCAGACGACGGCCAGCAGCGCCGTGATCACCAGGGCGCCGGTGACCAGGGTGCGCGTCTGCATGTCGTCCACTCCGACGATCTGCCCGGTCAGCAGCCCGAAGCGGTTCGCCGAGCGGCCTTGGTAGAGCGAGAGGAAGAGGATCCCCAGCCCCAGGCCGAACGGCATGAGCACGCCGGTGACCGCGCTGGTGTCCTTGTCCTTGAGGCTGAGCACACCGATCAGCAGCGCCGCCCCCACGGCGCCCATCGCCGAACCGAGCACGACGTCGAGGCCGATCAGCAGGAACAGGGCCGCACCTGCGAAGGAGATCTCAGCGATGCCGTGCACGACCAGCGCCGTGCGGCGGAGCATGATGAGCACACCGATGACCCCTCCCATCAGGCCGAGGGCGGCGGCGGCGATCACGGAGTTCCGGACCAGGGAGAACAGCTCCCAGTAGCCGTCCACGCTGAATGAGGACGTGATCTGCTCGATCATCGGGGAGCTCCCATCCGACGCCCCTCGGGCGCCTGTTCCCGCCCAACATGCCGGGATGAGGCATGGCCGTGGGGCTCATGGTCGTCGTCGTGGACGTGCGGGCCGACCCCGGCCCGGGGGTCCTCCGGGGCCCGCGCCTGCGCCTCAGGCCCATGGGCGGCGTCCCCCGTCCCGCCGTGTCCGGGCGCGCAGTGATGCCCCTCCAGGTGATGGGACATGACCACGAGCCGGCCACGATGCTCGATCACGTCGATCGGGGCGCCATAGAGCTCGCTGAGCACCTCGGAACGCATGACCTCGCGAGTCGGTCCGATCCGGTGCTGACCCCGCGCAAGGTAGAGCACCCGGTCCACGTGTTCGATGACCGGATTGATCTCATGGGTGACGAAGACGACGGCCGAACCACGCTCGGTGGCCTGCCTCTGGATGAGATCGGTGATGGCCTGCTGATGATGCAGATCCAGGGAGTGCAGCGGCTCGTCGCAGAGCAGCACCGCCGGATCGGAGGCCAGTGCCTGGGCGGCCCGCAGGCGCTGCTGCTCGCCCCCTGAGAGGAGCCCCACCGGCATCTCCGCATACTCCGTGGCGCCCACCTGCTCGAGGAGCCGGTCCACTTCGCGCCGCTGCGCGCGCGGCCGCAGCCGGAAGCCGTAGCGGTGCCCGTCCAGCCCCAGGGCCACCAGATCCCGTGCGCGCAGCGGGGTCTCCGCCGGCATGGCATGCTGCTGGGGGATGTAGCCGACCGTGCTGCTGCCGCGGCGCACCGGACGCCCGGCCACGCGGACCTCGCCCCAACTGAGCCGCTGCAGTCCGAGAAGGACCTTCAGCAGGGTGGACTTCCCGGCTCCGTTGGGGCCGAGCACGGCGAGGAACTCGCCGGCGGAGAGGTCAAGGTCGACCCCCTCCCACAGCCTGCGCCCATGGAAGGCGATCCCGGCTCCGTCCAGTGACAGCACCGCCGGGCTCGCACCGGGATCAGCCACGTCCAGCCTCCACGATCTCTTCGACCTCGTCGATGTTGCGATCCATCCACTCGAGGAAGTCGTCGGTGTCTTCAGGGAGCGTCTCGGAGAACTCCAGGACCGGGACGCCGGCGTCCTCAGCGGCTCGACGGATCTGCTGGGACTGGTTGGTCTCAGTCTGCTCGTTGTAGGCCAGCATGTCGATGTCATCGCTCGTGGCGATGTCCAGGGCGTCCTGATAGAGCCGGGGAGCGACATCGTCGCCATGCTCCACCGCTGCCAGGAACTGCTCCTCCGTGAGGTCCTCGAAGCCGGCGTCGAGCAGCAGGAACTGGGAGACCGGCTCGGTCGCCAGGTAGGCGAGGCCTTCGGCGTCCACGGCGCGGTTGCGCTCGTCGAGCTCCTCGATCTGCCCGGCAAGCTGCTCCGCGCTCTCCGTGTAGAGGTCCGCGTTCTCCGGGGCGAGGTCGCCCATGTGCTCGCCGAACTCATGGGCGAAGTCAGCCATCAGAGCGAGGTCGTACCAGACGTGCTCGTTCTCATAGCTGCCCGTCCACTCGTGCGAATGGTGGTTCTCCCCGTCGAGGATCTGGAAGACGAGGTCATCCTTGTCCGCCGACGAGGCCAGGCGCGTGATGAACGGGTCATAGCCGCCGCCGTTGGCGATCACCACGTCGGCCTGCTCGATGAGCAGACGGTCCTGCGGGGTGGCCTCGTAGGAGTGCGGGTCCATCGCCGGGTTGTCGACCATCGCATCCACCTCAGCGGTGTCACCCACGATCTTCTCGGCGAGATCCGCGTAGACATCGGTGGAGGCGACGATGACCAGGCCGGTGTCCTCGCCGTCGACCGCCCCGGCGTCCTCCCCTGCGCCGGCCTCTCCCTCGCCGCAGGCCGTCAGGCCCAGCCCGAGAGCCCCCAACAGTCCGAGAGCCCGCACCCACGGTGGCCGACGGCCGGTCCCCTGACGGGAGTCGGCGGCAGGTCCAGCAGGAGTGAGAGCGATCTCGGACATGGTGTGGTCCTTCTGATGTACGGTGGCGAGTCTCTCGGGCGCGTCCATGCCCGAGGCGGGTTACAGCGTACGCCTGCTCGTTGTTGCGAACAAATCTCATCTGCAGATGATCCGCATGATCCTGCCCACAGCACACAGAGGGGCTCAGGCCTCCTCCCCGACCCGGTGACGCCGACGCGAGTCCTGCGCCTGCGTGGCATCGTGGATCTCCCCCACGAGGACCTCCAGGACATCCTCGAGGAAGAGGATCCCGCGCGTCACCCCCTCTGCATCGATCACACGGGCCAGGTGGGAGCCGGTGCGCTGCATCTGCGCCAGACAGTCCTCGATCTCGTCCTCGCAGGCCATGTTGCCCAGCGAACGCACCGCGGTGACCGGGATCGGCTCACCGACCTGGGACTCCGGCAGGCTCATCACATCCTTCAGATGGACATAGCCGGCCAGCGCCCCCTCCTCGTCCAGGACGACAAAGCGTGAGAAACCGGTGCGTCCCACGGCCTTCTCCACCTGTCTCGGGGTGACGCCGCCCGGGACCGTCACGACGTCCTCCACCGGCACCATCACCGAATCGGCGGTGTAATCACCGAACTCCAGCGCCCCGGCGATCACCCCTGCGTCGTCGTGCACCGTGCCGCCACGGGTGGACTCCGCCACGATGGACTGCATCTCCTCCAGGGTGAAGGTCGAGACCACCTCGTCGCGCGGTGTGACGCGGAAGAGCCGGAGCACCGCATTGGCCGCATGGTTGAGCAGCAGGATGACAGGCTTCAGGACCTTGTAGAGCACGACCATCGGCGGCGCCAGCATCAGCACAGCCCGGTCGGCCACCGAGACTGCGAAGTTCTTCGGCACCATCTCGCCGAGCGTGACGTGCAGGAACGAGACCAGCGCCAGCGCCACGAGGAAGGCGGTGACCGAGGCTGCTGTGGCGTTCAGCCCGACCATGGTCAGCGGCTCGGTGAGCAGATGGTGGATCGCCGGCTCGGAGACCTGCAGGATCAGCAGCGAGCACACGGTGATGCCCAGCTGGGCGATCGCCAGCATCTGGGAGACATGCTCCATGGCGTAGAGCGCGGTGCGAGCGGCGGTGGAGCCCGCCTCGGCCTTCGGCTCGATCTGACTGCGCCGGGCGCTCATGACGGCGAACTCACCCGCCACGAAGAAGGCGTTGCCGGCCAGGAGCACGACGAGCCAGACG
This sequence comes from Nesterenkonia xinjiangensis, assembly GCF_013410745.1. Classification (NCBI taxonomy): domain Bacteria; kingdom Bacillati; phylum Actinomycetota; class Actinomycetes; order Micrococcales; family Micrococcaceae; genus Nesterenkonia; species Nesterenkonia xinjiangensis. Next base: position 2,930,828 of record NZ_JACCFY010000001.1, on the reverse strand, counting down.
ATGCCCATCACATCGGCCATCATCGGTGCTCACCCCCATTGCGGTCTGCGGCGGCGCGGATGTGCTCCGCACGCTCCGCCGCGGCGCGATGCGCGCGCGCTGCGGCGGCCTCCGCGGCGAGACGGCGCGCCTCAGGATCAGGGGTGAAACGGACCCTGTCGATGCGCCGGCCGTCGACGCCGACCACTGCCAGCAGCCCGCCCTGGACCTCGACCTCGTCGCCGACGGCGGCGATCCGGCCCAGCCGGTCCAGCAGGAAGCCGGCCACGGTCTCGTAGGCGGAGTCCTCCGGGATGTCCAGCTCCAGGATCTGGGCGTTGATCTCGTCAGGGCGCAGGAGCCCCGGGAAGTACCAGTCTCCGGTCGCGGCCTGGAGCACTCCGGGGGTGAGCCGATCGTGCTCGTCGGCGACCTCTCCGACGATCTCTTCGATGAGGTCCTCCAGCGTGACCACTCCGGCGGTGCCGCCATACTCGTCGACCACCACCGCCACCTGCAGCGGCGCCTCTCGCAGCACGGAGAGCAGCGCGTCGAGATGGATGGTCTCGGGGATCCGGGTGATCTCGCTCATCACGGTGGCGGCCACGAGTCCCTCCCGCTTGGCACGCGGGACGGCCACCGCCTTCTTCAGGTGTGCGACCCCGCGGACCTCGTCCACCGACTCCCCCAGCACGGGGAAACGCGAGTGGCCGGTCCGGCGGGCGACGTCGATCAGCTCGGTCAGCGGAGCCTCGGCCTCGACGGTGATCATCCGTGGCCGCGGCGTCATGACATCGGCGGCAGTGCGCTCGGAGAACCGCAGAGTGCGGTCGAGATACGCGGCGGTGCCCTCGTCGAGGGTGCCGAGCATCGCCGAGCGACGCACCATCGACGACAGCTCCTCCGGGGTCCGGGCGCCGGAGAGCTCCTCCTTGACCTCCAAGCCGAAACGGTGGAGGACCTGGTTGGAGAAGCCGTTGAGCACGACGATCAGCGGACGGAACAGCGCGGTGAAGACCAGCTGCGGACGGGCGAGCGCGCGACCGATGTGGAAGGCCTCGGCGATGGCGAGGTTCTTCGGCACCAGCTCACCGATGAGCATGGTCACCAGCGTGGCGATGACCATCGCCACCGTCAGCGAGACCGCCCCGGTGGCCTGGTCCGGCACACCGAGCGCCTCGAGGGGCCCCGCGACGAGCGCACCCAACGCCGGCTCGGCGACGTATCCGGTGAGCAGGGTGGTCAGCGTGATGCCCAGCTGGCAGCTGGAGAGCTGCGTGGACAACGACTTCAGACAACGCATCAGCGGAATCGCGCGACGGTCGCCGCGGTCGATCGCACGCTGGACGGTGGGCTGGTCGAGGGCCACGAGGGAGAATTCGACGGCGACGAAGAATCCGGTGCCGAGGATCAGCAGGAGTCCGACGCCCAGGAGAATCCATTCCACGATGTCAGCTGCACCCCCGCGACTCCGCGGAGCGACACGGCGGAGCCGTGGTCCGGGCGGGGAGGCGGTGTGGTCTCGCGGATCGGTGGGCCGAAGCCCCGATCAGGGCGGACTGGGCCGGCAGGTGAACAGGAACAGTGAGAATCGGGCGCGAGCCCGGTTGTCGATACTCCATAAGGCTTCGCAGTCTACAGCGCGGCGAGGACGGTCACCACTGCGCCGCGCGGCAGCCCGGACGCGGCCCCTGCGATCACCACGTGGTGGGCACCGGCTTGCCCTCCTCGTAGCCTGCCGCGGACTGCACCCCGGCGACGGACCGCTCATGGAACTGGGCGAGGTCGCGGGCCCCGGCATAGGTCATCGACGAGCGCACCCCGGCGGTGATCGTGTCCAGCAGATCCTCCACTCCGGGGGACTGCGGGTCCAGGTACATCTTCGAGGAGGAGATGCCCTCCTCGAAGAGCCCTTTCCGCGCCCGGGCGAAGGCGTCCTCACCGGCGGTGCGGTGCTGCACCGCGCGGGCGGAGGCCATGCCGTAACTCTCCTTGTAGCGACGCCCGTCGGCCTCGGTGATGAGGTCGCCGGGACTCTCGAAGGTGCCGGCGAACCACGAGCCGACCATGACCTGGGAGGCGCCGGCGGCCAAGGCGAGGGCGATGTCTCGAGGGTGCCGGACGCCTCCGTCGGCCCAGATGTGCCGCCCCAGCGCTCGGGCTGCGGCTGCACACTCGAGGACGGCGGAGAACTGCGGCCGGCCGACCGCCGTCATCATCCGGGTCGTGCACATCGCGCCCGGACCGACCCCGACCTTGACGATGTCGGCCCCGGCCTCGATCAGCTCACGCACACCCTCGGCCGTGACCACGTTGCCGGCCACCACCGGTACGCGGGCCGCGTCCTCGCCCCGAGCGTCGACCACCCGACGCACCGTGCCCAGCGCCTCGAACATCTTGCGCTGGTGCCCATGGGCGGTGTCGACCACCAGCACGTCCACACCGGCGTCGAGCAGGCCCTCGGTCTTGCTGGCGACGTCACCGTTGATCCCCACGGCGGCGGCCACCTTGAGCCGGCCTGAGGCGTCGAGGTTGGGCGCGAAGAGCGTGGAACGCAGCGCGCCCCGCGGAGTGAGCACCCCCGCCAGGGTCCCGTCGGCGGTGGTCACCGGCGCATAGTCGCAGCCGGACTCGTCCATCGCGAGGAAGGCCTGTCGCAGCCCCGCATCGAGGGCCTGGGAATCCTGCACGTCCGCATGCTCCTCCAGACCGAGCTCCGAGGTCGTGAACCGCACCTGGGGCATCCGCATCACGGAGCCCACGGAGGAGAAGCGGTCTTGACCCTCCCCGTCCTCGGCGTTGACGATCCCGGCCAGCCGGAGGTCCTCGTCCACCACGCAGACCGAACGATGGTTGCGCTTGTCCAGCAGGTGGATCACGTCGAGGAGGGTGTCCTGCGGTCCGACCTTCAACGGAGTCTCGAAGACCGGGTGGCAGGACTTCACCCATTCGGCCACCTGACGGATGACCTCCAGCGGGATGTCCTGGGGCAGCACTCCCAGCCCGCCGCGGCGGGCCATGGTCTCCACCATCCGGCGCCCGGTCACGGCGGTCATGTTGGCCGCCACCAGCGGAGTGGCGGATCCGGTGCCGTCGTCGGCGGAGATGTCCACCTCCATGCGAGACATCGCCTCGGACCGGGATGGGATCAGGAACACATCCGCATAGGTCAGATCGGTGGTGGGCTCGTTGATGAACTTCATGGGGGTGGTCGTCCGCCCTTCGTGGTCTGGCGCTCGCGCCGCGGGGACACCTCCGCTCAGGACGTGTCGCACGGCATCTGACACGATACCGCGCCCGGTGGCGGCCCCGTCGGGAAAGTCACTATGCTGGGACGAGGTGACCGAGAGGGTCGCCGGCCAGCCGGGGCGCGAGCCTCGCAGGCGGTGAGGACGCCGTCGACGTGACCCTCCAGGTGGGAATATCGCACCGCAGGCCGAGCACCTCGGCCCGGGATGAAGGTACGGCGGTGCGGCGAACCGACACAACACATATGGAAGAGGCGTATCCACAGTGCCAGAGCTAACGTCCAGCCGTCTCGCGGAGGAGTTCCCCGGAAACGAATGGTTGGTCGCCGACATATACGACAAGTACAAGGCGGACCCCGAATCGGTGGACCGCAAGTGGGCCGACATCTTCCGCAGGCTCGAGGATGAGTCTCCGGCCCGCGCCTCCGAGACGCGGGCCGGCAACGGCGCCGCCCAGCAGTCCTCGTCGACCTCTTCCTCCCCGACCACCCGTTCTGCGGCGAAGAACTCCGGCACCGCCGCCGAGAGCCGCCCCACCGCAGCGAACCAGAAGAGCCCCCGCAGCGAGAGCACCCCCAGCACGGCCAAGCCCGCCGAGCCGGACCATCAGCAGAAGCCCTCCGGGGAGAAGACCACCACCGGCAGCCGCCCGGTGGCCCCGAAGCAGCCCACCACGAAGAAGTCCAAGGACTCCGGGACCACACCGATCCCCTCGGAGCCGTCCCCGGGCCGCGGTGACGACGCCCCGAAGGAGAAGAAGCAGGACGAGGTCACGGTCCTGAAGGGCATGTCCAAGGCCATCGCCGCCAACATGGACGCCTCGCTCTCCGTCCCCACCGCCACCACGGTCCGGGCGGTGCCGGCGAAGCTGCTGATCGACAACCGGGTGGTCATCAACAACCACCTCAAGCGCACCCGCGGCGGCAAGGTCTCCTTCACCCACCTCATCGGCTACGCCATGATGAAGGCGTTGCGCGCGAACCCATCGATGAACGTCACCTATGACGTCAAGGACGGGAAGCCCGCGGCCGTGCAGCCCGCCCATGTGAACTTCGGCCTGGCGATCGACATGCCGCGCCCGGACGGCACACGTGCCCTGGTGGTGCCGAACATCAAGGCTGCCGAGGACATGAGCTTCACCGAGTTCTGGGCCGCCTACGACGACGTCGTCAAACGTGCCCGGGACAACAAGCTCACTCCGGACGACTACGCCGGCACGACCGTCTCGCTGACCAACCCCGGCGGCATCGGCACCGTGCACTCGGTCCCGAGGCTCTCCAAGGGCCAGGCCTGCATCGTGGGCGTCGGGGCCCTGGAGTACCCCGCAGAGTTCCAGGGCGCCTCGGAGAAGACGTTGAACAAGCTGGCCGTCTCCAAGGTCATCACCTTGACCTCGACCTATGACCACCGGGTCATCCAGGGCGCCGGCTCGGGCGAGTTCCTGAAGACCATCCACCAGATGCTGCTGGGCGAGAACGGCTTCTACGACGAGATCTTCGAGGCGCTGCGCATCCCGTACCGTCCGGTGCGCTGGTCGGCCGACATCCAGGTCAACCCCGAGGACCAGATCAACAAGGTCGCCCGGATCCAGCAGCTCATCCACGCCTACCGAGTGCGTGGTCACCTGATGGCCTCGGTGGACCCGCTGGAGTACCGGATGCGCGAGCACCCGGACCTGGAGATCGAGTCCCACGGCCTGACCCTGTGGGACCTGGACCGGGACTGGCCCACCGGCGGCTTCGGCGGCAAGCAGATGCTGCCGCTGCGCAACATCCTGGGGGTGCTGCGTGACACGTACTGCCGCAACACCGGCATCGAGTACATGCACATCCAGTCGCCCGAGGAGCGCCACTGGTTCCAGGACGAGATCGAGCACCCCTACGAGAAGCCCTCGCGTGACGAGCAGTTCCGCATCCTGGGCCGGCTCAACTCCGCCGAAGCCTTCGAGACGTTCCTGCAGACCAAATTCGTCGGGCAGAAGCGCTTCTCCCTGGAGGGCGGCGAGTCGCTGATCCCGCTCCTGGACGTGATCCTCTCCGAGGCCGCGGACGAGGGCCTCGGAGAGGTCGCCATCGGCATGGCCCACCGTGGGCGGCTGAACGTGCTGGCCAACATCGCCGGCAAGACCTACGCGCAGATCTTCCGCGAGTTCGAAGGTCGCGAGGCCGGCATCGGGTCCGGGGACGTGAAGTACCACCTGGGCACGCGCGGGTCCTTCACCTCCGACCGGGGAAACTCCACCAGCGTCTATCTGGCCGCGAACCCCTCGCACCTGGAGGCGGTCGACCCGGTGCTGGAGGGCATCGTGCGCGCCATGCAGGACAGGCTGGACCAGGGCCCCGACGGGGTGAACGCCTTCTCCGTGCTGCCGCTGCTGGTGCACGGCGACGCAGCCTTCGCCGGCCAGGGTGTGGTCGCCGAGACGCTGAACCTCTCCCAGCTGCGCGGATATCGCACCGGCGGCACCGTGCACGTGGTGGTCAACAACCAGGTCGGCTTCACCACCGCTCCGCAGTGGGGCCGTTCGATGACATACTGCACCGACATGGCGAAGGCCATCCAGGCGCCCATCTTCCACGTCAACGGGGATGACCCGGAGTCGGTGGCCCGGGTGGCGTCGCTGGCCTTCCAGTACCGCCAGCGGTTCAACAAGGACGTCATCATCGACCTCGTGTGCTACCGCCGTCGCGGCCACAACGAGGGCGACGACCCGTCGATGACCCAGCCGAAGATGTACAACCTCATCGAGGCCAAGCGCTCGACACGACGGCTCTACACCGAGAACCTGGTCGGACGCGGTGACATCACCCAGGACGAGGCTGACCAGGCCCTCCAGGACTATCGGCAGCGCCTGGAGCGGGTCTTCACCGAGACGCACGCGGCCCAGACGCAGCCGGTCTCGACGATCTCCAGCACCGGAGGCGACGAAGACGCCGTCGCCCCGACCGCCTCTGAGCTGGAGGAGGACGTGCCCGTCCGGGGCGCCACCGACACGGCGATCTCTGAGGAGTCCCTGGCCCACATCGGCGAGGTGCACACCAACATCCCCGACACGTTCACGCCCCACCCCAAACTGAAGTCGCTGCTGGAGAAGCGTGCCAAGATGGCCCGCGAGGGCGGCATCGACTGGGGCTTCGCGGAGATCGCAGCCTTCGGCTCGCTGCTCATGGAGGGCATCGAGGTCCGCCTGGCCGGCCAGGACTCCCGACGCGGCACCTTCGTCCAGCGCCACGCGGTCTTCCACGACCGGGCCAACGGCGATGAGTGGTATCCGCTGAAGAACCTCACCGAGGACCAGGCACGGTTCTTCATCTATGACTCGCTCCTCTCCGAATACGCCGCGCTCGGCTTCGAGTACGGCTACTCGGTGGAGAACCCTCAGGCCTTGGTGCTCTGGGAGGCGCAGTTCGGCGACTTCGTCAACGGGGCACAGACCGTGATCGACGAGTTCATCGCCACCGCGGAGCAGAAGTGGGGCCAGCGATCGTCAGTCACGATGCTGCTCCCGCATGGTTATGAGGGCCAGGGCCCGGACCACTCGTCAGGTCGCCCGGAGCGGTTCCTGCAGCTCTGCGCGGAGGACAACATGACCGTGGTCATGCCCTCCACTGGTGCGAACTACTTCCACCTGCTGCGCCGCCAGGCCGTCGCCCGACCGCGCCGCCCGCTGATCGTCTTCTCTCCGAAGCAGCTGCTGCGCCTGAAGGCCGCGGCCAACTCGGTGGAGGACTTCACGTCCAAGACCTTCCAGGAGGTCATCGGTGACGAGACGGTCGACCGTTCGAAGGTCCGGCGGGTCCTGATCACCTCGGGCCGGCTGTACTACGACCTGGTGGCGACACGCACCAAGCTCGAGGATGAGACCACCGCGATCGTGCGTCTGGAGCAGCTCTACCCGATGCCGGTCGACCAGCTGCGCGAAGAGCTGGCCAGCTACCCGTCGGCGACGGATTTCATCTATACGCAGGACGAGCCGGCGAACCAGGGCCCGTGGCCGTTCCTGGGGCTGAACCTCCAGCCGCTGCTGGATCAGGACCTGCAGCTCGTCTCACGCCGGGAGTCGGCCGCCACCTCGGTCGGCCAGGCCCGCCGCCACGCCAAGGAGCTCGACAAGCTCCTCTCCCAGGCGTTCTCGCACGTGGACGGATGAGCGTGTCCCCGCGCTGAGCCGGTGGCTCCGGAGGCCGTCGACCCGAAGGGCCGACGGCCTCCGCCGTCTCTGCCGTCTCTGCCGCGCGGCACGTCAGGAGACGGATTCCACCACGTCGGCCGGGGCGATGAGCTCCCGTGGCGCGTCCGACACCGACGGCAGACAGCTGAGGCGGTAACGTCAGGGGAAGGAAAGTCGCTGTCCGCCAGCCGTCCCCCCGGCGACCCGGGTCCGGACGGCGTCACAGAGGAAGGGACGACGTGGATCGCAGCATCAGAATCGTCGCCGTCGGCAATGAGCTTCTCACCGGAGCGGGGGACCCCCGCGCGCTGGGGTGGCTCGGCCGCGTGCTGGCGAAGACCCCCACGGAATCCGTGCAGCTGGAACCCTATGTGCTGGCCATGCCCGGGGAGGGTACCGAAGCGCTCTCCCACCGCTGGCAGGCCGAGGCCGCCCCGAGGTTCGGCGAGGACACCGAGAACCACCTGATCGTGGCCCTGAACGACATCGATCTGGACAGCACGACCTCTTCGGCACGTTCGCGGCTGAACCTGGCCAACATCCTGGATCGCGCGAGCCAGGAGGGGATCCGTTGCCTGGTGGTCGGTCCCCCACCGGGCCTGGACCCGGAGCGCAACCAGCGGCTGGCCGAACTCAACACCGCCTATCAGGACGTGGCCTCACGCCGATCCCACGTCTATGTCGACACCCTCACCCCGCTGGTTCAGCACGAGCAGTGGCGCCATGATCTCGCCGCCAACGACGGGGTCCCGGGCCAGGCCGGCTATGGGCTCATCGCCTGGCTGGTGCTGCACCGTGGCTGGTATCAGTGGCTGGGTCTCCGCGAGCCTGCGGCCTGAGTCGCCCGCGCCGCCGTCCGGTAGGATGGAGCGCAGCCGACGAAAGGAGTTCCCCTATGAGCAAGCGTGGACGCAAGCGCAAGGACCGCCGCAAGAAGAGCGCCAACCACGGCAAGCGGCCCAACTGCTGACTCGTCTGAGACCTGTTCTCAGGTCTGAACGCTCCGCAGCTAGCCCGCGAGCGTGAGGCCGCGGCGCGCGCCGTGCCTCCTCCGGCGACGGAGGGCCACGGACAGCGAGCGCACAGAGAAGGGCAGAGCCCCCGCAGGATCACTCCGGCGGGGGCTCTGTCATGTCTGCAGGTGCGGCTGGGGTCAGCGGCGACTCTCGTGCCCGGCCTCGATGCGGATCTCGCTGATCCGCTCCATGATCGTCACCTTCAGGGTGTCTGGAGCACGCTCCGCGCAGGACCGACGGATCACGGACCGGATGATGCATTCCAGGTCGTAGTCTGAGGCACAGTCCGGGCAGTCATGCAGGTGGGTGCGGACCTCTTCGAGGTCGTCTCTGCTCAGCGCGCCGTCGAGGTACTCGTAGATGCGCTCCATCCGCTCCTCGGCCTCCCGACAGTCCCCGCCGAGGCATTCCTCCGTGGTGCGGTCTTCGCTCATTTTCGAGCCTCCTGCTTCTTGAAGCCTCGTTCGCGGGCATAGTCGGTCAACAGTTCGCGCAGCAGCTTGCGGCCACGATGCAGTCGGGACATGACCGTACCGATGGGGATGTTCAGGATCTCGGCGATCTCCTTGTAGGCGAAACCCTCGACATCGGAGAAGTACACCGCGAGGCGGAACTCCTCGGGGATCTGCTGCAGGGCGTCCTTGACGTCCGAATCCGGAAGGTGGTCCAGCGCCTCGGCCTCGGCCGAACGCAGCCCGGTGGACGTGTGTTCGGCGGCCTGCGCCATCTGCCAGTCCTCCACGGTGTCCGTGTTGGCCTGCTGGGGCTGGCGCTGCTTCTTCCGGTAGATGTTGATGTAGGTGTTGGTGAGGATCCGGTACAGCCACGCCTTGAGATTCGTCCCGGGCTTGTACTGGTGGAAGGCCGAATAGGCCTTGGTGTAGGCCTCCTGCACCAAGTCTTCAGCGTCCTGCGGATTGCGCGTCATGCGCATGGCCGCAGAGTAGAGCTGGTCGACATACTGCAGTGCATCGGACTCGAAGCGCACACGACGCTGGGCATCGGTCTCCTCGGCCACATTCACGTTCTCGTCACGGTCTTCCATCACCCATGAGTCTACGCGCATGACTCGGACCGGCGTCGGGGCGGGGTGCTCCAGCGTGCCTATGGTCATGGACAGGACAACGACGAAGCGCGGTCCACAATTCCCCGACCGGGGCTGATTGGGTAGATTGTCTTCTGGACGATGCCGGACGCCACATGCTCCGGCATCCACCGCTCAACCGAGTTCACAGCACGCGGAGCCGGGCGAACACCCCGACGCCGCGGCGCCACAGGAGGTTCCCATGTCCCTGATCCGCAAAGTCGCCCGCCCGCTGCTCGGCGCCGGCTTCATCGCCGACGGCATCGACCGCCTCCGCAACACGGAGGAGGCCGCCGAGAAGCTGGAGCCCACCCTGGAGGAGCTGAGCTCGCTGATCCCCCAGGCGGAGATCGTGACCGCCGACCCACGTCGCACCGCTCAGGTGCTGGGCGGCGTCGAGGTCGTCGCCGGTGTCGCCCTGGCCATCGGCCGGTTCCCGCGGTTGGCCGCCTTCACCCTGGTCGGGGTGCACAAGGTCAACAGCTATGTGGAGCTTCGCAGCGCGGGCCTGGAGTCCGTGGAGGACCTGACCTCTCAGCGCGACACGCTGCTGAAGAACCTGGCCATCCTGGGCGGGCTCGGCCTGGCCGTCGCGGACCTCGACGGCAAGCCCTCGCTGGGCTGGCGCGCCGAGCACCTGGCCACACGGTCCCGGAAGAAGGGGGCGCAGTTCCGGGACAAGACGTACCAGTGGGCCGAGGACTTCGGGGACGACGCCGTCAAGACCGCCAAGGCCCTGGAGCGTGACGCCGCCAAGAGCTTCAAGCGTGCTGAGAAGGAGGCCGTCAAGGCCATCTCCGCAGCCGCGAAGGAGGGGAAGAAGAAGGCGGAGGACGCGTTCTGAGCACCGCCATGTCTGCTGACACTCCCCCGGTGCCCCCGACCCCGTGGCCTGCGCCGCGTGCGGGGGCACCGGTGCGTGGAGAGGTCGTCGTCCCGGCCTCGAAGTCGCTGACGAATCGACTCCTGCTGCTGGCCGCGCTGGCCGACGGACCCTGCCTGGTGATCAACGCCCTGGAATCGCGCGACTCCGCCCTGATGCTCGCTGCCCTGGAGCAGCTCGGCGCCGGGGTGGAGCACATCTCGGACCCGGCGGGCACCGGCGAGCAGGCCGTGCGGATCACCCCGCTGCCGCTGGACCAGGCCGCCCACCCCTCCGCCGGGCACCCCTCCGTCGCACACGCCCCAGAGGTCCGGGTGGACTGCGGCCTGGCCGGCACCGTGATGCGGTTCCTGCCGGCTGTCGCCGCACTGACCGGCAGGACCGTGCACTTCGACGGCGACCCGGAGGCCCGGGTGCGCCCCATGGGGGCCGTGCTCCAGGGCCTGGCCGAGCTCGGCGTCGCGGTGACCGGGGACGCTGGATCCGCCCCGGGAGGGTCCTCGAAGCCAGCTTCCCAGGCCCCCTCCACGCTGCCGTTCACCTTGCACTCCCCCGGCGGGCTCGACGGCGGCGAGGCAGCCATCGACGCCTCGGCGTCCTCACAGTTCGTCTCCGGCCTGCTGCTGGCCGCTCCTCGCATGACCAAGGGCCTGACCCTGCGGCACTCGGGCACCTCCGTGCCGTCACTGGAGCACGTGGAGATGACCATGACGGTCCTGGAGCAGCTCGGTGTGACGGTCAGCTCCCCGCAGCCCTTCACCTGGCGGGTGGAGCCTGGACCGATTCCGGCCTTCACCGTCCGGGTGGAGCCCGATCTCTCCAACGCCGGTCCCTTCCTCTGCGCGGCCGCCGTCACCGGCGGCGAGGTGGTCATGCGCGGCTGGCCGAAGACCTCCACACAGATCGGACGCCGCTGGACCCGCCTGCTGGCGGACTTCGGCGCAGCGATCTCCACCACCGAGGAGGCCGGCGGGGAGACTCTGACGCTGACCGTCCGCGGGCCGCAGCGGCTCACCACGCCGGGCACCGTCGACGGCACTGCGGAACTCACCCCCACCGTGGCGGCGCTGGCGGCCCTGTGCGAGGGCGAGACGACGTTCACCTCGGTAGCTCACCTGCGAGGCCATGAGACGGACCGCATCGCCGCCCTGGCGGCGGAGATCCGCCGTCTGGGGGGCGAGGCCGAGGAGACCGACGACGGATTCCGGGTCCTGTCCCCCATCTCACACGGTGGGCTGGTGCGAAGCTATGCCGACCACCGGATGGCCACCTTCGCCGCCGTCCTGGGTCTGGTGGTCGACGAGGTGGAGGTCGAGGACATCGGCTGCACCGCGAAGACCATGCCGACCTTCCCGCAGCTGTGGCAGGACCTGGTCAGCTCCGGCCACTCGGGAGACGCTGAGACGCCATGAGCCGCCACTGGTCCTCACGCCGGGAATGGGACGAGTCCGACATCCGATTCCGGCCGAACAAGCGCGGCTCCCGCCCGCGCACCAAGGACACCCCCGAGCATCCCGACGCCGAGCTCGGCCGCGTGGTCACCGTGGACCGCGGACGCTACACGGTGCGCATGCACCAGGGAGAGGACGCCTCCTCCTCCGGCGCCGAGAGCCGGGCCCCGCTCGAGGAACGGGTGGTGCTGGGCGTGCGCGCGAAGGCGCTGCGCCGCACTCCGGTGGTCCCCGGCGACGTCGTGGCCCTGGTGGGCGACACCTCCGGCGAGGAGGGGACGCTGGCCCGTCTGGTGCGCATCGAGGAGCGCTCGACGCTGCTGCGCCGCAGCGCCGACGACACCGATGATGCCGAGCGAGTCGTGGTGGCCAACGCCGACCAGCTGCTCATCGTGGTCGCCGCGGCCGACCCGGCGCCGCGGACCGGCTTCATCGACCGCGCCCTGGTGGCCGCCTATCACGCCGACATCGACCCGATCCTGCTGGTCACCAAAGCGGATCTCGCCGAGGACCCCGAGGATCCGGCCGGGCTGATCAGCCACTATGCCGAACTCAGTCTGGCCACGGTGGTCTCCGGGCACGCCGAGGAGGACGGCCAGCTCGAGGCGGGCGTCCCCGCGCCGGGGCTGGACCCTGCGGCCGTCACCCGACTGCGCGGCCTGCTCTGCGGCCACGTCACGGCGATGATCGGGCACTCCGGCGTCGGCAAGTCCACGATGGTCAATGCGCTGACCGGCGCGGATCGGGCCATCGGAGGCGTCAACGCGGTGACCGGACGGGGTCGCCACACCTCCTCCTCCGCCGTGGCGCTGAACCTCGAACCGTCCTCGGAGCCGGGATCCCCGCTGGACGAGGCCGCCGCCCGGGACTCCTGGATCATCGACACGCCCGGGGTTCGATCCTTCGGGCTGGCCCATGTGGACCCCGATGACGTGCTGGCGGCCTTCGGGGACCTGGTGGAGGGCTCGACCGGCTGCGAGCCGGGCTGTGCCCATGCCGCACCCGAGGGCGGCTGCGCCCTGGACAGCTGGGTGGAGGACGGACACGCCGGCGAGCACGGTCCGAGCAGGCTGGCCTCGCTGCGCGGGCTGCTGTCCTCACTGACCGGTTCAGCTGAGGAGCAGGACGAGAAACGACTAGGGTTGTCCCCATGAACCACCGCTCGAGCCCCTATACCGAGGATCTCCGCCTCGCTCACATGATCGCCGACTCGGTGGACGCCCAGACGATGGCCTCCTTCCAGTCCATGGACTTCACCGTGGAGACCAAACCGGATCTGACCCCCGTCACCGACGCCGACCGGCGGGCCGAGGAGACCATCCGTGGCCAGCTGGGCCGCACACGGGGCCGGGACGCGATCTATGGCGAAGAGTTCGGCTCCTCCGGGTCGGGGCCCCGACGGTGGGTCATCGACCCGATCGACGGGACCAAGAACTTTGTGCGCGGCGTCCCCGTCTGGGCCACGCTCATCGCTCTGGTGGACCACGGGGAGCCGGTGGTCGGGGTGGTGAGCGCCCCTGCGCTGAATCGCCGCTGGTGGGCCGCCAAGGGCGGCGGCGCCTACACCGGCAAGTCTCTGGCCGCGGCCACCCAGCTGGGGGTCTCGAAGGTCGCCACGTTGAAGGACGCGTCCTTCTCCTACTCCTCGTTGGCAGGGTGGCGGGAGATCGGCCGGATCCACAACTTCCTGGAGCTGACCGACACCGTGTGGCGGACCCGCGCCTACGGGGACTTCTGGTCCTACTGCATGGTCGCCGAAGGATCTGTGGACCTGGCGGCAGAGCCTGAGCTGGCGCTGCATGACATGGCCGCCCTGGTGCCCCTCGTGACCGAGGCTGGAGGGCTGTTCACCTCCCTGGACGGCGAACCCGGCTGCGCCGGGACGAACGCACTGGCCACCAACGGCCTGCTGCACGAGGCGGCGCTGGGCGCCCTGGCGGCGGACAACCCCACTCCATGGATGGAAGAGGGACGCGCTGGGAGCACCGTGCGGCCGGTCGCCGGGGAACCGGCGGAGTCAGTGGAATCAGCGGAATCAGCGGAGATCGGCGACTCCTGAACCACCCCTGCTTGCAGCTTTAGGTATGCCTAAACCATACTGGAGCCATGCCCCACTCCACGACGACGTCCACGGCCGCACTCCTCGCCCTCGGTGCGCTGCTGCTCAGCTCCTGCTCCCCCGCCGGAGGATCGGACAGCGGATCGGATGGGGCAGAGCCCGGCGGTGAGGACGTGCCGGTGGTGCTCACCACGTTCACCGTGCTGCAGGACATCGCCGCCGAGGTTGGGGGCGACCGGGTCGACGTCCGCTCCATCACTCCGCTGGGGGCGGAGATCCACGAATATGACCCCACCCCCGGTGATGTGCGCGACGCCGCGGAGGCCGATCTGGTGCTGGCCAACGGACTGGGCCTGGAGGCCTGGCTGGAGCAGTTCCTCGACCAGTCCGAGGCGTCCACCGTCGTCGTCACCGATGACATCGATCCCCTGCCGGTGACCCGGCTGCCCGGCCACCCGGACGACTCCACGGAGATGCCGATCAACCCGCATGCGTGGATGTCTCCGCAGCAGGGCGTGAAGTACGTCGACGGGGTCGAGGAGGCACTGACGGATCTCTCCCCCCAGGACGCCGAGGTCTTCGCCGAGAACGCCGATGCGCTGCGCGAGGAGCTTGAGGATCTCGACGCCGAGGCCCGCGACCGCGCCGAGCAGCTCGACGACGTCCACCTGGTCACCTGTGAGGGCGCCTTCAGCTACCTGGCCGAGGACCTCGACTTCGGCGAGCACTATCTGTGGCCGGTCAATGCCGATGACGAAGGTTCGCCCCAGCAGATCGAGGCGCAGATCCGCTATGTGCAGGACCATGACGTCCCCACGGTGTTCTGCGAGTCGACCGTCAACGAGGCCGCCCAGCAGCAGGTGGCCCAGGACTCCGGCGCCGAGCTGGGCGAGCCGCTGTACGTGGACTCCCTCTCCGCGGAGGACGGCCCGGTGCCCAGCTACCTGGATCTGCTGCGCCATGACCTGGAGCTCATCCTCGATGGGGCGGACGTGGAGGGGTCCGAATGATGAGCCAGTCGGCCCCGGACGCCATCGCAGTGCACGGCCTCAGCGCCGGGTACCCCGGAGTGTTGGCCCTCGAGCAGGTGGACCTCACGGTGACGCCCGGCCGGCTCTGCGCCTTGGTGGGCGCCAACGGCTCGGGCAAGTCCACGTTGTTCGCCGCGCTGCTGGGGCTGCGCGCCCCCGCCGCCGGACGGGTGCGGCTGTTCGGCCGGAGCCCTCAGGCGGCACGTCGTCGCAACCTGGTCAGCTACGTCCCCCAGCATGATCAGGTGGACCACTCCTTTCCGGTGACGGTGGAGCAGACCGTGATGATGGGTCGCTACGGGCACATGGGCTTCACCCGACGCCCTCGGACGGCGGATCGCGAGCGGGTCGGTGCGGCCCTGGACCAGGTGGGCCTGGGCGGACTGCGGACGCGCACGATCGGTGAGCTCTCCGGCGGGCAGCGGCGGCGAGCGTTCCTGGCCCGTTCGATCGCCCAGGAGGCGCCGCTGATGCTGCTGGACGAGCCTTTCGCCGGGGTGGACCGCGCCTCGGAAGAGCTGATCGTCTCCGTGCTGCACCAGCTGCGCGACGCCGGCACCACGCTGCTGGTCTCCACCCATCACCTGGAAGGGATCCCGGAGCTGGCCGAGGAGGTGGTGCTGCTGCACCGCACCGTGCTGGCCTCCGGGCCTCCCGAAGCGGTGCTCACCGAAGAGCGCCTGGCCCGGGCCTTCGGCACGGTGCTGGGGCTGGGTCCGCAGCTGCCGGGGTCGGAGGGGCAACGATGAGCACGTTGTCCGAGCTGCTGCTGGGGCCTCTGGAATTCGGGTTCATGCAGAACGCCCTGCTGGTGTCGGTGGTCGCCGCGGGGGTGTGCGGCCTGCTCTCCAGCTGGCTGGTGCTCATGGGGTGGTCGCTGATGGGAGAGGCGGTCGCCCACTCCATCCTTCCGGGCATCGTGCTGGCCTACATCTTCGGAGTCCCCATGGCCGTGGGCGCCTTCGTGTTCGGCATGCTGGCGGTCGCACTGATCGGGGGGATCAGCACCTCTTCGACGCTGAAGCACGACACCGTCATCGGCGTGGTCTTCACCTCGCTGTTCGCGCTGGGCCTGGTGCTGATCTCCCGGACCCCGAGCCAGACGCACCTGCAGCACATCCTCTTCGGCAATGTGCTGGGAACCTCCCGGACGGACCTCTACCAGGTCCTGGTGCTGGGCGCGCTGACCGCGGCGGTGCTGCTCATCAAACGCCGGGACTTCACACTGCTCGCCTTCGACCGGACCTTCGCCCACACCATCGGCCTCTCGACCGCCGGGCTCTCCGCGGTGCTGCTGATGCTGCTGGCACTGACCACGGTGACCGCCCTACAGACTCTGGGCATCATCCTGGTGGTGGCGATGCTGGTGATCCCCGGGGCGACGGCGCTGCTGGTCACCCGCACCTTCGGGCCGATGCTCGCGGTGGCCTCGTCCTCGGCGGTGGCCTCGGCGGTGGTGGGGGTCTATGCCAGCTACTGGCTCGACATCGCCACCGGCGGCACGATCGTGCTGGTCCAGGCCGCGCAGTTCACTGCGGCCTATCTCTTCGCCCCCCGGAAGGGCCTGCTGGGCCAGGCGGTGCGGCGGCATCGTCCGGCGGCACCTAGAATTGATCAGGCTTCCGCGTCCACCGAGAGGACCTCATGACCCCGCGCACCTCCGCCCAGGGACGCTCCACCCGCACCGCCTCGGCGACCACGTCGGTGGAGGACTACGCCAAGACCATCTACGGGCTGGCCGAGTGGGACGACGCCGCGGTGACCGCCTCGGCGCTGGCCAGGACCCTGGGCGTGTCGAACCCGTCGGTGACGCTGATGGTGCGCAAGATGGCAGACCTGGGCCTGGTCGACCATCAGCCCTATGCCCCGATCCGGCTGACCGAGCAGGGGCGCCAGCTGGCTCTGGCGATGGTCCGCCGTCATCGCCTGATCGAGACCTGGCTGGTGCGCGAGCTCGGCTACGGCTGGGACGAGGTCCACGAGGAGGCCGAGCGGCTCGAGCACGCCGTCTCGGAGAACTTCGTGGACCGGCTCGACTCCCGCCTGGGACATCCGCGGGTGGACCCGCATGGTGACCCCATCCCCGGCCCGGACCTGAGCATGGACTATCCGGACACCGAGCTGCTGTGCCGGGTTCCGGCCGCCTCGGCCGTGCGATTGGAACAGGTGGACGACGGAGTTCCGGACGCGCTGCGGATCCTGGCGGAGCAGGACATGGAGATCGGCGCGCAGGTGCAGGTGACAGCCTCCGACGCCGGCGACGTCGTGGTGGCCCGCACCGGGGCAGGGGAAGGCATCCGGCTGGCCCATGAGCTGGCTCACGCGATGCGGGTGTCGGTGGTGACGACGTCCCGGCCGTCGTCGGCGCCGCTGTCCGAGGACGCCACAGGCTGAACCCGAGGCAGCTTCATCCGACCGGGCTGCACCTCCTGGGCCGTGCGGCGTATTAGGCTTGGACGGTGTCTTCTCCCGTCACACCCGCTCCCGCCGCTGCGGCGCCGACAGCTCCCCCGCTGCCGGCGCTGATCCTGCTGGTCGCCTGCGCCGGAGCTGTGGGCGCCCTGCTGCGGCTGAGCCTGGGGCAGGTCATCCCTGAGCACGGCATGAAGTTCCCCTGGACGACGCTGCTCATCAACATCACCGGCTCCGGGATGCTCGGGATGCTCACCGGGATCGCGGCGGCCCGGCCGGCGCTGCGCCGCTGGGCGGTGCCGGTGCTGGGCACCGGGCTGCTGGGCTCCTACACGACCTTCTCCCTGGTGATCCTGGCGGTGATGCCCGCGGTGCCCGGCGGAGCCTTCGAGAAGCTCAGCGCCGTGACCTACGTGAACCCGGGGACCGTGGAGATGCTGTTCTATCTGTTGATCAGCGTCATCGCCTCCACCGGGGCCGCCGCGGCGGGGGTCACCGTGGGCCGGGCGATCTTCGGAGGTGTGGAGGACCCCTATGTGCGCCGCGGTGCGCGGGCGGATCAGGGCCCCGGGGGTGAGAGCCGATGACCACGACCCTCTCGGTCGCTGTGGTTCTCGGGGTGGCCCTGGGCGGTGCGACCGGAGCGGTGCTGCGCCTGCTGCTGGACCGCTATGTGCGCTACGGCATCCTGGTGGCGAACTCGCTGGGCTGCCTGTTCCTGGGCTTCCTCTTCGGGAGGTTCTCCGCGCTGACGGCCCTGGAGGCCGTGCCCGAGTCCGGGGTCTTCTCCCCCGGTGTCATCACGGTGGTCAGCTACGGGCTCATCGGTGCGCTGAGCACCTTCGCGACGGTCTCGCTGCGCGCGGCCCAGCGATGGGTGGACGGCCAGCGGATGCAGGCCGCCTGGATCTGGCTGGTCAACGTCGCCTGCGGGTTCCTGGCCGCCGGCATCGGGCTGGCGCTGTCCGGGCTCGGGTCTCTCTGAGCACCTCCGCTCAGCGGAACCGGCGAGGCAGGGCCCAGGGATCGGTCCTGTATGGGAGGCCGTCGGTGAGGGCCTCGACGGCGGCGCGGGGAGGGCCTGCCACGCGACGGGTCCCCGCGGACTGCGTCGACCGACGCCGCGTGGTGTGATCTCCCCCACAGGGATCACCCTGGGTGTATGATGGACAGTCGGCTCTGCGGCCGGCCATGCGGCCGCGGGCACTGGCCCCGATGCAGCTGCGAGGAGGTGGCACCATGGCGAAGAAGAACTCACGCAAGGGTCCCAAGGACCCCAACAACAACGTGGTCGCCACCAACCGGAGAGCACGGCACGACTACAACATCCTGGACCGCTACGAGGCGGGGATGGTGCTGACCGGCACCGAGGTGAAATCGTTGCGCGAAGGGCAGGCCTCGCTGACAGATGGCTTCGCAGCATTCTCCTCCGGCGGCGAGCTGTGGCTCGAGCAGGTCCACATCCCGGAGTATCTGAACGGCACGTGGACCAATCACAGCGCCCGCCGGAAGCGGAAGCTGCTGCTCCATCACAAGGAGCTGGTGAAGATCACCCGGCAGATCGAGTCGCCGGGCCACACGATCGTCCCTCTCCAGCTGTACTTCAAGGATGGCCGCGCGAAGGTCGAGATCGGCATCGCCCAGGGCAAGCGCGAGTTCGACAAGCGCGAGACGCTGCGTCGCAAGCAGGACGAGCGCGACGCCCAGCGCGCCATGCGCTATCGCAACCGCGGCGCCGCCTGAGGCTCTCCTGAGCGCCACGCACCGGGTGCGCTGACCTGTCGACCAGCACACCTTCGCAGGGAGGACCGCATAGAAAAGCCCCGCCAGGGAGACCCTGGCGGGGCTTTTCGTGGAGACGGCGGGAATCGAACCCGCGTCCGATCTGGCCTTGCATGGACTTCTCCGGGCGCAGTCTGCGCATTGGGTGTTACTCGGCCCCAGCCATCATGCAGACAAGTGGCTGACCCGGGCCCAGTCGTGAAATTGTCGAGCGACGTCCCCACGACAAGGACGGCGTCCAGTGGCTATCTAGCTGATGCCGGCTGCTGAGTCGACAGCAAACTCAGGCCGACAGACTCGCGGTCGCTGCTATCAGGCAGCGAGGGCGAAGTCAGTGCGCTTAGAATCGGCACTTATTGTTTTGCAGAGTGGTATTTACGAGGTCACCCTACATCCTCGGCCCGCTTCCCCATGCTCAACTCAGATCGTCGAAACCGATCGTCCCCTTATGCGGTTGTCAATCACCGTCCCTGCCACACCAACGGTGCGGCGCAGGTGTTCCAGTATAGGACAACCGAGGCCGGGGCCACAATATTCCGACAGGGCTCCTGGAGCGGGGCGCCGCTCAGACGCGCAGGTAGCGACGGACCGTCAGCCAGGAGGACAGCACCGCCAGCAACACACCGATGAGCACCAGCCCCGGCATGATGATCCAGGAGGAGGAGGCGTCGATGAACTGGATCCCCGGGACCTGCTGGGAGAGCCACTGACCCAGCAGGAACTCGGCGACCACCCAGGTCGCCGCGCAGGCCAACAGGGAGCCGATCACTGCGGCGATGACGCCTTCGAAGACGAAAGGCAGCCTGATCATCGACTTCGAAGCGCCGACGAGACGCATGATCCCGGTCTCCCGGCGTCTGCTGAAGGCGGAGAGCCGGATGGTGGTGGAGACCAGCAGCACTGCGCAGACGATCATGACCGCAGCGATGATGAGTGCGACGATCGTGAGCCCGTTGAGGATCGCGAAGATCTGATCGAGGACCTCCTGCTGATCGGCCACGGTCTCCACTCCCGGCGCCGAGGAGAACAGCTCTGTGACGATCGGATACTCCTCCGGCTCATGGAGCAGCATCCGGAAGGACTCGGGCATGTCTGCGGCCTCCAGGGACGCGGTGCGGGCACTCTCACCGCGCGACTCGAGGAAGCTCTCCAGGGCCTCCTCCTGGGACTCGTGCCGGAAGCTGGCCACGTACTGGCTCGCCGCGCCCTCCTCCAGGGAGAGTTCGAGGGCCTCACGCTGGTCCGCGCTGATCGCCCCTGTGGGGCAGGCCGACTGCGTGGAGTTTTCGGTGCAGAGGAATACCGAGACCTCGAGCCGGTCGTAGAAGTCGTCGGTCATCTGATCGACCTGGGTCTGCATGAGCGCGGCGGCGCCGACGAAGGTCAGCGAGATGAAGGTGACCAGGATGACCGAGGCCACCATGGCGACATTGCGGCGCAGCGAGGTGAATGTCTCGCGCAGCATGTACAGCAGGCGATTCATCGGTTCCTCCTCAGTCGTCGCCAGATGGAGCGATGCTCTCCGGTGACCCCGAGCTGCTCAGCGGTGCGGCGGGTGTCGGTATAGGTGGACTGGGAGGCCGAGGAGCGTGGCTTCGGGACCTCAGGAGACTCGACGTCGGGGCTCGACCCGCCGGGTGGAGCATGCTCGATGGGATCATCCGCCGGGGAAGCTGCGTCAGACTGGTGATGCTCCGGGGGCAGGTCGGCGACCTCCTCGCCCTCGGCGTCGACGGCGCTGGCGGGGCGGTCAGCATCGGGCACGTGCTCCGGGACGTCACGGTCGGCCGGCTCGACAGAAGCCGGGTCAGGCGGCGCAGGCTCAGAGGAGGGCGGGTCAGAAGAGGCCGGGCCCTCCCCCTCGTCGGGAGTCGCCGCCGTGGCAGACTCAGCCGGACTGGCCGGCGGCACCGGGAGGCGTCGTCGGGGGCCCTGGCCGCGAGAGGCCGGGTGGTCCGGCTCATGGATGGGCGGCTCGTCCTCGCTGCTCTGCGCGCGGAGCCGGGCATCCTCGATCTCATCACGGCGGTCGTTGGCAGACCCAGGGGCTGCGGGAGTCGCGGCACTGCCCTGGCGGTCGACCTCTCCCCCGGCGGCGTGAGACAGCCAGGAGAGCCGTGGCTTCTCCGCGGCGCCCTCCGGTCCGGCGGACATCTGCGTGTGAGAGGAGACAGCCTGACGCAGCGCGTCGCGCAGCCTCTCGGGGTCTGCGCCCTCCCCCTCGGGCTCAAGCCCGCTCTCGGGCTCCGTGTAGCCGTCACGGTCCAGGTCAGGCATCTCGGCGCCGTCGAACTCGCCAGTGGGCTCGGGGACGTCGACCACGGCCTGCGGACCGCGGAGGTGGTCCGGCCAGCTCACGTGGATCCCCTCCTCCCCGGGCGCGGGGCTCTCCTCGGGCGTGGTGCCGGGCTCCGGTGTGGACTCCGAGTCGCTGTCGAAGGAGGCCACGGCGGGCACATCCTCGCCGGCGCTCCGGGCGGCATCTGCGGTGACCGTGTGCGGCGCCGGTTCCGCCGCCGGTGCCGGCGCGGGGCGCGGGTCGTGGGCTCGAAGCGCCCCACTGGTCTCCTGCTCGCTCAGAATGGTCCAGGCGTGTGAACCGCGAGGCGGGTCGTAGGAGCCGCGCTCGTCGTCGCGCACCAGCGCCCCGTCGTGCAGCTGGACGACCCGGCGGCGCATGCGGTCCACGATGGCGCGATCGTGGGTCGCCATCACCACGGTGGTGCCAGAGGCATTGATCCAGCGCAGGATCTTCATGACCTCGTCGGAGGCTCGCGGATCCAGGTTGCCGGTGGGCTCATCTGCCAGCAGGATGGCCGGCTCGTTGACCATGGCTCGGGCGATGGCGGCACGCTGCTGCTCTCCGCCGGAGATCTCATGCGGATAGCGGCGGCCCAGGTCCTCGAGTCCGACCCGCTCCAGCACCGAGGTCACCCGCTCACGGATCTGCGAGCGCTTGGCTCCGATGACCCGCATGGCGAAGGCCACGTTGTCGAAGACGGTCTTGTCCGGCAGGAGGCGGAAGTCCTGGAAGACCATGCCGACGCTTCGCCGGTAGTCCGGCACCCGGCGCTCCAGCATGAGGCCGAGGTTCTGGCCGGCCACCGTGACCTTGCCGCGCTGCGGCAGGCCTTCGCGCAGGATCATGCGCAGCAGGGTGGACTTTCCAGAGCCCGAGGCGCCGATCAGGAAGACGAAATCACCACGGTTGAACTCCACCGTGACGTCGTCGAGGGCCGGACGGCCTCCCGGCTCATAGCGCCGTGTGACGTGTTCGAAGCGGATCATCTCTCACCAGCTGCCCCGGCGCGCACCGGCCATTCGGGGCACAGGTCGGGGAAGGCAGGCCGGCGCGTTCTGACTCTAGTTCAGCTGGGGCCGCTTTCGGGCCATCAGGGACGGCGTGCCGGAAGTTCCTGGGCCACCGGTGGGGCACCGGAGAGGTGACCAGGCAGCCCGGAGGGTCCGGGAGCCCGGCCGCGCTCAGTTCTCCAGGAGGGACTGGGCACGCCAGCGGATGCCGGCATCGATGAAGCCATCGAGGTCGCCGTCGAGCACCGCCGAGGTGTTGCCGACCTCGTGCTCGGTGCGCAGGTCCTTGACCATCTGGTAGGGGTGCAGCACGTAGGAGCGGATCTGGTCACCCCAGGAGGCCTTGATGTCGCCGGCCATCTCTTTCTTCTCCGCGGCCTCCTCCTGCTGCTTGAGCAGCAGCAGGCGGGACTCGAGGACTCGCATGGCGGCGGCGCGGTTCTGGATCTGCGACTTCTCGTTCTGCATCGAGACCACGGTGCCGGTGGGCAGGTGGGTGATGCGCACCGCGGAGTCGGTGGTGTTGACCGACTGGCCGCCGGGACCGGATGAGCGGTAGACGTCGATCTTGAGGTCGTTCTCATCGATGTCGATGCTGTCGGTGCCCTCGATGAGCGGGATGACCTCGACGGCGGCGAAGGAGGTCTGGCGGCGGCCCTGGTTGTCGAAGGGGCTGATGCGCACCAGGCGGTGCGTGCCGGCCTCCACCGAGAGGGTGCCGAAGGCATAGGGGGCCTTGATCTCGAAGGTGGCCGACTTCAGGCCGGCCTCTTCGGCGTAAGAGGTGTCGAGGACCTTGACCGTCCAGTCGCGGCGCTCGGCCCAGCGGGTGTACATGCGCAGCAGCATCTCGGCGAAGTCTGCGGCGTCCACGCCTCCGGCACCGGAACGAATGGTCACCACGGCGTCACGCTCGTCGTACTCCCCGGCGAGCAGGGTCACGATCTCCAGGGAGGCCAGAGCCTTGCGGATGGACTCGATCTCCTGGGCCGCGTCGGAGAGGACCTCCTGGTCGCCCTCCTCGTGGGCCATCTCCACCATGAGCTCGACGTCGTCGATGCGTCCGGCGAGCTTGGTGAGGCGCTCGAGCTCGGACTGCTTGTGGCTCAGCTGGGAGGTGATCTTCTGTGCGTTGGCCTGGTCGTCCCACAGGTCCGGCGCGGCAGCCCGCTCGCTGAGCTCCGCCACCTCGTCCCGGAGCTTGTCCACGTCGGTGACGTCGGTGATGCGGGTGAGGGTGGAGCGCAGGGAGCGCAGCTCAGTGGGGAAATCAGTCTCTGCCATAACGTCTCCACCCTACCGGCTGGCGGGGAGGTTCGCCTGCCGCGGCACCAGATCCGGCGCTGGCTGCGCAGGACTCCACCGCTGCGGCTCATCGATTGAGGCTGACCCGGGAGTGCGACTCTGCACTGATCGGGATCTCGGCGGGCAGGAACCAGCTGAGGATCGGCAGCTCGGCCGAAGCCCCGAGCCGGACGTGGGCCGTCTGGCCGCCGTCCGCGACCCACGCGTCGGTGACTTCGAGCCCGGGGAGGCGGCCGTGCGCACCGGAGGCGTCCAGATAGTCCTGAGCCTGGGCGCGGACCTGAGAGGAGGTCAGGGTCGGTGCGGAGCCTGCTCCCGCGGCGCTCTGTGCCGCTGCGGAGGCGGCGCCGTCGGCCGCCGAGAGCAGCTTGCGGGCCTCCAGGTTCACCGCAGTGGCGCCGACCACCACGGAGACGAGCATCAGCACCACCAGGATCATGCCCAGGATCAGCACCGTGGACTGGCCGGACTCCTCGTCATGCAGCTGCCGGCAGCGGGCTCGGACGCCGGAACGGAGGCCAGGCAGGACGCGACGGTGGACTCCCCCAGCGGTCCTGCGGTCCTTCCTGGGGCATCTCCCCTCGCGGTGCGGTACTGATCCCCCAGTGGACTTCTGAGGTCGGGTCCCGTCGCTCATCCGCCCTGCACCTGCACCGAGGTGGAGGAGACCGTGACCAGGGTGGGCTGCCAGGACCCGACGTCAGGGACCAGAGGCACCGGGACCTGGATCTCGACCGAGAAGGTGACAAGGTCACCGTCGGCGGTGCAGTCACCCTGCGGGCAGCCCCGACTGACGGTGGCCCGATCTGCGGCGATGTCGAAGTCCTGCAGCGCAGCCAGCACCGCGGCCTCACTGCGGCTGTCGGCCCGCGGATCGCCGCCTTCGGCGGCCACGTACATCTTCGCGGCCTGGTCGGCTGCCCCGGACGCGGCGTACGAGGCGCCCTGGACTGATGAGACGCCCAGCATGAAGTAGATGATCGGGATCAGCAGCAGCACGGCGAGCAGGATGAACTCCACGATCGAGGAGCCGTCCTCCGCTTCCACCGGCCCGAGCCGACGGCGCAGCGGGGCCAGAAGCTTGCCGGCAGCCCCGGACGTCCGGAGTCGACGAGTCGACGGACGGGTGTCAGTCGAAGGCATAGGCCCTCCCCTGCACCTCGAGCATTCCGAGACCGGGCCCGATCCCCATCAGCGGGACCCCGGCCCGCACCGTGATGCGCAACGTGCGGCCTTCCTCCTCATCGACGTAGGTGTAGGTGACGTCTCCGGCATGGTCGCCGGCGATCGAGGAGGCGATGAGCGATCGTGTCCGTTCCACCCCGTCCTCCGCGGTGCGGTCGTGCAGAGCCCCGAAGCGAGCGCCGGAGGAGGCGGCGTCGATGAGCGTGTTGCGCACGTGGACGAAGGTCATCAGCTGGATGACCGCCAGTGTGAGCAGCACCAGCAGTGTGGCCACCATGGTGAACTCCGCAGTGGCGGCACCACGCTCCTCACGCAGCAGGGATCGGCACTCGACCCGTCCCCCGCACGGGCTGGACTTACTGAGCTTCACCATCGGAGGTCAACGGGACACCTGGTCGATGGCGTCGCTGAACAGCCCCTGGAGCGCCGGCTGGGCGATGGCCAGCAGCCCCGCGACCAGCACGGCGCTCATCAGGGTGATCATCACCCAGCCCGGCACGTCACCGCGCTCCTCGGTGTGCAGACGAGTCAGCAGCGCGGCCGGGCCACGGCCGTGCTGGAGGTCCCCTCGCTCGTCACAGCTTGGCGTCTGGGGCTGGTTCTTCTGGACGTACATGGTGTGTTCCTCTCCGATGATGTGATGGATGGTGATCGGTTCAGTGGTTGGAGCTCAGGTCTCGGTGCGTACGGTGGTCAAGTGCAGTGCGGGCCTCAAACTCCGATGGAAAGAAGTTCGAGCCCGGGGTAGACGGCGAAGATTACAGTCAGCGGAAGCACCCCGAAGACGAGTGGGACGAGCATCGAGATCTCCTTCTTGCCCGCGGTCTCCATCAGGTCGCGCTTCGAGAGGTCTCGGACGTCCTGTGCCTGAGCCCGCATGACGTCGGCCAGAGGTGTGCCCCGCTCCATCGCCACGATGATGCCCTCCAGGAATCGTGAGATCGGTGGTGACTGCACACGCCACGACATGGTCTTCAGTGCGTGGGAGAAACTCGTGCCGGCCTGGGTCTGCCGCAGTACTCGGGTGAGCTCGACGTTCAGCTCGCCGCGGGAGACTCGGCTGACCCGTTCGAATGCCCCAGGAGCGCTCTCCCCGGCGCTGACCGCGAGGGCGATCATCTCCGCCACCGTGGGGAACTCGGAGAGCATCCGGCGCTGACGACGGCGGATCTGTGAGCTGAGCAGGTTGTCGCGAAGGGCGAACCCCAGCACGGCCAGCACAGTCACGCTCAGCACGGCCACCGCCCCGTGGAACTGCCCGGAGACGAAGGCCACCAGATTGATCGCAGCCCCCAGGACAGCACCTGCAGCACCCATGGCGACCTGCTGGAGCCGGAATTCCGACGGGGCGTTCCGTGAGTCCGCCTGGTCCAGGCGACGCTGCAGCGCGGCGACATCGAGGCTGAATCTGTCCAGACGGACCATGGCGGCCTTGAGCAGCGGGGTGAAGATCCGTCCCACGGCCCCTAGAGGGACCAGAGGCGGCGCGGTGGGCGTGAACAGCCCGACGCCCACTCCTGTGGAACGCAGGGCCGGGGAGATCCGATCGACGAAGCGGGGGCGGTTCATCACCGGCAGGGAGGAGACCACCACCAGCAGCCCGAGGCCGAGTCCCAGCCCGGCGATGACGGCCCAGGTGATCGTGACGCTCACAGCAGCACCCTCTCTTCCTCCGGCAGCGCACCGATACGCAGCATGAGTCGATAGCAGACGAGGGAGACCACCAGGCCTGCGGCGAGCACCATCAGCCCCGTCATCCCGCGGTAGGCCTCTGCGGCCTCCGGCTGAGTGGAGAGCAGAAGCACGACGACCCAGGGCGCGGAGACGGCCAGCTTCGCGGCGTTGACCGTCCACGACTGACGTGCTTCGAGTTCGCTGCGGGTGCGGGCATTCTCGCGGAGGAACTCCGCCAAGGTTCCCAGCAGCCTGCCCAGATCCGAGCCTCCCACTTCTCGAGTGATGGTCAGCGCGACGATGATCCGATCACCGACCGGGTCGGCGAGTCTCTCCTTGAGCCGCCGCAGGGACGTCTGCATGTTCTGGCCCGCGCGATAGTCCCGGGAGAACTCCACGAAGGGCTCACGCAGCGGTGCCGGGCCGGAGCTGCCCAGCTGGATGAGCGCCTCAGGAAGCGACATCCCGGCCCGCACGGCGGAGCGAAGATGGTCGACGACGTCGGGCCAGATCTCTCGGAGCGCCGCACGTCGGCGTGCCGCCTGCCAACGCAGCACCACCACGGGCACGGAGGAGGCGAAGAGAGCGAAGCACAGCGCGACCGGGACCGCCGCGGTCAGCAGCATCACGAGGAGGAAGCCGACTACCGCACAGGCGAGGATCGCCGTCACCGCGCCCGAGACCCCGACACGCTGGTGCCCTGCCTCCGCGAGCAGACGCCGAAGGCGCCCCGCGCGCCTTCCAGCACGATCAGGACGGTCCATTCGACGTGGCCAGAACGACCACCAGACCAGCAGCAGGCCCATCCCCAGGGCAGTGCCCAGCAGCAGGCTCACCCCAGCACCCCCGCCCTCACCAGCTGGCCGTGGCCGTCCTCTGAGAGCTTCGGCAGGTCGAAGATCGCGCTCGGACTCACCTGCAGCTCCCCCTCGTTGCGGATGAACAGTGTGGAGGTCTCGATGCGCTCGGCCTCGACCCGGGAGCCGACCGCCACGATCTGTTCGACGTGACGGCTCCCCCTCCCGTCACGAGCGCAGTGCACGACCAGGTCCACGCAGGACGCGACCGTCGGCACGATGAAACTGCGGCCGATGTTCTCCCCGGCGAGCAGGGGCAGGGTGCAGATCTTGGTCAGTGCCTCATGAGCACCGTTGGCGTGGACTGTCGCCATGCCAGGCAGGCCGCTGTTGAGCGCGATGAGCATGTCCAGGCTCTCCGCCTCGCGGACCTCACCGACGATGAATCGGTCAGGGCGCATGCGCAGCGCCTCTTTGACAAGTCGCCGCAGCGGAATCGCGCCCTCGTTCTCGAGATTCGGCTGGCGGCACTGCAGACCCACCACGTCGCGGAGGGGCAGCTGGAGCTCAAAGATCTCTTCCACGGTGATGACCCGCTCCCGGGGCCCGATGGCCGATGCCAGGCAGTTGAGCATCGTGGTCTTGCCGGCCTGCGTCGCACCAGAGACCAGCACATTCATGCCGCCGGCGACGCACACCTCCAGGAAGCGGGCGGCGGCCACCGAGAGCGAACCGAGATGGACGAGATCATCCAGGCTGGAGGCGCGAGCGATGAACTTGCGGATATTGACCGCCCAGTGGCGACGGGTGATGTCGGGGATCGCCACATGCAGACGAGAGCCGTCAGGCAGGGCGGCGTCCACGAAAGGTGAGGACAGGTCCAGCCGGCGACCGGAGCTCTTCAGCATGCGTTCCACGAGGTCACGGACCCGCTCTTCGGTCAACGTGACGGACGTCAGCTCCGAACGGCCCCCGCGAGCCACGAAGACCTCCTGCGGGGGAATTGTTCGCTAGGGGTAGCCTAGAGTCATGAGCAGCGCCATGCAACCGACACCAGCAGGCATCTACGTCCGCATCTCGCAGGACACCGAAGACACCGGCCTCGGCGTGAAGCGCCAGCGGCAGGACTGCGAAGCCCTCGCCGCCCGCAAGGGCTGGGAAGTGGTGGACGTGTACGAGGACAACGACGTGAGCGCGTCGAAGGGCAAGCCCCGTCCGGCGTATCAGCGGCTCGCCCGCGACGTGGACGCAGGCCGTGTCCGTGCCGTCGTGGTCTGGGACGTAGACCGGCTGACCCGCACGCCGCGAGAGCTCGAGGGCGTGATCGAGTGGGCAGAACGTCACGGGCTCGAGCTCGCCAGCGTCGGCGGTGAGATTGACCTGTCCACGCCACAGGGGCGCATGACGGCCCGCATCAAGGGCACTGTGGCCCGGCATGAGGTCGAGCAGCTGAGTCGCCGCGTCCGTCGGAAGCATCAGGAGCTTGCCGAGGCGGGGAAGCACGCGGGGCCGCGCCCGTTCGGGTGGGACATCACCGCTGACAAGCGGCTGACCATCAACCGGGCCGAGGCGGCAGTCGTACGGGAGTGTGTGCGCCGTGTCCTCGCCGGTGAAGGCCTGTGGAGCATCGTCAACGACCTGACCGAGCGCGGCGTCACCACGCCCAGGGGCGGGCCGTGGCAGACGCAACCGCTGCGGCGCATGTTGCTGCGGTGGCGCAACTGCGGCATCCGGACGTACAAGGGCCAGGAGATGGGGCCGGGACAGTGGGAGCCGATCATCGACCGGGAGACTCACGAGCGCGTCGTCGCGCACCTGACCGACCCGGCACGGAAGACCAACAACCGGGGCACGGCAGTCCGGTATCTGCTGACCAGCATCGCCGAGTGTGGCGAGTGCGGTCGCTACCTGGTCGGCAAGAAAGGGTACACGTATCGGGTGAAGGTGCCCCCGCTGGCCGGTGAGTCCGAGCCTCGCTACCGGGTCCGCACCTACGCGGCGGCGTACACGTGCCCGCACGCCGGGTGTATGCGTGTCTCCCGGCCCATGACAGACCTCGACGAGCATGTGAGCGCCGTCGTCGTCGGCTACCTCGAGCGGGAGGGCGTGAGGCTGCTCGGCGGGGACGCCGAAGCGGCCCACGAAGCGCGGAGCAGGGTGGACGCCCTCGAGGCGAAGCTAGGCCTGGCCGCTGACCAGTTCGCGGACGACATCATCACAGGTGACCAATTCCAGCGCATCACGGGCAAGCTACGGCCACAGCTCGAGGCTGCCCGCTCCCAGCTCGCCCGGTCCATGCCTGCCGACGGGCTCGAGGGGTTCGCCGGTCCAGATGCGGCCACCGTGTGGGACGGGGCCGACGTCGAGCAGCGGCGGCGGGTGCTGCGCATCCTCGGGGAGGTCGGTCTGCGCATCCGCGTGGACCGGGTGGGCTCCGGCAATGGTCGCGAGTATGACCCCGACAGCGTGACAGTGACGTTCGAGAGACAGGAGGTGACGGCATGACGTCGCACCAGAGCGGTAGCGGAGCGCGCCCCCCTCAGCCGGATCATGGGTGGACAGTCCGGGGAAAGACCCGAGACGAGGCGCAGCGCATACGCGACATGGCAAGCCTGCTGACCGGACTGCCGACGCCAGAGGACGGCGACGTCACCGACGAGCAGCGAGAACGGTTGCAGGCACTGGACCCCGGCCGGGTGGCCGCTGCGCGCCTGCTGGCGTCGGATGAGCTGGACGCGGCACTACGGGCCGCAGGAGGCGGCAAGGCTGTGCGCGTACGCCTGGACCACCAGAAGCGCAACGACCGGCGAGCGCACTCGACGGGCCTGACGTTGACGCTCGGCGGGACCGTGAGGGGCTTGCGGGTCGGCCAGTCTCGGCGCGGGCCACACGTCGATCCGCGCCGCCTCGCAGAGGGGAGCCCACCCGAGGGCGGAGCGTGGAACCTGCCATGCGGTGAGTGCGGTGCCGTCCTGAGCCACCGGGTGGACCAGCTCATCCGCGCCCATGTCGAGGCGGTCGCATCTGGTCGTCGTGTCGCGGTGATTGCTTAAGCCCGATGCATTAGCATAGGTGGCGAGTCAGCCACAGGCTGACCCATGCGCTCCATGCCGCTACATGCATGGACCACGGGCACGCAGACCGCGTGTGTAGCCCAACGGCTCCCGGAAGCTGAGCAGCCCCGCGCTGCCCAATTTCCAGGGAGCCATTTTCATGCCCTCGGACATCTCACAGGCGCGCGCCCGCCTCGGAGCCGCAACACGGTACGGGGACCAACAGGCCGCAGACCAGGCCCGCCGAGAGCTCGCCGCCGCGAAGCTCGAGGCCGCAGTCGCCAAGACCCTCGCCACCGCTCCCCCACTCACCAGCGAGCAGCGGGAACGCATCGTCGCAGCCCTCACCCCTCACCCAGGAGGTGAAGGCGCATGACCAGCGCACACAACAGCGCCCCGACCGGAGAGGGCCGGGGCGCTGCGGACGAAGGAGAACCATGCCGCGTCGTTGACGACACCACCATGATACCCCACCCCGGTACCCGTGGGAACACAGTCACCAGCGACCAGCCTGCCCCTGTCCCCGCCGTCGAGGACGGGCCACGCCTCGACCTCACCGCCCGCATCACAGGCGTCTACGTCGCCCTGACACAGGTACAGACCGCCCACGGCCAGCCCCGCTACCGGCGCAAGGTACACCTATCCCTCGACGCCGCCCAGAAGGCCGTCCAGCGGGCCCGCTCCCGTGGGCTCCACGGTGAAGTGCACGTGTGCGAACTCCGCCCCATCACAGGGCAGGAGGGCACACCATGAGCCGACACACCAGCGCCCCCACTTGGGAAGACATTCCCCTCCTGGCCGAGGCCGAGACGATCCGCGTCTACTGGTCCGGGCCACACGGCACCGACGAACTCGGCGTGCCCCGGTACACCCTCGGCGTCGTCGTCCGCTGCCCGTTCTGCCGCCGTGAACACAACCACGGCACCGGACGCGGCTACGGCGAGGACATCCCCGCCATCCTCAGCAGAGTCGCCCACTGCGCAGGCCGGTACGCAGACGCACACCCCACGGGCACCTACTGGATCACCGGAGCCGACCGGGCCGACATCCCCAGCTACCCCGGCGAGCGCGCCCGCCAGATCGCCCAGCGCAGGCAGGAGGCGGACACGTGACCACAGCCCCCGACATGACCGTACTGCGCAACCAGTACCCCAAGAGTCACGGCCTGATCCGGGACATTCTCGACGGCCTGCCCCATGAGCAGCGGCAGGCAGTCGAGACCACTCACCGGAGCTACCTGCGGACCGTGGAACGTCGTCACGGCGACGTCCCTGACGACGTCGGCCCGCACCTGTGGAACGCCGCCCTCGCCACCGTGCTCGGCGGACGGGAGGACGTAGCCGACCCGGTGGCGCTGGATGAGCAGGTCCACGCAGCCCGCGTCCGCCAGCAGGTGAGCAGCCTCCGCGCCAGGGAGGACGCCCGCCGCGCCCTCGCCGCCGAGCAGGCAGCAGAGACCACCATCCCTGCCCCGGCAGGCCTCGACGCGTTCATCCACGACCACGCGGACGAGGAAACCGCATGGAGGGTAGAAGACCTCTGGCCCAGGGGCGGCAGGGTGCTACTCGCCGCCCCGCCGAAGGCCGGGAAGACAACCCTCATGGCGAACCTACTGCGCAGCCTCGCAGACGGCGACCCGCTACTCGACAGGTTCGGCGTTGAACCCGCCGAGGCCGGGGTCACCCTCATCGACACGGAGATGGGGCGCGGACAGCTCGCCCGGTGGCTGGCGGCCCAGCGCATCCACAACGCCGAACACGTCCGGGTGCTGTCCCTGCGCGGTGACCTGTCCAGGTTCAACGTGCTCGACCCGGCGACCCGCACCCGATGGGCGCGCGCCCTCGAGGGTTCGCAGGTGGTCGTCCTGGACAACCTGCGGCCCGTCCTCGACGCCCTCGGCCTCGACGAGAACCGCGAGGCCGGGAGGTTCCTCACCTCCTGGGACGAGCTCATGGCCGAGGCTGGCGCGGACGAGTCACTGATCGTCACCCATACCGGCCACAACTCGGAGCGGGCACGCGGTGACTCGGCGCTGCTGGCCAGCAATGATGCCATGTGGACCCTTGTCCGAGCCGAGGCCGACAACCCCGCATCTGACCGCTACTTCAAGGCCTACGGCCGGGAAGTGGACTTCCCCGAGGCGCTGATCGAGTTCAACGACGGGGCGCTGCGCATCGCCGGGGGTAGCCGGAAGCAGCACAGGATCACGGGCAAGCTCGAGCAGCTGCGCGACAGGGTGCTCGAGCACCTGTCAGATGCCGAGGGCTGGCAGTCGAAACGTCTGATCGAGAAGAGCATCGCCGGGGACAACAACCTCATCCGGCAGGCGCTTGACGAGCATGTCGCCACTGGCCGAGTGGTGGCCCGTCCGAGGCAGGGACGAGGCGGCGGGAAGGAGTACGCGCTACCCGCGAAAACCTAACTGCGCTGAACTGCGCTAACCGTGCTGAACAGCGCGCTACGGAAGTGCGCTAAGTGCGCTTTATATAAGCGCACTTGCACTTCCACCAGCACACTACGCCAGAACCGCACCACCACTATCCAGCGAACTTCAGACCGCGAAGGGACACCACACCCATGAGCCACACACCACCACCGGGCGAAGCCGCCTACTTCCCCGCCCACATTCGAGCCAGGGCCTACGCCTACACCCTCGCCGTCTACCGAGGAGACCCGCACCGCGCCAAGGTGCTCGACGACCTCGACGGCGACGACCTGCTCCGAGCCGTCGAAGCGCTCGCCGCTATGAGCATCTCAGCGATCAACGCCGCAACCGGGGGCAATGCCGAGGCCTGCCTGTCGCAGATGCAAGACCAGACGCAGCGCGAACTGCTCCACGCCGACAACAACACCACCGACCAGGAGGGATGACCCCATGACCACCACCAGCAACACCACCACCAGCAGCAACGCCAGCCAGGACGCCGCCAGCAGCGCCCAGGACGGCCAGGAGGCCCCCGAGGGCACCAGCGCCCGCCCCGAGACTCCCAGCCGCTCACAGGAGCACACAGCAGCCAGTCAGGAGGGCCGGGAGCCCACCAGCAGCCCCGAGAACGCCCCCGAGGGCCACCAGGACGCCACCAGCAGCCCCGAGGGCCACTCTGAGGGCGACCAGGACGGCGAGGACGGCACCAGCGACGCCGACGAGACCACCGGACGCCGCAACGAGGCCGCGAAGTACCGGCGCAGGCTCCGCGAGACGGAGACACAGCTCGAAGCAGCCCAGCAGCAGAACGCGGCCCTGCAAGAGCAGCTAGACGCCTACCAGTGGGCCGAGGTCGGCAAGCACCTCAGTACCCTGCGCAGCGCCGAACCGCTGCGCAGGCTCGGCTACGCCCTCGAGGACTTCCGGGCCGACGACGGTACCTTCAGCATTCCCGCCATCCGCGAAGCCGACCGGAAGGCGGCCAGAGAACTCGGCCTGCCCAATCCGTTCCGAGGCCTCGAGAACCAGATCGACCGCCAGGGCAGCAGTACCTCATGGGACGACCTCATCAAGGGCGCAGCCCACCGCCGCTGACCCTCCCAGCCACCGGCACCCACCACCGGCGCTGATATGCTGAACGGTGAGGTCGGCCATGCCAGGGAAGACCGCCCCAGGAGGGCACCCGGCAGAGTAAGACCGCACCTCACCGTTCAGCCCCCAGGAGGGGCACCGTCAGCCGCCAGGACGCGGCGCGGAACCACACCCCACCATCACAGGCGGGGACACGCCACCTGACCGCAGCGGGCCACGCTGCGCGCCCGTCTGGCACTGGTCACGCGCCCCGCCGTCCTCCCGAAAGGCTGAACACCTCATGAGCTTCACCACCGCCACCACTGGCGCATCCGGGCTGCTGCAGCCCGAGTACACGGACCTGGTACTTGACCCACTGTTCCGTTCATCCCTCGCCCTCGGCGGCGGCGTCCACCCCGAGGGTGACGCCCTCCCCGCCGCCCCGCAGCTGACCACCGTCCACCGGTACCAGCAGCGTTCAGAGCTGCGAATCCCCGTGTGGCGCGAAGACCCGTCCGCCGAATGGGTGGCCGAGGGTCAGGAGATCGTCACCGACGCCCCCGAACTGGACGAGATCGTGATCGACCCGAAGAAGGTTGCTGGCATCGTGCCGATCACTCGCGAGCTCGCCCGCGACTCCACCCCCGAAGCCTCGCAGCGTGTCGGCCAGTCCCTGGCCCGCGAGGCAGGCCGCAAGGTGGATCAGGCATTTTTCGGTGACCTCGCCTCCACGAACGCGAACGCCCCGAGTGGGCTCGAGTCCCTGGACCTCGACGCGCTGACCGTCGCTACCCTCGAGAACCTGGATGCGTTCCAGGAGGCAGCCCTCGACGTGGCCACGAATGAGGGGGAGGTCTCCGGCTGGGTGGCCCACCCCGCGACGATGTTGCAGATTCTGCAGCTCAAGGACGCGTCCGATTCAAACCGGGTGCTGCTTGAAAACGGGGACCTCCTGGGGCGTCCGCTGATCCCCTCCCCTCACGTTTCTGAGGGCACCGTGTGGGGCCTGGACCACCGTCACATCTACGTCGCACTGTCGCAGGACATCGAACTCGACGTGTCCAGTGACGTGTACTTCACCAGTGACCGTGTGGCGCTGAAGGTCACGTGCCGGGTGGGCTTCGGCTTCCCGCATCACGGGGCTATTGCCAAGGTCGTCATCGGCGGCGAGGGCTGACCCTCGCACCTGTAGACCACTGGCCGCGCCGCCCACGTCGGAGGCCTTGCGACAGCGACTCTCTGCGCTGCTCCACAGCCTCCGGCGCGGCCAGTGCCTCACGTAGGGCGCGCCCTGGCCGACGCGTCCACAGTGAGGAATCCGGCGCGGACGGGAGCAGATGTTTCCATCCTTTCTGCTGCTCCCGTCCGCGCCAACTCCACGGGCCGACTCCACCCCAGGGGGTATCCCCTCCCCGGTGGCGAGGTCGCCCCCCTACGGCCATAGCGAGATCTCCCCCCGGTTTCCCGTTTTTCTGGGATCCGGGGTTTCTGCTGTCTGCCGCCGTAGGCTCAGGGCCATGACAGATGAGCGGTTGATCTTCGGGGCGACGGGCCTCGACGCGGCGACTGAGCGCTACCGGGTGGCAGAGCGTGCCCTCATCTCCCGGCCCGAGGACACGCGCCCGGTAGAGGCTGCCGTCCTGGAATGCGCGTGGTGGTGTCAGATGCTCAATGAGCGTCTGGAGAAGACGGCCACGGGGTACCGGGAGGCCCGCAGCAACGACGCGGCGGGGCAGACGGTTCAGGGCGTGAGGTTCGCCCGCAACCGGTACTCACACAGCCCCGTCGTCGCCGTGGAGAGGGTCGAGGGGGTCACGTTCCCGATCACGTTCCCGGCGTCGTTCGGGGTCCGTGTGATCTGGCGCGGCGTGAAGGCCCTGGGCAGGGATGAGCGGGACAGCAAGGGCCAGCAACGGGCCTATGCTGAGCTGTTGGCAGGGCGGCATGTGGCCGAGACGCTGGCGACCGCCTCGAGGTGGTTTCAGCGCTGGGGAGTCCCTGCCGGCGGCTGAGCTGCCGGCTTCTGGTGTGCCGGTCTATCGTGCGGGCGGAGTGTTGACCGGGCCGTCGTAGCAGCCACGGGGGCACGTCCACTTCCGAGACCGTGAGGTCTCGGTGAGCGTCTGCTCGCGACGCGGGATAGGGCGCGGCCTGATCGCGCCTCTGCAGGTGGGGCAGGTGTCGGGTAGGGCGTCGTCCATGCGCCGAGAGTAGCCGTGCGGGTACGGGCCGGTGAAGGGCTCCGGGCCGGTGCCGGACATGAGTAGGCCCCCGGTGATGGAGCAAGCAACACCGGGGGCCTACTGGCCTGGGAGGCTACCGGGAGCCGCTGACACGTCCGGTGAGCTCGGAGAGGGGCAGCACGGCGGCGAAGACGTGAGCACCGACGCCGAGGTCGTTCGCGGCTCGGAACATCTGCGAGACGGTGATCTGTTCCATGCCTCCGGCGTCCTCGACGGCGGCGAGGATCGAGGCTCGCAGGTCGTCGGAGACCTCGACGAGTCCGGGCATCTCCTGGATGCGGTAGCCGGTGACGCCTGCGCAGTCGCAGAGGTAGGCGATAGCCTCAATGCAGCCGCGTCCGAGGCCTCGCAGGTCGCAGGGTTCGCCGTCGGGGTCGATGGGGTTCGCGGGGTAGATGCCCTGGACGTCGTGAGCCCCGTGGGCCTGGACGTAGCTGCCGATGCGTGTGCCGTCTTCGGCGCGGACGGTGTAGCGGGTGCTGGTGGGGTTGACGTGCTGGTCGATGGTGATCGTGGTCATGGTGTGGTGCTCCAAATCGTCCCTAGATGGATATA
Organism: Nesterenkonia xinjiangensis; assembly: GCF_013410745.1. Classification (NCBI taxonomy): domain Bacteria; kingdom Bacillati; phylum Actinomycetota; class Actinomycetes; order Micrococcales; family Micrococcaceae; genus Nesterenkonia; species Nesterenkonia xinjiangensis. Next base: position 2,894,092 of record NZ_JACCFY010000001.1, on the reverse strand, counting down.
TCTAGCGAACAAGTTGCGGACCGTTGATCCAGATCTCTTCGATGGTGTCGTCCTCAAGAAGGGGCTGAAGCTCTCCGAAACCCGCCACCGAGTCCAGGATGTGCTTGACTGCCGCCTCCAGCTCACCGATCAGCGGCAGGGAGCTCACCATCGAGCGCCTGTCATACTCATCGACTGCGGCCTCGACCATGTCTCGGAGGCCGCCCCGATCTTCCGCCGGGTCCAGTCCGCACAGACGGATCTGCTCCGGACCTCCTCCTCCACGATCGTCAGAGCATCCACGACTCGTCCCCCTCTGTGCTGTGCCGGCTGTCATCCGGCGTCTCCCAGCGCCGGTCCTGGTACCGGGGCTCGGCTCCCCTGCCGATCCCCGTCCTTCCGGCCCGTCCCTGGCCGGACTCACAGAGCAACACCCTAGCCAGCAGATGAGACACGAGCCACAAGGATGACGCAGCTTGTGGATAACTCGACGGCACAGAGCCCTTCTTCGGAGTTATCCACAGTTCTGTCAGAGCTGGGCTCCCTGAACGCTGCCACATGGCTAGGCTGGCCTCGCCGACGCCGGTCGATACGCTGTTGAGGAGGACCACTGTCATTGACCCTGACAGTGGTCACCACACCGGAGGCGATGCCCCAGCACCGCTGGCAGGCCCTTCGGCGCTCGGCGCCGGGATATGGCACATATGACGCAAGACTTCGTATCGACGGCGCCGCCCGCCCGTCCGGCGCGCAGCTCCACGACGCGCTGACCATCTGGGCTGGGACATCCCCGAGGCCGGTGGAGGCCACCGTCGCCGGCGTGCCGCTGGCCGCACTGCCCCCGGGGTCGCCGCGGATCCACCCAGGCATGGTGGTGGTCTTCCACCCCACAGCCTCGGGCTCCACCATCGACAGACCAGGCGAGCCGCAGAAGCGCCGAGCGGCACCTAGTGATGTCACGCCCTTGCAGCTCTGCGTGGACGAGGGGCCGGACGCAGGTCGTCTGCTCGCGCTGCCGCGAGGCCGGCACACGATAGGCCGAGGATCCGTCGCCGTCCCGCTCGCCGACCCAGGCATCGCACGGGAACACTGCTTCATCGACGTCGGTGCCCGTTCAGTGACCGTGTCAACGAAGACCCCGCGGTCGTGGCGAAGTCCTCGACACCCCACCACCCCGTGGACGAGCCGGGAGCCCCTTCACGTCGGAGACGCCACGCTGCGTCTGGTCACCGGAGCACCGCCCCCTGCCGCTCCCGGTCTCTGGCCGCCCCCTCTGGAGCCCGTGGAGGAAGTTCCGCCGGAGGGCAAGCATCGGATGATGCTCATGATGGCCTGCGTACCCCTGATCATCGGCATCGTGTTGGTGCTCGTGACAGGCATGTGGTTCTTCCTGCTCTTCAGCGCAGTGTCCGCGCTGGTGGCGGCCGCGACCGTGGCCGACGCGGCCCGCCGGCGTCGTCGGTTTCGCGCCGCAGTGGACGTGGCCGCCTCTCGGTGGGCCGATCGTGTCGACGATCGGCTGGACACTCCCGGGGCTCTGGTCCGACGGCTTCGTGCGGGCACCGCAGAGCACGACGCGCCGGTCAGCTCCTCACCGCAGGAGACACCCGTCGAAACCGGTTCGGCGCCGGCCCCGGTGGTGCGGTTGGGACACGGCGTGACCTCCCCGGCGGTGGGTCTGCCTGCCACGACGCGGCAGATGGAGGGCGTCTTGGTGCAGTGCGGCATCGGAGTGCCGCTGCGCCCCGGTGAGCAGCTGACGATCAGCGGCCCGCCACGGGTCCGTCGCCGGCTCCTGCACTGGATCCTCGCCCAGCTGATCATCCGCGAGCGCACTGCCCGACCCGAGATCCTCGTGGTCGGGAGTCCAGAGCACTGGCCCTCGGTCCTGGAGGATCACGAGGTCACCGTGGTGCCCGCCGGTCAGCTCCGTCCTGACGCTCTGCAGGCTCCGGCACCGCCGGCGGTGCTGCTGGTCGATGAGCCGGTCACCGTGGACCAGCTCCACGACGCCCTGCGGCACGGCTGGTGCGTGCTCACGCACCGGACTCCGGAGACGTGCTCAAGAGCCCCCGGCGAGCGCTCAGCCTGGGAGATCGATCTCGACGCCCAAGAGCTGCGTCACCGCGAGGTCGACCGGGCGCTCTCCGATCCGGCAGGGGCGCCGGACGGCGACGACCGCCGTCGCATCGATGGCGGGTCCGGCGGGGCCCGTGGACTGGTGGTCGACGGTCTCTCCCGAGCGAGCTTGGAAGATCTCCTGCGTCTGGCGCTTCCATACTGCGCGGCGCTCCTCGTTGAGGGGATCGTCCCAGATCAGCTGGAGATTCCGTTGCCGTCCAAGCTGCTGGACCGGTCAGCCGCTGGGTCCCTGCTCTCAGTGCTGGGCCGCAGCGCCGCCGGTGAGGAGTACCTGGACCTGGTGGAGGACGGTCCGCACATCCTGCTGGCGGGGACCTCCGGCTCGGGGAAGTCCGAGCTGCTCAAGGCGCTGATCCTGGGGTGGGCCGCCCGCTACGGCCCGGAGGAGCTGGCGCTGGTGCTCTTCGACTTCAAAGGCGGCGCCAGCTTCCAACACCTGGCCGAGCTGGAGCATTCGCTGCGGCTGATCACCGACCTCTCCCAAGCCCAGGCTGAACGCACCCTGGAGGGCATCCGTTCCGAGCTGGTGCGCCGAGAGCGGCTGTTCCTGGACGCCGGGGCGGGGGACTACCCGGAGTATCGGCGGCTGCGCCCGCAGGAGCCGCTGGCACGGATCCTGGTGGTCATCGACGAGTTCCGGATCTTCTCCCATGAGCTCCCTGAGACCATGGACGAGCTCATGCGCCTGGCCACGCTGGGGCGATCGCTGGGCCTGCACCTGGTGCTCTCCACTCAGCGCCCCCAGGGGGTCGTCACCGCCGACATCCGCGCCAACATCGGCAGCATCATCACGCTGCGACTGCGCAGCGAAGACGAGTCCCGTGACCTCGTGGGGACCGTGGACGCCGGCAGGATCCCACGGAACCTTCCCGGCCGCGGGATCCTGCGTCGACCCGGAGAGCAGCCGATCCCCTTCCAGACAGGTCTGCTGACCGCTGCGACCGAGAAGCTGGCGGTGTCGCCGGCCCGGAGCACTCGCCCGCCGGCACAGGGCGCCCACTCCGGCGGGGCGGCCACCCAGCACGTCGTCCGTGCCCTCGGCCGTGCCTGCCAAGCATCGGGCAGGACTCGTCGCCATACGCCTCTGGTGCCCCCGCTGGCCCAGGACCTCGATCCGCGCGCCGCCCGAGGCGGAAGAGACGGGCCGCCGGTGCTGGGCCGCGTGGACCTGCCGAGCGAACAGGACCAGGTCCAGGTGCCGTGGGATCCCCGCCGAGACGGCAGCCTCGGCCTGATCGGCGAGGGCGGGTCAGGGGGTCGCGAGGTCCTCGTCGCGCTGGCCTCGCAGCTGCTCCGCGGCGTCGCCGGGCCGGATTGCCCCCGCTGGCAGGTGCACCTGCTCGACGGCGACCGGTCCCTGCAGCGTTTCGCCGACCACCCGGCGCTGGCCAGCTGGCTGACCGAGGACCACCCGGCCGAGGTGGAGCACCTGCTCCAGCTCCTCCAGGACGAGCTCAGCGCTCGGCGCACCTGCAGCGTCCTGACGTCTCCCGATGACGAAGAGATCGTCCTGGTGGTCAGCGGCTACCCCCAATGGCACCAGGCCTCCCAAGGGCCCGGCGGGGGACAGATGGAGCACCTGTTGGGCACGTTGATCAGCGAGGGCGCTGACGTCGGGATCTCCGTGGTGCTCTCCGGCGGGCGCGAGCTGTCCAGCGGCCGCGTCGGCTCCCGCCTGCCGCGCCGGGTCTATCTTCCCCACGGGGTCTCCCAGGACACCCGGATGCTGTGGCCCAAGCTCCGCCCGGTGGACAGCCTCCCCGGCCGCGGCATCCTCCTCGACACCGATCACCCGTGCCCAGGAGCGGAGATCCAGCTGGTCACCGTGCCCGAGACGGACGCGACACCACAGGGCTCAGGCGCCTCCACTCGCGGTCCTGCGGTTCACCCGCGGAACTCCGTCCGGCCACAGATCTCGGTACAGCCGCTGCCGGAGCAGATCTCCCTCGAACAGGTGCGTGCGGCGGTCCCCTGCCCCGCCGGAGCCCCCGGGAGGGCGGAAGCCGTCATCGGCGTCGAACAGTTCACCCAGCGGCTCGTGGGCTGGAGAGACGCGCCGGCCACCCTCATCCTGGGGACCTCCGGAACCGGGCGGAGCACCTGCCTGGAGGTGCTGGCCCGTCAGCTCGAGGATGCTGTGCTCTGGGGTGCAGACGATCCGTGGACGGACGAGCCCCCAGCACGGGTCCTGCTGCTGGACGACGCCGATCGCCTCGACCCGCAGAAGCACCGCACGGTGGAGACCTGGATCCATCGGGGCGTGCAGGTGGTCGGCGCTGCCACGCCGAGCAGCTCCCTGTACTCGCAGATCCCCTGGTCCCACCACGCCCGGTCCTCACCGAGCAACATGCTGCTCAGCCCCACCCACCGGTCACAGGCCGACTTCTTCGCCGTGAACGTCCCCGTGCTGAGACGCCCGACTCCGGGACGCGCCGTGCACCTGCGGCCCGAGGGGCCGCGGATGATCCAGTGGGCCTGGCCCATATGACACGTCGGATCGGTGAGCTCATCGAGGACACATCCAGGATCCATGGAGGTCGCGACGATAGAGATGGAGGCATGTTCAGTGCATCCCGCAGCTCCGCAGCCCTGGTCGCGATCGCCGTCTCGGCGAGCCTTCTGGCCGGTTGCGGCTCCCCCGACGACGACGCGCCCGAGCAGCCGGACGGTGTGGACGAAGACGAGACCCTCGCGCCCTCGACCGAGCCCTCCGCGGAGAACCCCCATGACGCCGATGACATCGACCTGACCCGGGACGTGGCCCTCCAGGCGGTCAACACCGCCCTGGGCGTGGAAGAGGGCAAGGCCGTCGCCTTCGACAAGACCGGTGCGGATGAGACCGGCATGACAGTGGACATCCTCGTCGACGGAGAGGAGGTCCGCACCGTGGTGACCAATCAGGAAGGCACCGCAGACGTCGAGACGCTGGACGGCGGCGGAGCCGAGGAGTCGCTGCAGGAGGTGGCGCCGGAGGCAGAGGTGCCCATGCTGCGCGCCATGCAGATCGCCCGGACCGAATCGTCCGGGCTAGTCCTCGACGCCCGACTGGAGGGCCGCGAAGGTGACCTCGTCGTCTGGACCATCACGGTGGAGGGCGCAACCTCCGAGAACACCGTGATCGTCGACGCCCGCAACGGCGCCATCGTGCCCGAGGGCGACAACCCCGTCGAGGACAACAACATCGGCGGCGACCCCGACACCGTGGACGAGGACTCCGACTGATCCCGCGTCGGAAGATCCACACCGGCGGTTCTCATCAAGACCTCATCAGGGTCTCATCGATCTCTCATCTGCGGTGCACAGAATGCTGAGCATGCAGAAGAACACGCACGATGACCACGAGCGCTCGCCCCAGGCACCCTCCGAGCATGTCCCCTCCAAGGAGCACACTATGACCCCGGCCTCCCGCACCCTCTCTCCCGCGACGATCACCGGACTGTCCGTTGCCGCTCTGGCTGCTCTGGCCCTGACCGCCTGCGGCCCCGACGACACATTGGACACCTCAGGCGACGGCGAGCCGAACTCCACCGTGACCATCGGCACCGAGGACGAGGACGCTGCCGACGACGCACAGGGCGAGGCTGACGAGACCGACCCGGCGGAGGACGCTGACGCCACGGCAGAGGAAGACCCCGCCGAGGAGGACGAGCCGTCAGCCTCCGGTGAGGACCACCCGCTCTACGGCGGCCTGGAGACCGTACAGGCCGAGTACCCGGACGGTGTGGTCTTCGAGGTGGAATCCGACGACGACCGCTACGAGTGGCACATCTCCGTGGACGGCATCGAGCGTGAACTCCACACGGAGAAGGCCAGCGGCGAGATCGTCCACACCGAGGACGACGACGCCCCCGACTCTGACGATCTGCGCGAGATCGACGCGATCGAGATCGATATCGCCGAGGCCTTCCAGACCGCTGAGGAGCACGCCGGCGATCCGGCCGGCGCCTTCGTGGACGAGGCACAGCTCGACACCGAGGGCGGCGACGTCGTCTGGGACATCGAGCTCGACAACGGCCGAGAGATCGCGGTGGACGTCACCTCGGCCGAGGTCATCCACATCGACGACTGACCTCACACTCACCAGCACGACTCAGCACGACTCGGCACAGTCAGGGCGCCTCGCGAAGTCCGCGGGGCGCCCTGACTGTGCCGTCGCACGCCCGCGCGGCGCCTCAGATGCCCCTCAGCTGGGGTGACGTAGACTGAACAGGCTTCGATCACCGCACGACTGATGCACGCAGGAGGTGCCCGCGTGACCGCCATCAAGGGCGACGACGACCAGGACTCTTCGGCCGAGGCTCTTCCAGCGGCTCAGGACCTCACCGGATCCTCCATCAAGGCACGGGCCTGGCGCTCATTCGTGGAGACTGCGGCGACCATCAATGTGAAGATGGAGAAGCGCCTCCACGCCACCACCGGACTGCGCCTGACCGATTACAACCTGCTGCTCCTGCTCACCGAGGCCACAGGCAATCAGCTGCGCATGGGGGAGCTCGCCGAGCGGATGGTCTTCTCCCCCTCACGACTTTCGTACCAGGCCAAGTCCTTGCAGGCCCGCGGGCTCATCAGCCGGTGCGCGGACCCGACCGACCGTCGCGGGATGACCGCCACGCTGACCGAGGAAGGGCGCCGGGTCTTCCGGGAGGCCTCAGCGGTCCACGCCCAGCACATCCGGCAGATCTTCCATGACAGCGTCGACGAGGACGAGGCCGCAGCCCTGCGGGAGATCTGCAGGAAACTCCTGCAGACCACGGAGGAGACGGAGCTGCGCTGACCGGCAGGAGGCGCCAGGTCTCGGCCGACCACCTCTGGTGCGCCTCGTGGCTGCTCCGCTCAGCCAGATTCGCGGGCCAGCACGACCTCCACAGAGTCCGCCCTCTGCCGGAGCACCGTGAGGTCCTCCAGAGACGCCTGCACACTGGCCAGCGCCAGCCGGCCGTCGATCGCATCCACCCCGGGCTCCAGCACCACCCCGATCCTGAGCTCCGGCCCGCTGCCGCCCCCGGCGATCGATGTGCCAGACGAGGTCGCCGTGCCCACGCCCCTGCCGGGAGCCATCACCAGCCGGGCCACGCCCAGGCACTGCTCCACGATTCCCTCCAGCGCCGCGGCCACCTGCGGGTCCTGATATGAGGGTGTCCACTGCCCGCCCTGGGCCAGGGCCACCACAGCCGGGCGCCGCACCACGAAGGTGAAGTCCGCCCCCGGATCCAGCACCACCAGCTCGGACTCTTCGGCCAGGGCCGCCAGCATGACCCGTTCAGCCTCTGCGGCCACGGGACGAGCCTCAGGGTGCCAGGAGGTCAGCGCCTCCACTGAGGTGAAGATCGGCATGGCCGGACGCCCCGAGGCGGAGGTGATGGTCACCAGAGCGATGTCGGCCTCCTTGTCACCAGCAGGGGCGCCGGCGTCGGCCTCCCCGTGCTCGCCGACGGTGGCGATCACCGGGACGAAGAGCCTCTGCCCCTGCAGCGCGGCGACGAATCCGGCCTCGTCCAGCTCTCCGGCCAGCAGCCTCTGACGCGCCGTGACGATCTGCACAGCAGCTCGGCCGTCGTCGCCGTCGAAGGCATGCAGCGGATTCCCCTCTCCGGAGAGGTTCCGGCCCTCCCAGGGGATGCCCGCAGAGTCCGCAGGCCGACCGTCGGCCGCACGCGACTGACGCTGCAGCAGGTTCGCGATGTGGGACGGAAGCTCACGGGCCGAGCACTCGGTGTCCTCGGCGACCCCGGCGCCCTGGTCCAGCGGGTTCCGTGCCGGGTCCGGCCGGTGCCCCTGTTCGCGGTGATGGTGCGTCATGCCGAGGCGGCCGCCGCCTTCAGTGCGTCGGGGAAGGTGAACTTGTCCGCGTAGAGCGCCTTGCCCATGATGGCGCCCTCCACGCCGTGGGAGACCATCTTGGCCAGCGCGGAGACGTCCTGCAGGGAAGAGATCCCGCCGGAGGCCACCACGGGCTTGGCGGTGCGCCGGCAGACCTCCGCCAGCAGATCGGTGTTGGGCCCACGCAGGGTGCCGTCCTTGGTGACATCGGTGACCACGTACCGCGGGCAGCCGGCGTCCTCGAGGCGCTCCAGCACCTCCCAGAGGTTGCCGCCCTCCTTGGTCCAGCCACGGGCGGCCAGGGTCTCGCCGCGGACATCGAGTCCCACCGCGATGGCCTCGCCGTGGCGCTCGATGGCGCGAGCAGTCCACTCGGGGTCCTCCAAGGCGGCGGTGCCCAGGTTCACCCGGGTCGCGCCGAACTCCAGAGCGCGGTCCAGCGACTCGTCGTCGCGGATGCCTCCGGAGAGTTCGATCTTGATGTCCAGCTCCTTCACCACGCGGGACAGCACCTCACGGTTGTGCCCGCGGCCGAAAGCGGCGTCGAGATCCACCAGATGGATCCACTCGGCCCCCTGCTGCTGCCAGGTCAGGGCCGCCTCCAGTGGATCTCCGTAGCCGGTCTCGGAACCTGCCTCCCCCTGCACCAGGCGGACGGCCTGGCCGTCGGCGACGTCGACGGCGGGCAGCAGCTCCAGGGCGGGCACGGTGGCGGTCTCGGGAGTGTTCTCGGGGGCGCTCTCAGCCATGGCGGCGGATCTCTCTTCCTGCGGCGGTGGTCCTGCGGGTGGTCGTAGCGGGCTGGCCGATGCGGCGGCCCAGCGGATCAGAGGCTCTCGATCCAGTTCTTCAGCAGCTGCATGCCGGCGTCGCCGGACTTCTCGGGATGGAACTGGGTGGCGGCCAGCGGGCCGTTCTCCACGGCGGCGATGAAGTCCGCCCCGTGGTGGGACCACGTCACCTTCGGCGCAGACATGGCGTCCACCGTCTGGTCGAAGCCCCACTCCTGGACGGCATAGGAATGCACGAAGTAGAAGCGCTCGTCCTCGATGCCGTCGAAGAGCACCGAGTCCCGCGCCGGGCGGACGGTGTTCCACCCCATGTGGGGGACGACCACGTCCTGCGGCAGGGCGGTGACCTCTCCGGGCCACTCCCCCATCCCCTCGGCGGCGATCCCATGCTCCACTCCGCGCTCGAAGAGGATCTGGTGCCCCACGCAGATGCCCAGCACGGGGCGCCCACCGGCCACTCGACGTCCGATCCAGCGTGGAGCGTCGATGGACGTCAAGGCCTCCATCACCGCGGCGAACGCGCCCACTCCCGGGACGACGAGCCCGTCGGCGTCGAGCACCTGCTGGGTGTCCCGGGTCAACGTGACCTGGGCGCCGACGCGCTCCAGGGCTCGGACCGCGGAATGGACGTTGCCGGAGCCGTAGTCCAGGACGACGACCTCAGGCTTCGCCATCACAGCGCTCCCTTGGTCGAGGGGATGCCTTCCACCCGCGGGTCCGACTCGACCGCGGCACGCAGAGCTCGGGCGAAGGCCTTGAACTGCGCCTCCACGATGTGGTGGGGATCCCGTCCGGCCAGCACACGCATGTGCAGGCAGATCCCGGAGTGGTACGTGACCGCTTCGAAGGCGTGACGGGTCATGGATCCGGTGAAATGGCCGCCGATCAGGTGGTACTGCTGCCCCTCGGGCTCGCCTGTGTGGACCAGGTACGGGCGACCGGAGACGTCGACGATCGCCTGCGCCAGCGCCTCGTCCAGCGGGACCGTCGCCTCGCCGAAACGGCGGATGCCCGCCTTGTCGCCCAGGGCGGTGCGCAGCACCTCACCGATGACGATGGCGGTGTCCTCCACGGTGTGGTGGACGTCGATGTGGGTGTCTCCGCTGGCCTCGATCTCCAGATCGATCAGCGAATGCTTCGACAAGGCGGTGAGCATGTGGTCGAAGAACGGCACACCGGTGGAGATCTTCGAGGTGCCGGTTCCGTCGAGGTCCATGCGGACGCGCACGCTGGACTCGGAGGTCACTCGTTCCATCTGGGCCGCGCGGCCCGAGATCAGTTCTGCTCCCATGGCTCCTGCTCGTGAGGTACGGGGGGGGTGGGTCTGGTGACGCCGTAGTCCAGTCTACGCACCGCTGTGGAAGGCCTCAGCGTGCACGACAGCGGTCTCAGACGGTGGAACGCCCCGGCCACGGCCCGGGGTCAGCGCCCCAGATGGCGCCGCAGCGATTCGAGGAAGGCGGTTGTCTCCTCCTCGGTGCCGGCAGTCACCCGCAGGTGGCCGGGGATGCCGACGTCGCGGATGAGGATGCCGTCATCGAGGAGATGCTGCCAGGCGGCCTTCTCATCGCTCAGGCCGCCGAAGAAGACGAAGTTCGCATCCGACGGAGCGGGGGTGAGCCCGTAGCTGCTCAGCGTCTCCACAATGCGGTCACGCTGGGACTTGATGCGCTCGACGTTGGCCATCAGCGTCGCGCTGTGGTCCAGGGCCGCCTCCGCGGTGGCCTGGGTGACCGCCGAGAGGTGGTAGGGAAGCCTCACCAGCCGCAGCGCGTCTGTGACCTCCTCCGCGGCGGCCAGGTAGCCCAGCCGTCCACCCGCCAAAGCGAAGGCCTTGCTCATCGTGCGTGAGACGATCAGCCGTTCCCGTCCGGCCAGCAGCTCCAGCGCCGAGGGCGTACCGTTCTGCCGGAACTCCCCGTAGGCCTCGTCGACGACGACCATAGTGTCGCCCTCGAGGGCGGCCGCATAGGCGGCCTCGACGACATCGAGCCCCAGCGCGGTGCCGGTCGGGTTGTTGGGAGAGCAGAGGATCACCACATGAGGGCGGTGCTCGCGGATCTGCCGGGCGACGTCCGCAGCGCTCTGCGTGAAGTCCTCCCCCCGAGTGCCCGGGATGTACTCGCTGTAGGTCCCGCGAGCGTAGAGCGGGTACATCGAATACGTGGGAGGGAAGGCCAGCACGGAGCGTCCCGGGCCGGCGAAGGCCTGCAGGATGTGCTGCATGATCTCATTGGACCCGTTGGCCGCCCAGATGTTCTCGGCACTCAGCCCATGGCCCAGATAGTCGGCGAGCTTCTCGCGCAGCCGGGTGAACTCGCGGTCCGGGTAACGGTTCAGGGACTGTGCGGCGTGCCGGACCTCTGTGGTGATCGCGTCCACGACGTCGGCGGGGACGTCATAGGTGGTCTCGTTGACGTTGAGCATGGCCCGCACGGTCAGCTGCGGGGCTCCGTAGGGCTCCTGCCCGCGCAGCTCATCCCGGAGGGGCAGCCGCGCCAGGCGGTCTGATCGGTCAGGGTTCTCCGTCGTCGGCGTCGCGCCGGCCCCGTTCTGCTGAGATTTCACGCGCCCATCCTACTCGCGGAGCTGGCCCCGCCCCCACCGTGGAGCCTGAGCTTGACGCAGTGCGTCACGCCCATCGGCCACCAGACGATCAGTCCAGCACGGGAACGTGGAGGGTCTGCCCCGGGTGCAGCTCCGAGGAGGAGAGGCCGTTCAGCTCCGCGATCTGCCCGATGAGGACCTGGACGTCTTCGCCGGAGTCCAGCTCCGAGGCGACGCTCCAGAGCGTGTCGCCGGGGGCGACCGTGACCTCGACGGCCTCCACACCTGCGGGCTCTTGGCTCGAGGCCTGGGCCATGTTGGCGAAGCTGCCGGCCAGCAGCGCGAGTCCGACCAGGGCGGCGGCCAGCAGAGTGAGCGCCGGCAGGCCGATGAGCAGCAGCCGCCCCCGCCGAGTCAGGGTCATGCCGGGACGCCCGAGAGCGACCGAGGCAAGGGGGCCGGATGCGTGAGCCGCACCGGAGACCGGACGGGCGGTGAAGGAGGTGTGCGAGTGACGCATGGGGAAGAACCTCTCTCGTACTGACTGTGGCATCGAAGACTGTTCGAAGCTGTGTTCTATTTCTAGCACACATGTTCGACACGGGACCAGACATGCGTTCGAATATGTTGGCCCCGGGCGCCCGGTTCCCGTAGCCTGAGCCACATGTTCGAACCGAGTTTCGGATGCGATGTTCGATCGGGCGTCCATGTCGGAGAGTCCATCAGGACCCTCTGACATGAACTGCACGTTCTGGGCCTCGTGACGTTCCGGAGTCGGCCGCGAACCCGATGAGACCCTGCGGAGAGAGGCGTGAGACATGGCCGTGGAGAAGCGACCTGCTGAGAAGAACCTGCCGCGGGACCGGACGCATGGGGAGGCTCCCCGCCTGACGGAGCGGCAGCGCGGCATCGTCGATGTGATCCAGCAGTCCCTCGCCGAGCGCAGCTATCCTCCGTCGATGCGTGAGATCGGGGACGCCTGCGGCCTCGCGTCGCTGTCCTCGGTGACGCATCAGCTCGCTCGTCTCCAGCAGATGGGCTACCTGAGCAGAGTCCCGGGGAAGCCGCGCGCCATGGAGGTCATCCGTGACTCCTCAGGCCGCCTCCTGGCCGCTGAGGGTCCCACTGACGCGGAGCAGACCTCCCAGGCTTCAGAAGGGCCGGCGGAGCGCCGCCGCGCCGTGGACAGCGCCGTGGTGGACCTGGACGCCTATCGCGAGCAGTCCGACAGCCGGACCACTGACATCCCGGTGGTCGGGCGCATCGCCGCCGGCGGCCCGATCCTGGCCGAGCAGCATGTGGAGGACGTGATGCCTCTGCCCCGCCAGCTCACCGGCGAGGGTGAGCTGTTCATGCTCCAGGTCCGGGGTGACTCGATGATCGAGGCCGGCATCTTCGAGGACGACTGGGTGGTGGTCCGCCGGCAGCATACGGCGGAGAACGGCGACATCGTCGCAGCGCTGCTCGACGAGGAGGCCACGGTGAAGACCCTGCGCCGTCGCGACGGGCACCAGTGGCTGCTGCCGCAGAACCGCAGCTACGAGCCGATCCTCGGCGACGAGGCGACCATCATGGGCCGGGTCGTCACCGTGCTGCGCAGCCTCTGACCCAAGGACGGAGGCCCGCGCGGACTCAGCCCTCGCTGGACTGGTGGTCCGCCAACCTGCGGAGCGCGCCTCGAGCGATGTCTCCGCTGACCGTGGGCCAGAAGTCCGGCATGGACTTCTTCAGGAAGCCCCCGTAACGCGCCGTGGCCAGCCGGGAGTCCAGGATGGCCAGCACTCCCCTGTCTTCGGCGCTGCGGATCAGCCGCCCCGCGCCCTGGGCCAGTCGCGTGGCGGCGTGAGTGGCAGCCACCTGCATGAAGCCGTTGCCTCCGTGCCGCGCGACCTCCTGGGTGCGCGCGCTCATCAGCGGATCGTCGGGTCGGGGGAAGGGGATCCTGTCGATCGCCACGAGTCGGCAGGATCGGCCGGGAACGTCGACACCCTGCCACAGGCCCATGGTGCCGAACAGGCAGGTCTCCTCGTCCGCGGCGAACTCCCGCACCAGCGACGACATCGTGGCGTCTCCCTGACAGAGGATCGGTACGTCCAACCGCTCACGCAGGTCCTCGGCCGCCTCCTCCGCCGCACGGCGCGAGGAGAACAGCGCCAGCGTCGCCCCACGTGAGGCCTCGATGAGCTCGGCAAGCTCATCACGCTGCTGGTCGGCGGTCTTCAGCGACGGAGCCGGCAGATGCTTCGCCACATAGAGCACCCCCTGCTTCGGGTACTCGAATGGGCTGCCGACGTCGACGCCATCCCAGGCAGGGGCTTTCTCCCCACCCAGCCCCAGCGCGCCGGCGACGGGTTCGAAGCTGTCTCCGATGGTGAGCGTCGCCGAGGTCAGGATCACGGTCCTGTCGCCGAAGAGCCCCTCGCGGAGCCGACCGGCCACCGAGGTGGGGGCCACGTTCACGACCGGCGGCTCGGTGACGTCGGCCTCGCGGTATCCCACTCCTGGGGTGAAGCTTCCAGGTCTGGTCAGCCAGATGACGTCCGGGGTCTCCGGAGACTGCAGCATGCGTTCCGCGGTCTCCTGGACCGCCTGCACCCGGGCTCGAGCCGTGGAGCGACCGGTGTCGCCGTCGGAGTCTCCGGAGGGCTTGCTGTCCGAGAGGGCGGTGCGGGCCGCGTTGCGGGCGATCTCGAGGGCCTGGGTCTGCTGAGGGTCCAGCCCACGTGCCAGCAGTCCGGACTCCTTGGCGTGGAAGGCGGCGTCGACGGCGATGGCCGCAGCCTGCAGATCCTCTCCGCTGAGCGACGTGTGCCGGCGCAGCGAGTTCGCCGCCGTCTGGATCATTTGCACCGACAGCTGCGCTGTGACGGCGGAGGTCACCCGGTCAGCGAGCTCATGGGCCTCGTCGATGATGACCGCGTCATGCTCGGGCAGCACCTGCAGACCTTCGAAGGCGTCGATGGCCAGCATCGCGTGATTGGTGACCACGAGATCAGCGTCCACAGCACGCTCGCGGGCCAGCTCGGAGAAACACTCGGAGGCCATCGGGCATCGTCGCGGTCCGATGCAGTCCACTGCATTGACCGAGACCTGCCGCCAGGCCTTGTCCGAGACCCCCTCGGGGAGGTCGTCACGGTCTCCCGTCTCCGTCTCCTCGGCCCACTCGCGCAGGCGCACGACCTCTCGCCCCAACCGAGAGCCGGGCTCCGGGGCGGATTCACCGGCGGGCTCGTCGCCGAAGGAGAACAGCGCCTGCTCCTCATCGTCCTGAGGGAAACCGCCCTCGAGCTTGTGCTTGCAGAGGTAGTTGGCACGCCCCTTGACCAGGGCGATGCTGATCCCCTGGTCAAGCTCGTCCCCCAGCTGCTCCAGCAGGCGCGGCAGGTCACGGCCCATGATCTGCGCCTGCAGCGCCAGGGTCGCTGTGGAGATCAGCACCGGACGCTCGCTGTCCAGCGCATGCACGACGGCGGGCACCAGGTAGGCCAGCGACTTGCCCGTCCCGGTGCCCGCCTGCACGAGCAGGTGTCGCCGCCGTCGAAGGGCATGGTCGACATGGCGTGCCATGTCGACCTGGCCTTCCCGATGCACACCGCCCATGGCGGTCACGGCGTGCTCGAGCAACGTGGTCGACCGCAGATGCCCGGTGGACTGGGTGGTGGGCGCCTCCGCGCTCATGCAGCGCCCGGTTCGTCCGTCGCCTCGGCGTCAGCGTCCGGACCTTCAGCGTCCGGACCTTCAGCGTCCGGACCTTCAGCGGGCGCGTCCCCCGAAGCGGTGGGACCACCGGCCACGACGTGCTCCTGCAGCTCGGCGGCCAGCTCCGGCCGGACCCGTACGCTCATCCGGGTGCCCTCGGCCTGGTACTCGGTGCTCAGGATCTCTGCATCGGAGCCGTGCAGCCGAGAGACGAGGTCCCCGGCGGCGTAGGGCACCAGCAGCTCCAGCGCCACGTCCGGACGCGGGATCGACTCGCTGATCAGCTCCCGCAGATCGTCGACTCCCTGGCCGGTGTGCGCCGAGACGAGCACGGTGCGCGACTCCCGGCGACGGATCCGTTCGATGACGACGTCGTCGGCCATGTCCGCCTTGTTGAGCACGATGATCTCCGGCACCTCATGGGCGTCGACATCAGCGAGGACCTTGCGGACCGCGCTGATCTGCCCCTCCGGCTCCGGATGCGAGGCGTCTACGACGTGCAGAATCAGATCGGCGTCGGCGACCTCCTCCAGCGTGGAGCGGAAGGCCTCCACCAGCTGGGTGGGCAGCTGCCGGACGAAGCCGACCGTGTCCGAGAGGGTGTAGCCGATCCCGTCCGGGGTGACAGCCTTGCGCACCGTGGGGTCCAACGTGGCGAACAGCGCGTTCTCCACGAGGACTCCGGCGTCGGTGAGGCGGTTCAGCAGGGAGGACTTCCCGGCGTTGGTGTATCCGGCGATCGCCACCGAGGGCACCGCATTGCGCCTGCGGTTGGCCCGCTTGGCGTCACGCGCAGGCTTCATCCCCGCGATCTGCTTGCGCAGCTTCGCCATCCGCGTGTTGATGCGCCGACGGTCCAGCTCGATCTTCGTCTCACCGGGACCGCGGGATCCCATGCCCGCGCCGGCGCCGCCGACCTGTCCACCGGCCTGCCGGGACATCGATTCGCCCCAGCCGCGCAGCCGCGGAAGCAGATACTCCAGCTGGGCCAGCTCCACCTGAGCCTTGCCCTCCCGGGACTTGGCGTGCTGGGCGAAGATGTCCAGGATCAGGCCGGTGCGATCGATGACCTTGACCTTCACGATGTCCTCGAGCCCGCGCCGCTGTGACGGGGCCAGCTCAGAGTCGACGACCACCGTGTCCGCACCGAGCTCGGCGACGGCTTGGCGGATCTGCTCCGCCTTGCCGGAGCCGAAGAACGTGCCGGGATCGGGAGTGGCGCGCCGCTGGACGAAGCCGTCCAGCACGGTGGATCCGGCGGTCTCGGCCAGGGCGGCGAGTTCGCGCAGCGAGTGCTCCGCCTCGGCGATGGGCCCGTCGCTCCACAGACCGGCCAGCACGACCCGCTCCAGGCGGAGCTGCCGGTATTCGACCTCGGAGACGTCCTCCAGCTCGGTGGAGAGGCCCTCCACGCGGCGCAGCGAGCGCCGCTCGAGCAGATCGAACTGATCTCCGTCGGCCTCGGTGTGCTGGGTCCGCAGGTCCGAGAGCTCCCGAGCCTGCCCGTCCAGCACAGATCGGCGGTCGGGCCCGGCGGCCTCTCCCTCACGACGATGCGCAGGGTCGGCGACGAAACGGGTCCGGGCAGAGCGGGTGACCGTCTCTGCGCGAGCCTCGTCGGCGGCCAGGATGCGTTCGATGGTGGCATCGACCGAGGCCTGGTCACCGGAGACGGCTGCGGCAGCGGGCGTGATGTCCTCGTGCTGCTCGTCTCCGGTGCTGGGTGTGGTGTTGTCCTGATGGGTGTTCGTCATGATCTCCTTGTCGGGACCGCCGGTCAGCGACGGGTCCCTGTGTACCGGATCTCGACTCCGGCCGGCCCCCAGAAGGGTCCTTCCATCCTACGGCTCTGCGCTGCGGCGGTACTAGCGGAGGCCGCCAGCTGTGCAGTGCGACCTGGGCAGGGCACCCGCTGTGGAGGATCAGTCCTCCGGTGCGTGGAGAGGGATGCGGATTCGAGACGTGATGGTCATCTCCGGCCGGCGGGCACGTCGTGCAGACGGCGGGCCAGAGCTCGTGCAGGGTGATGGCAGGCGGGCATCGACCGATGAGGCCTGCGCGCTCGACCGTGGGCGACCAGGAGGCCGCTGCTCACGGGAGCATCAGGGGTGAGGAATCCACATGCTCACCAAGTTTACGGGGTTCTCGCCCCGACGGCGAATCCCCTGTCGGGCTGAGGCGATAGCATCACCCTGTGAGCTCTCAGCACTATTTCTCCACCACCCCCTCGGGATCGGCGCGACGCCGCGAGGTCGACGTCGAGCTGGCCGGCCGACAGGTCTCCGTGGTGACCGCCGGCGGAATCTTCTCCCCGGACGGCATCGACAAGGGAACGGCGGTGCTGCTGAAGCACGTGCCGGATCCGGCCCGTGAGGGTCACCTGCTCGACATCGGCTGCGGCTGGGGCCCGATCGCCCTCACTCTGGCGCTGCGCGCACCGGAGGCGACGGTCTGGGCCGTGGACGTCAACGAACGATCCCGGGAGCTGTGTGCAGAGAACGCGCAGCGGCTGGGCCTGGACAATGTGCGAGTCATGTCCCCGGAGGAGGTCCCCTCAGGGGTCCGATTCACCACCATCTGGTCCAACCCGCCGATCCGGGTGGGCAAGGCCGTCCTGCACGAACTGCTGGAGCTGTGGCTCCCCCGGCTCGCCGACGACGCCGAAGCCTGGCTCGTGGTGCAGAAGAACCTGGGTGCGGACTCGCTGCTGACCTGGATCCGCTCGATGCTCGCCGCAGTCGGCGACGACTTCGAGGCTGACCGCCCCGAGACCTCCAAGGGCTTCCGTCTGCTGCGGGTGCGGCGCGATCAGGGCTGAGCCGGCCCAGGGCTGAGCCCTCCCTGAACCGTCCCCGAGCCCTGCAGGCCGCGCCCGTTCAGGCGAGGGTGCCGGCGAAGACGTTCTCCGCCGGGCCGGAGAGCTCCACGTCCTCGGCACCGTCCTGCCGGGCCAGGAAACGCACGCGGACCTCACCTCCGGGCACCTGGACGGTCCACGTGTCGACTCCGTCCTCGGCGGCCCAGACCCGCACTGCGGCGGCGGCCGCACAGGCTCCGGTGCCGCAGGACAGCGTCTCGCCGACCCCGCGTTCGTGCACGCGCATGCGCACCTGCCCCTCGCCGTCGACCACCAGCGGATCTGAGGGGACCACGAACTCCACATTGGTGCCCTGCGGGGGCACCGGATCCACCTGCGGCGCCGCATGGAGTTCCAGGGCCTCCAGGACCTCCTCCTCCGGCAGTGCCACCACCGTGTGGGGGTTGCCCAAGGAGATGCTCAGCGCCGGGCGCGGATCAGTGAGCCCCTGGGCGATGACCAGGGAATCCGAGGCGTTGGCCTGGGCGAGCTCCGGGTCGATGAAGGACCAGATGCCCATGCCGATGGCATAGCCCTCGGGGACTCGGCGCACCGTGCGCATGCCTGCCCGGGTGACCAGGGGCAGCTCCTCCCCCTCGGCGAGCTCCACGAGGCCTTCGGAGATCAGGAAGTTCGCGAAGGCGCGCACCCCGTTGCCGCACATCTCCGCCACCGACCCGTCGGCGTTCCAATAGTCCATGAACCAGAGCATCTCGGCCTCGGCGTCGGAGAGCTGGTCCTCCTCCTCGAGCAGCTGCCGCGTCTCCGCGGCGAGCCGAGCGGGCACCGCACGGATCAGCCCGTCGCCTCCGATCCCCTGGTGGCGATCGCACAGGGCACGGACGGCCCCAGGCGTGATCTCCAGTGAGCCGTCAGGGTCGGAGAGCATCACGAAGTCATTGCCCGTCGCGTGGGCCTTGGTGAATCGGGCGCCGCTCAGCGCGTCGAGTGCGGAGAGGTGATGGGCCACGGTGGATGCCTTCCTGAGCATGGGATGGGTGGGATCAGTTCCGGTGAGGTTCAACGTCTGGGGCTGCGCTCCGCTTCCTGCAACGTGACCTGTGCCCGCTCCGCCAGCTCCCCGACGACGTCCTCGGCGTCCATGTCCACATCCAGCCAGCTGATTCGAGGATCGGCGCGAAACCAGGTGTCCTGGCGCTTCGCGAAGCGTCGGGTGGAGGCCACGGTCTCCTCGATCGCCTCACTCTGGGTGAGCTGACCATCCAGGACGGCGAGGAACTGCTGATATCCGATGGCCCGGGAGGCCGTCCGACCCTCGCGCAGCCCGGCGAGGGCCAGTGTGCGGACCTCCTCGAGCAGCCCGCCGGCAGCCATCCGCTGCACGCGCGTCTCGATGCGCTCGCGAAGCAGAGCGCGGGGCATGCGCAGACCGATCTGCCGCACCGGTTCCAGCTGGGGCTCGTGGAGCCGCTGCGGCATGAAGGAGGAGAAGCTGCGTCCGGTCAGCCGAACGACCTCCAGGGCCCGGACCAGACGGCGGTCATCCTGGATGGCGGCTGCCGACTCGGGATCGACCTCCCGCAGCTCCTCCCGCAGCGGATCCGACCCGGCGTCCTCGAGACGCTGGGTGAGCACACTGCGCACCTGCGGGTCAGTGGGCGGGAACTCGATGGAGTCGATGACGGCCCGCACGTAGAGCCCGGACCCTCCGACCAGCACAGGCACTCGGCCGCGTCCCCGGATCTCAGCAATGATCTCTCGGGCCCGCTGCCGGTAGACGGCCACCGAGGCCTCCTGGGTGACATCGAGGACGTCGAGCAGGTGATGCGTCACCCCGCGGCGCTCCTCGTCGGTCACCTTGGCGGTCCCGATGTCCATTCCTCGGTAGAGCTGCATGGAGTCAGCATTGACGACCTCTCCGCCGAGTCGATGGGCCAGCTCCACGCCGAGCGCCGACTTGCCGGTGGCGGTGGCGCCGACGACGACGATCAGCGGCAGCTCCGACTGCGCGGCGGCCACGGGCTCAGCCGTTCGGGCGCAGCGTCGGCATGCCCAGGGAGACGGCCCCGGGCTGCTCCCCGCCCACCTGCGTCGTGCCCACGCCGCAGGACTCGGCCTGTGCGCGGTCCCAGGCGTCGCCGGCCCGGGAACGCCGCAGCCTGAACTCGTCGACGGACGTCGGATCGGCCAGCAGGTGATAGGAGCCCGCGTCGGTGATGGACACGGTCACGAAGTCCCCCGGGCGTGGCTCCGGTGCGCCGGTGGGCACGGAGAAGTGCACCAGACGGTTGTCCGGGGCCCGGCCGGAGCGTCGTCCCGTCTCTGACCCCTTGGACCCGGAGTCTGCGGTGACCAGCAGCTCCTGCACGGTGCCGATCTGCCGCTGGTTCTCCTCCGCGGTGATGCGGTTCTGCAGCGCGATCAGTCGCTCGAAGCGCTCCTGGACCACCTGCTTGGGGATCTGGTCCTCCATGGTGGCCGCCGGTGTGCCGGGGCGGGCCGAGTACTGGAAGGTGAAGGCGGAGCAGAAGCGGGATGCCTCGACCACGCGCATGGTGTCCTGGAAGTCTTCCTCGGTCTCGCCGGGAAAGCCCACGATGATGTCAGTGGTGACGGCCGCGTGCGGCATCCGTGCGCGGACCTTGTCCAGGATCCCGAGGAACTTCTTGGACCGGTACGACCGTCGCATGGACTTCAGCACGGTGTCCGAGCCGGACTGCAGCGGCATGTGCAGCTGCGGCATCACGTTGGGCGTCTCCGCCATGGCGTCGATGACGTCGTCGGTGAAGGAGGCCGGGTGCGGACTGGTGAAGCGGACGCGTTCGAGGCCCTCGATCTCCCCGCAGGCGCGCAGCAGCTTCGCAAAGGCCCCACGGTCACCGAATTCGACCCCGTAGGTGTTCACGTTCTGCCCGAGCAGGGTCACCTCCACGGCTCCGTCCTCGACCAGCGCCTGCACCTCGGCGAGGATCTCGCCGGGCCGCCGGTCACGTTCCTTGCCTCGCAGCGAGGGCACGATGCAGAACGTGCAGGTGTTGTTGCAGCCCACGGAGATGGACACCCAGCCGGAGTAGACCGCATCACGCTTGGTGGGAAGTGTGGAGGGGAAGGTCTCCAGGGACTCCAGGATCTCGATCTGCGCGTCCTGGTTGTGCCGGGAGCGTTCCAGCAGCGTCGGCAGCGAGCCGATGTTGTGGGTCCCGAACACGACGTCGACCCACGGGGCCTTCTCCAGCACCGCGTTCTGGTCCTTCTGTGCCAGACAGCCGCCGACTGCGATCTGCATGCCCTCGTGGTCACGCTTGGTGGCGCGCAGGTTTCCGAGGTGCCCGTAGAGCTTGTTGTCCGCGTTCTCCCGCACTGCGCAGGTGTTGAAGACGACGAGGTCCGGAGTGGCGTGCTCCTCCGCGGCGATGTAGCCGGCGTTCTCCAGGAGCCCGGAGATGCGTTCGGAGTCGTGGACGTTCATCTGGCAGCCGAAGGTGCGCACGTCGTAGGTGCGGACCTTCCCCGGCTGCTCGCCCGAGGGCTCGCGGGCCGACGCCGGCTGTGTGCGGTCCAGGGTCGTCTCGGTCATCGTCACGCTCGCAGATCTCACGGGGGCAGTCTCGGACTCGGGCGCGGTGTGACCCGCGGTGCCGGTCAATTCTACGCCCCCGCGGTGGCGGGTTCACACGCCCGCACCACCGGCGGTGTGCTCATCCAGCGCTTCACGGACCAGCTGGAACGCCGCACCGGGGCTGTGGCCGCGCCGCGCGAGCATGGACACCAGGCGGCGAGTGTGCTTCTCCCGCTCCTTGCGGGCGGCGGCGTCCTGCCCCGGCGGCACGGTCACCCCACGCATCTTCTTGGCGATCAGTTCCCTGGCGGCCGAGGCCTCATCAGCGTCGCTGAGCTGCTCCAGGGCCTCCTCGGCCGTCTCCTCGGCGATGCCGCGGTCCTTGAGCTCCCGACGCAGCGCGCTGCGTCCGAGACCGCGGGTCTCGTGGCGGGTGCGGATCCACATCCGGGCGAAGGCGGCGTCATCGATCAGCTGGACCTCTTCCAGGCGGTCCAGCACCGACGTGATGACCTCCTGGGAGAACTCCTTCTCACGGAGCGCCTCAGCCAGCTGGTGGCGGCTCTTGGCGGAGCCGGTGAGCTTGCGCAGCACCAGATTCCGCGCCCGGTCACGCTCGTCCCCTTCATCGGGAGCCTCCGTGCCCAGGGACAGAGGAGGCTCCGCCGGGGAGCCTGACGCCGGAGCCGTCGCCGACCCAGACCCGACGGGGGCGGACTCCTCTGCCGGATCAAAGGACGACGGCGAGTCCCCCGCCTCGATCCGGGCGAGGGCCTCCTTCAACGCATCGATGGTGTCCCGCTGGTGGTCCTCGGTCTGAGGTGCGGACGCGGGATCCTCGCTGGCACTCATCTGTCAGCTCAGGCGGGGCCGTCGACGGCCTTCAGCGAGGGGCCGTCCTCCTCGGACGGCGGGCCGATGATGCCCAGCTTCTCCCGGATCCGACGCTCGATCTCATCGGCGAGGTCCGGATTGTCCTTGAGGAAGTGACGCGCCTTCTCCTTGCCCTGACCCAGCTGATCACCGTCATAAGTGAACCAGGCGCCGGACTTCTTCACCAGACCGTTCTCCACGCCGACGTCGATCAGCCCGCCTTCACGAGAGATCCCCTCGCCATAGAGGATGTCGAACTCGGCCTGCTTGAACGGCGGGGCCATCTTGTTCTTCACGATCTTGGCGCGGGTGCGGTTGCCGACCGCGTTCGTCCCCTCCTTGAGGGTCTCGATGCGGCGCACGTCCACCCGGACCGAGGAGTAGAACTTCAGCGCCTTGCCGCCGGAGGTCGTCTCCGGTGAACCGAAGAACACTCCGATCTTCTCCCGAAGCTGGTTGATGAAGATGGCGGTGGTCTTGGTCTGGGACAGCCGCCCGGCGATCTTGCGCAGCGCCTGGGACATCAGCCGGGCCTGCAGGCCGACGTGGCTGTCGCCCATTTCGCCCTCGATCTCGGCGCGCGGCACGAGTGCGGCCACGGAGTCGATGACGACGATGTCCAGCGACCCCGAGGAGACCAGCATGTCCATGATCTCCAGGGCCTGCTCACCGGTGTCCGGCTGGGAGACCAGCAGGGCGTCGGTGTCCACCCCCAGCTTCTCGGCGTAGGTGGGATCCAGGGCGTGCTCCGCGTCGATGAACGCCGCGATGCCGCCGTTCTTCTGTGCATTGGCCACCGCATGCAGCGCCACGGTGGTCTTGCCGGAGGACTCCGGGCCATAGATCTCGACGACTCGTCCGCGAGGGAAGCCACCGATGCCGAGCGCGGCATCCATGGCGATGGACGAAGTGGAGATGGTCTCGATCGGGGCTCGGGTCTCATCCCCGAGCCGCATCACCGATCCCTTGCCGTACTGCTTGTCGATCTGGGCCAGGGCCGCTTCGAGCGACTTCTCCCGGTCTGGGCTGACTGCCATGGTTCACCTCTGTGACGTCGTCTGTGCTGGTTGTCTCGCACCGGTGCGATGCGGTGCCGTGATGACGCCTCCGACACTACGCACCACCTCTGACACGTCTCTGCGCGCGGCGTTGAGCTGTGGACCGTCGGGCGTGGCGGACTCTGTATGCGACACCTTCTGTGGAGAACATTACCCCAGGGCCTCGAACATAGCTTCGAAGAGCATGCGCGTGTCGCCGTCTCTCCGAGAGCGTGCAGCTCAGCGCTTCGGTGGAATGTCTCGGCCGAGCCGCCGCGTCTCGGGGACCTCCTGCTGATCGCAGACCGCATCCCAGACGTCGCGCGGCCTCACTCCGGCCTCGAGGGCTTCGGAGGCCGTCTTCTGATAGCCGCTGAGCACGAGCGAGCCCGCCAGCACGCGCGCATAGCCGGAGCCGAACTCACCCTCCATGAGGAACCAGAATCTGCTCAGCTGCATGAACAGCGTCCTCTCCGGCGGCGGCGCGCCGCGCAGGTGTCGTCACATCTCACGAGCACCGGGTGGCGCTCATTCGTCTCCGATGGCGGCGCCATCCCCGGCGGAGGGCTGGGCGCTGCCCTGCGGATCCTGGTCTGATCTGGGCAGACCCGGGCCGGCCGGGTCATGCTCCGCATAGGTGCGGTTCAGCTTGGCGACCAGGGTGCTGAGGGTCTCGATCTCGTCCTGGCTCCAGGCCTGGAGCATCATCAGGTAGCGGTCAGCACGCTCCTGCTGAGCGGTCTCGAGGCGCTCACGACCCTCCGCGGTCAGCGAGACGGTCTGGGCCCGGCCGTCGGCGGGATCGGTCTCCTTGCTGACCCACCCGCGAGAGACCAGAGTGGTCAGCTGCCGGGAGAGCGTGGGCTTGCCGATCCCCAGATGCCGCGCGATGGAGGTCATCCGCGCGGGGCCTTCGTTCTGCAGGGTGGCCAGCACCGAATAGGAGGCAGGTTCGATCTCCGGGTCGATCCGACGGGCGAGCTGCAGGGCGTTGAACCGACGACGTACGAAGAGCCGGTTGAACTCACGCTCCAGCTCGCGGACCAGGGCAGGGCGCTCGGGCGTATCCATGCACTTCAGTCTAAAGGGTCGAGGCGCAGACCTCGGACACCCCCGCGCACACACGGCGGAGGGCCCTCCCGCGATGGGACGGCCCTCCGTGCGCGGACGTTCTGATCGGTTCAGCCGCAGCTGCGGGCGAACTCCTCCTGGGTGAACTCCTCGGGGATGCCGTCGGGCACCACGCCGTGGCCGAACTCGCGCTGGAACTCGGTGGGCACGGTGTCCGGCACATGCAGCCCTTCAGCCGCTGCGACGCGCTCGGCCACCTGGCCCAGCATCGCCGAGAGCGGCACGTCGAGCGCGGCGCAGATCGAGGCCAACAGCTCGGACGAGGCTTCCTTCTGTCCGCGTTCGACCTCGGACAGGTAGCCCAGCGAGACGCGCGCGCCGTGCGAGACGTCACGCAGCGTGCGACCTTCGGCCTGCCGGATGCTGCGCAGGACATCTCCGATCTCCTGGCGCAGGACCACAGCCTTGGCCTCCTTGGACTCGGCCGCCGGTGCGGCGTCGAGGTCCAGGTCTTTCCAACGGGTGATGCCGTTGACGGTGACTGGCTGTCTCACCATGGACTTTCTCCTTCGTGGACTCCGATGGCCCTCATGCGTCTGCCCCTCGGTCAGGTGCTGGCCCTCACCAGAAACGGTGCGATGCAGACGCTTCACCGGGGGATAACCCGATCCTCCCGGATTTTGTTCCCCACTCTAGCGGGGATCGTTGAATCCTGGAGGTTCTGTGAGCAGAAGCTCCTCCACCAGTTTAAGCGCTGCCTCCACCGAAGCGTCCCGGATGGCGGCCCGGTCACCGTCGAGATCGAGCAGCACCGCACCCGAGATCCAGTCCTCCTCCGTGTCGGGCGCCCCTTCGGCGGAGGACTCATGATCGTCGACCTCGCAGGCCTCGGGCAGCCGCAGCCCGAACCGCTGGGCGGCGGACTTCCTGCAGGCCAGCCCCACGTACACGGTGCCGACCTCCTTGCCCTCATGAGGCTCCGGACCCGCGACGCCGGTGGTGGAGACCCCCAGCACGGAGCCGGTCGCCGAGGCCGCCCCGCGAGCCATGGACGCCGCGACGGCGGGGTCGACGGCGCCACGGGACTCCAGCAGATCCTCGTCCACCCCCAGCAGTCTCTGTTTCACCGCATTGCAGTACGCGATCACTCCGCCGCGCAGCGCCGCAGAAGCACCGGGGACGTCGGCCAGGCGGGCCGCCAGCGAGCCGGCGGTCAGCGACTCGGCCGTGGCCAGGGTGAGCCCGCGATGGGCGCAACGTTGGATGATCTCCACAGGATCGGTGCGCCGCTCGGCCGCGTCCGCGATCTGCCCGGCCTCGCCGGAGATGTCCTGGCCGTCCTGGGTCCACCGCTCATGGGCCACGTCCGGGTCGGGGCGGTGGGCACGTACGGGTTCGGGCTCCTGCCGATGGGCCTCGACGCCTCCGGCGGTCTCCCCGCGGCTGCCTTCTGGGGCGTCCGGCTCTCCTCGGGCCATGAACTGGGCCTCCTAGGGGTCTCGGTCTCAGATCTCGGCTGTCAGGGCTCAGCGCGCCGCGCGACGGAGCCGCAGTGCCGAGAGCACGTAGTCGACGCCGGTGAGCACGGTGACGACCAGGGCCGCCATCACGATCCAGAATGCGACGTCGGCCAGCCAGCCGGCGATGACCACCAGCGGGAGCAGCATCAGCTGCAGCCCTGCCGCCTGCAGCACGGTCTTGAGCTTGCCTCCCCGGGAGGCGGGGATGACGCCGTATCGGATGACCACCATGCGCAGCACCGTGACTCCCAGCTCCCGGGCCAGGATGACGATGGTCACCCACCAGGGCAGCTCGCCCAGCACGGAGAGCATCACCAGACCACCGCCGATGAGCAGCTTGTCCGCGATGGGATCGGCGATCTTGCCGAAGTCGGTGACGAGGTTCCGCGCGCGGGCCAGGTCTCCGTCGATCTTGTCGGTGATCATGGCCGCGGCGAACAGGCCTGCCGCGGCCCAGCGCCAGCCGCCGTTGGTCGCCTCCAGCCCGCCCTCGGCACCGGGAGCGGCGTCGAGCAGCAGGAACCAGACGAACAGCGGCACCAGCACGATGCGCAGCATCGTGAGCGCGTTGGCGATGTTCAGCACCGGCGGCGGTTCTTCGGGGTTCGGCTGATCTGGGGTGGACGAGCTCACGCGGCTCCTCTTCTCGGCGGGTCGGGAGGCAGGCCCGGGACTGGCGCCCGACAGGTCACCGTCCGGTGAGCTGCCAGGCGTCCTCCGCGGCGGTGGAGTCGTGCCCGTCATGATAGTCCCTCGCCTCGGGGAGCGCGGCAGTGCGCTCGGCCAGGTCCCGCGCGATCAGATCGGCCGAGCTCAGCCCGGACATCGTGGATCCCCCGGCGGGCGGCGCTCCCCGGCCGGGCTGCGGCCGCACAGGGCCGGTCGCCGCATGCTCGGTGCTCGCCGGACGGGCCTGCTCGCTGACCTGGGCAGGCTGCTGCGGAGCGGCCTGCGTGGGCCCGGTCTCGGCAGGGATGCCGGTCGCGACGCCGGCCGCCGGCTCGAGGTCCACCGGGGCGCCCTCGTAGGCTTCGGGAGGATCCTCGGACGGTGCCGCGGTGGGAGGCTCCTCCCCACGGAGGGTCGCCAGCACTCCGGGAAGTTCCTCCGGGGCGACCAGCACATCGCGCGCCTTGGATCCCTCCGAGGGCCCCACGACGCCGCGGGACTCCATCAGGTCCATCAGCCGCCCTGCCTTGGCGAAGCCCACGCGCAGCTTGCGCTGCAGCATCGAGGTGGAGCCGAACTGAGTGGTGACCACCAGTTCGGTGGCCTGCAGGAGCAGGTCCAGGTCGTCACCGATGTCGGCGTCGATCTCCCGCTTCTTCGGCTCCATGGCGGCGACGGCGTCCTCACGGTACTGCGCCTTCAGCTGGGACTTCACATGCTCGACCACCGAGTGGACCTCGGACTCGTTGACCCAGGCGCCCTGCACACGCATCGGCTTGTTCATGCCCATCGGCAGGAACAGGGCGTCACCCTGGCCGAGCAGCTTCTCCGCGCCCACCGAGTCCAGCACCACGCGGGAGTCGGTGGCCGAGGAGGTCGCGAAGGCCATCCGGGAGGGCACATTGGCCTTGATCAGGCCGGTGACCACGTTCACCGAGGGGCGCTGGGTGGCCAGCACCAGGTGGATGCCCGCGGCACGGGCCAGCTGAGTGATGCGGACGATGGAGTCCTCGACGTCGCGCGGGGCGACCATCATCAGATCGGCGAGCTCATCGACGATCACCAGCAGGTACGGGTAGGGCCGCAGGTCCCGTTTGGAGTCCGGCGGCAGCTGGATCTTCCCGGCCCGCACAGCCTTGTTGAAGTCGTCGACGTGCTTGTAGCCGAAGTGGGCGAGGTCGTCGTAGCGGTTGTCCATCTCCTTGACCACCCACTGCAGCGCCTCCGCGGCCTTCTTCGGCTCGGTGATGATGGGCGTCACCAGGTGGGGCACGCCCTCGTAGGCGGTGAGCTCCACACGCTTGGGATCCACCATCACCATGCGGACCTCGTCCGGGGTGGCACGCATGAGCACCGAGGTGACCATCGAGTTCACGAAGGCTGACTTTCCGGCACCGGTGGCTCCGGCCACCAGCAGGTGGGGCATCTTCGCCAGGTTGGCCACCACATAGCCGCCCTCGATGTCCTTGCCCACGCCCATCACCATCGGGTGCTCGGTCTTGCGCGCCGCGTTGGAGCGCAGGACGTCGCCCAGGGCCACGACTTCCTTGTCCTTGTTCGGGATCTCGATGCCGATGGCCGACTTGCCCGGGATGGGACTGAGGATGCGGACCTCGTTCGAGGCCACGGCCAGGGAGATGTTCTTCTCCAGCGAGGTGACCTTCTCCACCTTGGTGCCCGGAGTCAGCTCCACCTCATAGCGGGTGACCGTCGGACCGCGGGAGAAGCCGGTGACCCGGGCGTCGACCTTGAACTGGAAGAAGGTCTGGTTCAGGGCCTCGACGATCTCGTCGTTGGCCGAGGTGTGCTCCTTCGGCGGCGGGCCGGAGGGCAGGATGGCCTGATCGGGCAGGGTGTAGGTGACGTCTCCGGCCAGCTCGAGCTGTTCCGAACGCACCGGCAGGGCCGAGGCAGGAGCCGGGGTCTCGGCCGGTGCCGCGGTCGGACTGACGGCGGCCGGCTGAGGGGCGTGAGCGGCAGCAGGCTGCGGCGCCGGCTGCACGCGCGCACCCTCGGAGGCGGCGTCCTCCTGACCTGCGGTCCCGGGCGCCTGCCCGGACTCGGCGGCCTTCCCACGGGCACGCTGGATGGCCAGCTCCTGGGCGGTGGGGCGTCGCACGCCCGGAGGCACGGCCGGTGCGGCGGGCGTGGTGCCCTCTTCGAGGACGGGGCTGTCGTAGGCGCCGTCGCCGGCCTGCGCCATGGAGGCCTCGTCGGCTGACGAGTCGGAGCCGAACTGCTCCCCCTCCTGGGCCTCGCCGGCGCTCCTGGTGCCGAGGATCCGGGAGAGCAGGCCCTTCTTCGGGCGCTCCTCAGAGTCCTCGAAGATCTCGGCCTCCTCAGCCGGTGCGGCCTGCTGGGCACGGGAGCGGCGTGGCTTCCGGGCGCTCTTGTCCTCGGAAGCCTCCTCGGCCAGCGGCTTGGTCTCGGGCAGCGGCTCGGGCCGTTCGCCCACCAGGTACCCCTTGGCCACGGCGACACGCTGCGGGATGCGGCGCAGGGGGGTGTCGGTGAGGACCAGGATCCCGGCGAGCAGCACCAGGGAGAGGATCGCCCACACCGGGTAGGGGGTGATGAGGCTGGCCAGCGGCACGGTGGCCAGGTAGCCGATGATCCCCCCGGAGGCGAGCATCGATTCGAAGGCGGCGTTGAGCGCGGGCATGCCGTGGGCCAGGTGGGCCAGGCCCGCCGCGGAGCAGAGGATGAGGGTCAGACCGATGGCGACACGGCCGTTGCCCTCATGCTCCTGAGGATGACGGATGTAGCGCACCGCGGTGATCAGCAGCACCACGGGCAGCAGGGCCGAGGCCCAGCCGAAGGTGCCCGCCGTGCCGTTGTGCACGACGGCGATGCTCCAGTGGTCGTGCTGGCGCACACCCCACCAGTCGACGACGGCGGTGACCAGCGCCAGCAGGATGAACACCAGCGCGGCGCCGTCACGACGGTCCTCGGGGTGCACCTTCACCTGACGGCCCATTCCGCGGATCGCGGAGGCCACCGGAGTGGCGAAGGCCATCCAGAGGCCGCGCAGGGCGGAGGCCGCCAGGTTGCCCCGTTCGGGGTCCTGGGCGGTGGTGGAGCTCTTCTTCGACGTCTTCGCGCGGCTGGCAGCAGCTGAGGCGGACTTCTTCTTTCGTCCGTCCGTGCTGGCGGCGCGCGAGGGGGAAGTACGTGTCGCCATGCCAGCCAACTTACCGCGAGCGCGCCCCGATCAGCGTGATGGCCACACCTTTGGGCCGAATCGCCCCGGGAACACCGGAGGGCAGGGGCGCCCGGCGCCCCTGCCCTCCGGAGTTCCCGCGGTGCGGATCAGGTCTCGACGATCACCGGGACGATCATCGGCTTGCGGCGCAGCTTGCGGCTGACCCACGAGCCGATCGTGCGGCGCACGATCTGCTGCAGCTGGTGTGTGGTGTGCTCCCGGTTCTCCTGGATGGCCTCGGTGAGCGCCCGGGCGATCTTCGCCTTGATCTCCTTGAAGACCTTGTCCTCCTCGGCGACGCCGCGGGCGTGGATGTCGGGGCCGGAGACGATCTGCCCGGTCTGCCTGTTCACCACGGTCACCACCGAGATGAAGCCCTCCTCGCCGAGGGTGCGGCGGTCCTTGAGGTCGGCGTCGGTGATCTCTCCGACGGAGGAGCCGTCCACGTAGACGTAGCCGCACTCGATCTGACCGGTGACACGCGCGACGCCGTCGCGCAGGTCCACCACGGAGCCGTCCTCGCACTGCAGCACCCGCTCGGGGTCCAGGCCGGTCTCCACAGCCAGCTTGCCGTTGGCGATCAGGTGACGGGTCTCCCCGTGCACCGGCATCACGTTCTTCGGCCGCACGATGTTGTAGCAGTAGAGCAGCTCGCCGGCCGAGGCGTGCCCGGAGACGTGGACCTTGGCCGTGCCCTTGTGGATGACATCGGTGCCGAGCTTGAGCAGCCCGTTGATCACCCGGAAGACCGCGTTCTCATTGCCCGGGATCAGGGAGGAGGCCAGGATGACGGTGTCACCCGCCCCCACCTGGATCTGGTGGTCGCCGTTGGCCATGCGCGAGAGCGCGGCCATCGGTTCACCCTGTGACCCGGTGGACATCAGGACCACCTCGGAGTCCGGGTAGTTGTCCACCTTCTTCATGTCCACCAGGATGCCCTCCGGCACGTCCAGGTAGCCCAGCTTCGAGGCGATGCCCATGTTGCGCACCATCGAGCGCCCCACGAAGGCCACCTTGCGGTTGTGCGCGTGGGCGGCGTCGAGCACCTGCTGGACACGGTGGACATGGGAGGAGAAGGAGGCGACGATGATCCGCCGGCTGGAGGTCCCGAAGAGCTGGTCCAGGGTCGGACCGATCTCCTTCTCCGGGGTGGTGAAGCCGGGGACGTCGGCGTTGGTGGAGTCGGTCAGGAACAGGTCCACGCCCTCCTCGCCCAGCTTGGCGAAGTGGCGCAGGTCGGTGATCCGGCCGTCCAGCGGAAGCTGGTCCATCTTGAAGTCACCGGTGTGCAGGACGCTGCCGGCCTCGGTGCGGATGAACACGGCCAGCGCATCCGGGATGGAGTGGTTGACCGCCACGAACTCGCACTCGAAGGGGCCGAACTCCTCGACGTCGCCCTCCGTGACCTCGAGGGTGTAGGGCTTGATCCGGTGCTCGGCCAGCTTCGCCTCGATGAAGGCCAGGGTCAGGGTGGAACCGATCAGCGGGATGTCCGGCTTCCGGCGCAGCAGGTACGGCACGGCCCCGATGTGGTCCTCGTGCCCGTGGGTGAGCACCACGCCGACGACGTCGTCCAGCCGGTCCTCGATGTAGCTGAAGTCCGGCAGGATCAGGTCCACGCCGGGCTGCTCCTCCTCGGGGAAGAGCACACCGCAGTCGACGATGAGGAGCTTGCCGTCGATCTCGAAGACCGCCATGTTGCGCCCGACTTCTCCAAGCCCGCCCAGGGGCACGATGCGCATCGTGCCCGGTTTCAGCTTGGGCGGGGTGATCAGGCGCTGTGGTGCCAAGGTGGTGGACCTCCTGGGTCGGGTGTGTCGGATATGTCAGAGTCTGTCATCGAGCGTACGTCCTGGATGGCTCCGCCACCTAGAACGAGCAGCTGTCAACCTGCGCCGGCCGGTCGGACGACCGTTCAGAGGTTCCAGCCGGCCTCACGGAGGTCCGCGAGCACGAGTTCCTTCTCATGGGCGTTGGCCTGGACCAGCGGCAGGCGCACGTCGGCGTTGATCGGGAAGCCCAGCCAGTCGAGCACCAGCTTCGAGGAGACCGCACCCTGGACCCGGGTCATCATGCCGCGGATGACCGGGCCGAGCTCGCCGTGGACGATGCGGGCCTCCTTGAGGTCATAGTTCAGCAGCGCGTCGATCATCCGGCGGAAGTGCGGGCAGGCTACGTGGGAGGTCACCGAGACGACGCCGACCGCACCCATGGCCATCCAGGCCAGCACGTTCTGGTCGTCGCCGGAGTAGACCTCCAGCTCGGTCTTGGTGAGCACCTCGGTGGTGGCGGTGATGTCGTTCTTGGCGTCCTTGAGCGACATGATGTGCGGGTGCTCGGCGAGCCTGAGGATCGTCTCGGTCTCGATGGCGATCCCGGAGCGTCCGGGGATGTCATAGATCATCAGCGGCAGGTCCGCAGCATCGGCGACCGCCTGATAGTGGGCCAGCACGCCGTCCTGGCTGGGCTTGTTGTAGTACGGGGTGACCACCAGCTGCCCGTCGGCGCCGGCGCGCTCGGCGCGCCGGGCCATCTCCAGATCGTGGGAGGTGTGGTTGGTGCTGGTGCCGGCGATGACCTTCGCCCGGTCGCCGACGGCGGACTTCGCGGCCCGGACCAGCCCTTCCTTCTCATGGTCCTCCAGCGTGGACGTCTCCCCCGTCGTCCCGGAGACCACGAGCGAGTCGTTGCCCTCGTCCACGAGCTTCACGGCGAGCGCCTCGAAGGCGTCGTAGTCGACCCGGTCATCCTTGGTGAAGGGCGTGACCATCGCAGTGATGAGATGCCCGAAGAACGGGTCAGTCTGGTCCGGGTGCTTGACCTCGCCCTCAGTGAGGTGGAGGTCGAACTCGTGTGTCAGCTCGTTGTCGCTCGCCATGGGCAGTAGCCTACCGTCTGTGGACAGCCCCAGCACCGCCGGTGCGTCGCCGCGTCGCGGCCCCACCAGGCGCACCTCACGCATCTCCGGCGTCGACGCCGCACGCTGCCTCGCGCTCCTGGGCATGATGACCGTGCATGTCATCAGCACCACCGACGAGTTCACCGGCGATCCGACGCTCGCCGGCTGGCTGTTCACCGGCCGTCCCTCGGCGCTGTTCGCCCTGCTGGCCGGCGTCGGACTGGCGCTGCTCAGCGGCGGTGCCGCCGGCGCGGGCTCACGGGAGCGGGTGGTCTGGAACCGGAAGGTGGTGGCCGTCCGGGCCCTGCTGATCCTGGTCGTCGGTCTCGCCGTCGCGGCCCTGGAGACCTCCGTGGCGATCATCCTGGTCCACTACGGGGTGCTGTTCCTCCTGGCCCTGCCGTTCCTGTCCCTGGGCGTGAAGCCGCTGCTGGGTCTGGCCGCCGGGTGGGTGCTGCTCGCGCCGCTCGCCTTCCGCTGGGTCTACACCGGGCTCGCCGAGGACATCGAGGGGTTCGCCGTGACCTGGCGGCTGTGGCACTCCCCCGGTTTCGCCGACCTGCTCCAGCCTGAGCTGCTCGCCATGGACCTCGCGGTGACGGGCTACTACCCGCTGCTCATCTGGCCGGCGTACCTGTTCACCGGCATGGCCGTCGGGCGGCTGCGCCTGACCGAGACGGCGGTGGCGGTGCGGCTGGCCGTCGTCGGGGCTCTGCTGGCCGCCTCCAGCTGGCTGGTGGGTCAGCTCACGCTGGTCACCAGCGAGGTGGTCTCGGATCTGGCCAGGACCTCGGGGCTGCCCGAGCCGGAGGTGCGTGGAGAGCTGCAGACCGGCACCCTGCTGCCGATCATCGAGGACGACCGCTGGTTCCTGCTCGCCACCCCGCATTCCGGGACCTCGATGGATGTGCTGCACACCGTGGGGACCTCCCTGCTGGTGCTGGGGGTGTGCCTGCTGGTGACTGACCGGCTGGGCCGGCTGGCCGCACCGGTGGTGGGCGCCGGGGCTATGCCGTTGACCCTCTATGTGGGGCATCTGGTGGTGCTGCACCTCTGGCGCGACGAGGGCGGCCTGCTCCACACCGACGCGATCGGCTCCACGGAGATCATGGTGTCGCTCGTGCTGGCGGCGCTGGCCGGCGGGACGCTGCAGCAGCTGCTGGGACGCCGCGGCCCCCTGGAGGCGGTGACCCACGCCGCCGGAGTCGGTGTGGCCGGACGCCGGCCGCAATGAGCCGTCACGACGTCCCCGGGGGTCATGCCGTGTCCCCGCCGAACGATACGCTGGGGACCATGAGCCAAGCTGAGATTCGTGTGGCGGTGCTCGGCGCCCGAGGGCGCATGGGCACCGAAGCGGTGAGCGCCGTCGACGGCGCGGAGGACATGGAGCTGGTCGCCCGGCTGGGACGGAGCGACTCCCTGGACCTGGTGCGGGAGTCCGGCGCCACGCACATCGTGGACCTCAGCGTCCCGGACGCCACCGAGGAGAACGTCCGCTTCGCCGTGGAGCACGGGATCCACGCCGTGGTCGGCACCACCGGCTGGGACGACGAACGGCTGGGACGCCTCCAGGCGCTGCTGGCCCAGCATCCCGATACCGGCGTGCTGATCGCCCCGAACTTCGCGCTGGGCTCGGTGCTGGCCACCGCGTTCGCCGCGAAGGCCGCCCGGTACTTCGAATCAGCGGAGATCATCGAGCTGCACCACCCGGACAAGGTGGACGCCCCCTCCGGCACCGCAGCACGGACCGCGCAGCTGATGGGCCGCGCCCGGCGCGAGGCCGGGGTCGCCCCCTCTCCCGACGCGACCACCCAGGACCCCGACGGCGCCCGCGGCGCCACGGTGGAGGACGTCCATGTCCATGCCGTGCGCCTGCGCGGGCTGGTGGCCCACCAAGAGGTGCTGCTCGGATCCGCAGGTGAGCAGCTGACCCTCCGGCATGATTCCTTCGACCGTGCCTCCTTCATGCCCGGAGTGCTGCTGGGCCTGCGCACTGTGGCCTCACGGCCCGGGCTCACCCACGGGCTCGACGGCTACCTCGACCTGGGCCTGTAGGCGGCATCGATGAAGGCGAAGATCTGGACCTCGTTGGTCATCCTGATGCTGACCATCTTCCTGGGTGCCGCCGGCTACAACGCCTGGCGGCTGCTCACCGCCGAGGAGACCGCCGCGAAGCTCATCGGCGTCGGTGCAGTGCTGGTGGTCGCCTTGGGCGTGTGGGTGCTGCTGCGTGAGCTGCTCTTCGGCCTCGGCTCGGAGCGGCTGGGGCGCATCCTGGCGGAGGAGGGCGGGCTGCCCGAGGACACCGTGGATCGTTCGCCCGGCGGACGGCCGAATCGCGAGCAGGCGGACGAGCAGTTCCGCCGCTACGCCACCGCGGCGGAGGCCACCCCTGAAGACTGGCGCAGCTGGTTCCGCCTCTCGGTGGCCTACGACGTCGCCGCCGACCGCGCACGGGCCCGCAGGACCATGCGCAAGGCCATTCAGATGCAGCGGGCCGAGGCCCGCGGCTGACCCCGCCAGGTGAGCAGCACGACCCCGCAGATCAGCACCACCGCGTATGTCTGTGTCCACGGGATCGGTGTCCATGACTCCGGGGACCTCGCCGAGCAGACCCGGGACGCCGTGCGGCGCGGCGCGGAGGCTGCCGGGGGTTCGCTGACCGACCTCCCCGTGGACTCGGCCGCCCCGGCCGAACTGACCCATCGCGCTCGCGTGGAGGTTCCCGGCCACGAGCCCTATCTCGCCGAGTTCCACGACGGCTGGTGGGACTCCGGGCTCCGGACGCCCCGATTCTGGGTGGTGCTGCTGTGGCTCCTGGAGATCGCCCCGTTCGCGCTGATCAGCGGCGCAGGAGGTTGGTGCGGCGACCGCTGGCGGGAGGCCGCGGACGGCGTCGGCGCCGTCGGGCGGGCCGGACGCCGGCTGGCGGCGCTGCTGACGTCGGCCGCGATGCTCGCCGCGGTACCGCTGGTCGTCCTGGTGCTGCTGATCGGGCTCCCGCTGGCCGGGCTCGTCCCGCCCTGGCGTCGAGGGCTCCATCATGTGCTGGTCGAGGTGGTCGGGGACGTGTGGCTCTACCGCTCCGCCGCCCTCGATGACACGGTGCTGCCGCGCCTGCGCCGTCTGGTGGAGGCCGCGGCGGCACGAGCGGACCGGGTCACCCTGGTCGGGCATTCCCAGGGCGCCGAGCTCAGCCGTCGGGTGGCGCTGCGCACCGCACCGGAGCGCTGCGTGTGGGTCGGCTCAGGAGAGCACCAGCTCAGCACCCTGCGGGTGGTGGCGGCGAGCGCGTGGCTGCCGCTGGTGGTGTGGCCGTTCGTGCTGGCATGGCCGGCGTTCCTGCACCTGGCCCTGACCCGCGGCCTCGACGCCGTCGCCGAGGCGGGGCGAGGTCCCGGCGTCTCCGTCCACGGGGCCGGCGGGGTGCTGCTCTCCGGCGCCGCAGTCGTGGTGCTGGCCGCGGTGCTCTACGGGGCGCTGACCGCAGCGGTGGTCAGGTGGCTGCGCCGGCGGCCCGACGACGTGGGGCAGGTGCCGCAGAGCCGGATCTGGCACGTGAAGTCGCTGCTGGATCCGATCTCCTGGGGGACGGTGTTCCCCACACGCATCCAGGCGGAGGATCGCGAGCAGTGTTCCCCCGACTCCGGGCTCGGCGAGGGCGACGACGGCGACACCCGGCGTGGCCAGGTGTGTGTCCGGTATGTGCCCCCTCATCCGGAGGGCCCGTGGTGGGCAGAGCACGTCACCTACTTCAGCCGCCCCGCCACGGGAGCGGTGATCCTTGAGGCGGGTCTCGCCCGTCCGGAGCCGGTGCTGCCCGGCACAGTTGCGCGGGTCCCGCCCTGGCTGGTGACGGCGGCGCCGGTGGCTGGGGCCGGGCTGCTGTGGATGACCCACCTGCTGGGCGAATGGCAGATCCAGCTGCTGCGGTGACGCTCTGCCCGGGTGCTCAGCGCCCGGCGGCGTAGCCCTGAGCTCCCCGCGGATTCGCCGCGGCGCTCAACCGCCCGGTGGCGGGGTCACGGGTCACGCAGGAGAGCCGGCCCAGCGACCAGTCCCCGGCACGGGTGATCCGATGCCCTCGACGTTCCAGCCCGCTGATGACCTCCTCGCCCAGGCGGTCCTCGACGACCGCACCTCCGGGCTCCCAGGTGCGGGGCCAGAAGGAACCGGGCGAGGAGGTGGTGTGCAGCGTGGGCGCGTCGATGGCCTGCTGCGGGGAATGACCTCCGACGAGCATGCGCAGCAGCATCGGCAGCTGCCACTGGTCCTGCTGGTCGCCACCGGGGGTGCCCAGTGCGATGATTGGCTGACCGTCCTTGAGCACCAGCGTCGGCGAGAGCGTGGTGCGTGGTCGGCGACCGGGCTCCAGCCGCGAGGGTGACCGCTCGTCCAACCAGGTCATCTGCAGCCGAGTGCCCAGGCAGAAGCCGAGCCCAGGGATGGTCGGTGAGGACTGCAGCCAGCCGCCCGAAGGGGTCGCGGAGATCATGTTCCCCCAGCGGTCCACCACGTCGATGTGACAGGTGTCCCCGCGGGTCTCCCCCGTCGCCTTCACCGTCTGCTCGCCCGGCCTGCTGACAGTGGGTTCCCCCACTCCGGCGCCGACTCCAGCACCGCCGGAGACCTCCTCAGCCTCCTCCAGCGGAGGCAGCACGGTCGAGCGACCCGGCAGCTCACCCGGCCGGAACTCGATGCTGGCGGTCTCAGCGATGAGCTCCCGACGTGCTGCGACGTAGGCTTCGGAGAGCAGATGATCGAGGTCGAGGTCCTCGTGGCCGTAGTGGGCGTCACGGTCGGCGAGGGCGAGCTTGAGCGCCTCCAGGATCAGGTGCGCGCCCCGCTCGGTGCCCGGGTCGAGGTCCGCGTCGGCATAGGCCTCCAGGATCTTCAGCACCTGGAGCAGCATCGGCCCTTGGCCCCATGCCGCGGTCTTGGCGATGGTGTGGCCGCGGAACTCCACGGTGGCGGGAGTCTCATAGCCGGCGTCGAAGGCGGCGAAGTCCTCCGTGGTGATGACTCCGGCGTGGTCTCCGCCGTCGGAGTGGCGATGCGGGGTCGCGGCGAACTCAGCCGCCTTCTGCGCCACCAGACCGGTCTTCCATTCAGCTCGGGCGGCCTCGATCTGCGCGGTGCGGCCCTCAGCCTCGGTGCCAGCGGCGAGGAGTCCCCGCAGCACGGCGGCGTACTCGGGGTTGCGCATCAGCGACCCCGGGGCGGGCGGCCGGCCCTCGGGCATCCACAGGGCCGCCGAGGTGGGCCAATGCTCGGTGAAGAGCTCGGACACGCTGCGGATGGCGGCGGAGACGCGCTCGAGCACGGGTGCACCGTGCACTGCGAGGTCGATGGCGAACTCGAGCACCTCGCCCAGCGCCCAGGTGCCGTGGTCACGCAGCAGCACCAGCCAGGCGTCGACGGCACCGGGCACGGCGGCGGCCAGCGCGCCTGCCCCGGGGACCGTGCTCAGGCCGAGACCCGTATAGTGCTCGATGCTGGCACCTGCCGGGGCGGGACCCTGCCCCATGAGGATCTGCGGCGAGTCGGGGGTCTTCGCCGCGACGAAGACTCCGGTCATGTCCCCGCCGGGGCCGTTGAGATGGGGTTCGACGACGTGAAGCACGAAGGCGCCGGCGGTGGCGGCGTCGAAGGCGTTGCCGCCGCGCTCCAGCACCGCCTGGGCAGCGGCCGTGGCCAGCCAGTGGGTGGAGGCCGACATGCCGAACCGGCCCTGAAGGGTGGGGCGGGTCGTGGAGGTTTCGGCGTGGGTGAAGGTGGTGCTCACGAGCAGTGTCCTCTCAGGGGCGTCTCTCCGGTCCTCGGCAGGATCGTGCCGGGCCGCAGAGCAGTCGATGATGTGCGGTGCCGCCGAAGGGCTCAGTCGATGCCGACCCATTCCTTGGCGCCGTCGGCGAAGAACTGTTCCTTCCAGATGGGCACCTGGGCCTTGATCTGCTCCACCAGTTCGGCGCAGGCGGCGAAGGCCTCCGCGCGGTGCGCGGAGGCGACGGCGACGACGAGCGCGTGGTCCCCGATGTGCAGGTCTCCGACCCGGTGGGCCGCCCAGATGCGCACACTGGGGTGGGCTGCGGCGACCTCCCGGGCCACCCGGGTCAGGGCTTCCTCGGCGCTGGGGTGGGCGGTGTAGCTCAAGCGTTCCACGGTGCGACCGCCGTCGTGGTCCCTGACGATCCCGGCGAAGTCGACCACGGCCCCGGCGGTCGGCGCCCAGACCTCGTGGTGAGCCCGGGTCGGGTCCAGCGGCTCTGCGCTGAGCGCGGCGTGGAGGAGTCGATGCGCGGCGGGGGCCGGTCCGGCGTGGTGCGGGGTGCCCTCCCGGGTCAACGGAGCGAGGCTCGCGTCCTCGGGCGAGGGGGTGCCGACATGTTCACTGGTCACCTGGGGATCCCCACTCGTCGTGCTTGCGGAGGTCGGAGACCTGGTCACACAGGTGCGGGAGGATCTCCACCAGCACCTGCATGCCCTCCCGGACGGCCTTCGGCGAACCCGGGAGATTCACGATCACCGTGCCCTCGGCGACGCCGGCCATTCCCCTGCTCAGGGCGGCCAGCGGGTTATGTGCCCGACCGTGGGCGCGCACCGCCTCCATGATGCCGGGGATCTCCTTGTCCAGCAGCGGGAGGGTGTACTCCGGGGTGAGGTCGTCCGGGGTCAGTCCGGTGCCGCCGGAGGTGATGATCACGGCGGGCGCCACCTGGACCAGCAGTTCGGAGATCGCGGCGAGCACGCCCTCTCCGTCCGGGATGATCACCGGCGGCCGGCAGCCGAAGTCGATCGAGTCGGCGAACTCTGCGATGATGGGCGCGCTCTGGTCCTCGCGCACACCCTGGGCGGCGCGGGTGGAGACGATCACCGGGGCGATGATCCTCTCGCGGGTGCGATCGTCGTCGTAGGCGGGAGTCTCCGCCGACGGATGCTGAGGGTCAGTCATGTCTGGTCCATTCTCCGTGTTGTCCGCCGGTCTTGTGAATGACCTGCTGGTCGGTGATCACTGCGGCGCGGTCCACCGCCTTGATCATGTCGTAGAGGGTCAGGCCCGCCACGGAGACAGCAGTGAGGGCCTCCATCTCCACCCCGGTCCGGGAGGTGGTGCGGACCTCGGCGGTGATGAGCACCTCGCCGGGTTCGGGCTGGTCGACGTCGAAATCCACCGTGACCTTGCTCAGCGGCAGCGGGTGACACAGGGGGACGAGCTCATGGGTGCGTTTGGCCGCCATGATCCCCGCGATGCGTGCGGTGGCCAGGGCGTCACCCTTGGGCAGCGCCCCCTGGACGAGCTGCGCCGTGACCGCCTCCCGGGTGCGCAGCACCGCCTGGGCACGGGCTGTGCGCGCGGTGACGTCCTTCTCCGAGATGTCCACCATGTGTGCGCTGCCGTCTTCGCGCACATGGGTCAGCGTCGGGGTCGACGGGCGAGGCTCCGCGGAGCCGGGTTCCGGCCTGGTCTCAGTTCCGGTCACGGCAACGTCCTTCCGGTCAGCAGCAGGGCCTCACGTTCGGCACCCGCCTCCACGTGGGTGTCCTCTTCGTGCAGTTCCAGAAGCACGTCGGCGCGGGCCAGATGGCCCAGCAGATGCGAGCTCGGCCCGCCCACCAGCCGAACCTCGGGAACGGGCTGGCCCTGCTCCGGGTCGGACGCAGCGGCCTCAGCCTCCGGCGCCGTGAAGACCGCGCGCCGGTACTGGGTGACCCCCGGCTTCGAGTCCACCGCCTCCTCCAGCCGTACGGTGAGCCGATGAGGGGGCGGGCATGCGGCGTCGAGCTCTGCGAGCGCGGGGCGCACCAGGGTCTCCAAACTCACGGCGCAGCTGACCGGATTGCCGGGCAGGCAGATCACGGCCACCGCGGGCTGGCGCCCCTGTGCAGGGATCAGTCCCCAGCCCTGGGGCCCCCCGGGCTGCTGCGCCACGGAGCCGAACTCCACGCCGCGGCTCGCCAGTCCCTGGCGGACCACTTCGAAGGCTCCGGCGCTGATTCCACCGGCGGTGACCAGCAGCTGAGGGTCATGCTCGGCCAACAGGGCCCAGACCACGTCGGTGAAGATCTCGACGTCATCGGCCGTGGCCGAGGCGGCCTGCACGTCGACGCCGAAGCTCTCGAGGGCCGCGATGAGCAGCGGAGTGTCGGCGTCGTACAGCTGTCCCGGCTGCAACGGGCTGCCGGGCTGTCGCACCTCGTCCCCGGTGGAGAGCACCAGGGCGCGCGCTCGGGGACGGATCCGCACATCGGGCAGCCCGAGGGCGGCGAGCAGGCCCAGCACGGAAGGAGTGAGCACGTCTCCCACGCTGAGGACCCGGTCCCCGGCCTGGACGTCGGAGCCGGTGCGGCGGATGAAACGGCCAGGCTGCAGGTCCTCCTCGGTCAGGCCGGTGAAGGTGACCTGCGCCGGTGAGGCGTCCCCGGCGTCCTCGGCGACGCCGGGTGCCGGGCGTGCGGGCAGGATCTGCTCGAAGCGACCTGCGGTGGTGCGCTCCACCGGGACCACGCAGTCTGCGCCCTCAGGGATGGGTGCACCAGTCATCACGGCGAGCACCGCACCGGGGGGAAGCTCAGGGGCCGCCGCGCCAGCCGGAACCACCCCCGCTAGGGGCAGGGTGCTCTCGCCCGCTGCGCCGCGGGCCTGGGTGCGCAGATCTTCGGTGCGGACGGCGAAGCCGTCCATCTGGGAGTTGTCGAAGCTGGGCAGCGGGCCGGGAGCCTCGACGTCGACGGCGGCCACCCGGCCCACCAGGCCGGAGTCGGTGACCCGGCGTCGTTCCGTGCGGGGGCGGGCCGGATCCTCCAGGGCTTCGGCCAGCAGACCGCGGAGTCTCTCCACGTGTTCGGGCACGGAGGTGCGGCGGGTGGCCGGGACGGACGGGGATGGTGCTGGTGCTGGCGCCATGGGTGCGAGTGTAGTACCCGCCTGTGACATGGGCGTCTTCTCCACGGCCCCAGGCGCCCCGTCGGACGATCACCAGCCGCCTGGAGGGCGGTCCACAGCCGATGCGGCGGGCCGGACCTGGGGTCATGCGACAGAAACACTCGGACCCGTAGCATGGGGGTATGGAGGAACTGGCCGCTGGGAACGCTGACGCCGAGGGCGCGCAGTTTGAGAGCGCCCAGTCGCAGGAGCCCTCCTCGGACACTGAGGTGCCGGCGTCTGCGAACGGGCCGCACCGTGTGCCGCTGGGCATGCCGAGCCTGCCGGCCCGGCCCGGCCAGCCCCTGCCCGGGGCCGAGGACGCTGATCCTGCCCGCGGGCTGCTGGACCGCTTCGGCCGGCGCGCCACGGATCTACGCATCTCGCTGATCGACAAGTGCAACCTGCGCTGCACCTACTGCATGCCTGCCGACGGGCTGCCCTGGCTCTCCAAGGACGAGCTACTCACCGCCGAGGAAATCCGCCGGCTGGTGCGCATCGGCGTGGACACCCTGGGGGTGCGCGAGCTGCGCCTCACCGGCGGCGAGCCGCTGGTGCGGGCGGATCTGCTGGAGATCATCGCCGGGATCCGGGCCGACCACCCCGACCTGCCGATCGCCATGACCACCAATGCCATCGGCCTCGAGCGCAAGGCCGCCGCGCTCGTCGAGGCCGGCCTGGACCGGGTCAACGTCTCGCTGGACTCGCTGCACCCGGAGACCTTCGCGCAGCTCACCCGCCGAGACTCGCTGGACAAGGTCCTGCGAGGAGTGGAGGCCGCCGCAGCGGCAGGGCTGACGCCGCTGAAGGTCAACGCGGTGCTGATGCGCGGGATCAACGAGCGTGAGGCACCCGATCTGCTGGCCTGGGCGCTCGCCCAGGGCTACGAGCTGCGGTTCATCGAACAGATGCCGCTGGACGGCGACCAGAACTGGCGCAGCGAAGGCACGGTCTCAGCCGCTCAGACCAGGGCGCTGCTCTCCGAGCGGTTCCAGCTGCAGCCCGATGCCGAGCCTCGCGCCGGCGCGCCGGCCGAACGTTTCGAGGTGCTCGCCCTGGACGGCACGCCGCTGGGACGGGTCGGGGTGATCGCCTCGGTCACCGAGCCGTTCTGCGCGGACTGCCGTCGCACCCGGATCACCGCCGAGGGCAAGGTGATGAGTTGCCTGTTCTCCCACCAGGAGGTCGACCTGGCCCACCTGCTGCGCGATCCGGCAGCCGACGACGACGCCGTGGCCCGCCGCTGGGCCGAGGCCATGTGGCTCAAGCCGGCCGCGCACGGCACCGATCGTCCCGGCTTCGACCTGGACTCCTTCACCCGCCCGGGCCGTTCGATGTCGGCGATCGGAGGATGATCCGATGACCACCGCACCGCACGACCCGGTCACCACGACCGCCGACGGGACCCTGACCGTGCGTCTCTTCGCGGCGGCCGCCGAGGCCGCCGGCGTCGAGGAGCTGGACCTGACACTGTCCGAGCCGACGTCGCTGGCCGCGGTGCTGGCGCGACTTCCCGATGCCGTGGGCACCGGTGATCCCGGCGAGCCCGGGGAATCAGGTCACCCGGGGGGCCTCGAGCAGCTGCCCCGCGTGCTGGCGCGCTGCTCCTTCCTGATCAACGGGGTGCGGGCCGCGGCGGAGACCACGCCGCTGAAACCCGGGGATCAGGTGGACGTGCTCCCGCCCTTCGCCGGCGGCTGAGCCGGGCCTAGCATTCCCTCATTCAGGTGCCTGCCATCCAGACGCCCGTCATCCAGGGGCCGCTTCCGCGCACGGTGACACCAGGACCGCTCCTCCACGGAGGATCGGTCAGTTGAGCTCGACGTCCGGCAGCTCGACGACCTCACGGTCACCGAGCGGCTCCTCCAGCTCCACCACCACGGAGACGTAGAGGGCCTCCTGGGTGCAGGGCTGGTCGGCGGCCTCCGGCAGTCGGCCGGAGACCGTGGCGATGCGGACCTCCTCAGCGTCCTCCTCGACCACCGTGCGGACCCCGTAGCAGCTCAGGTTCCCGGAGTAGAACATGACCTCCAGCTCCGTCTCGGAGAGCTCCTCGTAGGCCTCCCAGGTGGCCTGGACCTCCTCGATGAGCTCGGGGGTCTCCTCCACCTGCTGCGGCGTCGGCTCCGGGACGCCGGTGTCGCCGTCGCCGCTATCCTCAAGGTCTGTCTGGGCGACGTCGGAGTCCGGCTCGTCGGGATCGGTCATGTCATCGGGCCCCTGGGTCTCATCGGCTGCGCCGTCGTCGTCGGGACCCTGCGGCGAGGGCCCCGGTGCGGTGGTCACCGGGTCCTCATCAGGTTCGGGGGCGTCCTGCTCCCCTCCCCCCGCACATCCGGACAGCAGCAGGGCGCCCAGCAGCGGAGCTGCGAACGCCACCGCGCGGCGCCGTCGGCGCAGTCCGGGTCGTGTCCGCCCGGTGTGCGCCGATCCGGCGCTCGAGGATCCCAGGGTGGAACCATAGCGGCGTCGATCGTCCATCAGGTGCTCCTCTGCTGCGGGTCAAGGGTGCGCAACGTGTGTTCGCCCGGCCAGTGGGCGCTCAGCTCCTGCATCGCGGCGCGAGAGTCCTCCACGCTGACCACATACTCATGTCCGGAGGTGACGATGCGCAGCGTGGGCCCGTCGACGAGGTACTGCGTGGCCTCGGCTTCGGACTTCCGGCCCCACACGGCGATCAGCTGGGTGCGGGCGCCGGTGCGGATCTGCTGAACCGCCTGCCAGGGGACGATCTCGGCGGACCAGATCCCTGCACGCAGGCGCAGCCCTTCCCCGACCACGCTGAGCCTCACCCGCAGCAGC
Organism: Nesterenkonia xinjiangensis; assembly: GCF_013410745.1. Classification (NCBI taxonomy): domain Bacteria; kingdom Bacillati; phylum Actinomycetota; class Actinomycetes; order Micrococcales; family Micrococcaceae; genus Nesterenkonia; species Nesterenkonia xinjiangensis. Next base: position 2,849,741 of record NZ_JACCFY010000001.1, on the reverse strand, counting down.
GAGGACCAGGCGAAGACCACACAGGCCAGCAGGATCCCACCCAGGACGGGCAGGGCGCTGGCCGTGGACCAGCCCCAGGCAAGTGCGGGAAGAGCCACGCCGACTCCGGCCAGGCAGGCGACCAGCTGATGGCGTCGGTCCAGCCCGACGTCGCTGATCAGCTGTTCCTCCATGCCGTCACTGGCCCTTCCGGGCATCCTGGTCCTCACCCTCCGGTCGTCCTCGGCGCCGTCGGCCGTCCAAGGGACCAGTGTAGGAGCGGCAGCGTGCCCCCGTCATCAGTGGGCCTCCACCCCGCGGCCTGGAGTTCAGCCGTCCCGACCGGGCCGGACGACCGTGGTCGCCCGCGGCGAGTCCGCCAGCCGGCCTGCCACGCTGCGCACGTCCTCGGCGGTGACGGCCTGCAGCTGAGCGAGCGTGTCGGAGATGTCGACGAACTCGCCGCGCACCAGCTCGGAGCGGCCCAGCCGGGACATGCGTGAAGAGGTCTCCTCCATGCCCAACACGGTCCCGCCGCGCAGCTGGCCCTTGGCACGGCTGAGCTCCTCCTCGGTCACCGGTGCTGTGGCGATGCGCTCCAGCTCAGCGGTCATCACCGCGATGACGCTGTCCACCTTCTCCGGCAGGCATCCGGCATAGAGGCCGTAGCAGCCCGCGTCGGTGTAGGCGGCGGAGAACGAGTAGGTGGAGTAGGCCAGGCCGCGGCGTTCGCGGATCTCCTGGAACAGCCGGGAGGACATCCCGCCGCCGAGGATCGCGTGCATCACCGAGAGGGCGAAGCGGTCCTCGTCGGCCGCGGAGAGGCCGCGGCCGCCCAGGATGACCTGCGCCTGCTCGACGGGCTTGAAATGCTCCTCCACCCCTGCGCGGACCGGGATCACCTGCTCCTGCCCCACCCGGCGCGGCGCCGGGTCCTGGGAGATCGTGGTGTCCCAGGCGGAGGTGTCCAGGGCCTCGTCGATCATCCGGCACAGCTGATCGTGGTCCAGTCCGCCGGCGGCGGTGATGACCAGCTCGTCCGGCCGGTACCAGCGGGTGAAGTGCGCGTGGACGTCGTCGCGGGTGGCCGTGCGGATGTCAGCAGGGGTGCCGCCGATGGGCCGCCCCAACGCGTGGCCGTCCATCACCTGGGCGGAGAAGCGCTCGTGGACGACGTCGTCGGGATCGTCCTCGGCCATGGCCAGCTCCTCGAGGATGACCCCGCGCTCGGTCTCCATCTCCTGCGGATCCAGCGAGGCGGAGGTGACCATGTCGGTGAGCACCTCCACGGCCATGGGCAGATCGGCGTCGAGCACCCGGGCGTAGTAGCAGGTGGACTCTTTGCCGGTCATCGCGTTGGACTCTCCTCCGACCGCGTCGAAGGCGGCGGCGATGTCCAGGGCGGAGCGGCTCGGAGTGCCTTTGAACAGCAGGTGCTCCAGGAAGTGGGTGGAGCCGTGCTGGTGCTGGGCCTCATCCCGTGAGCCCACCGCGATCCAGAAGCCGATGGTCACCGAGCGCTGGCCCGGCATGTCCTCGGTGAGCACCCGGACGCCGGAGGGCAGGACGGAGCGGCGCACCGTGGAGCCGGCGTCGGAGTTGAGGATGCCTTCGGTGCGGGGGGCGATGGTCACGCGCATGGGGTGAGGGTGCTCCTGCTGGATCGAGGGTGCGCCCGGCGTGGGACCGGGAGCGACGGCAAGGTGCCAGGGTAACCCAGCAGCCGCGAGGTCACCGGCCGGAACGCATGTGCCGCCGGCATCGCTGCGCCGGCTCAGCCCCGCCGGCCCTCGACGACGATGCCCTGCTACTTCCAGCCGTCGAGCACTCCGGAGGCCTTCTCCGCCAGCGTCATCTGCAGCAGCGGGCCGAAGCTGACCCGGGAGACGCCCAGCTCGGTCAGCCGTGCCAGACCGAGCCCGTCGGGGACCGCCCCCTGCTCCGGATGAGCTGTGACGTTCAGCGGGGTGCGGATCTCGGCCAGGATTGTGCTGAGCACCTCCTCAGAGGGCAGACCGACCGGGTAGAGGCTGTCGACGCCGGCCTCCTCCATGCGATGGAGCCGGTGGAGCGTCTCGGAGAGCGGGTCCTTGAAGTCCCCGGTGTGCTTGTAGACGTCGGTGCGCCCGTTGATCACCAGGTGGACCCCGGCCTGGTCGGCGGCCTGCCGGATCCCGGCCAGGTAGTCGGCATGCTCCTGGGCTGAGCGCATGGCTCCCCGGGAGTGGACGACGTCTTCGATGTTGATGCCCACGACGCCGGCGGCCAGCGTCCGTTCGACGAGTTCAGCCGGTGGGGTGTCGTAGCCGGATTCCAGGTCCGCGGAGACCGGGATGTCCACACCGGCGGTGATGCGGGCGATGGCCTCCAGGGCCTGCTCCAGGCTCATCGCCTCGCCGTCGGCCGCGCCGAGGGAGTCTGCCAGCGGGTGGCTGCCTACGGTGAGCGCCTCGAAGCCGGCTTCCTCGATGAACCGCGCGGACCAGACGTCCCAGGCGGTGGGCAGGACCACCGGGGCCTGCCGGTGGTGGAGGTTCAGCAGGGTGTCAGCGCGGGCGGCGAGCTCGGCGGTGCTGGGAGCGGGGGTCATGGTGTGGTCCTCTCGGGGTCTGCGGGAAGGGGGGGGGGGATCGGGGTGGATGAATCGGTGTGTGTGAAGCGAGGTGTGTGAAGCGAGGTGTGTGAAGCGAGGTGTGTGAAGCGAGGTGTGTGAAGGGGGGGGGGGGGGTGCGAGGCTGCGGGCTCGGGCGGAACGGCCGGTCACCGTCCCAGCACGTGCCGTAAGGCCTCCTCCAGGGTGGGGTGGCGGAAGGCGTAGCCGAGATCCAGAGCCTTCTCCGCGCTGGCGTTCTGGTCCGCCATGACCAGTTCCCGTGACCCCTGGGCCCCCAGCAGGAGCTTGGGGCCGAACGAGGGCGTGGGAAGCGCCGAGGGCCGCCGGAGCACCGCGCCGAGGCACCGGGCGTAGGCCCTCGCGGTGACGGGGGCAGGAGCGACGCCGTTGACCGGGCCTCTGGCCGACGGGGTCAGGGCCAGGTGGACGATGAGCCCCGCGATGTCATCCAGGCTGATCCAGCTCTGCATCTGGGGGCCTCCCAGCGGGCCGCCCACCCCCACGGCGAACAGCGGCAGCATCTGCTGCAGTGCGCCTCCGGAGGGTGACTGCACGAGGCCGGTGCGGATGGTCGCCACACGCACGCCTGAGGTCTCGGCCCGGCGGGCCGCGCTCTCCCAGGCCCGGCACACCTCGGCGAGGAAGTCCGTGCCGGAGGGCATGCTCTCGGTGAGCTGACCGGCGGCTCCGACCCGATCCTGCGCAGTGGCCCCGTACCAGCCGATGGCCGAGCCGCTGATCAGTGCGCGCCCTCTCGGGCTGGTCTCCTCCAGGTGGGCCAGCGTCTCAGCGAGCAGAGTGGTGCCGTCCACGCGCGAGGAGCGCACCCGGCGCTTGTGCTCATCGGTGAATCGGGAGGCCAGCGGCCGGCCGGCCAGGTTGATGACGACGTCCACGTCTGCGAGCGCCTGCTCGTCCAACTGCCCGGAGTCCGGATCCCAGGCGATCTCCCCGACTCCGGTCTCCGACTCCCCCGCCTCGGTCCGACTGAGGTCCCGACGGACCAGCCGCCTGACCTCGATGCCGGCACCGCCGAGCAGCGCGCAGACCTGGGTGCCGATCATCCCCGAGGCGCCCGAGACGGCGACCACCTGGGGACCGTCCGCGCAGGCGTCGTCCTCGACGTCCAGATGGGATCGACGCTCTCGCTGCTGGGAGGCCAGTCGGCCATGGCTCTGATGGAAGGCCAGGTCCTGGGCCGTCTGGTGGGCGCGGAAGGTGAAGACCCGGTGCAGCTCCTGCTCCAGGCTGTTCTGGATGCGGCGTCGCAGCGGACCGGGCAGGCGGGATTCGGCGGGATGCTGGTAGGTGATGGTCTCGCGCAGCAGGGTGCCCTGGCCCTGGTCCAGGAACTCCCGCTCGTGGCGCCAGCTGTGCATGGGTCCGGAGATCATCACATCAGTGAATCCGTGGCCCGGGCGGAAGTCCTCATGCCGGGAGTGCCAGGCCAGTCGGCTGCGCGGAGAGAATGGCAGCACGGAGCCGGCCAGGCCGGCGGCGGCGGTGGCGCTGGCCCCGAAGAGCCCAGGGAGGTTGAGCGTGATCTGGGATTCCGCGCCGTTGACGGGGCCGTCCTCCGGCTCGGCGAGGACCTCGCCGGCGAAGGGCGGGTGCAGCCGGGTCAGCGCACCGCGGCGGGTGTACCAGGCGAACACGTCGTCGCGGGCGAATGGCAGATACGTCTCATGATCGAATCGCGACATCGGCCCTCCCGGCCCGGACTCCTCGGCCGCTGACGGAGGTTCTTCCCGTCGGCGGCCCTCTGGCCGCAATCTATCACTCCCGCGGCCCTCCAGGGAGCCTTCCTGCGTCGTTGAGCAGGGCGTCTGACACGCGAGGAAGCACCGAGGGGCCAGCTGTCAGTCGGCCGTGGAAGAGTGGTCGTCATGACTGAGACTGCAGTGGACTCCGCCTTCCATGCCGAGGCCCGCGAGCGCCTCACCGCGCTGACGGGACGTGACGATGACTTCCGTCCGGGCCAGCTGGAGGCCATCTCCGCACTGGTGGAGCAGCGCCGCCGGGTGCTGGTGGTGCAGAAGACCGGCTGGGGCAAGTCGGCGGTGTACTTCCTGGCCGCGCATCTGCTGCGCAGCCGGGGGCGTGGGGTGAGCCTGATCGTCTCCCCGCTGATCGCGCTGATGCGGGACCAGATCGCTGCGGCCACCCGCGCCGGGGTGCGGGCGCAGGCGGTGAACTCGGCCAACGCCCACGAGTGGGACTCCGTGCTGGAGGCGTTGGCCGCCGATGAGCTGGACGTGCTGCTGATCTCCCCGGAGCGGCTGGCCAATCCGCGTTTCCGCGATGAGGTGCTGCCGGGGCTGCTGGATCGGCTGGGCATGCTGGTGGTGGACGAGGCCCACTGCATCTCCGACTGGGGCCATGACTTCCGCCCCGACTACCGGCGGATCGGGGAGATCGTCCGCAACCTGCCGACGGCGGTCCCGGTGCTGGCCACCACCGCGACGGCGAACTCCCGGGTGGTGGAGGACGTCGCCGCCCAGCTCTCCCCGGCCGGGGATGCCAGCGGCAAGGAGGTCCTGGTGCTGCGTGGCAGCCTCAGCCGGGATTCGCTGCGCCTGGGTGTGCTGACCCTGCCAGACTCGGAGCAGCGGATCGCCTGGTTGACCCAGCATCTGGGCTCGCTGGCCGGCAGCGGGATCGTCTATGCGCTGACCGTCTCGCAGGCGCAGGATCTCACCCGTCACCTGCGGGAGCACGGCCATGACGTGGTCGCCTACACCGGGCAGACGGATCCGGACGAGCGTGCCCAGCTGGAGCAGGCGCTGAAGGAGAACCGGGTGAAGGCGCTGATCGCCACCTCGGCGCTGGGGATGGGCTTCGACAAGCCGGACCTGGGCTTCGTGGTGCACCTGGGGGCGCCCTCGTCACCGGTGTCCTACTACCAGCAGATCGGCCGTGCCGGCCGTGCGGTGGACAACGCCGATGTGCTGCTGTTGCCCGGGCGGGAGGACGTCCGCATCTGGGAGCATTTCGCGCAGGCCTCGATGCCCACCCAGGAACGTGCTGATGCGGTGCTGACTGCGCTGGCCGAGCACCCGGAGGAGACGCTCTCGGTGGCCCGGCTGGAGGCGATGGTGGAGATCCGCCGCTCCCCGCTGGAGCTGCTGCTGAAGGTGCTGGAGGTCGACGGCGCGGTGCACCGGGTGCGCGGCGGATGGGTTTCCACCGGGCGTGGGTGGGTCTATGACGCCGAGCGCTATGACACGATCCTGCGGCTGCGCCGGGCCGAGCAGCAGTCGATGCTCGAGTATGAGCGGCTGCCTCCCGGGCAGTGTCGGATGGCGTATCTGGCCGCAGCCCTGGACGACGCCGCCGCCACCGCCTGCGGCCGCTGCGACACCTGCGCGGGGCCGTGGTTTCCCCGTGAGCTGGATCAGGACTCGGTCTCTGAGGCCCGGGTCTCGATGGACCGGGTGGGGGTGGAGATCGCCCCGCGCAAGCAGTGGCCCACCGGGCTGGGCGCCCTGGGACTCTCGCTGAAGGGCCGGCTGGGTCCGGGCGAGGTGGCCGCGGAGGGCCGGGCGCTGGCCCGGCTGTCCGATCTGGGCTGGGGCCCGACGGTGCGTGAAGCGATCCAGGGCGAGGACGCCCCGGTGCCGGATCAGCTGGCCTCTGCGGTGGTGCGGGTGCTGGCGGAATGGGGCTGGGAGCGGCGGCCGGATGTGGTGGTGTCGGTGCCCTCCCGGCGCCACCCGCGGCTGGTCGATTCCCTGGCCCGCGGGGTGGCCCAGGTCGGACGCCTGCCCTATGCCGGGGCGCTGGAGCCCGTCGACGGCGGGCCCTCCAGCTCACCGGAGGCGAACAGCGCCTTCCGGCTGGCCGGGCTGCTGGGCCGGTTTCGGGTGCCCGAGGAGATGGCGTCCCAGCTGCAGGGTGCGGCGGTGCTGCTGGTGGATGACGAGGTGATCTCCCGGTGGACGCTGACGGTGGCGGCTCGGGAGCTGCGCGGTGCCGGGGCGGATCTGGTGCTGCCCTTCGCTCTGGGCATGCGCGGCTGAGATGCGGCGCGGCTGAGGCGCGGCGGGGCGGGGCGGGGGCCGGCGGCGTGCGTGTCGCTCCGCCTCCACGGCCTCAGTGCGGGCCGTAGGGGTCCTCCGCCGGGGCCAAGCCCAGGAGCCGGCCCATCTCCGGGACGCTGCCGACGATGACCTCCCAGACCATGTCGTCGTGGATCGCCCCGTAGTCGTGGGCGATCTTGTTACGCATGTCTGTCATGTACCGCCACCGGACGCCAGGGTGCTGCTGCTTCCAATCGGCGTCGAGCCGGCGGCTGGCCTCGGCGATGATCTCTACGGCGCGTTCCGCGGTGCGACGTCGCAGGTAGGAGTCCTGGGAGGCGCCCATGTACATCTCGTAGCCGTCGGCGACGATGTCACGGCATACGGCCAGCTGCTCGGCGATGTCCTCTAGGAGCTCGGGGGTGCGGTCGGGGTGATGTCGGGGGTCGGTCACAGGGCGATCGACTCCTTCAGCGCCTGCTGGGCGCGGGCCCCCTTCAGCGGGCGTCCGGTCAGCAGGTTCACGTCGACCGGTATCCCCAGCAGTCCCTCCAGCTGGCGTTGGAGTCCGAAGATCTCCAGCGGCTGGCGCTGCTGCGGGTCGGCGTACTCCACAAAGAGGTCCAGATCGCTGGAGGCTTCCGCGGTGCCGCGGGCCACGGAGCCGAAGACACGCACGCCGGTGAACCCGTGGGTCTCGGCGGCCTGCTTGATCGTCTCCCGGTGGCGCTGGAGCAGCTCGGTAGGGTCTGGGGTCAGGGCCGCATGGAGTCTCTGCCGCATCGGTACGCTCAGGGGTCGGCGTCCGCTCTCGACGGCGGCGATGACCGACTGGGTGGTGCCGATCGCCTCAGCGAGCTGCTGCTGGGTCCGGCCGAGGGCGCGTCGGCGTGCCCGCAGGATCTCCCGCGGGGTCATCTCGTGCAGCGACGGAGCGACCTCATCCATGACTCCACGGTATAGCGGTCCCCTGCTATGAACCAGGGGCGGTCTGCCCGCCGCCTCCCCCGCGACGGGCGCGTCAGTGCCTGCGGAGGACGACGTCCGCGGCCTGCTCGCGGCCGAAGGCCCAGAGGATGAGCTCCCCGGGGGCGCCTTCGAGGCTGATCATCGGGTCTTTCGAAGACCCATGGGTGACGGAGCCGAAGCCGGGGCTGATGAAGGTGATACGCCGGTTGTGCTTGCGCGCGGCGGCCAGGAACAGCGTCCGGGAGGCGTGCTGCCACAGTCTCCGCTGGACCGCTTCGGGCGCCCGACGGCGGCGCGGCTGCAGCTCCGTTCCGACGGTCTCGGCATCAGCGGATTCAGTGTCGACAGATTCGGTGTCAGTCTGCTCCTCCTCGGAGGGGCTCAGCTCCTCAGCGCGCAGCACGTCCTCGGTGTGGACGAAGAACTCCACGGTGTTGACCGCGTCGTCCACAGCGCGGGAGCGGGCCGGGTGCCAGGAGGGCACTCCCGCCTCGATGCGATCCAGCAGCTCCTCGAAGTCCATCTTCTCGAAGGTCTTGTACTTCTCCCGCGCGGCGTCGCCGACGACGGGCAGCTCCTGGCCGAACACCAGGTGCGGCCGGGCGTCGCGGGCCGCCACATGGACGGCCAGATCGTGGGCGGTCCAGCCCTCACAGAGGGTGTGGGCGTGCGGACCGTGCTGCCGCAGTGCTCGGACCAAGGCCTGGCGTTCGGCGGCGGCGGTAGAACGGAGGGAAGGTGAGGTCACGGAGCATCCTGTCGTCGGGGGTGCGGGCGGGGGTCATCGGTCGTGGAGGAGATCATCAGGGGGCGGCGGGCCTTTGCGTGCCCGTGGCTCGTCCTTCGGCGCGTACGTTCACCACGGGCGGGCCAGTGCGGCCGGCATGCCGGGCAGTCCCTCTGGGGCGACCCAGAGCTGGCCACCCACGGTGGTGCGTCCCACGGCATGGGCATTGCGCAGCGAGGGGACGTTCTCCGGGTGGATGCTTCCCCAGAGCACTGTTCCCGGCTCCGGATGGGGCAGCTCCTCGCAGAGCCGCTGCAGCACGGCCGGGCCGTATCCGCGGCCGCGATGGTCCTCGTCCAGACAGATCTCCTGGACCAGGTGGCCGCTGAGGCCGTGGTCGTCGTCGCGCGGGGCGGAGACCACCCCGGCGGGCTCACCATTGGCGAAGATCTCGAACAGGGCGCCGTCCTCAGAGGCCTCCTGCAGCTCGTCGGAACCCGCCGGGGTCGCCCAGCGGGTGCCTTCCGGGTGGGCGGCGTAGATCTCGGCCACCCGTGCCGCGGCCAGGGTCGGGTCCATCGGCTCGAGGCTCACCCGCCGGTAGGAGGCCACCCGGGTGCGGTGGTTGATCCCCCGGATGAGTCCGGCCACCAGGTACTGGTCCACCGCCGAAGGGCCGATGCCCGAGGCGTCGTGGACCTCAGCGAGACCGGAGTCCGGGTCCCCGACGGTGAGCCGGGCGGTCAGCGGACGGAACTCCTGGAGGTCCTCCGCCGCCTCGGTGACGATCCTGCGGATGTTCTCCGGGGTCGGGCTCAGCGAGGAGGCGATGACGTCGACAAAGGGGCAGGTGAGATCGCGTCCGCGGAACCTGATGCCGATCACCGACCAGCCGCCGTCGTCGTGGGTGATCCGTCGGTCCGCCCAGAGCAGCGGATCCTCGACCTCGACGTGGACGTCATCGGCGGCGGCGGACTCGTCGGCCTGCACGAGGTCGCGGACTTCCGCCCCGAACTCGGGGTTCTCCAAGCGCTCGGCATCAGGCTCCAGCGCGGTGCGCAGCTGGGCCAGCAGCCGGTCCTGGGCGTACCAGTCCCTCAGCTGGAGGCCGGTCCAGGCGGCCCGGGCGGCGGCGAGATCATCGAGAAGTTCTCCCATGTCACGACCCTACCGAAGCCCGGCGGCCCGGCACAGGGGTGGTCGGTCGGGCTGCCCGATCAGGGGTGCCCGGTCAGGGGTGCCCGATCAGGCGGCCGCTCAGAACAGCTGGCGCCAGTTGGTGCGGGCCAGGTCCACCAGCTCGTCGCCGCGGCCGGAGAGCACCGTGCGGATGGCGTAGAGGGTGAAGCCCTTGGCCTGCTCTGCGGTGATGGCCGGCGGCATGGAGAGCTCCTGCCGCTCGGTGACCACATCCAGCACCGCGGGGCCCTCGTGGGCAAAGAACTCCTCCACCGCGGCCGGGAGGTCCTGGGAGGTCTCTACACGGATGCCACGGATGCCCATCGCCTCGGCGACGTCGGCGAAGCTCGGGTTGGTCAGGCCGGTGCCGTAGTTGACGAAGCCGGCGGCCTTCATCTCCACCTCAACGAAGTTCAGCGAGGAGTTGTTGAAGACCACGGTCTTCACCGGCAGCTGCGCCTGGGTCAGCGTGAGCAGCTCCCCGAGCATCATGGTCAGTCCGCCGTCGCCGGCCAGGGCGACCACCTGCCGGCGCGGGTCCGCGGAGGCCGCACCGATGGACTGGGTCAGCGCGTTGGCCATGGAGCCGTGGGAGAAGGACCCGATGAGCCGGCGTCGGCCGTTCATGGTCAGGTACCGGGAGGCCCAGACCACCGGGGAGCCGACGTCGGGGATGAAGACGGCGTCGTCGGCGGCGGCCTCGTCGATCAGCCGGGCCAGGTACTGCGGGTGGATGGTCCGCTTCGAAGGTGTGGCCAGCGAGTCGAGGTCCTTGCGAGTGCGACGGTAGTGCTTGGTGGCGCCGTCGAGGTGCTTGGAGCTGGCGTGGGCGTCCAGCCGGGGCAGCAGCGCAGCGACGGTCTCTTTCACTCCCCCGACCAGTCCGACGTCGACCCGGGTGCGGCGGCCGATCTGTGCGCCGCGGATGTCGACCTGCACCACGGTGGCGCCCTGCGGGTAGAACTGCTGGTAGGGCAGGTCGGCGCCGAGGACCAGCAGCGTCTCGGCGGCCTCCATGGCGTGATACCCGGAGGAGAAACCGAGCAGGCCGGTCATGCCGACGTCATAGGGGTTGTCGTACTCGACGTGCTCCTTGCCGCGCAGCGCGTGGACGATGGGGGCCTGGAGCCGCTCGGCGATCTGCAGCAGCTCGTCATGGGCGCCGGCCGCACCGGCGCCGGCGAGGATGGTGACCCGGTCACAGCCGTTGAGCGCCTCGGCGGCGGAGGCCAGGGCGTCCTCGGCCGGGGTGACCACGGAGCTGGTGGCCCGGATCGTCTCCGGCGCCGCCGTGATCTCCTTCAGGGCGACGTCCCCGGGGATCACCAGCACCGCCACGCCGCGCTTCTCGAGCGCCTCGCGCATGGCGATGCGCATGAGTCGGGGCATCTGCTCGGCGTGGGTGACGTGCTCCACGTAGACGCTGCACTCGCGGAAGAGCTCCTGCGGGTGGGTCTCCTGGAAGTAGCCGGAGCCGATCTCCTCGCTGGGGATGTGCGCGGCGATGGCCAGCACCGGGGTCCGCGAGCGCTGGGCGTCGTAGAGCCCGTTGATCAAGTGCAGGTTGCCGGGTCCGCAGCTGCCCGCGCAGACGGCCAGCTCACCGGTGACCTGGGACTCGGCACTGGCGGCGAAGGCGGCGGTCTCCTCGTGGCGGACCTGCACCCACTCGATGGTGCCGGCGGCGCGCAGGGCGTCGGTGAAGCCGTTGAGCGAGTCTCCCGGAATCCCGTAGACCCTCTGCACCCCGCTGGCGTGCAGGGTGTCGACCATGGTGCGTGCGACTGTGGGCATCGGATGTTCCCCTTCCGTGGCAGAGGGCGGCCTGTGACCGCCGGATCCTCGGCGGGGGCCGCCTCGAGCTGAGTCTAGGACTGTGCGCGGCTGTTGGCTATGAACGGAGTCACGGCGACGGGGTGGGCTTGGGGCAGGCTTCTGTCCCCGTGCTCTTCGTTCGTCCCCGAGGAATTCCACGGGGACGAACGAAGACGACGGGGACGAAGGAGGCGGAGGGCGCGAGATGATGCACTCCTCACATTTTTAGACTGACCAGTCAGTTCAAGCGTACGATGGTCGCATGCTGAGACTTCAGGATGTGGCCTTCGACGGTCATCGCGGTCGGATCCTCGACCCCACCAGCTTCTCCGCGGCCGACGGCGCCCTCTCCGGTTTGCAGGCCTCCACCTCTCTGGCGCGGACCTCCTTGGCGCTGATCAGCTCCGGACGGATGGTGCCGGACCAGGGCACGGTGCTCCTCGACGACGTCGAGGATCTGCGCGCACTCCGGCACCGGACTGCTCTGGTGGACTCCCCCGGCATCACCGCCCCGGAGCACCATATGACCGTGAAGAACGTGGTCTCCGAGTCGCTGGCGCTGCGGCCGCTGCGCAGTCGGGTGGGCCGCGAGGCCCGGCGGATCGGGGTCCGCGCCTGGCTGGCGGAGCATGAGGCGGAGGACATCGCCGGGGACCGGATCGACACGCTGGAGCCGCTGCGTCGGCTCGGCCTGCTCATCGAGCTGGCCTTCTCCGACCCGGCCGTCCGCTTCGCCGTGGTCGACTCTCCGGACCGCCACGACGTCGACATCGATGAGCTGGCCGACTTCCTGAGCGACCGTTGTGATTTCGACTCCGGCCGGTCCCTGCTGGCCCTGCTGGAGACGCCTCCGGTTCGGGAGGACATCACCTGCGCGTTCGCCGGCCACCACGATGAGCCGCCGAGTGCCGATGAGGAGTCCACCGCGGGAGTCGAAGGCGTCGACGAGGGCGGTCCAGAGGATGAGCTGGTCGAAGACCACGCCCTGGAGCAGCTCGCTGAGGACACGCCCGCTGACGAGGCTCCCCTGGCCGACGCTTCCGCTGAGGACGTGCCCGCTGAGGACGCAGCCGCTGCGGCGCAGAAGGGCGACCTGGATGACCTTCTGGAGGGCAAAGAATGACGTTCCTGCGACTCGTGCGCTCAGAGTTCGCGCGGATGACCAGCAGCTTCACTCCGCTGATCACGATCTTCGGGCTGGCGCTGGTGCCGGTGCTCTATGCGGGCATCTACCTGTATGCGAACTGGGATCCCTACGACAATCTGGAGCACGTCGACGCGGCCCTGGTGAACCTTGACGAGGGGGCGGACTTCGACGGCGAGCACCGCACCGTCGGTGACGACGTCGCCGAGGAGCTCATCGACGACGCCTCCTTCGGCTGGGAGACCGTCGACTCCCGGGAGGCCGCGGAGGCGGGCGTGGCCTCGGGCAAGCACCAGTTCGCGCTGATCATCCCGGAGGACTTCTCGGAGGCGCTGGCCTCGCCATCGAGCTTCGAGTCTGCCGATCAGGCGATCCTGGACATCACCACCAATGAGGCGAACAACTATCTGCTGAGCAACATCGTCAGCGTGCTGGCCTCAGAGGTCCATGAGTCGGTCTCCAGCGAGGTCGGCCAGGAGACCGCAGATGCGATGCTGACCGGTTTCGGGCAGATCCACCGGCAGCTGATCGACGCCGCCGATGGCGCCGGGCAGCTCCACGACGGCGCCGGCGAGCTCAGCGACGGCATCGGTGAGCTGCACTCGGGTTCCGTGGAGCTGGTGGACGGGGCCGGGGATCTCGACGACGGCGTCGATGAGCTGGTGACCGGCCTGGGTGAGCTCTCCGAGGGCACCGAGCAGCTCTCTGACGGGGCCGATGAGCTCTCCACCGGCGCCTCCTCGCTCTCCAGCGGGATGTCTGAGCTGCAGGAGGGCGCCGACGCGGTGGACACCGCTGCCGGGCAGCTCTCCGCCGGCGCCTCGGAGCTGAACACCGGGATCAGCACCCTCAGCGAGGGCGCCGGGCAGGTGGCCGACGGCAATGAAGCGCTCTCGAACGCCTCCCATGAGGCCAGCGACATCATCTCGGAGTTCGAGGCTTCGGCCGAGGGGCGTGCGGACCAGGCGGTGCAGGACCTCCTTGACGCCGGGGTGATCGAGGAGGAGCAGGTGGAGGAGGCGCGCGGCGCGCTGGATTCGGTGGCGGAAGACTCTGAGCTGATCACCCGCGCCCAGACGGCGCGCACGGAGCTGGGTGAGGCCCAGGAGGACATCGATCAGCTGGCCACCGGTGCGCGTGAGGTCGCTGATGGGGCCGATGAGCTGCTAGCCGGCAGCTCGACGTTGGCCGATGGTGCCGCGGAGCTGGCGGACTCCACCCCTGACCTTTCGGGCGGGTTGAGCACCGCCCGCGATGGTGCCTTGCAGCTGAGCTCCGGGGCCTCGGACCTCTCCGATGGTGCTGACACCGCCCATGACGGGGTGGGGCAGCTGGCCATCGGCGCCGGGGAGCTCAACGACGGCGCGACCGCGCTCAACGACGGCGCGGTGGCCCTGCGGGATGGTCTCCTCGAGGCCTCGGACGGCTCGGTGGAACTGGCCGACGGCGCCGAGGAGCTGACCGACGGACTGGATGACGGGGCCGAGGAGGTGCCGAACCCTGATGATGATGAGCGTGAGGAGATCAGCGAGGTCATCGGCAACCCGCTGAAGGTCAACCAGACGGCGCAGACCGAGGCCGGCAACTATGGGGCCGGGATGGCGCCGTTCTTCCTGGCCCTGTCGCTGTGGATCGGTGCGCTGGTGATGCTGCAGGTACTGCGGCCGACCTCCACCCGGGCGCTGGCTTCCAACGCCCCGTCGGCGTCGATAGCGCTGGGCTCCTGGGTGCCGTTCCTGCTGCTCTCGCTGACGCAGAGCCTGCTGCTCTACGGGGCCGTCGTCGCCGGACTGGGCCTGTCTCCGGCGCATCCGTGGCTGGCTCTGGCGGTGCTGTTCGCCGCGTCCATGGCGTTCTCCGCCCTGGTGCTGGGGGTGGTGGCGCTGCTGGGCAATCCGGGCAAGATGCTGATGATCCTGCTGCTGGTGCTGCAGTTGGTGGCCTCGGGCGGTACGTTCCCGCCGGAGACGCTGCCGGAGCCGCTGCAGGCTCTGCACCCGGTGCTGCCGATGAGCTACGTGGTCGATGGCCTGAGGCATGTCATCTACGGTGCGGACCTGGCTACGCTGTCCACTACGCTGGCCGCGCTGCTGGCGACCACCGGGGTGGGGCTGACGCTGCTGGTGCTGGCAATCCGGAAGAAGAAGATGTGGAGCCTGAAGCGGCTCCAGCCGGCGATTGAGGAGGCCGCATGAGCGCGGTGAGCGAGACTGACAGCGGGCCGCAGGCAGCCGCGGGTTCACGAGCGAGCTCACGAGGAGGTCCACGGCGGGGTTCAGCCCGGGTGCGTCTGCTGCAGGCGATGATGGCCCTGGATGATCACCGCAGCGTGCAAGAGCATTCCGTGGAGGAGCTGGCGGCGATCGCCGGTGTGGCCAAGGGCTCGGTGTACTACCAGTTCGGTTCCAAGGAGAACCTGGTCCGGCAGATGCTGGTGCATGGGGCGGAGGAGCTGCAGCGCATCATGGATGACCTCGACGACGTCGGCGACCTCGCCTCCGTCCGGGCCAGCCTCACCGCGCAGATCCGTGCGGCCTTCGCGTTCCTGCGCGAGTACCCGTCCTTCACCGGACTGGTGGCCTATGCGTTGGCTCGACGCCGGGATGACGAGTCCCAGCAGCTGCGCGCCGAGAAGGAGGCCATCGTAGGTCTGCTGACCGACCGGCTGGCCCGGCTCGACGCGGCCCGAGTGGCTGAAGGGCACGCCGAGACGCCGTCGTCCCCGGCCCGGCTGGAGATCATGGCGACCTCCCTGCTGTCGGCGGCGGTGACGTTGAGCATCGAGCAGCACACCACCCACCAGGAGTGGTCCGAGGAGGACTGCGTGCAGGCGCTGGTGGCGATGTCCGCCGGAGGGCTGGGGTAGGGCATGGGTGAGTCGAAGCAGGATATGAGCCTGACCGCCAGGCTCCTGCCTGCAGCCATGCGGCTGCGGCGAGCCAACCGGAACTACCGCACTCGTGCACACGTGCGTCGGCATCTTGACAAGCTGAAGCTGCGGCCTCGACCGGTCAACCCGCCGAAGCGACTGCGCCGGGACGTCACGGTCACAGCCACCTGGGACAGAGGGTGGCGCATCTACACCATCTCCCCTGCCCATGCTGAAGCGCACGGCACTGTGGTCTACCTCCATGGAGGGGGCTGGATACATGAGGCTGCGGGAGCCCATTGGCGGTGGGTGCAGCAACTCGCCCACGAGGCATCGGTCTCGGTAATCATGCCGGTGTATCCCCTCGCCCATGAGGGCGGCACGGCGGAGACGGTGGTGCCGCGCATCGCGGAGCTCTGTGAGCAGCATGAACAGCAGATGGTGCTCATGGGCGATTCCGCCGGGGGCAGCATCGCGATGTCGGCAAGCCTCCTACTGGCGGAACGCCGCGTGCCGACCGCTCTGACCGTGCTGGTCTCGCCCGCGCTCGATCTGCGATTCACCAATCCTGAGATCGACGCCGTCCAGCCCTCGGACCCATGGCTGGTGAAGAAGGGCCAGCTCGAGGTGGCGGAGATGTGGATCGGTGAGCATGGAGAGGATCCCATCCTCAACCCGATCCTGGGAGGCTTCCAAGGCATCAGCGGCGTGATGATCTTCAGCGGCACTCGAGACATCTTGAACCCGGACACCAGGCTCTTCGTGCGCAACGCCCGCGAGTCTGGAGTGGATGTGGAGTTCCATGAGCAGCCCGGGCATCTGCATGTCTACCCCCTGCTGCCGACTCCGGAAGGGCGGAGGGCACGACGGCGGATCGTCGAGTCCGTCCGGGAAATCAGCTCCGCGCAGGTCGCCCGAGGGCTCCCTCGACGACGCGAGGACGACCGCGCTACGGCGAGGGGAACGGCTCGGTGGACGGGAGACCACCATGCTCCGGGTACGTGTCCGCGACTACGGATGCCCAGAATGTCGTCGCCCCGGAAAGCACGGGCAAGCAGTGTTCATCGAGGCAATCGACCCCCTGAGCCGCGCGGTGCCGCAGCGGCAGCCCGAGGTGATCAACGGCCGATGGGAACATCTGCGTGGAACCGCTCTGGCATTCCGACACCTGGCCAACCGCATCCTCCGGGCCCTGCTGGATACCGGAGGATTCAGCCCCTTGCTACCCCCTCATCTGCGATGAGCTCCTGACGTCCGAAGAGCCCTCTTGCGGGCTTTACTACCGTCCAGCAGTGCCCTTAGGGTCGAATAGTCGAGCTCCCCGCCTGAGAGGTTTCCTCCGATGCAAGGACGAGCATTTCTGACGACAGCAGGAAGTGGAACATTAGGTCTTCTCGCCGGTAGTCACTTCGTCGGAGCTACGCCTTCTCGAGCAACCTCTGCGTCAGCGCGAGGCTCCTCTAACGGGGCGGCCGCTCTCACCTCCGCCGAGACCGAAGCGCAGCTTGAGGCGCAGATCGAGGAGATCCTGAGCGCCCTGGAGGACCTTCCTGAAGATCTCCGGGAAGCTCCGCCAGAGGATCTTCCAGACCGCAAGGCGCGGCTGAGTCAAGAACTCGGCGACCTCACCACAGTTGATCCCGAGCTCACCGTTAAGGTCCTCGGAGTCAATTCCGTTATCGACGCTTGCATGGTCTAACGACACATGTTGCGTCTATTCCGAGCATCTGAATATCTCCCATCGTTCGGGGCTGCGGTCTTCGGTCATGCGTTTCTCGCCCCGATCTGGTTCGCTGTTCTTTTCCTCAGCAGTGCGGCCACCGGCAACTTCCTACTCCTTGACCCTCCTGACATCGGGACGATGGCTTGGACTGGGACTATGACGATCCTGATTTCAGAGACAGTGAACCTGATGACCTACCGTGTAGAGGCTGTCCGGCAACAACAACTCACGCCTTCCTCGATATGGGTCACCGGAGCATACGCTCTTGTCCCGGCCATCACCGGACTCACTTCTGGGGCAATCCTGGATTCTGTCGCGTGGGGCGTTGTCGTGGGTTCTTGCGCCTTCCTGACGGTTTCACAGATTCTTCTGTGGACCTTCAAGCCGTGGAAGCAAGGGCGAACTAAGAAAGTCCTCGACGCGAGTATCCGTCACGCGATACGAGACGTTGACTGAGCTATCCAACAGTTCAGGATGGTCTCCGCCGTCTAGGGCGTCTCCTGTGAGTCATCGCAGCCACAACACGGTGCTGGCGATGGTGAGGGTCAGACCCGTAGCCGTTCATAAGCGGTCTTCCAGGACTCGTAGCACTCGGGCAGATCTCGCCACCGGTAGCCTCGGCGATTGGCGGGAGGCAGAGGTTCGATGCGTTCCCAGTCTTTGTCCGTGAGTTCTCCACGACTAGAACATGGACCAGGGCTTACAGGATCGCGATCAGGTCAACAGCACCCACGCCGACGCACCGGGGAACAATTCGCCGCATCTCCACGTTCTCACTTGTAGCAACAACCAACTGGTCTCCTGATCCCCGGGGCCCGACGACGCAAGGACGATCGCCCATGGACACCCAGCACTCCCCCGCCGCTGACGGCCGCATCCTGAACCCCGCCACCGGAATGGATGCGGTCACCCTGCGGGTGGGTGACCTGGAGGCGATGTCCGCCTACTACGAGACCGCCCTGGCCATGGAGCCGCTGCAGGAGCGCACCCGGGGCCGGGAGGTCCACCGGGTGCTGGGCCGCGGCGCCACCCCGATGGTGCGGCTGATCCACACCCCGGATCTGCCGAGCGTGGATCCGCGCGAGGCGGGCCTTTTCCACACGGCGTTCCTGTTCGAGGACGAGGCCTCCCTGGCGGCCACGGTGCACCGGGCGGCCCAGCATCCGCAGTCCCGGTTCGTGGGCTCCAGTGATCATCTGGTCAGCGAGGCCTTCTACTTCACCGACCCGGAGGGCAACGGCATCGAGCTCTACCGGGATCGGCCGCGGGACACCTGGGAGGTCCACGGCACGCAGATCCGCATGGGCACCCGCCCGCTGGATCCGCGAGCGTATCTGCGCCGCCACCTGGACCAGGAGGTGCTCGACGCCGGATCGGCCCGGGCCGGGAAGGTGGGGCATGTGCACCTGCAGGTGGGCGACGTCGCCCGTGCCCGGGAGTTCTACGTGGGCGCGGTGGGCTTCGACCCGACCGCCAGCCTGCCGGGGGCGCTGTTCGCCTCGGCCGGCGGGTATCACCACCACGTGGCGATGAACACCTGGAACAGCGGCGGGGCTGGGCCGCGCGCCTCCCGGTTGGGGCTGGGGGATCTGGCGATCACCGTGCCCGGCCGAGAAGACCTGGACGCCCTGGTGGCACGCTACCGGATGCGGGGGCTGAACTTCGACGACGACGGCCACCGCGTGGTGACCACCGACCCGTGGGGTACTCAGGTCTCAGTCGCAGTACCCGGGACCGAGACTAAGGAGCTGCTCAGCCGCTGACGATCAGCTGTCGCTGATGTACATCGGGGCCACACTCCCGCGGAGCTTTGCCCGACTAAGTCCGCGCCGGTGCAGGGTCAGCCCGAGCTCACCGAAGATCCGAGCCGCGTCGCGTCCGGTGCGCGTCGGCGCCTCGGGAGCGGCTTCGGTGGGGCCGGCAGGCACGTAGGCGGCCATCCACAGCACCCCTCCCTGCGTGGGCTCCACGCCGGGACGGCGGGTGATGAGCACGGACGTCCAGCCCTCAGGGTGGGTCTCGGCGTCAGCGTCGTCGTGGGCGTCGGAGGCTCCGTCCGCAGCCGGGGTCCTCGGGCCCCGGGTCTCCAGCCCGGAGACCGTCCACTGGGGCACCTTCTTCGGCCCGTAGCCGGGCAACGCCCAGGCGAGCCCTGCAGGTTCGAAGACCGGGGACATCCAGCCCAGCATGCGGCTCGCGGCAGACGGAGCCACGAGGGGTTCTCCGCGGTCGGGCAGTTCTTCACCGAGGAGCCCGCCATAACCGGTGACGAGCATGAGAAGCTGCCGCAGCTCGTGGGGTGAGGTCTCTCCAGTCAGCAGGTCGCCACGGGCGGCCCCCCAGTCTTCGAACCCGGTGATCTGGGTGTGAATCAGGGTCTGGCCCGGAGGGTTGAACCTTTCAAGGAACCCACGGGTCTCGGCGAGAAGGTCCACTCCCCTGGCCTCCAGGGCGTCCCGCACGGCCAAGGAGGTCGCGGCGTCAGAGGTGCGGATGATGAGCCCGAGTGCGTCGTGCAGGCTCAGCGTCAGCTCGTCCGCGGCTTGGCCCGCGCCCTGGCCCGTACCAGCGTTCTGGCCGGAACCGGGCGAGATATGCAGCGGCCCGACGGCGGCGCGGCGCCGGTGCTCGGCGGTCAGGGTCACCGACGCCTCCAGCAAGCCGGGATCCGCGGCCTCACGTTGAGCGAGGGCGAGCGCGGCGAGGAACTTCCCGGAGCCGGCGAGCGGGTGGAACTCCCGGTTGCTCACGACGTCCCGACCGATTTCGGCGTAGGTGGTGTCGCTGTCGGTGACTCCCCCGCTGGCC
Organism: Nesterenkonia xinjiangensis; assembly: GCF_013410745.1. Lineage (NCBI taxonomy): Bacteria > Bacillati > Actinomycetota > Actinomycetes > Micrococcales > Micrococcaceae > Nesterenkonia > Nesterenkonia xinjiangensis. Next base: position 2,829,895 of record NZ_JACCFY010000001.1, on the reverse strand, counting down.
GCCAGCACGCCCTGGTGGGACATGACCGCCTCCAGTTGAGCGTCGGTGGCGCCGAGATCCTGATGGGGGTTCAGACGCAGGAGTTGGCGGGGTTCAGGCTGTCGCTCCCCCAGGTGCCACGCTTCGATCGTCTGCCCGATCTGGCCGAAGAGCTCGTAGGCGGCAATACGGCCAGGGGTCCCGTCGGGCAACTGGGTGGGGATGCTCTCGGCGAAGACCGCGACGGCGGCGACCGGGGCACCGTCGTCGGTGGTGGCGAGCCCGACCTGGGAGAGGCTGCGCAGGCCGCGGCCATTCTTCTCCCCGAAGCGCAGCGCAATGGTCTCCGCGCCGAGCAGGGGCGTGTAGAGGCCACGCATGAGTTCGACGGCGAATCGGCACAGCTCAGGGGTGAGATGCAGAAGTTCGGCGGCCTCGGTGCCCTGCGTGCCGCGGCCGAGCTGTGCAAGCAGGTGGGCCTGGTCGGCGGCGGTGGTGACGGTCGTCGCCTCGATGCTGTGATGCCAGGTCAGGTCGCCGCTGCGCGGGAAGATCTCCCGGTGCAGGGTGGCGCGCATGCCAATCCAGGCGCAGTAGTCGTTGACCTGCTGCAGAGCCGCGGCGGCGCGATCGTCCTGGTGCAGGCTGGTCGCCTCGGCGGCTGCGCCGATGGCGTCGAAGACGAGCTGAGTGCAGATGTTGTCCGAGGTGATCATCATCTGCCGCAGGTGGTCCTCGAGGCTGAGCTCGACGCCGGCGGCGAGGTCCTTCATGATGCCGGCCTGCACACCCTCGGCCATCTCCGCGGTGATGGGCAGCCGCTGGTCCAGGGACAGCTTTCCATGCTGGACCAGGGTGAGGCAGACCAGCAGCACGCTGACCTTCCGGGTGCTAAAGGACGCGACCTGGACGTCGGCGCCGTTGCCGATGGTGACGGAGTTCTTGGAAGACAGGTCCCGGATCTCCCAGTGGACTGCGAAGGGCTGCGCAGTGGTGAGGGCACGGATCCGCTGTTCGAGGCTAGTTGCCTGGCCCGGAGTTTTCATCTTTCTCCTCCCAGCTTCTGCGGTCCGCAAATTGTCTTGAACCCTTCTGAGGACGGTTCACGTCTGATGCGCACTGATCTAGGCACGAGGCGTAAGGAGTCAGGCATCGCACGTGACACCTGCGGTGAATGCGGAGCCTAAGATGACGCATCACTGGCGCGGGTCGAAAAGGGTTTCGATCCATGCGCCGAGCTCCAACGCTACTTCCGCAAGGTCAATCGCTTTTCGTCGATGCACCCCCGCGCTCATGCCGTGAGCGGTCCTTTTCCTGCGGTCCACCATGAATGACAACTCCCGCCGAAGTCGGGCGTCGTCGCTGTCTAGATACTCAGCAATGTCGTCTACGACTTGTCTCGCCAAGGCTTATTCCAAGCACGGGTAAGCGCATCGTGAAGCATGAATTTTCCGCGAGTAGTGAAGGCCCCACCAGAAGTTCTACGGAAAGTGAAATCTGTATGCTCTCCGGACTTGACTCCAATTCCACCAACTTCGAATAGCTGCTTAAGAAGCTTTTTGATTTCAGAAGGCTCCAATTCGCCTCTGAGCTCAGTAGTCATGTAATCCATTGTGAAAAGACGGCTTGGTGAAGCGCGCAGCGCATCCTGGAAGCTCGAGAGCTCCCGAGCCCTGTTGCTCGGCAAGATCCCTGCGAGATTATTAAATATCTCTCCAATAAAATACTCTTCGCAATATCTCTCAAGCGCTCTTTTAACCTTTTCAGGGTGAACCGGATGTTCGCTGGTGTGAACCTTCTGGAGATGAGACAGCAAGGCAACAATATCCCGAGGAAGGAGTCTCGTATTGTCGAGAATTATCTGAGATATATCATGATATGGGCCAAGCTCACCAGCCACGATTTTGCGCCCCAGGTACTGTTTAGTAATATCTCTTACCTGGGGATGCATAACAGCAGCCTTTGTGCTGACAAGTTTCCAGAGATGGTTCTTCGCACCAATCCCGTTTAAGTGCCAGTCTAGATAGATAAAATGCTCTTTGAGCTTATTGGTTTCAGGATCTGGAACCATGTCGATGATATCCGATCTACCCGCAACTGCAACTGTAATCGGCAACCCCGCACCGCGCAACGCGTGATTAACCGTCGACATGGCCGACAGGAGACCCGCAAGAGACGTCCACTGATCACTGACTTCGAAGAAGAACGAATCGAGCCCATCTACAGCAATTAGGTGTCTCGAATCTGTCTTGGATTTTATAACGGATTCGCGCAAATCACTGGAAACCTCAAGAGTAGTTACCGACTCTCGGTTAAATCTCAGGCTTCCCTGCAGCAACTTTAGGTCTGCGCCGAGACCACCACCTGTCCACCTATTTACGCTAACCGACCAGTCAGATCCAATGAATCCCGCTCTTTTGAGGCGCTTAAATAGCGCAACAAACTCATGACTCAAGCTGGCGCCTACATCATTGTTCAGAGACTCAACCACTCTGAGCCAAAGAAGAAACTCCCAGGAGGTACGCGCTCTTGCGGGCCCTTTAGAGATATCTTGAGTTATTTCTGCAACATCGGCAATCGGGAAATTCGAGAGATCCCAGTACTCGAAAAATCTGTCATGACGATCCTGCCATGTCAGCCTAAGGTTCTCAAGGACCGCAGATTTCCCGGAACCTTTCGGCCCCAAGATCCCCCACGTATTCCCTGTGGATAGCCCGTACGCGGCGTTTTGGTAATCGAAATAGCCTTCCGTGAGAAGCTCCGGCTGTAGCTGAGCTTCTTCGCGAGCATCTAGATGCCCGAAGTTGAGGACACTGAATCGAGGGAGCATGTCGGCCATACTCTGAGAGTAGTACGTACGTCGGTATATTGAAACGCCACAGGTTACGTGCAGCTGTCCTATGAGGCGAGATCTGCTGTCCCAGGTAGCCCAGTGGAACTGCTCGTACTCTACCGTTGTCAGATCGCTGTTGCTCCTGAGAAGTCGTTGTTGAGTCCGCCAATCACCCGTTCTCCCGGTGGCGAGTCCCATGGTTCATCGCGGATGAGGATGAAAATCTTACAGGGTGGAGGTGGACACTTGGACGTCGAGGTGTCCGGAAGAGGAAAGTTCCTACCACACCCATCTGGAAGACTTCGTCCCCTCCAACCCTACGTTCACTACCCTTTGCATCGGTGGCCTCACGATGGCGGGCCAGCTGGATCTGGTGGCCACCAGCCGACGCCTCGAACAATGCAGAGGCCGCCAAGACGACCCGTCGCCCAGAGCTGCGGAGCCCAAAGGGCTCAACGCGAGCCAGCGTGCTCCGGAAGTTGGTGCGAGTGCTTCCAGATCGAATGCCCCACTGAGCTCTGGGTCCGGGGCGAAACTGCTGAAGGTTCAGGCCGTGTTCCTTGAGACCGTCCTGACGGACCTCGACCTGAGCACTGTTAGCTCGCGCAGCAACTTGTTGGTCGCGGTGCATATGTTGTCGTTGAGAGATCCCTAATAAAGCCCGGGAACGTATCGAACTGCTGCCTATCAATGGCGGGTGCCGCAGATGGCGGGAACACCACCCAGTCATCAATCGCATCCTTTGGAAGCTCCACAACGGCGCACCGTAGCGAAACCCGCCCGGACGCAACGAGCCGGGAACTCGCCCCTACTGCGACGGATCTGGGCGAGCGGTGGAACTGGGAAGAAGACCCTCGAGCACGTCATGGTCGATGAGGACGCCGTCAGCGGCATCGAATGGGTCATCAGTGTCGGAGCCTCCGCAGTGTAAGTTCAATTGCATGGTGCTGGGACCGCGATAACGGGCAGCCCGTCAGAAGCACCCCCCCCCCTGGCAGGAGAATACACAGGTCGCTCTCGAGAAGGACTGACTTCCACAATCACCCGGCCGCCGGCTCGCGTGGACTGCCGAACAGCATCATCTTCACTACCGGCCAGGCAGGGGTAACCGCAACTGATCCCGCTACTCGAGCAGGTCCGTATAGGCGCGATGGCCCGGGGCGGCCACGGATGAATCCCGATGAGGTCATCATGGACAAGGCAGACTCGCATCCCCCGACCCGGTCGGCGTTAGGAGCCCACAGGATCCGCTTCATTAGCCCTGAACGTGTTGATCAGCATATCGGCCGAAAAGCCAAGCGGGCATCCGCTGGCAGGCCATCAGCGTTCAGTCCGGAGTCCTTTAGGGGCCGGAATGTCATTGAGAGGTGGTTCGGCTGCCTCAGACATTTCCGCGGACTAGCCACCAGGTACGCAGACGCGCGGCGGACTACATCTCTGAAGTCATCATCGCAGGCATCGTCTTGTGGCTACGACAACTTGCAGGAGTCGCCCTACCTGGCACTACCTGACACTCGACACGTTCAGTTCCGCCGTTGGTGCGAGTCATTATGGAGAGCGTGATATTCAGTTCCAACCGCTTCGTTACACGTGAGATCTGCGGGAGCCGGGATGCCTTCTGCATCCGGAATGAACCGGCTGAAGTATCGCCGCAGAGCGGGATCACACACGTAGACGAAGGTCCCTCGGATTCCGCGCGTCATGAGGACCCGATAGATGTTGAGGACGTACTCCCGGATGTCCTCATCGCTATAGACGATTCCCCGGCTCGGATTGTTCTGCTTCCCACGCTTGTCGAAGTAGTTCGATCTGTCGAACTTCACTTCGCCACTCTCCTCGTCATAGCGCAGATCCGGTCCGATGATCACTCCGGCGTAGTTGAGGTCGTAGCCCTGGAGTGTGTGGATGGATCCGACCTCGTGCAACGACTTCGGCGCATTCACCCAGTCTGTGTCCTTTGAGTTCCAACGCAGCGAACAGCCATCGAGGTGGATGTCGTAGGCAGACTTGTCCTCTTTGCTCGCCCATGGCCATGCGAATCCAGCAGCAAGCCGGGCCAGGCCATGGACTGCATCCAGCTCCTTGATTCGGCGGTGCATGGCACTGACGTCCGAGAACATGAGGAATTCGTACTCGCCGACCTCCGCAGGAGCCGTTGCTCGCCCCTGGAGAAGCGCTCGCACGTGGGGGATGTAACCGTCTCCAGCCCGCAGGCGCAGCTGCGAGGCCAGCGTGTGGTGGTGCCCTACCGCCCCTGATCGAGAGATCACTTCGTCGAGGACGGACCGCGGCAGATCGGCTGGACGCACGCTCTGTTCTGGATCGACGAGAAGAACCTGTGTGTCGCTCTTCGCGATGATCCAGTCCAGCTGAGTGAGGTCAGGGGCATCTGCTCCGAAGAGGCGCTCGTTGATCTCCCGGAATCTGGTGTTCTGACGAGCCGACGGCTGGTTGGCCCGATGGTTGAGGCGGTGGACCTCATCCACGATCAAGACTGAATAGTGCTTGTCACCGGCACCGACTGCGAACGGGTCGACCACCATGTCCGGGGACAGCTGCTTCGTCTGTCCGAAGACTCGACGGATCGATTCTCGCAACGACTGTTGTGGGACGACCAGTCCTACATCGCCCGTGCTCACATTGGCCCGGAAGCTCGGGGTGAAGAACTCGGCGAATCGGCCATCGGGATCGATGTCCTCGGCCATCTCCTCGTCCGTCACAGTCGCCAAGTCTTGAAGCAGCTTCATGAGGTAGACCGCGACGATCGTCTTCCCGGTCCCGGGGTCACCTTCCACAACGATCGACCTCGGTACCCCTGGCCCCGCGTCCCAGGTAGCACCCAGGCTCCTCAGGACATCCTCAACGGCGAGCGCCTGCTCGGGTGTGAGCGTTTTGAACGGGGACAGCTTGAACAGGTCGGACTGCTCGATCTCAGGTATCGACCGCTCGAAGAGGCCCTGGTCCCGCAGCGTCGAGAAGATCTCCTCGAAATCGCCTCGACGGACTGCGCGATCATGGTAGTCGGCATCGACGATTCCGTGGTTTCGGTTCAGCAGCCGGTACTTGCCGTCTCCCGCGAACAATCGGATCAGAAAACTCTCCAGGTCCAGAGCGGCGGACTTGTTGAAGCGCTCATGCAGCACCACGCGCACGGCGTGGAGGTGATTCTTCGTCTCACTGTCGCGATGCTGGCGGAGACGCTTGATCGCACTGAGGGTCTCCCCGACGTATATCTCGTGGCCGTCATCGAGTGTGTAAACGACGGGCCAATTGTGCAGTCGGGACTCGGGCTCCGCCGGCGGCGGACTGTTCAGGCTGATCGTCTCGATGCTAAAGCCGGTCATACTTCGTGCTCCGGCCTCTCGCCTTGTCCACGGGATACTTCGTCCGCGTGTGCTGCAACTTCTGCAGAACAAGTTCCTCGGGGTTCGCACCCAGCCTGTCGGCGAGCAGGAGGCAGTAGGTCAGGACGTCGGCCAGTTCGCTTTGGACACGCTCCGCGTCGCCAGTTTCCCCGGACCATTGGAAACACTCCAACAGTTCGCCTGACTCGATGGCGATGCTCTTGGCCAGGTTCTCCGGCGAATGGAACTGTGCCCATTCACGTTCTTGGACGAAATTTCGCAGTTCTGACAACGCGTCTTCCACGTTGCTCACGCTATCAGTCCTCCTTCAGTCCTCAAGCCCGGGGCCAACGTTCCTGAGGGCGTTCGAGGAGCTGCCGCGCCTCAGCTCTGGACGCCGATGTGGTGCCGACACCAGGATGGGCACCAGACCATCGCACCCGGCTGCGCGGAGGATTCCATGCGTTCCTATTGGCTCGACACCTCCCCCACCATCACACCGACCAACACCGGGTTCATCTCCCGGGACCGCTATGACGTCGTCGTCGCCGGGGCGGGCCTGACTGGGCTGACCACTGCGGTGCTGCTGGCCCGGGCCGGCAAGCGCGTGGCCGTGTTGGAGGCCCGCTCGGTGGGCGCGGTGGCCACCGGGAACACCACCGCCAAGCTCTCCCTGCTGCAGGGCAGCGTGCTCTCGGGCATCCGGGAGCACCAGGCGGATGACATCCTGCGCGCGTATGTGGAGGCCAATCGGGAGGGTCAGGCCTGGCTGCTGCGCCACCTGGACGAGCACAAGGTCTCCTACCAGCGGCGGGACGCGTTCACCTACGCCACCACCGAGGACGGCGTCGCCACCCTCCGTCGGGAGCTGGAGGCCTGCCAGACCGCCGGTCTGGATGCCCAGTGGGCCGATGCCACCGAGCTGCCGTTCGAGGTGGCCGGGGCGATCCGAATGCCCGATCAGGCCCAGTTCCACCCGATGCCGGTGCTGCAGACCCTGGCGAATGAGCTCATCGATCGGGATGGTGAGCTGATCGAAGGCGTCCGGGTCACCGGAGCCGACCACCACCGGTCGCTGACGGTGCAGACCAGCGCCGGCGACGTCGAGGCCGACCACCTGGTGCTGGCCACCGGGGTGCCCGTGCTGGACCGAGGCGGGCACTTCGCCACGCTCTCCGCCCATCGCTCCTACGCGCTGACCTTCCGGCTGCCCGAGGGGTCCTCCCCTGTGCAGGGGATGTACCTCAGCGTCGACTCCCCGGATCGCACCCTGCGCAGTGTGCCGGCAGCCGACGGGAGCGAGCTGCTGCTCATCGGTGGCAATGACCACTCCGTCGGCCGGGCGACGTCCCACTCCGGCGCCGTCGCAGATCTCGAGACCTGGGCCCGGGAGCACTTCCCGGGTGCCGAGCGCACCCACGCGTGGTCCGCCCAGGATTACCGCAGCATCCACCAGCTCCCACTCCTCGGTACGCTCCCCCACAGCGAGGGCACGGTCTTCTTCGCCACCGGGTTCAACAAATGGGGCATGACCAACGGGGTCGCCGCCGCGCTGGCCATCACCTCCCAGATCCACGGACACTCCCCCAGCTGGGCGGAGGCGTTGAGCGAGCGCGTCACCAGTGCCGCCGACGTCGCCACCGGCTTCAAGGACAATCTCTCCACGGGCATGCACATGGCCACCGGCTGGGCCTCGGCCGAGCTGACCTCCCTGCCCCATGACGCCCCCGCGGAGCGCCAGGGCGTGGTGGGGCAGCGTCACGGCCGGCCGCTGGGCGTCTCCACCGTGGAGGGCACCACCTGCGCGGTCTCCGCCATCTGCCCGCATATGGGCGGGATCCTGCGCTGGAACGACGCCGAGCACACCTGGGACTGCCCGCTGCACGCCTCCCGCTTCGCCCCCGACGGCACACGGCTCGAGGGCCCGGCGCTTCACGACCTCAGCCGTCCCCACGACGAAGAGTGACACCGCTCCCGCCGAAGTCCCGCCTACCGGGTGAGGTGATCCGTGAACCGCATATGCACCGTGCGCAGGATCGCGACGACGACGGCAGCTCCCGCCAGCACGAACAGCGGCAGCGAGGGGCCCAGCGCAGGGTCGAGGGCCTCCAGCAGCACCGGCAGTCCGAAGCCCAGATAGGTGAAGGTGTAGTAGACACCGATGACCAGGCCCCGCGACGCCGGCGGCGCCAGCCGATCCACATCGACCAGGCCCTCACGCAGGCACAGGCCATAGGCCGCACCCAGGATGAGGATCGCCACGATGAACAGCCACACCGGCGGCGCCTGACCGCCCACCCCGACCAAGGTGAACCCGATCCCGGCCAGCAGGGCCCCGGCCACCCCGGTCACCGGTCCCCACCGTCCTCGCCGGGCGAGCACCTGCAGTCCCAGCCCCGCGCTGAACGCCAGGGCGGCCGCGGCCCCGGGCAGCAGCATGCGCAGCTCCTCGGAGACCGGCAGGCGCGCAGGCAGGACGACGAACGCCACGGTGGCGCAGGAGAACACCCACAGAGCCATCGGCAGCGCCGCAGAGAGTGCCCTGAACGCACTCCGCTGCGGCCCAGGGGCTGACCTCGCCTGTTCCCCGGCCTCAGCGCCCCGTGTGGGCGCGGCGGCCCCCTTCCCGGCGAGCAGCGCCGCGGCCACCGCGAGGAGTGAGAGCGCCGCCGTCGTCGCGTACGGGACCGTCAGCCGCGCCGTGCCGGAGAACACGACGGCGAGCGCCCCGGTGATCACCGGGCCGGCGGCAAAGCCTGAGGTCAGGATCAGCCCGGCGAGCGCCGCGCCGTTCATGCCGCGGACATTCGCGGCCCAGGCGGTGCCGGCGCTTACGGCCAGGCCTACCCCGACGCCGACGATGAGCCGGCCGGTGAGGATGAACGGCTCCGTGTACCCGCACATCATCACCAGATTGCCCAGAGCCGCGGTGAGGCCCCCTGCCAGGACGACAGGACGGGGTCCGATCCGGTCTGCCAGACCGCCGCCGCCCAGCAGCCCGGGCAGCAGGCCGACTGCGTAGATGCCGAAGGCGGCGTTCACCGCCACCGCGGACAACGGGCCCTCCACCCGCAGCACCGGAAGCATCGACGCGAAGTGATTGGCGGCCCATCCTGCGCTGAACAGCAGCAGAGCCACGATCCAGAAGCCCGTCCCCGCTGCGCCGCGCTGCCGCTGTGCCATCTGCTCCGCCTCTCGTGTCTGCTGTGCACAACATACAAGCAGACATCACCAGCCTCCTCCGGCCCAGGGTTAGGCTGACCCCATGGCGCTCCACGACTCCCCCGCCCACAAGCCGGTCGACACCTCCGTCATCCACCATGACGCCCGCCTGTTCACCCTGGTCGAGGACTCGTTCCGCTTCGGAGCCGAGCAGCAGACCCTGCGCCGGGCCTACTTCAAGCATCTTGGGGCGGTGGCCGTGCTGCCGGTGGACGAGCAGGACCGCGTGCTGTTGATCGGCCAGTACCGCCACCCGGTGCGCATGCACCTGTGGGAGGTCCCCGCCGGGCTGCTCGACGTCGAGGGTGAACCCATGCTCGAGACCGCCCAGCGGGAGCTGCTCGAGGAAGCAGACCTGCGGGCCGAGAGCTGGCACACCTTGGTGGACTACTACACCAGCCCCGGCGCCTCCGATGAGGCCATCCGCATCTACCTGGCTCAGGGATTCAGCGCAGTCCCGGAGGCCGAGCTGCACGCCCGGGAGGCGGAGGAGTCAGAGATCGTGCCCACCTGGGTGCCCCTGGCCGAGGCGGTGGATGCGGTGCTCTCCGGACGGATCCACAACCCCTCCGCCGTCGTTGGGATCCTGGCGCTGCACGCGGTGCGCACCGGTGCCGGCAGGCTCCGCGACGCCCGGGCGCCGTGGGCGGACCAGCCGCGCGGCGTCGCCCCGTAACCAGCATCGAGTGGCCACGAATCCCTGTACTTGCCCTGGGACACGCCGGTGCGGGACCCCAGATACCGTGATTCATGGCCACTCGATGCTGTGCCGGCCGCGGTGCAATGGCGCTGAGAACGATCGCCATCCCATGTGTTTCGAATATTTCGAATACGGGATAGAATGGGAGTATGACGACTCCAGCCCTCGAACGAGCCACCGTAGCGCCGAATCCCGCTGTCGAAGACGACATCCAGAAACTTGCCCAGTTCGTCAAACGCGCCCCGTCAACGGCCGGACAGCAAGCACCGTGCCTCGTATCCCCGACCGGCGAACGGCAGGAAATTCCTGCCGAGGTGTACGACATGCTGACCCTCATCGTGGACGCGCTGTCTGCAGGACGTGGAGTCTCCATCGTGCCGACCGATGCCCAGTTGACCACCCAGCAGGCGGCCGATCACCTCGGCATCTCGCGCCCGACACTCGTGAAGCTGCTCGAACACGGCGACATCCCGTTCACCAAGGTTGGCCGGCATCGCCGCGTGAAGCTGGAAGACCTCATCGACTACGAGAACAGAGCACGTCAGGAGCGACGCCAGGCCCTTGACGCGTTGACCGCAGAGGCAGCCGCCGACGGCACCTACTTCACGCCGACGACATCGACCTCCACGAGGTGACGAGGTGACGCTCCCCGTACTCGTCGACGCCTGTGTACTGATCCCCATGCCCACGACGGATCTGATGATGCGGATGGCCGATGCGCGGCACTTTCGCCTCCTCTGGTCCCAGGACATCCTCGAAGAAGTGGAGAAGAACCTCGTCACTCAGCTCAGGCTGAGCCCCGAAGCAGCACGGCGACGTGTCTCAGCCATGCGGGAGCACTTTCCCGATGCCATGGTCGAGGACTACGCGAATCTGATCCCGGCCATGACGAACGAGGAGAAGGACAGACATGTCCTCGCAGCAGCCATTCGAGCGAACGCTGAACTCATCGTCACGTCGAACACCAAGGACTTTCCCGTCACGTCAGTCGGGCCCTACGAGATCGACGTCCGCACACCCGACGACTTCTTGTTGGACCAGCTGGACCTGCACCCTGATGACGTCCTCCAGATCACCTTCGACATCGTCGCTCAGATGCAGAATCCATCGATGACTTTGGAGGGGTACGCGCAAGCGCTCCATGACACCATGGACCTCCCCCTCTTCGCGACAGAACTCACACATCTGCGGTCGAGAAAGGCCTGACTCCAACCGCGGGGAGACGGCCGGCCGTCGGGATCTTGGACCTGCATACGGTGCGCACCGCTACCGGACCACACGCGCGCCGTCGCACCTCTGAGGCCGCACGGTCACCCTGATAGTTGCACGTCCAATGACGTGAGCCTAGGGTGACGAGTGAGAGGCACCTCACACTCAGCGCACGAAGGAGCATCCCCATGCCCGAACTGTCCCACTTCATCCACGGAGAGCATGTGCGCGGGACCTCCGGCCGTCACCGCGAGGTCTTCAACCCGGTGCGCGGCGAGGTCTCCTCCCATGTGCCGCTGGCCTCCCGCGATGAGGTCAGCCGGGCCGTCGACTCCGCCCAGCGCGCGTTCCCGCAGTGGTCAGGCATGAACCCCCAGCGGCGCGGCCGCATCCTGCTCAAATGGGTCGACCTGATCCAGACCCACCGCGACGAGCTCGCCGAGACGCTCTCGAACGAGCACGGCAAGACCTTCGACGACGCCAAGGGCGACATCCAGCGCGGCGTGGAGGTCGTGGAGTTCGGCGCCGGAGCCCCGCACCTGCTCAAAGGCGAGTTCTCCCACGACGTCGCCACGGGGATGGACGTGCACAGCCTGCGCCAACCGCTGGGGGTGGCCGCCGGGATCACTCCCTTCAACTTCCCGGCGATGATCCCGCTGTGGAAGGCCGGGATCGCCCTGGCGGCCGGCAACACCTTCATCCTCAAGCCCTCCGAGCGTGACCCCTCCGTGCCGCTGCGCCTGGCCGAGCTGGCCCTGGAGGCAGGCATGCCCCCGGGCACCCTGAACGTCGTCAACGGAGACAAGGAGTCGGTGGACGCGCTCATCGAGGATCCCCGGGTCAAAGCCGTGGGTTTCGTGGGGTCCACTCCGATCGCGCAGTCCATCTACGCGTCCGCCGCCGCCCACGGCACGCGCGCCCAGTGCTTCGGCGGTGCGAAGAACCACATGGTGATCATGCCCGACGCCGACCTCGACCAGGCCGCGGATGCCCTGATCGGCGCCGGCTTCGGCTCGGCCGGCGAACGGTGCATGGCGATCTCCGTCGCTGTCCCGGTCGGTGAGGCCACCGCCGAGGCCCTCCGGGAGAAGTTGGTGGAGCGCATCAGCAAGCTCACCGTGGGCCCCTCCTTGGACCCCACCAGCGACTTCGGCCCCGTGGTGGGCGCCGACGCCAAGGCGCGCATCGAGGACTACATCGGGGTGGGCGTGGACGAAGGCGCCGAACTCGTCGTCGACGGCCGCGGCGCCACCGTCGAGGGCTACCCGAACGGCTACTGGGTCGGCGCCACGCTCTTCGACCGGGTCACCCCCGTGATGCGCATCTACCGGGAAGAGATCTTCGGCCCGGTGCTGACCATCGTGCGCGCCGCCGACTACAACGAGGCCCTGCGCCTGCCCAGTGAGCACGAATTCGGCAACGGGGTGGCGATCTTCACCCGCGACGGCGACACCGCCCGCGACTTCAGCTCCCGGGTGGACGTCGGGATGGTCGGGGTCAACGTGCCTATCCCGGTGCCCATCGCCTACTACACCTTCGGCGGCTGGAAGGCCTCCGGATTCGGCGACCTCAACCAGCACGGCACCGACGGGCTGACCTTCTACACCAAGACGAAGACCGTGAGCACTCGCTGGCCCTCCGGCATCAAAGAGGGCGCCAGCTTCATCATGCCCGAGGGAAGCTGACCCGTGGGCGACGCGACCTCTCCTCCTGACCCACCGTCCACCCCCGCGCTCCGCCCCGCATCAGACCCTATATCCGGCCCTGCACCCCTGGAGGCACACTCATGAGCACCGACGCTCCACAGACGACGTCGCACCCGACCGTCGCCTTCATCGGACTGGGCAACATGGGTGGGCCGATGGCCGCGAACCTGGTCAGCGCCGGCGTTCCGGTGCTGGGCTTCGACGTGGTCCCGGAAGCCATGGAGACCGCCCGCCACCACGGGGTGCAGGTGGTCACCGACCCGCTGGAAGCCGTCGCTCAGGCCGAGGTGGTCCTGACCATGCTGCCCTCCGGGCGGCACGTGATCTCGGCGTACCAGGAGACGCCCGGGCTGCTGGCGGCCGCCCGCCCCGACACCATCTTCCTGGACTGCTCGACGATCAACATCTCCGAGGCCCAACAGGCCGCAAAACTGGCCCAGCAGGCCGGCTTCCGCGCCGTCGATGCGCCGGTCTCCGGCGGCGTGGTCGGCGCGGAGGCCGGGACGCTGGCCTTCATGGTGGGCGGCGAGGACGACGTCGTCGCCGCTGTGCGCCCGCTGCTGGACATCATGGGAGCCCGCGCCGTCCATTGCGGCGGCAACGGCCTGGGCCAGGCCGCCAAGATCTGCAACAACATGATCCTCGGCGTCACCCAGATCGCGGTGGGCGAGGCCTTCGTGCTCGGGGAGAAGCTGGGGCTGACCCATCAGGCGCTCTTCGACGTCGTCTCCAAGGCCTCCGGACAGTGCTGGGCGCTGACCACCAACTGCCCCGTCCCCGGACCGGTGCCGACCTCCCCGGCGACCCGCGACTACCAGCCTGGATTCGCCGGCGCCCTGATGGCCAAGGACCTCACGCTGGCCACCAACGCGCTGGACGAGCAGTCGGTGGACGCGCAGTTGGGCCGGCTGGCCGCCGCCATCTACTCCGAGTTCGCCGCAGGTGACGGCGCCCGGCAGGACTTCTCCGCGATCATCAACACCATCCGCGAGAACTCCTCCTCACCCGAGGCCTGAGGCACTTGCGCCCCGAGACCTGAGACGCCGGCGGTCAGTCGGCGAAGTCCCCCGCGCGCCGGCGGAACCGGGCGAGGATCGCGTTGAGGTCCTCGATCTCTGCCTCTTCGAAGCCGGTGGACTCGAACAACTGCTCGTTGAGCGCCTTCGTGGCGCGCTCCGCCACCTGCGTGCCCTCGGGCGTCAGCACCAGAAGCATCGCCCGCCGGTCCGACTCATGAGGCTGGCGCTGCACCAACCCCGCGGACTCCAGCCGGTCCACCGCGTTGGTGATCGATGTCGGGTGGACCTGGAGCAGCTTGCTCGCCTTGTTCATCGGCATGCGGTTCTCCCGCGAGAAGCTGAGCAGGGAGAGCACCTCGTACCGGGCGAACGTCAGCTTGAATGGCTTGAGGATCTCCTGGGCGCGGCCCAGCAGGATCTGCTGGGTGCGCATGATCGCCGTCACGGCCGCCGCAGGAGCTGCCGCTGACTCCCACCCGTGCCGCTCCCAGTTCCTCCTGACCTCAGCGATGGGGTCCTTGGCGAGGGGGTCGTGCATACAGGTCTCCTTCGGGAGTGGGGACGGCGAGCCCTTCTGCGGCAGGGACGACGGCCGGTCACCGCCGCGTGAGACCCGGCTCTTCCTCTCAAAACTCCGGGCGGGCCCCTGGTCCTGACCGCCCGGCCTGCGCGCTCCTCGTCGACATGACGCAGCTGGACGCGCCGAATCCTACCCGAGATGGCCTGGGGCAGCTCGATGCCCTTCGTGTCGATGTGTGATCGCAGTCACTCTAGAATATACTTGGAAGTCCTATAGTCGGTAAAGCCACCACCCATGGCACGCGCGACCAGCCCCACGAGGGCTCAGACCCCAGGAGACGGAGACGACGATGACGACACAGACCACCCCTGTGATCCAGGAACGGCCCCACAAGAGTGTCCCCAGCGAGGAGCACCTGGACCTGATGCAGCTGTCTCGCCACCTCGACGACGCCGAACAGGCGCGCCTCGCAGGCCTGACTCAGCATCTGCAGCAGACGGTGCGCCCTGCCGTCATCGAGCCCTGGAACGCGGAGGAGTTCCCGGACCACCTGCTCCCCGGGCTGGCTGCACTGGGACTCGGCGAGACGCTCGTCGACGGATCCTCCCCACTCTTCCAAGGCCTGGCCCACGCGGCCATCGCCCGAGCCGATGTCTCGCTGTCCGCGCTGCTGGGCATCCACAACGAACTGATCATCGGCACCATCCAGCAGCTCGGCTCCGAGGATCAGAGACAGCGCTGGCTGCCCCGGCTGCGCACCCTGGAGACCATCGGCGCATTCTGCCTCACCGAGCCGGAGCACGGCTCCGACATCGCCGGCGGGCTGGCCACCTCGGCGACCCTCTCGGACGGAGAATGGCGGATCCGCGGATCCAAGAGGTGGATCGGCGCCGGCACCATGGCCGACATCGCCCTGGTCTGGGCCCGAGACACGGCCGACGGCCAGATCAAGGGATTCCTGGTGCCGACCGGCACCCCCGGATACCGGGCGAGCACGATCCACGGCAAGACGGGCCTGCGCATCATGCAGAACGCCGACGTCGAGCTCGATGTGACCGTGCCCGAGGACGCCATACTGCCCGGGGCCACCTCCTTCTCCGTGACCAACCATCTCCTGATGTCCTCCCGGGCATGGGTGGGCTGGCAGGCCGTGGGAGCCCAGCAGGCGCTGTTCGACATCGCCAGCGGCTACGCACGTCAGCGGGAGCAGTTCGGCACTCCCCTGGCGTCATTCCAGCTCATCCAGGCTGCCCTGGCCCAGGTGGCCGGGAATCTCGCGGTCTCCACTGCCCTCATGGGCGAACTGAGCCGGCTCCAGGAAGAAGGTGCCCTCACCATGCTGCGGGCCTCGCTGGCCAAGGCCACGCTGACCAGGCTGGCCCGAGAATCCGCAGCAGCCGCCCGAGAGATTCTGGGCGGCAACGGCATCCTGAGCACCCACGAGATCGCGAAGGTCGCCGCGGACATCGAGGCGCTCTACACCTACGAGGGCACCCACAGCATCAACATGCTCATCGCCGGCCGAGAGCTCACCGGAATGTCCGCCTTCGTCTAGGACCCGGGATCCGGTGGGAGAGGCCCCTCGGGGACCCGCCCTGGCGGATCATCTCAGGCGAGAGCGGATTCGAGCCTCTCGGGGCTCCACCGCTCGATCCCTCGTCCACGGCTGTCCGTGAAGTCCTCGACCATGGACTCGGGGTCGACGATGACGATCCGATGCCCCTCATCCAGAAGCTTCGCCGCCATCTCGGAGGAGGTGCGTCGTGCCACGGGCAGCACCTCATCCACCCGTGCCATGTCGAAGACCACCACATCGGTGGTCGGCGGGGACTGGATGAGCTCATGGACCAGCGCCTCGATGCTGCTGAGCACCAGGTCTCCCTGAAGCACGTAGATCGTCGCCGGGCGCCCCTCCAGGGAGACGATGCGGGTCTCGCGCAGCGCCGACCTGGCTGGACGGCTCGCCTCCATGAGGTGAAGGCCCAGATCTTCGGACAGGCGCTGCATCATCTCCACACCACGGACGCTGTTGCCGTGCCCGTCCAACCGCGGAGAGAAGACCGCGACCCCCACCTGGCCCGGGAGGACACCGATGATGCCTCCGGCCACGCCGCTCTTGGCGGGGATGCCCACGCCGGTGAGCCAGTCGCCGGCGGCGTCGTACATCCCGCAGGACGCCATCACGCTGAGCAGGTGGCGGGTGCTCTCCCGGCACAGCAGCCTCTCCCCGGTCCGCGGCTGCACGCCCCCGTTGGCCAGGGTCGCCGCCATCAGCGCCAGGTCCGAGACCGTCACCGAGGCCGCGCACTGGCGGATGTATCCGGTCACCGACTCCTGCGGATCTCCGGCGAGCTGCCCTGAGGAGTGCAGCAGATACGCCAGTCCCAGGTTGCGGTCCCCCGTGGCGAGCTCGGAGGACGCCACCGCTTCATCGATCTCGATCGTCCGGCCCGACAGGCTGCCGAAGAACTTCAGAACCCGCTCCACCCTGGACTGCCCCTCAGAGGCGATGAGCGCATGGGTGGCGATGGCGCCGGCATTGATCATCGGGTTCCGGGGCTTTCCCGTCTCAGGATCCAGCGACAGCTCGTTGAAGGCCTCCCCGCTGGGCTCCACCCCGATGAGATCACGGACCCTCTCCAGCCCCTGATCCTCGATCGCCAACGCGTAGGCGAAAGGCTTCGACATCGACTGGATGCTGAACTGATGGTCCGCGTCCCCGCTGGCGTAGACCGTACCGTTGACGGTGCACAGGGCGACGGCGACCTTGTCAGGGTCGGCGGCGGCCAGCTCAGGGATGTAGTCCGCCGGCTCCCCCGAGGAGATGTGATCCGTCTCGGAGATCAGCGTGTCGAGGTAGTCCAGGATCGGGGAGCGCATCGATGTCCTCTCGAAGGTTGGGACGCCGGCGATCAGTGCAGATCAGCCGACGGGTCCACTCGGTGGAACGGTCCCCATCTTCCAGCGCTCTTCGCCCGCGGGCAAGCCCTTCGCGCACGCCGCGGATTCATACGGCGAAGTCCCGAGGATACGACGCCTGGGCACCTGGGCGGGTCGCCGCCTCGGCTGCGAAACGTGCCGCCGTCGCCCCTGCCTGGGACACCGTGTCACCACGGGTGAGGCGTCCCACCAGAGCTCCGGCGAAGGCGTCACCGCAGCCCGTGGTGTCGACCGCACGCACCGGCACCCCCGGCACCGAGACAACGTCCCCCTCCCGACCGTGGATCGTTGCTCCGTCCCCGCCGTGGGTGACCACCAGCGTCTCGACACCGAGCTGGTCTGCACGCGCACTCTCGGCCGACGCCTGGTCCCCGAGCAGTCTCGACGCCTCTCCGTCGTTCACCACGACCATGTCCACATCGGTCAGATCCAGGACCTGGCTCGGCAACGGAGACGCGTTCAGAGCCACCCGGACCCCGGCGGCACGCGCGCGGGCCGCGAGCCCGCCGACCGTCGCCAGCGGCACTTCCAAGCTCAACAGCAGCCAGTCGGCCCCGTCGAACACGTCCTCAGGGATGTGCTCCACGTGCAGCTGCGCATTCGCCCCGGGGACAACGACGATGGTGTTCTCCCCGTCGTCACGCACACTGATGAACGCAGAACCCGTCGGCCCTTGTCCCACGAGGACACCATCGGTGTCCACACCTGCTTCGCGGAGCACCCGCAGAGCCTCCGCCCCGGCGTCGTCGGAACCCACGCGGGCCACCAGACGACACTGCGCGCCGACCAGAGCAGCTGCCACTGCCTGATTCGCACTCTTGCCGCCGATCGTCCTCGTCACAGAGGACGCGCCCAGGGTCTCCCCTGGCTGGGGGAACTCGGGCAGCCGAATCGTCAGGTCCTCATTGATCGATCCCACGACCAGAAGCGTCATGCCGTCTCCTGTTCCCGGGCCGCCAGCTCACGCAGGAAGTGGACCACCGCCGCGCTCGGTCCCGGGGCGTCGACAGGTCGCAGACGCTCCGCGTGGGCGTGGCAGATGCCGTCCAGAACGTCGTCCACGACATCGTCCGGCTGTTTGAAGATCTTCTGCACGGAGCGGTCCTTTCGACAGAGGGCCGTGGTCGGGGCAGGCCGATGAGACCTCGGAGACGATGCCATCAGCGGCGCAGACGGCGTCGAGGTGCGCGCTTCGAACAGGTACGCGAAGAATTCCGCCCCTGGGGGCGGCTAACCTCGTCGTCCGGCGTCACATGTCCAGCATCACATATCCGGCAGATCCATCCGCCGAGGACCCTACGCACCTGCTGGGCGCTCGAGGCAGAGGATGCGGCCCCACACGACGAAGGCCGGTGGCCGCTCCCCGCAGGGAACGGCCACCGGCCTTCGTCAGCTCAGAGCTGGTGTCAGCTCAGCAGAGTCACTCGGAGTCGACCAGCACCTGGTTGACGGACTGCTTCTCCTCGCCGGAGCCGTCGTCCTCGGTCACCGGAGACAGCGACAGCTTGCCGCGGTCATCGATCTTGGTGATCTCGACCTGCAGCTTCTGGCCCACACCCACGACGTCCTCGACGTCGTCGACGCGCTTGCCGTCGTTGAGCTTGCGCAGCTCGGAGATGTGCAGCAGACCATCCTTGCCCGGGGTCAGCGAGATGAACGCACCGAAGGTGGTGATCTTCACGACCGTGCCCAGGTACCGCTCCCCCACCTCGGGGACCTGCGGGTTGGCGATCGCGTTGATCGCGCTGCGCGCGGCCTCTGCGGCTTCACCGTTGGTGGCGCCGATCAGCACGGTGCCGTCATCCTCGATGGAGATGTCGGTGCCGGTGTCCTCCTGGATCTGGTTGATCATCTTGCCCTTCGGGCCGATGACCTCACCGATCTTGTCCACCGGGACCATCACCGAGATGATGCGCGGCGCGAACTCCGACATCTCATCCGGAGTGTCGATCGCGGCGTTGATGACGCTCAGGATGTGCAGCCGAGCCTCACGTGCCTGCTTCAGCGCGGCACCCAGCACGGAGGCGGGGATGCCGTCGAGCTTGGTGTCCAGCTGGATGGCGGTGATGAACTCCTCGGTGCCTGCCACCTTGAAGTCCATGTCACCGAAGGCGTCCTCGACGCCCAGGATGTCGGTCAGCGCCGCGTAGCGGGTCTCACCGTCGACCTCATCGGAGACCAGACCCATGGCGATGCCGGCCACCGGAGCCTTCAGCGGCACACCGGCGTTGAGCAGCGACAGCGTCGAGGCGCAGACGGAGCCCATCGAGGTGGAGCCGTTGGAGCCCAGTGCCTCAGAGACCTGACGGATCGCGTAGGGGAACTCCTCACGCGAGGGCAGCACCGGCATCACGGCGCGCTCGGCGAGAGCACCGTGGCCGATCTCGCGGCGCTTCGGGCTTCCCACACGACCGGTCTCACCGGTGGAGTACGGCGGGAAGTTGTAGTTGTGCATGTACCGCTTCTTGGTCTCCGGCGACAGGCTGTCGATGGACTGCTCCATCTTCAGCATGTTCAGCGTGGTGACACCCATGATCTGGGTCTCGCCGCGCTCGAAGATCGCCGAGCCGTGCACCCGCGGCAGCACCTCGACCTCGGCGGTCAGCTGACGGATGTCCGTCAGCCCGCGGCCGTCGATGCGGAACTGGTCGCGCAGGATGCGCTGGCGGATGACCTGCTTGGTGACCGCGCTCAGCGCCTTGCCCACCTCAGAGCCGCGGCCCTCGAACTTCTGGCCCTCGCCGGCGAGCTGCTCGACGAGCTCAGCCTTCAGCTCGGCGTCGGCGGCGTCGCGGTCCTGCTTGTCCGCGATCTGGTAGATGCCGGTGAGCTTCTCCTCGCCGGCGGCCTTCACGGCCTCGAAGACGTCGTCCTCGTAGTCCACGAAGGTCGGCACCTCCACAGGCTCCTTGCCGGCACGGGCGACGAGGTCGGCCTGCGCCTCGCAGAGGACCTTGATGAACGGCTTGGCAGCCTCCAGGCCCTCGGCGACGACGTCCTCGGTCGGAGCGGTGCGGCCCTGGTCCTTGATGAGCTTCCAGGAGCCGTCAGTCGCCTCGGCCTCGACCATCATCACGGCGATGTCATCGCCGACGACGCGGCCGGCCACGACCATGTTGAACACGGCGTTCTCCAGCTGCGAGTACTTCGGGAAGGCCACCCACTGGGGGCCCTCGGAGTCGTGCACCAGAGCCACGCGCACGCCGCCGATGGGGCCGGAGAACGGCAGACCGGAGAGCTGGGTGGACAGCGAGGCGGCGTTGATGGCCACGACGTCGTAGAGGTCATCCGGGTTCATGGCCAGGATGGTCTCGACCACCTGGACCTCGTTGCGGATGCCCTTCTTGAAGGCGGGACGCAGCGGGCGGTCGATCAGCCGGCAGGCCAGGATCGCGTCCGTCGACGGGCGGCCCTCGCGGCGGAAGAACGAGCCGGGGATGCGCCCGGCGGCGTACATGCGCTCCTCGACGTCCACCGTGAGCGGGAAGAAGTCGAAGCCTTCGCGGGGGGACTTGCCGACCGTGGTGGCCGACAGGATGGTGGTCTCCTCGTCGAGGGTGACCAGAGTCGAGCCGGCGGCCTGCTTGGCCAGCCGCCCGGTCTCAAAGTTGATGGTACGAGTGCCGAACCGACCGTTGTCGATCACAGCCTCGGAATAGTGAACCTCGGGACCCTGCATAACAGGTGTCTCCTCTCAGTTGTCGAATAACCAGGCACGGACGCCGGCGAGAGGAGCTGGATCAGACCACATGACGGCCATCGATCGAAGCCCACGGGCTGCCTGCGCCTGCGCGCGGCTCCCGGAGGCCACTACCGAGGACCGGAGCACGTGGTATCCATGCTCGCACCGGCGTGCCTGTCCTTCATAGTCTCGCATACAGAACAGGTGACTCCCACGGTCATTCGACCGTGTGTGGAGCCACCTGTTCCATCAGCTTGGTATCAGCGTCTGCACGCCTTGGGCGGTGCCTGAGACACTCAGCGGCGGATGCCGAGGCGCTTGATCAGCGCACGGTACCGCTCGATGTCAGTGTTCTGCAGGTACTTGAGCAGACGGCGACGGCGACCCACCAGGATCATCAGGCCACGACGGGTGTGGTGGTCCTGCTTGTGCGACTTCAGGTGCTCCGTGAGGTCGCTGATCCGGCGAGTCAGCACGGCGACCTGAACCTCAGGCGAACCAGTGTCGCCCTCGTGAGTCGCGTACTCCTTGATGATCTCCTGCTTGACAGCGGGATCCAAAGCCATGGGATTGCTCCTTGATGCTTGTACCGCGAACAGAGTCCCGACGACGGCGGACCGTCATCGAGCGCCAGCCACCGCGGACTGCAGCATGGCGTGATCGTCGCGGACGACGACTGATCCACTTTACCCCAGCACCAGGGAGCAGGACGAATCCGCCGCAGCGACCGGCATGTGCCACCGACGAGGACTCTCACCGGCGGGCGGCGGTGTGCAGCACCGTCAGGTACGGCAGCTCCACGAGGTCACCTCCGGCCAGACCCGAGTGCTCCTGGAGGTACCAGTCCAGATTGGCCCGACGCCGGGCCCGCTCCTTCTCCCCCGCACTGAGCCATGAGCTCATCGTGGTGGCCAGCCCGCGCACCTGGTCGGCGGTCAGCCGGCGCGACCAGGTGAACTCCTCGGTCCGCGGCTCGGCGAACAGCCGCGGATTCATCGGCGGGACCCAGCCGGGTCGATGCACGTCCCCGGCCCGCATGATCCTGGTCAGCCGATGCACCCAGGGATCCGCCGTGTCGAGATGGTTGGAGAGGATCGCCATCGCCCCGCCGGCGGCCAGGATCCGATGGGCCTCACGCTGCACGGCGGCGACCTCGAACCAGTGCCAGGCCTGGGCCACCACGACGACGTCGACGCCGTCCTCCGGCAGGCCGGTGTCCTCCGCCGTCGTCAGGTGGATCTGCAGCCGGGATCCGGCAGCACCCGCCCCCTCGCCGTCGCTCGTCTGGCCGCCGCTGGTCTGGTCACCGTCGTCGAGGGTCTCCGCCAGCACCTGGGTCATGACATGGCTGGGCTCCACCGCATGCACCTGGCCCACCCGGTCCGCTCCGACGTCCAGCAGCTGACGGGTCAGGATCCCGGTGCCTGCGCCCAGATCCGCGATCCGCAGCGGTGCCCGGCCGACGTTCGCCGCGCCCAGCACCTCCTCCACCGCCGTCCCCGGGTACCGCGGGCGCAGGGAATCATACTCACGGGCCGCAGGACGATCCATCTCTTCGGCGTAGGCACCGCCGAGCACGCGCCGACGGCCCGGATCGGCGATGACCACCTGATCACCGGGCCTGAGCCGAGGACGATTCGGCGACGCTCCTGCCGCCCCGCCTGCCTCAGGAGCAGCCGGGCCCATCAGGTCAGCCCTCCACGGCCGGGATCGGCCACGCGTCCAGGTGCTCCGGATCGTCGGTGCCCAGCGATTGCTTGGCGCGCACCACGTCCTCCTCCATCTGACGGATCAGCTCCGGGATGCCCTCGAAGGCCACCATGCCGCGCAGGCGCTCGATGAACTCCACCCGCACCTGCTGCCCGTAGAGGTCGAAGTCCTCGACCTTCTCCTTGGGACGGCCGATCACGAAGGACTCGACCACGCGCTGCACCCCGTCGAACGTGGGATTCGAACCCACGGAGATCGCCGAGGGCCAGCGCCGCCCGCGTCCATCGGTCAGCCAGCCCGCGTAGACGCCGTCAGCCGGGATCATACCCTCGGCCTGCTGGCTCAGATTCGCGGTGGGGAAGCCCAGCTCGCGGCCCCGGGCGGCCCCATGGACCACCTCACCCAGCACCGCATGGGGACGCCCCAGCACCTCGCGGGCCGCGGCGACGTCGCCGTCGGCCAGCGCCTCCCGGACCCAGGTGGAGGAGCAGCGCCGGTCCGAGCCGAAGTCGTCCACTCCGACCACCGTGAAACCGTGCTGACGCCCCAGTTCGACCATGGTCTCGAACGAGCCGGTGTTGTCCCGGCCGAAACGCACGTCATGCCCGACCACCACCACACGGGCGTTGAGCCCCTCCACGAAGCACCGCAGCACGAACTCCTCCGGAGTCAGCGCGGCCAGATCAAGTGAATATCGCATCATGAGCAGCGCGTCGATCCCGGTGGTCGCCAGCCGGTTGATCTTCTCCTGCACCCCGGTGAGCATCTCCGGGCTGGAATCGGGCCGGTGCACCAGGGCCGGGTGCGGGTCGAAGGACACCGCGACGGCGACACAGCCATGTTCGACGGCCGCCACGGCCAGCTGCCTCAGGACCTCCTGATGCCCCAGGTGGACACCGTCGAAGTTGCCGATGGTGACCGCCGTCGGACCGAGGTCCGCGGGAACCTCATCCAGACCGTTCCAATAATGCACGTGTCTCCTCGGATCTGCAGGTGGTGCGTCGGCATCAGGGCCGGTACCTATTATGGAGCACCGATCAGTCGGTGCCCATTCCCGTCCGAGGGACTCCGCTCGGCAGGTTCCGGGACGGCCGATGACGCCACAGCCAGTACAGCCCCAGGAACGGCAGCACCAGCGGGACGAAACCATAGCCCTGGCCGAAGTGCGACCACACGGTGGCCTCCGGGAAGAGCGTCGGATTCAGGAAGGTCCAGGACCCCACCGTCAACACCCCGACCATCTCGATCAGCACCGCCACCAGCGCCGCACGCCAGGCCGCCGCCGAGGTCCGGGCCAGAGCCAGGGTCGCGAAGACGTAGACCAGCGCGGCGAAAGCGCTCAGCGAGTATGCCACCGGAGCGTCGTCGAAGTGCACGAGGATCTGATAGAGCGCCCGGGCGGTGGCCGAGACCGCGAAGATCCCGTAAGCGGTGATGATCAGCATGCCCACCCCGCGATTCCGCGGCGTGGAGGGGCCCGTTCCAGATGTCATAGCGCGCTCCCCCACCAGATGACCTCCATGCGATAGACCATCACGAATACCACCAGGCCCACGAAGCTCATCACCAGGTTCGACCAGCGGGTCTTGTCGATCATCGCCCAGACGAACACGCCCACGGGCAGCAGCAGCGCCGTGAACACGTAGCCCCAGAACTCCCAGCCCTCACCGGTGATGGTCGCCTCGAAGCCCAGCTGCCGCACCGCGGCGTAGATGCCGTAGGCCACCAGAAAGAGCTCGACGGCGGCGAGGCTGATGATAGAGGAGTCCGCCGGATGGCGGCGCAGTGCCGTCATCACCCAGCAGATCAGCGTGGAGGCGGCGCACACGACGGTGCCGATGATGAACATCAGGGTCATGCGTCTCCTCCTGCCGAGCGGTCCTGGACGATTCTAAACCTCTACACCCTGTAGAACGCTTCGCAACGGAGCATCCGGCAGGTGAAGCCGCTCACTGCGGCGCGAAGACCAGCTCCGGCTTCGCCTGGAAGTCCGCCTGCTCCGCAGCAGCCGCGCGGGCGGCCTCGCCGGAGGCTGAGGCGTCCTTCTTCGCCGGCACGTCCTTGAGCAGAGCGATCAGCTCGCCCTCGGGCCCGAAGGCCGCCGTGAGCCGATCCGGTTCTCCCGCGGCGCCTGTGCCGGAGGCGGTGATGCGGCGTCCATGCCCGAGGTTCTCCGCCTCTTCGGCGCTCAGCTCACGCTGCGCGAAGATCCGCGCCGCGGCCTCGGCCAAGCCCACATAGCCGAAGTCCTCGGCCAGCTGGTCCAGAGTCAGCGCGTTCTCGATCCGATAGGGACCCACCGCGGTGCGACGCAGCGCGGTCAGGTGCCCGCCGACCTGGAGCGCCTCCCCCAGGTCACGGGCCAGCGCCCGCACATAGGTGCCGGAGGAGACGTCCACCTCGACGTCGACGTCGACGAGCCGTCCGCCCTCGACGCGCCGGAACTGAAGCACGTCGAAGCGATGCACGGTCACGGGCCGAGCCGCCAGCTGGACGTCCTCGCCCTTGCGGGCACGGTCATAGGCCCGGCGTCCGTCGACCTTGATCGCCGAGACCGTGGCCGGCACCTGCTGGATCTCCCCGGTCAGCCCGTCCACCTCATGCTGCACCCGCTCCGGGGTGACCGCATTGGCGAAGCGGGTCTGGCGCAGCTCACCCTCGGCGTCGTCCGTCGTGGTCGACTGCCCCAACCTGATGGTGGCCGTATAGGTCTTGGAGACCCCCACGATGTGGGTCAGCAGCCGCGTCGCGCGGTTGATGCCGACCACGAGCACCCCGGTGGCCATGGGGTCCAGGGTGCCTGCATGCCCCACCTTGCGGGTGCCCGCCAGCCGGCGGATCCGCCCGACGACGTCATGACTGGTCCACCCGGCCGGCTTGTCCACCAGCACCAGGCCGGAACCGACAGCGATCTCCTCCGCGCGCTGCTGCTTGCCCATAGGTATGCCGGCCCCTCAGCGCTCGTCAGCGGAGCCGGTCCCGTCAGAGGCAACACCCTCAGAGCCGGCGTGCTCGGACTCCTCCGACCCCTCGCCCATCGAACGGTAGGGGTCCTCGCCCCCGGCCGGAGCCGCCTGCTCGCGCAGGGCGGCAACCTGCTCATCCTGCTCCCGCGCCTTGCGCAGCAGATCCTCCAGGTGCGCGGCAGACTCCGGGATCTCATCAGCGACGAACTCGATGGTCGGGGTGAGCCGGATGGTCAGCTGCTTGCCCATCTCATGGCGCACGGCTCCCTTGTGGGCGGCGAGCACCTCCTCGGCACCCCGGCGGGCGTCGTCGTCACCCATGACCGTGTAGTAGACCGTGGCGTGCTGCAGGTCGTTGGTGACGCGCGCGTCAGTGACAGTGATGAGCTCCGCGCGCTCGTCCTTGACCCGGCGACGCAGCGCCTCGGCAACGATCACCTTGATGCGCTGGGCGAGCCGTGCGGCGCGTGCTGGATCAGCCATGATGGCCTCCTTGAAAGTCGAAACGTGGTTCCCAGCCTAGGACAGCCCCAGGCCAGGCAGGGACACCTCCGGGGACCGCACCACGACGGTGCGATCCCCGGAGGTGTCAGGCGACATGAGACTCAGACGCGCGGGATCTCGCGCATCTCCCAGGTCTCGATGACGTCGCCGTCGTTGATGTCGTTGAACGAGCCCAGGCCGATACCGCACTCGAAGCCCTCGCGGACCTCAGTGGCGTCATCCTTGTAGCGACGCAGCGACTCGATGGCCAGGTTGTCCACCACCACGGAGCCGTCGCGCACCAGGCGCGCCTTGGCGTTGCGGCGGATGGTGCCCGACCGGACGATCGAACCGGCGATGTTGCCGAACTTCGAGGAGCGGAAGACCTCGCGGACCTCCGCGCTGCCCAGCTGGACCTCCTCGTACTCCGGCTTGAGCATGCCCTTCAGCGCAGCCTCGATGTCATCGATCGCCGCGTAGATGACCGAGTAGAAGCGCATGTCCACGCCCTCCCGGTCAGCCAGGTCCTGGACCCGCTCGGCCGGACGCACGTTGAATCCGACGATCACGGCCTCATCCACGGTGGCCAGGTTGACGTCGTTCTGCGTGATGGCGCCGACGCCGCGGTGGATCACGCGCAGCTGCACGTCATCACCGACGTCGATGCCCAGCAGAGCGTCCTCCAGCGCCTCGACAGCACCGGAGACGTCGCCCTTGAGGATCAGGTTCAGCGTGTCGATCTTGCCCTCGGCCACGACCTGGTCGAAGTTCTCCAGGCTCACGCGCTTGCGACGCTTGGCCAGCATCGCGTTGCGCTCGACGGCCTCACGCTTCTCAGCGATCTGACGGGCAGTACGGTCATCCGAGGTGACCAGGAAGCTGTCACCGGCGCGCGGCACCGAGGACAGACCCAGCACCTGGACAGGACGGGACGGGACGGCCTCTTCGACCAGGTCGCCGTTCTCGTCGAACATCGCACGCACACGGCCGAAGGCGGTGCCGGCGACCATGTTGTCACCGACCTTCAGCGTGCCGGACTGCACCAGCACGGTGGCCACCGGGCCACGGCCCTTGTCCAGGTGGGCCTCGATGGCGACGCCGCGGGCTTCCTTGGACGGGTTGGCCGTCAGCTCCAGCGCCGCATCGGCGGTCAGCAGGATCGCCTCGAGCAGCTGGTCGATGTTCTGACCCTGGATCGCCGAGATGTCGACGAACATGGTCTCGCCGCCATACTCCTCGGGGATCAGCTCGTACTCGGTGAGCTGCCCACGGATCTTCTCCGGTGCGGCGCCCTCCTTGTCCATCTTGTTGACCGCGACCACGATCGGCACACCGGCCGCCTTGGCGTGGTTCAGCGCCTCCACCGTCTGCGGCATCACGCCGTCGTCGGCGGCGACCACCAGCACGGCGATGTCGGTGACCTTCGCACCACGGGCACGCATGGCGGTGAACGCCTCGTGGCCGGGGGTGTCGATGAAGGTCAGGCCCCGCTCGCGGCCGTCATGCTCGACGTGCACCTGGTACGCACCGATGTGCTGGGTGATGCCTCCGGCCTCACCCTCGGTGACGTTCGAGTTGCGGACGGCGTCCAGCAGACGGGTCTTACCGTGGTCGACGTGACCCATGACGGTGACCACCGCAGGACGTGCCTCGAGGTCATCGGCATCCTCGGCGGCCGCCTCGGCCGCCAGGTTGATGTCGAAGGTCTCGAGCAGCTCACGGTCCTCATCCTCAGGCGAGACGATCTGGACCCTGTAGCCCAGCTCCTCCCCGAGCAGCTGGAAGGTCTCCTCGTCCAGGGACTGGTTGGCCGTGGCCATCTCACCGAGCTTCATCAGCACGGTGACCAGCGCCGCGGGCTCAGCATTGATCTTCTCGGCGAAGTCAGCCAGGGAGGAGCCGCGACGCAGGCGCAGGATCGTGGTGCCGTCACCCTTGGGGACGCGCACACCGCCGATCTCACGGGTCTGCCGCTGCTCCATCTCCTGACGCTTGGCGCGCTTGGACTTGCGCGACCTCGACCGGGACGGACCACCGCGCCCGAAGGCGCCGGCAGTGCCGCCACGACCACGGCCACCACGGCCACGCGGCGGGCCGCCGGCCGGAGCACCGGGACGCCCGGGAGCGCCACCGGGACGCCCACCGCCACCGGGAGAGGTGGTCTGTCCGGGCATCATCGAAGGCTTCGGACGAGCGCCGCCGCCCTGCTCCGGGCCCGGACGCGGACCGCCGGGACGAGCACCGCCCTGGGCCGGTGCACCCTGCCGGCCGCGACCGCCCGCGGGACGGGGGCCGCCGCCGCGCTCGGTGCGCATGCCCTGCTGGGAGGCGAACGGGTTGTTGCCCGGGCGGGGGCCCGGACGCGGACCGGGGCGGGGGCCGCCGGAGCCGCCGGGTCGCGGGGCCGGGCGCTCCGAGGAGCCCATGCCCTGCTTCGGGGCGAACGGGTTGTTGCCCGGACGCGGACCCGGACGAGTGCCGCCAGACTTCGGGGCCCCTTCACCGGTCTTGGCGCCGTCGGGCTTCGGACCGCCGGGGCGGGGGGCGCGAGTCACCGGGGACTCCGGAGCAGGCTTGTCCGCAACAGGCTTCTCGGCCGACTCGCTCGGAGCAGGCGCGGAAGAACCCGCCTGGTCAGGCTTCTCGGCAGAGGGCTGGGGAGCCTCAGCCTGAGGCGCCTGCGGGGCAGGCTTCTCCTCGACAGGCTTCGGACCAGGCTTCTGCGCCGGCTTCGGGCCGGGCTTCACCCCGCCGGGAGTCGGCGAGGGGCCACCTCCAGGCTTCGGGGCAGACTTCTGGGAAGCGTCCTTCTTGGCGTGGGGGAACGCCGAACGCAGTTTCTTGGCCACCGGGGGTTCCACGGTGGAGGACGGCGACTTCACGAATTCGCCCATCTCCTGCAGCTTGGCAAGAGCGTCCTTGGATGTGATGCCGAGCTCTTTGGCGAGCTCATGTACGCGGGCCTTGGCCACTTTGCTCCTCATTCTGGCCCGCGCGATGCCCGCCGAGATCAGCGGGGCTGATATCAGCGTCTCACCGGACGGAGCCGTTGAAATTTCTGAGATTCATGACGGAGTCACTCAGGGATGTCTTCACTGGGTACTCATCCGTCGGTGCTCATCGGGTGTCCATCTCTTTCCAACCCGCTTTCATCTGGTGTGTGCTGGGACGTCTTCAGCCTCGGCGCCAGGGCCGCACAGCGGCGGCCTCGACGTGCTCGAAACTGAGGGACTCGATGCTGACCGGCCGACGGAACGCCCGGTTGAAGGCCTTCCGCCGCACCGCCGCCTCGAAGCACTCCGGCCTCGGGTGGATCCACGCTCCGCGACCGGGCATCCGGCACACGGCGTCGACCACCACCCGACAAGGCTGAGAAGCCACCTCGCGCCGACCGGACGACCGGTCGGCGTCGGGCTCCACGGCCTCGGGCGCCAGTGCAAGTCTCACGACGTCTCCCTGCTCAACCCGTCGGCGACAGCCGACGCAGGTTCGGACAGGGACCATGACAGTCTACCCCCTCGGCGTGGTCACGGAAGAATCATTCCCGCGCGAGTGAGTCCCCTCACCCACAGGCCGGGTGGTCAGTCGGCGGCAGGAGCGGCGTCGGAGACGATGTCGATGCGCCAACCGGTCAGTTTGGCGGCCAGACGGGCGTTCTGCCCCTCCTTGCCGATCGCCAGGGAGAGCTGGTAATCCGGAACGACCACCCGCGCCGAGCGGGCGTTCTCGTCCACGACCGTCACCGAGGAGACCTTCGAGGGCGACAGCGCATGGGCGATGAACTCCGCCGGGTCATCGCTGTGATCGATGATGTCGATCTTCTCGTCGTTGAGCTCGGTCATCACGGCCCGCACGCGGGAGCCCATCGATCCGATGCAGGCGCCCTTGGCGTTGATCCCCGACTGGCTGCTCCGCACGGCGATCTTGGTGCGGTGGCCGGCCTCGCGAGCGATGGCGGTGATCTCCACCGTGCCGTCGGCGATCTCCGGGACCTCGTGCTCGAAGAGCTTCTTCACCAGCCCCGGGTGCGAGCGGGAGAGCGTGATCGAAGGCCCCTTCATCCCGCGGTGGACGTCCACCACGAAGGCCCGCAGTCGCGAACCATGGGAGTAGACCTCCCCGGGAACGTGCTCCTGCGGGGGCAGGACAGCCTCCACGGAGCCCAGGTCCACCTGCACCATGTGCGGGTTGCGACCCTGCTGGACGAGACCGGAGATCAGCTCGCCCTCGCGGCCCTTGAACTCACCGAGGACCTGGTCATCCTCAGCATCACGGATGCGCTGCATGATGACCTGCCGCGCGGTGGACGCGGCGATGCGACCGAAGTTCTTCGGAGTGTCGTCGAACTCGCCGAGGACGCCGCCCTCCTCGGTGAACTCCTTGGCCCAGACGGTCACGTGACCGGTGGACTGATCGATCTCGGCACGAGCGTGCTGCAGCGCTCCCGGGGACTTGTGGTATGCCAGCACGAGAGCCTGCTCGATGGCCGGTATCAGCTTCTCGAGGGGAATGTCACGCTCTTTGACGAGCATGCGCAGGGCACTCATATCGATATCCACTTGTTCCTCCAGTTCGCCCGTGCCGCACAGGCCCGGTCCGATCGCTCCGTCGCTCATCCTCCGGCCGATGATCTCGGCCGGCCTCTTCGCTCGGTGTGGTCACTCCTTGTGGGAAAACTCTACCTGCACTCGGGCGCCGAGGATCGCATCGAAGGCGATCTCCACCGGATCCCCGTACTTCACCGGCATGCCCTTCTTCGGGGCCGGGCGCTGCTCGGCGACCACCACGCCGTCGTCGGCGACCTCCTTCAGGCGCGCCACCACGGGAGCTCCCTCCTCCCGTTCGATCTCCAGCAGCCGGCCGACGTTGCGCGCGAAATGCCGAGGCTCGGTCAGCGGACGGGTAGCGCCCGGGGTGGAGACCTCAAGATCATAGGAGGCGACGTCGGTGAGCACGTCCGCGCCGTCCAGCACCGCCGAGAGCGCCTCGGAGAGGCCCGCGACGGTGTCCAGGTCGACCTGCTCGGTGCCTGCGGCGTAGTCCACGACCACTCGCAGCGTGGTGGTCGGGCCGCTGGCCAGATCGACCTCCTCCAGGTGCAGCCCGTGGGCCGTGACGGTCGGCTCGATCACGGAGACCAGCGCCGAGGCTCGGGGGTCGCGGGACTCCTCGTCCTCGCGGGGGCGGCGTGGGGATGCCATGGGACGTACCTCCGGCGGTCGGGTGCTGGTGCGCCTCGATTGTATCGGTGCAGGGAGCACAGTGCCGCTCTCCGACGGGGCCCGCTGACGACGGCGCCCCGTCATGTTTCTCACGCCTTTCAGCTGTCCCCGTCCTGTTCGTCTGTCCCCGTGGAAATGCACGGGGACAGACGAACAGGACGGGGACAAGAGGTGGGGGTTGTCCACAGATGCGCACGAGAGCCCCCCGCCTCCGACCCGGTGCGCCATAGTCGGAGGATGAGCGCCGCCCGTCGAACCGCCAGCCATCCGCTCCTCCATGCCGGGGCATCCGAGGACAGCACACAGGCCTCCCAGAGCTTCACCCGAGCCGTCGACGCCGGACGTCTGCTTCGACTCCGCCGTGGCGTGTACATCGACCCGGCGGCATGGTTGCAGGCACCGCCCTGGGACCGGCACCTGCTGGCCACCGCGGCGACACGGCTGGCCGCCCCAGGCTCCGTCATCTGCCGGGAGACGGCCCTGGCCGTGCACGGGGTGGACCAGCTCCGCGTCCCGGAGGCAGTTCACCTGCGCACCTGGCGACGCCAAGAGGCGGGGATCCGGCCCGCACCCCGGCTCGTCGGGCGTGCCGGACCGGACACCGTGGGCGCCCTTCTGGCCTCCTCTGACGGGCCGCTGAAGGGCCCACGCCGTCGTCGGCCCGACACTGCTGATCTGGCGGGCGTGCCGACCCGGAGGGTGCTGGCCTCCAGCGCCATGCGGCAGGCCGCCGAGACGCTTCCCTCCCCCGCCACGGTTCGCCGACCCCTGCCCGACGCCGGGGAGCACAGACTGCACGATCTTGAGATCCTCGTCGAGCCGCTGGGCCTCGTGCTCGCTGACACCCTGCCCCGCATGGAGGTCACCGACGCCGTCGTCGTGCTCGACTCGGTGCGGTCCGGACGCTGGGCCTCAGGGCACAGGCTGACCCCGGCGGACGTCGAGCCGTGGACCCCGCTCGTCCGCAGCCGGCGAGGCAGCCGACGCTGGGCCAGCGCGTGGGCACGCTCCGACTCCGGCGCGGAGTCTGTCGGAGAGTCGCTG
The DNA here is from genome assembly GCF_013410745.1 of Nesterenkonia xinjiangensis. Taxonomy (NCBI): domain Bacteria; kingdom Bacillati; phylum Actinomycetota; class Actinomycetes; order Micrococcales; family Micrococcaceae; genus Nesterenkonia; species Nesterenkonia xinjiangensis. Next base: position 2,797,316 of record NZ_JACCFY010000001.1, on the reverse strand, counting down.
ACCCGCCTGCGCGTGGAGGACCTCGGGTTCGAGACGCCTGAGACACAGGTGGAGTTCGTCCTGCCCGACGGCAGGACTGCTCGGGTGGACCTGTTCTGGAGGAGCGCAGGGATCGTCGGGGAGTTCGACGGATGGACGAAGTACACCCGAAACGGCGTGCTCGGGCACCGCGATGTCTCTGAGGTGGTGTACGAGGAGAAGGTCCGCGAGGACGGCCTTCGAGCCCTGGGCCTCGGCGTCGCTCGCTTCATATGGACGGAGGCCCAGACCGTGGAGCTGCTGCGTCAGAAACTGGTGAATGCCGGCGTCCCGCGGGCCTAGGCGGATTCGTCCCCGTCCTGTTCGCTTGTCCCCGCGGAATTGCAAGGGGACAGATGAACTCGACGGGGACACACCGGAATGGAGGCAGGGGTGAGCAGGCGGGCGGGGACGAGCAGGGCGAGGGCGGGACAGGGCCGGGCGGTCAGCCGAACCAGGTGGTCAGCAGGTCCCAGCTCAGGTTGGCCACCAAGGCGAACACCACCACCAGGAACACCACCCGGACGAACCGTGACCCCTTGGCGATCGCCATGCGCGCGCCGGTGTAGCCGCCCAGCATGTTCGCCACGCCCAGCAGCAGGCCGATCGCGATCAGCGCGTGGCCGGCAGGCCCGAAGTACAGCAGCGCCCCCAGGTTGGTCGCCGCGTTGACGATCTTCGCGTGGGCCGAGGCGTTGAGGAAGCTGTACCCCAGCACCATCACCAGACCGATGATCAGGAACGTCCCCGTCCCCGGCCCCAGCACACCATCATAGAAGCCCACCAACAGACCGATCAGCACCGCGCGAGCCACGTGTCCCAGCCCCACGTGGCGCAGCTTCTCCAGCTGTCCCACGTTCGGCTTCGCCGCGGTGAAGACACCCACCGCCAGCAGCGCCAGCACGATCAACGGCAGGATCACCGCCTCGGGCAGCCACGCGGCCACCATCGCCCCGCCGAAGCTGGCGCAGAGGGCCGCGAAAGCCGTCGGAGCAGCCGTGGTCAGGCTGGGCTTCACACGCCGGATGTAGGTGATCGCCGAGGTGGTGGTCCCGAAGATGGACCCCAGCTTGTTGGTGGCCAGCGCCTGCACCGGAGTGATCCCCGGAACCGTCAGCAGTGCGGGCAGCTGCAGCAGCCCGCCCCCGCCGACGACGGCATCCACCCACCCGGCCGCGAAGCCCACGACCAGCAGCAGCAGGATCGTCAGCAGCGAGATTTCGGCAAGCTGGTCGAAAAGAACCTCCACGACCGCGGCCGTCAGCGCAGCGAGGAGACGCGCTCGACGATCGCCGTCACGGCGCCGTCGACGGGGACCTGCTCAGCCTCACCCGAGCGGCGGTCCTTGAGCTCGATCATCCCGTCGGCCAGGCCCCGGCCCACCACCACAAGGGTGGGCACGCCCAGCAGCTCGGCGTCCGAGAACTTCACGCCCGGGGACACCTTGGGGCGGTCGTCGAACATCACAGAGATGCCCTCCACCTCCAGAGCCGCCACGAGCGTCTCGGCCGCCTCACCGATCGCCGGGTCCTTGCCGGTGGCCACCACGTGCACGTCCGCCGGGGCGATCGAACCGGGCCACACCAGGCCGCGCTCATCGTTGTTGGCCTCCGCGATCGCGGCCAGCACCCGGGTCACGCCGAAGCCGTAGGAGCCCATGGTCACGGTGGCCAGCTTGCCGTTGACGTCGAGGACCTGCAGTCCCAACGCTTCGGCGTAGCGCTTCCCGAGATGGAAGATGTGACCCAGCTCGATGCCGCGGCGGGTGCGCAGCGGACCAGAGCCATCCGGGGCGGGGTCCCCCTCCTTCACCACCACGGACTCGATCACGCCGTCCCAGGTGAAGTCACGGCCGGCCACCAGCCCGAAGACATGCTGATCCCGGTGATTCGCTCCGGTGATCCAGCTGGTGCCCGAGACCACCCTGGGGTCCACCAGGTACGGGATGCCGGTGGCGCCCTCTGCCCCCAGGACCGGGTGTTCCAGCTCCAGGCCGGGGCCGATGTAGCCGCGGACCAGCAGCGGGTGAGACTCCAGGTCCTCCGACGTGGCCGCCTCGACGGTGACCTCGCCGGCCGCGCCCAGGTGTTCCCCGACGGTCGCCTCCACACGCTTGAGGTCGACGTCGCGGTCTCCAGGCACTGCGATGACCGCCACGCGCCTCTCACCGTCAGGCATCACGACGGCGATCACCACGTTCTTCAAGGTGTCCGCGGCCGTCCAGGCCCGGTCTGCGCGTGCGTGGTTCTCGTTCGCCGCTGCGACCAGCGTCTCGATGGTGTTGGTGCCCGGAGTGTGGTGCACCTCGGCCGGGGGCAGGTCGGAATGGTCGATCGCTGCGGGCACCACCGTGGTGACTGCCTCCACATTGGCGCGGTAGCCGCCGTCGGACTCCACGAAGGTGTCCTCCCCGACCGAGGACGGGAACAGGAACTCCTCGGAGGCCGAGCCGCCCATCGCCCCGGAGACCGCGTCCACCGGCACGACCTCGAGCCCCAGACGCTCGAAGATCCGCAGATAGGCGGCACGGTGGGCGTCGTAGGCCGCCCGCTGATCCTCCTCGGAGAGGCAGAACGAGTAGGAGTCCTTCATGATGAACTCTCGGCCGCGCAGCAGGCCGGCCCGCGGACGGGCCTCGTCCCGGTACTTGGTCTGGATCTGGTACAGCGAGACCGGCAGGTCCTTGTACGAGGTGTAGAAGTCCTTCACCAGGAGGGTGAAGAGCTCCTCATGGGTGGGCGCCAACAGGTAGTCCGCGCCCTTGCGGTCCTGGAGGCGGAAGATGTTGTCCCCATAGTCCTCCCAACGGCCGGAGGCCTCATAGGGCTCCTTCGGCAGCAGCGCCGGCAGGTGGATCTCCTGGGCGCCGATCCGGTCCATCTCCTCCCGGACGATGGCCTCCAGCTTGCGCAGCACCTTGATCCCCAGCGGCAGCCACGAGTACACGCCCGGTGCCGCACGACGGATATAGCCTGCACGGACCAGCAACTGATGGCTGGCGACCTCGGCGTCGGCGGGGTTGTCACGCAAGGTGCGGAGAAAGAGATCCGACAGTCTCAGGGGCACGGTGAACTCAATTCCAGATCGATGGGTCTGCTGCCGAAGGAAGTCTACTAGGGGTCACCGACAGAGCCGGGCGCTCAGGAGTCGTCCTCGTCCGTTTGGTCCTGGTCCGTTTCGTCCCCGTTCGATTCGTCCGCGTCGCCGGACTCCTCGTCAGACTCGTCCTCATCTGACCCAGCGTCCTCGTCGGCATCCTCGTCATCGTCGTCTTCGTCCTCGAGGGCGAGATCCTCGCCGGTCAGATCCGAGAGCACCGCCGCGGCCTGCTCCTGCAGCTGCTCCACCAGGTCCTCGTCCTCCTCCGGCGCCTCGGCCCCGGCTTCGGCTACGAGCACCACCTGGGAGCCATGCCGCAGCATCACGGCCACCAGATGGGAGGTGGCACCGTCGGCCCTCAGCTCCTGGGTCAGCCCCAGCGACGCGTCGGCGGCGGAGGACACCGAGACCTCCTCGACTGTGACCTCGGTGACCGGAGGCTCCCCGTCCTCCTCACCGGAAGGTCGGGTCGCCGTGTAGGTGTCGCAGAGCGCGACGCCGTCCTGCTCCCCGGAGAGCAGCGCGTCGGCGGACTCCCAATCAGCGAAGGTGTAGACGGTCGCCTCCACGCTGCCCGAGCCGGTGTCCTCTGAGGCTTCAGAGTCTCCAGAGTCTCCAGAGTCTCCAGAGTCCTCAGAGTCCCCCGAGCCGCCGGCCGATCCGGTCTGCACCGCGTGGGCCACCAGCGAGCCGTCAGGCAGCGGACTCGCGGACTCCACCACGTACTGCTTGCACTCCTGGGGCGCCACCCGCAGGCGCTGGAGCTCGGTGTCCAGATCGCGCAGGCCCGGCAGGACGTCGTCGGTGTCGGTGATGGTCGCCTCGCCGAAGTACTCCTCCAGGGCTTCGCGCATCTCCTCATGGGAGAGCTGGTTGCCCTCGGGTTCGGGGGCACGCAGCTGCTGGTTCCCGCCGGGGTCGCCGATCGACCCTCCCCCGCGCTCCCGGTCAGCGATGGCCGGATCATCGCCGCATCCGGCCATCATGAGCACCCCGGAGACCGCGAGCGCCACGGCGACGGCGGCGGGACGACGACGGCGGCCTGGGGCGGGCTGCGGCATATCCGGTTCTCCTCGGAGGTCGGCCGGGGACGTCTGCGGGCTGAAGCCCGACGGTCAGGACAGCGGGGAGCCGGACGCACCTGACCCACCGCACCTTCCAGTATGGGCGTCGATCCGGGCGGGCAGATCCCCGACGCGCGGACGGGCCGTGTGTGAGGCTGAAGCTCACACACGGCCCGTCCCTCCCCGCCGGGGCACCGGCGGTCCTGCGCTCAGGCGGTCTTGACCTCCAGCTGCACCACGGCCCAGGACATCGGCGGCAGCGTCACTCGCAGCGCGCCGTCCTCGAGGCCGACCTCACGCAGCGGACGGAGGCCGACGGCGTCCTGGTCGTCGAGCACGTTCGCCGCCCTGCGGTCCCGTTCCTCCGGGATTGCGAGCACTTCGGCGGAGCTGATTCCGGTGGCCTCCAGACCATGCAGGTCAAGGGTGAGGTCGTTGGACTCCTCCATCCCCCGGTTGGCCACGAACAGAGACAGCCTCCCGGTGGCCTCGTCCCAGGTGGCGGCGGCGTCGACGACGTCGACGTCCCCGAACTTCTGGGTGGAGACCTGGTCAGCGTCCACGGCCAGGCGCAGGATCTGCCCGCGCGCCATGGCGGCGATCCTGGCGAATGGCCAGAAGATGGACTGACGCCAGGCCGGGCCCCCTTCTTCAGAGAGGATCGGGGCGATGACGTTGACCAGCTGCGCCTGATTGGCGATCCGCACGCGGTCACCATGGCGCAGCAGCGAGTGCATCAGGGTTCCCACCACCACCGCATCGGTGACGTTGTAGGAGTCCTCGATCAGCCGGGGATGCTTCTGCCACCCCTTGGCGACCTGGTGGGGCTGGTCCTCGGTCTCGAGGCCCCGCTGGTACCAGACGTTCCACTCGTCGAAGGAGATGTCGACCTGCTTGGTGTGCTTCCCGGCGGCCTTCACCGCGTCGATGGTGGAGACCACGCCGTCGATGAACGCATCCATGTCCACCGCCTCGGCCAGGAAGGAGGCGGCGTCGCCGTCGTGCTCCTGGTAGTAGGCGTGCATGGAGATGTAGTCGACCTCCGCATAGGTGTGCGAGAGCACCGTGTGCTCCCAGGAGCCGAAGGTCGGCATCTGCCGGTTGGAGGAGCCCACGGCCACCAGCTCGAGGTCCGGGTCCACCAGCCGCATGGCCTTGGCGGTCTCCTGGGCCAGCCGACCGTACTCGTCTGCGGTCTTGTGCCCGATCTGCCAGGGCCCGTCGAGTTCGTTGCCCAGGCACCACAGGCGGATGTCGAAGGGCTCTTCGATGGTGCCGGTGGCCGCCCCGTTCTTCCGGCGCAGGTCGGACCAATAGGTGCCACCCGGGTGGTTGGCATACTCCACCAGGGCACGGGCCTCCTCCACCCCGCGGGTGCCGAGGTTGACGGCCTCCATGACCTCGACCTCGGCCTCACGCGCCCACTCCACGAACTCGTGGAGGCCGAAGGCGTTGGTCTCGATGGAGTGCCAGGCGCCGTCGATGCGGACCGGACGGTCCTCCACCGGCCCGACGCCGTCCTCCCACAGGTAGCCGGAGACGAAGTTGCCGCCCGGGTAGCGCACCACGGTGGGGCCGAGCTCCTTGACCAGCTTCATGACGTCCTGACGGAAGCCGCGCTGATCGGCCTGCGGGTGACCGGGCTCGAAGATGCCGGTGTACACGCACCGGCCCATGTGCTCCACGAAGGATCCGAAGAGCCGGTGGGGCACGTCCGCGACGGTGAAGGCGCGGTCGACGGTCAGATGTGCCTGGGACATGAGTCTCCTGTTCTTAAAGGGTGAGGGGATGTCTGGAGAGAGCTGGGTGCCCCGGTGGCACCGCCGCACGACGACGCCGCCGGGGTGGGGAGGTCACTTCCCGCCGAAGCCGGTGGTGGCCACACCCTGGACGATCTGACGCTGGAAGAAGAGGAACACCACGATCAGCGGCAGCGCGGCCAGCACGGCCTGGGCCATCACCTGGGCATAGGCGACGCCGTAGGCGCTGATCACGGTTTGCAGTCCGACCGGCAGCGTCATGAGCAGCGTGTCGTTGATGATGATGAACGGCCACAGGAAGTTGTTCCAGGCTTGGATGAAGACGAAGATCGACACCGCGCCGAGGATCGGTTTGGACAGCGGCAGCACCACCGACCAGAAGACCCGCAGCCGTCCGGCGCCGTCCACCCGGGCGGCGTCCTCCAGCTCGATGGGCACTGCGTCGAAGAACTTCTTCAGGATGAACACGATCGGCGCCATGACCACCTGCGGCAGGATCAGACCCCAGTAGGTGTCGACCATGTTGAACGCCAGCATCTGGTAGTACAGCGGGATGATCAGCACCTGCGGCGGCACGATGATCGACGCGATGACGGCGAAGAACACGGTGGCCCGGCCGCGGAACTGCATCCGGGAGAAGGCGTAGGCGGCCAGCGCGGAGATCGCCACGGTGAGGAAGGTGATCACGGCCGAGGTCCAGAAGCTGTTCCACGCCCAGATGTAGACGTTGCCCTCGGAGAGGACCGTGTCGAAGGCCGCGAAGGAGATGCCCTCCGAGCCGATGAGCGTCAGCCGACCGGAGGCGGCGTCGGTCTCGGTCTTCAACGAGGTGGCCACGGCCCACACGAAGGGCAGGAGCCAGACCAGAGCCATCACGGCCAGGGCGATGAAGGCCAGGATCCGGGCCGGTGTGAAGGGCCCCTCCCCCGGCTTGTAGCTGCGCTTGACGCTCCCGATCTGCGGGAGTGCTGCCGTGGTGGTCATCGCTGCCCCTTCCTGCGGTTGAGGATGCCCATCTGGATCACGCCGACCACGACGATCAGGGCGAAGAACACGTACGAGATGGACGCGGCATAGCCGAAGCGGTAGCCGACGAAGCCGGCCTCGAAGATGTACTGCACGATGGGCCGCGAGGTGTCCGAGGAGATCCCGCCGAGCATCTGGTAGGCCTGGTCGAAGAGCTTCAGCGAGGCCAGGATCTGCAGGATGAAGATCACCCCGGTCACGGGCAGCAGCTGCGGAATCGTGATCGACCACAGCTGGCGCCAGCGGCCGGCGCCGTCCACCGCCGCGGCCTCGTACTGGCTCTCCGGGATGTTCTGCAGTGCGGCCAGGTAGAGCAGGAAGTTGAAGCCGACCGTCCACCACACGGTGGCGATGGTGATGGAGATCAGATCCAGATGCGGGGTCTGCAGCCAGGCCAGCGGCTCCAGCCCGACGGCGGAGAGCACCGCGTTGGCCGCGCCGATCTCCGGGTTGAAGATCCACGCCCAGATCTGTGAGATCACCGTGGAGGCCAGCAAAAACGGCATGAAGAACGAGAGTCGCCACAGCCACTGCCCCGGCAGGCCGGTGTTGACCAGCAGGGCCATGACCATCGCGAACAGCACCAGGGGCACAGTGGAGATGATGGTGAACCATACGGTGTTGCGGATCGCGCCCCACATGGTGGAGTCGGTGAAGGCCTCGGCGTAGTTGTCCAGGCCCACGAAGTTCCCGCCCGAACCGGCCAGCGACTGGTCGGTGAAGCTCAGCCAGGCGCCGTGGAGCATCGGCCAGACGACGAACATCAGAAACGCGATCATGAAGGGGGCCAGGAAGGCCCAGGCCACCAGGCGCTCCTTCCGGCGCGCGGCCCGTTCGCCGACCTGGGCGATGCCGGTGCCGGGCGGTGCCTTCTCGTCGAGGCGGTCGGTCTTCTCGGTGGTGGTCATTCGGATGTCGCTCATACCTGCTCAGCCCCCTCCGGGTCCACGGGGTTGGGATTGGACAGGATCGAGTTCACGTAGGAACGGAACTGGTCCAGGGCGTCCTCGAAGCCGTCTCCGGCGGTCATCGCGCGCTGGAACATCTGCCCCAGCTCGTTGACGAAGTTGGACCCGGATCCGGTGAACCAGGCGGTGGGGTCGTAGACGATGTGGTCGGCGGCGTCCGCGTAGTTGGCCTGCGGCAGCAGCTCCTGATACTCGGGGCTGCCCACCACCGGCAGATAGGCGGCGATATGACCGGCGGTCGCCCAGTTCACGGAGTCTTTGAGCAGCTGGGCGACGAACTCGTAGGTATGCTCGCGAGCCTGAGGGTCCGGGCTGAGCTGGTGCGGCAGCACGAAGGAGTGCGAGTCCGCGTAGGTGATGGGCTCGCCGAAGATCGGCGGAATCATGTCCATGTCCACCGGGATGCCGGCGTTCTGCATGGTGGGCAGCTCCCAGACGCCGCTGAAGAACAGCCCGGTGCTGCCGGAGGAGAACTCCGCGACGGCGGAGTCGTAGTTGCCGCGGCTGGAGGCGATGGTCCCGTCGACCAAACGGCTCATGTGCTCCAGGGAGCTGAGGAAGGCATCATCGTCGATGACGGCTTCGCCTCCGTCGGGGAACTCCATGGTGACCCCGTGCTGGGCGTAGAAGGTGTAGAAGAGCCGCCAGATCTGCGGAGCGTCACCCAGGAATCCGTAGGACAGCGCGTTGCCGCCGGTCACTCCTCCGATCTCCTCACACAGGGAGATGAACTCGTCCGGGGACTGCGGGACGCTCAGGCGTCCGTCGCTTTCGAGGACGCCTGCCTCCTGGCAGATGTCGCGGTTGAACATCATCAGGAACGGATGGGCATCGAGCGGCACGCTGTAGAGCTCGCCGCCCACGAGGCTGTTCTCCCACATGGGGCCCGTGAAGGTGGACTCGTCGACGCCGAGCTCGGCGAGCTGTCCCTCGTCCCACGGGTCCAGGAGGCCGCCGGGCACATAGCCGGGCACCCGCGTGGAGTGCATGATGGCGACCTCCGGGGCACGGCCGCCCGCGCCGGCCATGGCCAGCTTCGTGTAGTACGGGGTGCCCCAGGCCAGCACGGTCGGGCGGACGAAGAAGTCGTCCTGGGAGTCATTGATGCCGTCCAGCAGCTCGGCCATGGTGATGCCGTCACCGCCGCTGAGCAGATGCCAGAACTGCAGGGTGGTCCGGTCAGCGGGCCCGACGTTGGGCGCGCATCCGGCCAGCGCGGCGGCTCCTGCGCCGGCGAGCGCGCCCCCGAGGAGCTGCCTCCTGCTGAGGATGGGTCGTCTCATAGATGCTCATTCCTTGGTCGGGACCATGGGGTCCGCAGGTGCGCCCCCATCATCTTTACATCGATGTAATTCTGTCTCGGCGAACCAGCCCCTTCCTTCCACGCACGGCCAAGCGTGATCGAGGACAGGAATTCCATCGATGGAACTACGCCTCAGAGAATCTCCTTGTGGCGCACATCACGATGGACACCATGCTACTGGAGACCTGACGCCCGTCAAGGCGAGCCCGTCGGGACATACCCCGCGGGGGTGCCCTGGGTGGACTCGCGGAGCACCAGCCGGTGCGGGATCACCACCGCCTGAGAGGGGCCATCGTCGCGCCGCCCCACCCGTTCCTCGAACCGCGCTGAGAGCAGGTCCAGGGCCGCACTGACGTAGTCGGTCCGGGTGAAGGCCACGGTGGTCAGCGGCGGCAGGGTGAACGCCGCATGTTCCACGTCGTCGAAACCGGTGACCAGCACGTCCTCGGGAACACGGAGCCCCGCCCGGTGCAAGGCGTGCAGAGCACCGAAGGCCAACGTGTCGGTGAAGGCGACGACGGCGTCGAAGGGCACCTGCCGGGTCAGCAGCTCCTCCACAGCTGCCGCGGCCCCGCCGATGGTCCACTGCTCCACGCCCACCTGCAGCTGGGGGTCCGCCTCCAGGCCGGCATCGCGCAGTGCGTCCAGGTATCCCAGCAGGCGCAGACCGGCGGTGGCCTTGCCTTCCTGCCCGCGCACCGCGCCGCCCAGCGCAGCGACGCGACGCGCCCCGCGGGACAGCATATGCTCGGTGATCTCCCGGGAGGCGACGCGGCTGTCCACGTACACCCGATCAGCGCGATGCTGCTCCACCTCTCCGATGAGCACCACGGGCGGCAGATGGTCCACCCGTTCGATCACCGAATCCTCCAGACGGACCGGGTTGAGGATGAGCCCGTCGATCAGGTGGGTGCGCGCCCGGGAGACCAGGTCATGCTCCCGCTCGGGCTCTGCCGCGGTCTCCTCGAACTGCACGGCCAGACCCCGCTCATGGGCCTGCTCCACGATCGTGTGGGCGAGGTCGGCGGAGAAGGCCGTGGCGAGATCCGGAAGCGCCACCCCGATGATGCCGGTGCGCCCGTTACGCAGCCCGCGGGCGCTCAGGTTCGGGACGAAGTCCAGCTCATCCATGGCCGCCTGCACCCGCTCCCGGGTCCCCTCCCGGACGGCCACCGCGCCGGTGAGCACGTTGGAGACGGTCTTCGGCGAGACGCCGGCCCGGGCGGCGACGTCCTTCATGGTGGCGCGTGATCGTGGAGAAGCCATCAGCCCAGCTTAGGCTCCGCGCGCCCGAGACGGCGGCGACAGGCGCGTCATGAGCGTGGCTGGGCCGCCAAGACCACGCATGATGTCACACCTGTGGCTGGACGACGCCATGACTCAGAACAGGACCGTGGCGAACGTGCCGACCTGTTCGAAACCCACTCGGCGGTAGGCGCGGATCGCCGGGGCGTTGTAGCTGTTGACGTAGAGGCTCACCGTCGGCGCCAGCGTGAGGGCATGGTCGACGACGGCGGCCATGCCGGGCACGGCCAGCCCCTGACCGCGATGATCAGGACGCACCCAGACCCCCTGGATCTGGACGACGTCGTCGGTCACGGCACCATACTCGGCCTTGAAGATGACCTCACCTGTGACCGGATCGGTGAGCACCTGCGAGTGCCCGGCGGCGATGAGCGAGCGGATCCGCTCGCGATACTGCGCGGAGCCCTGGGCGTAGGGAGAGAACCCCAGCTCCTCGGTGAACATCGCCGCGCAGGCCGGCTCCACCCGCGCGAAGTCCTCCGACTGGGCCTGCCGCACTCCGGGCAGCGGCACCTCCGAGGAGGGCCCCGTCATGGTGAGCAGAGGCTGATCAGCGCGGACATCTCGCGGGCTGTGCCAACCGGAGGCCTCGTGCAGCTCCAGCACGGCCTCGGCGGGCCCATAGATCGAGGAGACCCGCCGGCGCATCACACCCAGCGCCAGGCCGAACAGCTCGGCCTGGGCGGCATCGGCACCGACGGGGTTGATGTTCGACCCCACCCAGCACGCGGCGGCGAGCTCCGGTGCCCTGCCTGAGTCCTCGGCGGAGGCGTCGGCCGGGTCAGCCCCCTCCGCCTCGGCGTCGATCCCGAGGAACACCGCGCCGTTGCGGCCCTTTCCGGGCCCGGCCCCACCCCGGCTGGCCAGAGTGGTGGCCACCGAGACGTTGACCACCGGGTCGGCGTCGAGCAGACGACGCAGCGCGGGGGTGTCCCCGGGCATGAGCACGCGGACCGCCCCACCCGTGGCGTGGTCGATCCGCGCGGCGAGGGTGTTAGCTGACGGAGACCACAGGGGCACCCGTTGCCTGAGCATCTCCATCGGACTCCAGATCCATCTCTTCGGCGAGGCGGTTGGCCTCTGCGATCAGCGTCTCGACGATCTGGTCCTCCGGCACAGTCTTGATGACCTCGCCCTTGACGAAGATCTGTCCCTTGCCGTTGCCGGAGGCCACCCCGAGGTCGGCGTCGCGGGCCTCCCCCGGACCGTTCACCACACAGCCCATGACGGCCACGCGCAGCGGCACCTCCATGCCCTCCAGCCCGGCGGTGACGTCATCGGCGAGCGTGTAGACATCGACCTGAGCCCGCCCGCAGGAGGGGCAGGAGACGATCTCCAGCTTCCGGGGCCGCAGGTTCAGCGATTCGAGGAGCTGGTTGCCCACCTTGACCTCCTCGGCCGGCGGGGCCGAGAGGGAGACCCGGATCGTGTCGCCGATGCCCTGGGACAGCAGCGCCCCGAAGGCGACCGAGGACTTGATGGTGCCCTGGAACGCCGGCCCCGCCTCGGTCACACCCAGGTGGAGCGGCCAGTCCCCGCGCTCGGCCAGCAGCTGGTAGGCCTGGACCATGACCACCGGGTCGTTGTGCTTGACGGAGATCTTGAAGTCGTGGAAGTCGTGCTCCTCGAACAGCGAGGCCTCCCAGACGGCCGACTCGACGAGCGCCTCGGGGGTGGCCTTGCCGTACTTGTCCATCACGCGCTTGTCCAGGGAGCCCGCGTTGACGCCGATGCGCAGCGAGACCCCGGCGTCCTTGGCGGCCTTCGCGATGTCGCCGACCTTGTCGTCGAACTTGCGGATGTTGCCCGGATTGACCCGCACCGCGCCGCAACCGGCCTCGATGGCGGCGAAGACATACTTGGGCTGGAAGTGGATGTCAGCGATCACCGGGATCTGCGACTTCATCGCGATGATCGGCAGCGCCTCGGCGTCCTTGTCCGTGGGGCAGGCGACGCGCACGATGTCACACCCGGAGGCCGTCAGCTCAGCGATCTGCTGCAGCGTCCCGTTGATGTCGTGCGTCTTGGTGGTGGTCATCGACTGCACAGAGATCTGATGATCGCTGCCGACGCCGACACTGCCGACCTGGAAGTTCCGCGTCTTCCGGCGCGGGGCAAGGACAGGCGGAGGTGAAGCTGGCATACCGAGGTTGATGGCGGTCATGCGTCCATCGTACCGGCCCTGCATCCTCCCTCAGTATCCGCGTGAACGATCCACGACGTTGCGCAGGCTCCGCCCTGCAGCCCACCGGGAGACGTTGTCCAGAAGGATCGCGTGACCTCGTTCAAGAGTCGCGTCGGTGGTCGCTCCGTTGTGCGGTGTGACGATGACTCGAGGCATATCCCACAAGGGACTGCCCTCAGGCAACGGCTCCACCCCGTGGGCGTCCAACCCCGCTCCTCCCAGGTGCCCTTCCTCCAACACCTCCAGGAGAGCCTCCTCATCGACGATCCCTCCCCGAGAGATGACGATGAGAAAGGCACCTGGTTTCATCCTCCGCAGCTGCGGGCGCCCCAGCATTCCACCCGTCTGCGACGTCATCGGAGCAGTGACCACCACGAAGTCGCTGGTGTCGAGCAGCTCCGTCAGTCCCGCCTCTCCATGGAGCAGGCGAACCTGACCGTCCCTGTCTCCAGAGGGCGATCTGCGGAGAGCTTGGACTTTCATATGGCAGGCCTGAGCCTTGCTCGCGAGGTCCTGTCCGCTGTTCCCGTAGCCGATGATCCCAAGGGTCTGGCCTGTCAGCTCACCGTGGGTGAAACGATCCCAGCGGTGTTCCCGCTGAGCCTTCATCCACCGCGGAGCGTCGCGACTGAGCATCAACATAAGCATCAAGGCGTGCTCAGCCAGGGGAATCGCGCCGTTGCCGGCGGCGGACGTGAGGGTCACCCCTTGCGGCAGAACTCCGCCCGTCAACCAGCCGTCAACGCCGGCGGCACCCGAATGGACCCAGTCCAGCCCGGGAATTCTGTGGAGGTCGTCTCGTGGGGACGCCCCGAGCACAGCAGAGCACGCTTCTGGAGACGAGGCCGACTCCGCACTTCCCAGTGGTGAAAGTCGATCCACCGCCTGCACCTGGCAATCCGGCGCCGCGGCGCGGATCTGCTCAAGAGAAGGGCCAGCGGAGGGCTTGACGTGAATGATGCGTCTCACTTCAGCCCCGTCGTCGAGATCCCCCGGATCAGATACTTCTGGGCGAAGGCGAAGAACAGCAGAATCGGGATGAGGGAGACCACTGACATGGCCATCAGCGTCCCGGCCCCCTGATTCGACTCAGAGTCCAGGAGCGCGTTCAACGCGATCGGCACCGTCCAGATGCCGGAGTCTGTGAGATAGATCAGCTGGCCGAAGAAGTCGTTCCACGTCCAGATGAAGGTGAAGATCGTCGTCGTCACGAGGGCTGGACGCATCAGGGGGAAGATCACGTACCAGAACACCCGAAACGGACCTGCTCCGTCGACGACGGCTGCCTGGTCAAGCTCCTTCGGGATGCCTCGGATGAACTGCACCATCAGGAAGATGAAGAACGCATCAGTAGCCAAGAACTTGGGCAGCACCAGGGGGATGAAAGTGTTCACGAGGTCCAGCTGAGAGAAGACGATGTACTGGGGGATGATCACCGCGTGGATGGGCAGCATCACCGACACCAGGACGATGGCGAAGTACCATTTGCGTGCCCTGAAGTTGAGGCGGGCCAAGGCATAGGCCGTCAACGAGCAGGCGAACAGGTTCCCCACGATGCAGCTGATCGCGAGGATCAGAGAGTTTCCGAAGAAGACCCAGAAGGGCAGGCCGGCCACGTGCCATCCGTTGCGGAAGTTCTCCAGTGTGAGCTCAGTGGGGATGATGCTCGGGTCAGTGAGCACCAGGTGCGATGGTTTGAAGGCACTGACCGCCATCCAGATCAGGGGATACAGCATGAACAGCCCGAAGATGATCAGCGCTGCATGGCGGATGATGCTGTTGCGTCTGCCCGACCGCCTGGCCTCCCCGGGGCCTATGACCCGTGAGGTGGTGGATGGGCCCAACTCCATCGGTGACGCAACTTCCGTGCCTTCCGCCTGGACCTTCCTCGACAATGCCTGCTCACTCATATCAGTCTCCGTAGAAAACCCAGTACTTGGACAGAAGGAAGTGCACACCAGTGATGAGCGCGATGACGAGCAGGAGCACCCAGGCCAGCGCTGAGGCATACCCCATGTCGAAGTTCACGAACGCCTGCTGGTAGATGTACAGCGTGTAGAAGAGCGTCGAGTCCACTGGGCCGCCGGTTCCGCCGCTGACCACATGGGCTTGGGTGAAAGCCTGGAACGATCCGATCGTCTGCAGGATGAGGTTGAAGAAGATGATGGGCGTGAGCAGTGGAATCGTGACACTACCGAACTGCCTCACCACCGAAGCCCCGTCAACTCGGGCCGCCTCATAGAGCTCCTCAGGGATCTGGCGCAGACCCGCCAGGAAGATCACCATGGGTGCACCGAACGTCCAGACGTTGAGGATGATCAATGTACTGAGCGCCGTGTCCGGGTTCTGCAGCCAGTTGGTCCCTTGGATCCCGATCATCTCGAGCATCTGGTTGATGAGTCCGCTGTGACCGAACACCTGACGCCAGAGAACCGCCACCGCCACACTTGCCCCCAGGAGGGAGGGTAGATAGTAGGCGCTCCTGTAGAACGTGAGCCCCTTGAGCCCACGATCCAGGATCAGAGCCAGGCCAAGGGCAAAGGCCAGCTGGAGCGGCACCGACACCAGGACATAGGTTGCCGTGACCTGTGCCGCGCTCCAGAACCGATCGTCTCCGGCCATTCGTTCATAGTTCGCAAGCCCGGTCCATTCAGGAGACCCCATGATGTTGTAGTTCGTGAACGACAGATACAGCGAAGCCAGCATCGGAACCGATGTGATGAACACGAGCCCCAACAACCACGGCAGCATGAAGACATGCGCGACGCCGTCCTGCCTGCCCAGCGTGGACTTCCTCTTGGTCTTCTTCGGCGGGCCTGATGGCCGTTGCCACACGGGCTGCACGTCAGCGGCCTCTTCCACAGTCTTGGTCATCTCAAATCACCGACCGCTCAGCCCTGGATCCCGCTGTCGATCTCGCTGATCGTCGCTTCCGCGGCCTCCGTGATGCTCCGGTTCCCATTGGTCACCTGCTCGAGCTGCCGACGCAGAACGTCCCGCCAGGTGTTGGTGCCGGGGGGCGCCTCGTACCGGGGACGGCGGTCGACATCACGGTCCTCCGCCACGAGCTCCAGCATTTCGAGCTCTTCAGCTGTTGCGACCTCCGCATATTCCTCTGCCACACGCGGGTTCGGCGGAACACCCATTGTCAGACCGACGATCTGCTGCATCTCAACATTCGAGGTGCAGAACGTCAGAACACTTCCCGCAAGCTCAGCCTGGTCATCATCGGCATTCTTGTAGATCGCCATTCTCGGGAAGTAGAGGTACTGATACCCCTCGGCCGCACTCTGGGCCTCAGGCATGTGCCTCAGCCTGAACTCGTAATCAGGGAACATCGCGGCGTCATCGACAATGTGGTTCGAATTTCCGAAACGCATCAAGACGATGTCGCCGATGTCTTCCCAGCTGCCCTCGATCCCGTCCTGTTCGCCGATGGAGGTCGTGGCACCAGCCTCGCGCAGGTTCTCCCACCACTCGATCCATTCTTCCAGGGTCTCCTGGCTGAATCCGATCTGCCCGTCCTCTGTCCACAGCTCTTCGCCGCGCTGCCGAATCCATCCTTCGAACGGGAGGTCTGCCTGCGCGTCATACGTCAGAGCTTTGACGCCGTCGGGATTTCCACTGGAGAAATCAATCGCAAACTCCGCGAACTCATCCCAGGTCCACTCGTCAGGAAGGTCAGCTCCATACTCTTCGACAAATGTCGCGTTGTATCTGATGACGGGCACAAATGTTCCGAACGGCATAGTGTTGTGCTCCCCATCGAGGCGAAAGTCCTCAATATCCTGGTCGCTGTAATCCGAGAGGTCCAGGGTATCGATCCCCTCAAGGGGGCGGTACAGTCCGTTTGAGTAGTAGGTCATGACCTGAGGAGCAGGCACCCAGAATATATCTGCCACATTCCCAGCGGCCATCTGCGTCGTCATGCGCTCTTGAAAAGCGTTGTAGTCGGCAAATTCAACGTTCATGCTGATGTCGGGGTATTCGTCCTCCATCATGCCGAACGCCTCGGAATAATTCTGCTGACGCACATCACTCCCCCAGAACGCATAGCGGAGCGTGCCAGCCTGATTGCCCCCGCCGCCGCCGAGACCGCCGCAGGCGGCCAGCATCCCCATCCCACCCGCAGCACCGGCCCCGATCAGGAAGTCTCGCCTGTTGAACGCCTGCATGACCTTCTCCCCTCAATAAGCATGAGCAACACCTGCACAGTGACGAGCATCACTCAGCGGACTGCATTCGACTGTAATGCCGAGCATATTGTCTGTCAATCATTCATGTCTTGTTATTTTTCACTTGATCTCGATGACTTCGAACAGGCCAAGCGGAGGTGTCTTCACCGTGAGGTCGCGGCCCGACTGCCTCCACTCCAGCTCCTGGTCAGCGACGCGGGCACGGACCCCAGACACCGCCCACGAGACATCAAGGTGCAGTGCCGCCTCAGCAAGAGGGACCGGGGGCATGAAGCGCTGATCTGCATCTCCTGTGCGGTTGAGGAGGTGAACGACCGCGGCCTCGTGATTCCGGCCGGGAACGATCTGCACCTGCTGGGGCAGGCTGCTCCGCACCTGCAAGCTTTCCCCTGAGGTCGTGAGAATCTTCGTCACCCAGGAATCACGCACCGCGCTGAGGCCGATCGTCCGATAGGTGAGTCCTGGTCGCCACGGTGCATAGGCGAGCACCCCGGCTCCATGCCGGCCGGCGACCCAGCCGGGGTGAGACGTGGGGTGATGCCCGTAGCACTTCTCAGGGGGCCCGTAGAGCGCGCGCCCTACGGCGAGCCAGTCGACCTGTGCCCCGGGACGCGGCTCCAACACGTGGAATCCCCCCACCACAGGGGCAAGGTCACCAGAGTCGTTCACCGGAACATGAAGTGAGCGCACGGACTCCTGAGTCACGAAGGCAGCACGTTGCTGGGCCAGCGGCTCGTCGCCGCCGAGCTGAGGCGAGCCCTGTTGCCATCCGGAATCCCCGGTGGCGACGACACCGCCCCCTGCGGCCAGCACCGCCTCCAGCGCCTTGACCTCTTCAGGTCGCAGCTCACCGAGGTCTGGAAGAATGACCAGTGCATAGCGTTCAGGGTCCATCTCTGAGAGGCGGTCCTGGCGGACGACGTCGAACGGCACATGTTTCTCAGTCAAGGCCAGATACTGGCCCTCGAACTCGGCCCGCCGCCGCTGTGGATCAGGGGCGTCCGGCTTTGAGGTCCGTACAAGAGCGACCTTGGCGTCAGATCGAAGGTCTGTGTAGATCCTTTCGTTGTCCCGATGGAATCGCATCACCTCCGCACCGGCCTCGACAGCCTCGTACTTGCTGTCCTCGATGCGGCCCATGAGGTAGAGGGAAGGCTGGGCACCGGTGGCGATCGTCTGCACCAAGTACTGCGCATAGCGGTGAGGATCCTCCCCTGCCCAGCGATACGGCATGTCGACGAAGGCCGCAGAGTTGACGAAAACCGGGCGCTCTTGGTTCCCAGACCGCGCCGCGCTGACCTGCTCAGCGGTGTGGTGGTGCCACAGCGCCCTCCCCACGGCGTTGTTGGCCTCGTGGAACGTGATGTCCGCCTTGTCGCCCATGATCAGCGCCACGTGGGGACGAATGGCATGGATATGCGCAGTCATCCGCGCATGCAGATCATCAAGGACGTGTGCGGTGAACTGCCTCCAGCGTGCGTATCCGCTGGATTCCGGGCTTCGAGGATGCTCCAGCCCAGGAGCGAACGCTCGAAAGCCCTCCAAGCAAGGCGCGCAGTGGCAGACCCCCCAGTACGCGCGGCTGTAGTCGAACTCGTTGAAGGTCATCATGTTGAAGAAGAATCCGGAGATGTCATATCCATTCATCACTTCTTCGATGACGTCGAACATCTTCTGCTGGTAGTAGTCGCCGCTGGGACAGACACTTCGATACCCGTTGTAGGTCTGAGGTACGCCCTCGGGACTGACGAAGCACCACTCGGGATGCTCCTCAGCTCGACGAGCATCGATCTTCGAGAAGTCCATGCGACCCAGGAGGCGCATGCCCCGATCGTGGGCAGCCACCACCGCGTCGCCGACCAGATCCCCCGATTCCCTCTCCCCCAGCACAGGATTGACCGTCTGGCACGCGAGCTTGCTGGGGTAGTTCGCGATGATCCCCCCGACGCTGATCAACCAGGTGTTCGCACCGAAGCTCTGTATCGCGTCCGCAGTCTGCTCGACGTCGAGCCCCGCGTCGATCTCCCGCAGATTGGTCTGAACCGTCCGGAAGGGTGTGTTCCACCATCTCTGGCTCATACGTCCCTCTCGGCGATCAGGCGAAACAGGGCCGCATGATCGAGCTCACCCCAGTCCTTCGCCAGAGCTTTGTCCATCTGGCGGGCCACCACCTCGATGCCGGGAAGCTCAACGCCATGATGCTCCGCGGCGGCCAACGCCAGACCGAGATCCTTCCGATGCAGCCGGATCCGAAAGCCGGGGTCGAACGTCCGATTGACCATGCGCTGCCCGTGCATCTCCAGGATCCTGGAGGACGCGAATCCTCCGGACAGCGCCTCCCGTGCCTTGCCAGCGTCAATGCCGGACGCCTCCGCCACAGAGAGCCCTTCGGCCACCGCCTCGATGGTCAGCCCCACGATGATCTGATTCACCACCTTGGTCGCCTGACCGGCGCCCACCTCGCCCATGTGGGTGATGTTCTTCCCCAGGGTCTGGAACAGTGGCATGGCCTCTTCGACAACGGCCTCCGACCCACCCAGGAATATGGTGAGCGCGCCTTCCCTGGCTCCCGCCTCACCCCCAGAGACCGGCGCGTCGATGTACTCTCCGCCGGCTCTGCGGACGGAAGCCGCCACGTCCTTGGTCACCACCGGGGAGATCGAACTCATGTCGATCACCAGTGAACCCTCCTGCAGCCCGCTCAGAACGCCATCGGCCCCGATGACGGCCTTCTCCACATCAGGCGTATCCGGAAGCATCAGGACGATCACCTGGGACTTCTCCGCAACCTCCTGGGGACTATCTGCTGCCACCGCACCAGCCTCCAACAGGCCCTGGTGACGCTCCCTCACCCGGTGCACAGTGAGCGTGTGCCCTGCCTTGAGCAAGTTCAAGGCCATAGGAGCACCCATCACCCCGAGCCCAATGAAACCGATACGCATCTGCTCTCTCCTCAATCCCTCGTTCACTGCTTCCGAAAAATCTCTGCCACTGGTGCACGCCAGTGACCTCCTCCGGCTCAGACCGGCCAGACGAGGTGCACAGTCTCCAGCCGGTCAATCCGCGCGACCGGAACCGTCGCCACACCGTCCTCCACAGAAACCCCCGCTTGCTCGTCGGCATAGAGCAGGGTGGCCGTCACCTCCGAGACACCCTCTGGCAGCCGGATGCGGACTTCTTGGTCCTTCAGGGGAATCAGCTCATGGTTCTGCCCCCGCATGGCCATCGGATTGGTGAGGTTGACCAGGGTGACCGCCAACTCGCCATGCCCTCGCTGGACAGCGACGTCGACCAACCCTCGGCCACAGACCTCTACCTGCGGCCGGCCCCCCAGCGCCCAGCGGACCGCGTTCCCCACCAGGCGCCCGTGATCGGACTGCAGGAACTCCCAGTAGATCTCCCCCAGGTTGAACGCGACGTACACAGTCCGCCCACCCGAGGCATGCTCGCGCGTCACGACAGCCGGCGTGGAGGCTCCAGGCCTGGGATAGACCTCCTCCATAGGAAGGTCCGGGTAATCGGGCACGAAGCGGAAGATCTCCTGCGCCTCTCCGAGGAGCTCCACTCCCAGCACCTGTGTTCCGCCGACGATCCGTTGAGCACCCTCGTAGCCGGAGGAAAGAGTGTGTTCCTTCTCAATGGTCATGTACTTGTTCTTCAAGGGGCCGCGGACATCCTCCGTGAGACGCACGCCCAAGAGCTCCCCCAGCTCCAGCACCCTCTCGCCCGGCTCCCCCGCCAGGCTGGAGTCGAAGGTAGCCACGACGTTTCCCCCTGCCTCGACGAACTCCTCGATCACCTGACGCTGCGCCGTGCTCAACGCCGGACAGGCAGGAAGCACCAGAACTCGGACCCCCTCCAGCCGCTTTGCCGTCAAGGCTTCATCAGCGATATAGACGAAGGGGATCCGCGCCTCTATCAGAGCCTGGTAGACGCCGTCTTCGTGCTCAGGCCGACCGGGCACATAGGACTCGTCTGGCAGCGCGTCCGCAGAGACCCGGCTGTCCAAGAGCGCCACCTCACCGGTGTGAGTCAACCGCTCCAGCACATGCTCGGCCTTTTCATGGAGCTCATAAGCTTCCACGATCGGCGCGACCCATCGCTGATCGAAGATCTCCCCCTTGAACTTGGTGAACCAGGGCCGCGCACCGTGGGCGAAACCGTCGACGATCAGACTGGTGGTCTCCTCCGGGTCGGCCACAGAATCCTTCCACCGTGCCTCATGGGATTCAGGCCCCACGGAGGTGATGAGAGCCACGGGCCTATCTGGGTAGAGCCCTCGGGCCCGCTTCGCGATGCGCCCGGGCACCCAGGACGGTTCGACGCCGGAACGCCCCTGCTTGTCCACGAAGAACATCGGATATCGGTCATCCACCATCTCGCGGACAAGATCTCGAGTGAGATTGGCACCTCGGTTGGGGATGAACCGAACATGCGACTTCACAGCTCGAACGGCATCGTCCCAGATCACCACCAGTTCGCTGAGCTTCCGGCTCCGCCATTCCCTGTATACAGACCAGGCAGGATCCTCAGGCTCGGACTCACTGGGGAGCTCCATGCCGGTGTCCCGCAGGAACTCCCGCATCGATGCCGGACTGTAGGACACCCTCCGAGGAGGCCCTTCCCAGCGGTTGGCGAAGACGGCGTCGATGTCGTATTTCCTGGTGATCTCCACGGCAACCTCGGTGATGAATTCCCGGTGATAGCTGCTGAACGGATCTGTCCACCAGAGCCCAGGCATCGAGTCATGCTCCATGGCTTGGCCGTTCTCGTCTCGGGCCAGCCATTCGGGATGAGCTGCGGCCGCTTCCTCACGGATGGCATGCGGGTCCACTCGCGCCATGACGTGCATGCCCAGTGAGCGGGCACTCTCCACCAGAGTGCCGAAAGGATCGGAGTCCCCAAGGTGCCGGCTCCTGTGGTGATAGGGAATCTCCGTCGGATAGAAGGCCATGTAGCCACCTGCGCTCAGGCAGAGAGCGTTGGATCGGGACCGGCGCAAGACATCGACCCAGAAGTCGACGTCGAGTGCGGAGGGGTCGTCCTCGGTGAACGTCAGCTGAGTCCACCGAGTCGCCGTCCTATACCACTCCGGGGTTCTCAGGCTCTCCTGCATGTCAGGCCTTGCCTTTGGTGCTCTCACAGGTACTCCCGTCGTCTATGGCTCACGTCACACTCAAGCGCGTGTTGTCAGACATGATGACATGTTATTCATTGTATGACAAGATGCACCTATGCAGTGGAATGGCTACGAGATCAGTGCAAACGTCTCCCTCCTCTTTACCGAGCTTCCGTACATGGAACGATTCGAAGCAGCGTTCGAGTCCGGCTTCCGCGCCGTCGAAAGTTGGTGGCCCTTCACCCGGGCCCATCCGGGCGATGCGGCCCTTGACGATCTGGTCGGCACCATCCATGACTCCGGGGTGCGGCTGACCGGGCTGAATTTCTTCGCCGGAGACATGGCGGGAGGAGAGCGCGGCATCGCGTGCAGGCCCGAGCGGCAGGCGGAGCTGGAGGCGAACACGGAGGCGGTCCTACGAGTCGCGCTCGCCACGGGTTGCCGTGGATTCAACCTGCTCTACGGACAGCCAGACGGGGGCGCAGAACCCTCCACACATCGCACGATCGCCGTGACGGCCTACCGGCGAGCTGCGGAAGCGGTCGAGGAGATCGGAGGGACAGTCCTCATTGAGCCTCTCGCCGGAGGCCTGAACGGCACGTATCCGCTCACCACGCACCACCAGGGTCTCGAGCTGGCCGACGAGGTCGGTCATGGCTCCGCCCTGCTGCTCGACACCTTCCACCTGAGCCGCAACGGAGTGGACCCCTCCCGTGCTGCCGACGAGTCTGCAGGGAGGATCGGGCATGTCCAGCTCGCCGACACGCCGGACCGCGGCGAGCCTGGATCAGGAGAGCTGGACTGGGCCTCCCTTGCCGCGGCCCTGCAGACGTCAGGGTATTCAGGCACCGTAAGCGCTGAGTACAAGCCGACGAGAAAGACCGAAGAGACCTTGTCATGGCTCAAGAACTGAGTGACGCCTCTGAGCTCAGCGTTATGCTGTTGTCAGGCAAGTGATCAGATAAGACATCCTCAGCTCCATGACGCCATCTGCGGCAGGCTGAGATGGACCGTGAAAGGACGAGATGTGCCTGCCAGCAGCACTCAGATCAAGCTCGGCCCCTCATCACTGACGGAGGCCCTCTTCGAGTCCCTGCGGACCCGGATCATCAACGGCGAGATCGAGCCGGGAGAGAAGGTCACGGAGCTTCGGGTCGTCGAAGAGTACGGCGTTGCCCGCCCCACCGCGAAGTCCTGCATCGAGCGTCTCACGAGCCAAGGACTGCTGCGGAGAGTCGCCCACAGATCGGCCGCCGTGCCAGAGCTCGACGAGGACGAGATCAAGGACCTGTTCTTCAGCCGCACCACGTTTGAATCCACAGCCGTCGCGCACTTGGCAGGACAGCGCCATCTGCCAGCCGAGGTGAAGCGCGCGCAGTCATCGATGCGGAGCGCTGCCGAGCAGAGAGACTTCGCCGAACAGGTGCAAGCCGACATCGCATTCCACTGGGGTCTCGTCAACGGATTCCAGAGCGAACGCCTCCAACGGATGTACGAGATGATCTCCGGGGAGATCCACCTGACGATGGGCAAGTTCTCCGCGCACCGCAGCACGACACCCACGAATGTGGTGGCGGAACATGACACCATCATGGCTGCCATTCAGGACGGGGACGAGGTCACCGCACGCCAGGCACTCGCCGACCACCTCAGTCATGCCCGTGACCGCGTGTTGACTCAGAGGCGGGGCGAGATGCCGACGGCACCCGATGGCGGTGCCGCCGGCTGACTCCTTCTCCTACTGATTGGAGAATGCGGCGTCGAAGGAGGCCTCCGGACGCTCCCACAGCAGCGAACGGATCCGCCCCACCGCCTCGGCGGCCCCGTGGAGGCGGTCCATGCCCGCGTCCTCCCACTCGATGGAGATCGGACCCGAGTAGCCGATGTGCCCCAGCGCGCGGAAGGCGTCCTCCCAGGGAATGTCCCCATGACCGGTGGAGACGAAGTCCCAGCGGCGCCGCGGATCACCCCAGGGAAGGTGAGAGCCCAGGATCCCGCTGCGCCCGGTCTGCGGCCGCAGCCGGGTGTCCTTGCAGTCCACGTGGTAGATCCGATCGGCGAAGTCGGTGATGAACCCGATCGGGTCGATCCCCTGCCAGAACATGTGGCTCGGGTCCCAGTTCAGCCCGAAGGCCTCACGGTGGCCGATGGCCTCCAGCGCGCGCACCGTGGTCCAGTGGTCGTAGGCGATCTCCGAGGGGTGGACCTCCAGGGCGAACTTCACACCCTGCTCATCGAAGACGTCCATGATCGGATTCCAGCGGTCCGCGAAATCCTGGTACCCGGCGTCGATGACCTCACCGGGCACCGGCGGGAACATGGCCACGTACTGCCAGATCTTCGAGCCGGTGAACCCGACGACGACGTCGGCCCCCAGCTTCCGTGCCACGCGGGCGGAGCGCTTCATGTCCTCCGCCGCTCGCCGGCGCACTCCCTCGGGCTCGCCGTCGCCCCAGACGTAGTCACGCAGGATCGCCTGGTGGCGGAAGTCGATGGGGTCGTCGCAGACGGCCTGGCCGCCCAGGTGATGGGAGATCGCCCAGACCTTCAGCCCGTGGCGGTCCAGGATCTCCAACCGAGACTGCAGGTACTCGTCGTCCTCATCGGCGCGCTTCAGATCCAGGTGATCGCCGCTGGCGGCGATCTCCAGGCCGTCATAGCCCCATTCGGCGGCCCGGGCCGCCAGCTCCTCGAAGGGCATGTCCGCCCACTGGCCGGTGAACAGGGTGACGGGGTGGGAGGCGTGCTCTGCTGCGCTCATGTCTCTCCTGATGTCGTGTGTTGGGGATGAGGTCTCGGTGGTTCGAGGGCTCGCGCGCCGGGACGGCTCGTGTTCTTCGCGGGAGTCAGGTCCGGGCAGGCACAGGCCGCTCCGAAGGGGTGACGTCGACCCACCGTCCGCTCTGCGCGGACTCCAGCACGGCGTCGATGATCCGGTTCGCCCGGGCGCCGTCGGCGAAGGTGGGCAGGCCCGCGGGCCGCTCGCCGCCGATCTGCGCGTAGGTGTCCCGGGCGAAGGCGGCAAAGGCATCCAGGTAGCCCATCGGGTGGCCCGAGGGGACCAGCGAGAGCCGAGCGGCGTCCTCGTCCAGCACGGCGGAGTCCCGCGCGATGGTCACCGAGCCGGCCGCACGGCCCAACCACAGCTCGTCAGGGTGCTCCTGATCGAAGAACACGCTGCCCTCTGCCCCGGAGACCTCCAACGTCAGCTGGTTCTTCCGCCCGGCGTTGACCTGGGAGACCATCAGGCTGCCCAGCGCGCCCCCGGTGAGCTCCACGGTCAGTGCGGCGGCGTCCTCGGTGACGACTTCGGCTCCCCCGCGCTGCGGGTGGGCGATGGTGGTGGCCGCGCTGAGCCGCACGATCCGCTCCCCCGTGATGAACTCCAGAAGGTCCACCAGATGGGAGCCGATGTCCCCGAAGGCCCGGGAGCGCCCGGAGACCTGCGGATCGACCCGCCAGTTCGACTCCTCGGCGTCGAGCAGCCAGTCCTGCAGATAGGCGCCGCGCACGGTGAGCAGCCTGCCCAGCCTCCCTGCGGAGGTCTCGCTGCGAGCCTGCCGGGCCATGGGGTGGAAGCGGTAGACGAACGGGACCGAGGCCACGACGCCGGCGCTCTCGGCCAGTTCGGCCAGCTCGGCGGCCTCGGCGGCGTCCACGGCCAGCGGCTTCTCACAGATCACATGACGGCCCGCCCGGAGGACCGCGCGGACGTGCTCGGCATGCCGGGCGTTGGGCGAACAGACATGGACGACGTCGCTGCGCTCGATCAGCTCCTCCACACTCGACGCCGGAGTCACTCCCAGGGGCTCTGCCGCCGCGGTGCTGCGATCCGGGGATGAGGACACCAGCCCCACCACGTCGGCTCCGGCCGCACGGGCCGCCGCCGTGTGGGTCCGGGCCATGAACCCGCCTCCGATGATGCCTGCCTTCAGCTTCTGCATGGATCCCCCTGTCTCGGTCGCGCCATGTCCGCCACGTACTGCGGGGCTCCCGGTCCTGTGTGTTGATCGTCCTCGTCGCCCGTCACCGGATGTCCGGCTCGGCCCGTCATGAGTTCCCCGGTGAAGCGCCTGCGCCGGCATGGGATTCGTCGAACCAGCCGTGCGCCGGATTCGACACCGCCGGGGCCTCTCGTCCATGCCCCGGCCTGGCGGCCCACCGCACGCCGTTGGCCAGCACCCGCTGGATCTCGGCCTGGTGATAGACGGGATAGTCCTGGTCGCCCGGGCTGAAGTAGAAGATCCGGCCGTGGCCCCGGGAGTAGGTGAGTCCGGAGCGGAAGACCTCCCCGCCGGCGAAGGAGCTGATGAAGATGAGCGACTCCGGTTCGGGCACGTCGAAGAACTCTCCATACATCTCCTGCTCGGGGACGATGAGCGGGTTCGGGATCCCCTCGGCGATGGGATGGGTGGGATTCACCGTCCAGACGAGCTCTCGTTCTCCCCGGTTCCTCCAGGCCAACGAGCACGTGGTGCCCATCAGCCGTTGGAAGACCTTCGCGAAGTGCCCGGAATGCAGCACCAGCAGTCCCATTCCCGCCAGGACATGCCGATGCACGCGGTCGACGATCTCCTCCCCGACGTCGTCATGGGCCCGGTGGCCCCACCACAGCAGGACGTCGGTGCGGGCCAGCCGCTCCTCGGTCAGCCCGTGCTCCACGTCACTGAGCGTGGCAGTGGCGACCTCCGCCTCCGGGAGGTGCTTCCGGAGGCCCGCGGCGATGGCCCCGTGCATTCCCTCCGGATAGATCTCCCCGATGTGCTCGGGCTCGGCCAGCTCCTCGTGCACGCCTTCGTTCCAGACCAGGATCCGCAGCGGACTCTCAGGCATCGGCCAGCCTCACTTCCTGTCGTGCAGCCGCCGACCGGTAGCAGGCATCGATGATGCGTGCCCGCTCCAGCGCCAGGGACCCGTCATGGTCGCGCCACATCACGCGATCACCCCGGATCACCTCGATGAAGTCCTGGATCACCTGCCCATGCCCGCGCCCCGGCTCGGCCGTGAGCGCATAGTCAGCCGTCTCACCGTCCTCGTCGGTGAAGACCCTCAGCTCGCCCACCGGCGTCTTGGCGGCCCCGGCCACGTGCAGGTGGGCTCCCCCTTCGGTCCCGTACACGGAGAAGTCCAGCAGGTCCTCGGCCTCGCGATAGGTGGCCCACCCGGCCTCCAGGATCAGCGTGGAACCGTCGTCGAACCGCACGAACGCCGAGGAGAAGTCCTCGACCTCATAGGCACGGTCCGCATCCTCACGGGTCACGGAGATGTTCTTCGCCCCGCCCCTGCCTCGTGTGCCCAGTTCAGCGAACGCGGAGGCCGAGACGGTGACCGCCTTCGGCTCGTCCAGCAGGTAGAGGGCGTAGTCCAGCACATGGACCCCGATGTCGATCATTGGGCCTCCGCCGGAGAGCTCCTTGCTCGTGAACCAGCTTCCGAGCTGGGGAATCCCCTGACGGCGCAGCCAGGACGCCTTCGCGTAGTAGGAACGCCCCAGCTCACCCGAGTCGATGACCCCCTTGAGAGCGCTGATGTCGCCGCGTCGGCGGTGGTTGAACGCGACGTCGAGCACGCGCCCGGCCCGTCGGGCGGCGTCGACCATGCTCTGGCCTTCGACAGCGTCTCGGGCCAGCGGCTTCTCACAGAGCACGTGGAGGCCCCTCTCGAGGGCTGCGATCGCGATGGGGGCGTGGAGGAACGTCGGCACCGCGATGCTGACCGCATCCAGCGAGTCCACCTCCAGGAGCTCCTCCCAGGTCCGCACCAGATGCGGGACGCCGTACTGCCCGCCCAGCGTCCGCCGCAGATCGTCTTCCATACCCGCCAGGGCCAGGACCTCGACTCCCTCGGCCTGGCTGAAGGCCTCAAGATGCTGCTGCCCGGCCCATCCGAGTCCGATGACTCCGACCCTCGTCACGTCTCCTCGCTGATCAGTACGACCCGTCACGTTGTCCTTTCCCTGATGAATCACGAACTCTCCTCGCCTGTCCTGCATTCCTGTCGATCACTGATCAGTCCCTGCCCCGACGGCTTCACCCCTCACTTCACCTCTCACTTCACCGCACCCGCCGAGAGCCCGGTGACCAGATGCCGCTGGACCAGCATGAATCCGATGAGCACCGGCAGGGACACCACCACGGAGGCCGCCATCAGCTGGTTCCAGTAGACGTCGGTCTGCGAGGCGTAGGCCCGCAGCCCGATCGCCAGGGTACGGGTGTCCGCATTGGTCATCACCGAGGCGAAGAGCACCTCGCCCCAGGCGGTGATGAAACAGTAGACCGACACGGCGATGATTCCCGGCCTGGCCACCGGCAGCACCACCCGGATCAGGGCACCCATGCGGCCGGTCCCGTCGATCATGGCCGCCTCCTCCAGATCCTTGGGGATGGAGGCGAAGAACCCGCTGAGCATCCAGATCGCGAACGGCAGCGAGAACGTCATGTAGGTCAGGATCAGCCCCAGATACGACCCGTTGAGCTGGATGCCGACGGTGCGCTGGATCTGCGTGAAGATCAGGAACAGCGGCAGCAGGAACAGGATCCCCGGGAACATCTGGGTGGAGAGCACCATCATGGAGAAGGTGCGGGCCCCCTTGAAGGGGAACCGGGACAGCGCGTAGGCGCCCAGCACCGCCAGCACCACGGAGAAGATCGTCGCGGTGACCACCACGATCAGGCTGTTGACGAAGTAATGCGCCAGCGGCACCGTCGTCCAGATGTCCATATAGGGCTGCAGCGTGATCCGGGAGGGCAGCCAGCTGAACACCCCGCGGACGTCCTCCAGGGGCTTCACGCTGGTCACGAGAATCACGTAGAGCGGCAGCACGACGATCGCGGTGAGGAAAGTCAGCCCCACGGCGCGCAGAATCTTGAATCCGCGGGTCTCAATCATGGAGCGCCTTCCCCTTCGGCATGACCAGCTTGATGTAGAACGCCGAGGCGATCACCAACGCCACCAGCAGCAGCACGCTCATCGCGCCGCCGACGCCGAAGTTCCAGTAGTTGAACGACTGCTCGTAGATCAGCGGTGAGATCAGCGTGGCCTCCGGAGGCGACGCCGGACCGAACAGCACATACGGAATGTTGAACTGGTTGAAGATCCACAGCGAGAGGATCAGCAGCATGACCACGTTGGCCTGCCGGATCATCGGCAGGGTGATTGTGGTGAACTGCTTCCACAGGCTCGCCCCATCCAAGGCGGCGGCCTCGTAGACGTCGTCGGGGATGTTCTGCAGCGCCGCCAGCAGCATCAGGAAGGCGAAGGGCCAGAACTGCCACACCGTGACCACCACGGTTACCCAGAAGGCGTTGCCGCCCAGCAGCCAGAACGGGCCCTCGTCCAGGATCCCCAGATCTTGGACCAGGATTCGGTTGATGACGCCGTCGCGCTGGTTGAACATGAACGCCCAGGCGATCGCCCCGACGTACTGCGGCAGGGCGTACGGAGTCAGGAACAGCGTCCTCAGGAACCCGCGCCCCTTGACCTTGGAGGTCAGCAGCACCGCGGCGAACATGCCCAGCGCCCACGCGGCCCCCACGCTGATCAGCGTGTAGACCACGGTGCGCAGCAGGGCGGCGTAGAACTGGCTGCCGATCGGTCCGTCCGGATCCAGCCCGGTGACGAAGTTCTCCAGGCCGACGAACGGCGCCTGCAGCCAGTTGCCGATGGTGAACTGATTCAGCCCCAAGAAGGCGATGTAGACGCCCAGCGCCATCGGGATGATGTGGATCAGCAGTTCCATCACGCTGGCTGGTGCGATCAGCGCGTAGGGGAAGAGCCGGTCCCGACGGCCCGCCCCTGCGGTCTGCACCACCTGCCCGGCCACCTTGGCCTGCGCGCGGCGCTGATTCCTCTCGGAAGGGGTCAGCTTCCCATTGTGCCGGGCGGAGGCGGCGTCATCGACAGACCGCTCCCGCTCCGGCGGCTCCTTGACCTTCGGCTCGACTGGCATCCTGGTCCTCCGTCACATCTGCGACTCGGCCGTGGCCAAGGCCTCACGCACGTCGTCCTCGGTCACCTCGCCACCCTGGGCCACATCGGCGAGGAGGTCCCGGATGGCCGTGCCGACCACTGTCTCCATCTGGCTCTCCGAGGGGTACAGCGGCATCGGCTGGGCGTGGTCCTCCAGGATCTGCTGCTTGAGCTGGATCTCTTCGGACTGGAAGGCCTCGTCCTCATAGAGGTCGGAGACCACCGGCAGCGCGGTGAACTCCTGGTTGAGGTACGTCAGCTCCTCGTCGCTGGTCATGTGGGCGACGAAGGCCACGGCGGCATCGATGTTGTCCGAGTTCTCGAAGACGCTGATGTTGATCCCCGCCACGTGGGACTGGGTGGCCTCCAGCCCGGTGGCGTCGACGTCGAGCATCGGCATCTCTGCCGCGGCGTAGCCGTCGAAGTCCCGGTTGGAGAACACATTGCCGGGCGCCTGGTCGAAGACCATCGCCGCCTGGCCGCTCGCGACCTGCTCCACCGACTCCGCGCCGTTGACCAGCTCGGCGTCGGAGGGCGAGACCACGCCGTCCTCCCCCATCAGCTGGACCCATTCTTCGACTCCGGCGACGACGGCGTCGTTGGTGAAGTCCGGCTCGCCGTCCTCGTCATAGAGCTCACCGCCGTGCTGCAGGCCGCGGATGAACGCCGCGTGTGCGTTGTTCGAGATGCTGGCACCGGCGAGGGTGAAGCCCCACTGGTCGATGCTGCCGTCGTCGTCGGTGTCCTGAGTGAGCTCCTGGGCGACATCGACGAACTCCTCCCAGGTGCCCGGAGGCTCCTCGATGCCGTTCTCTTCGAAGATCTCGGTGTTGTAGTAGAGGGAGTAGCTCAGCGCGTAGAGCGGAACCGAGGTGGGGGTCTCACCCTCCGCGCCGCCGGTGGCCCAGCTGGAGCCGATGAAACGCTCTTCGCCTCCGATGGCCTCCAGCACCTCGCCCTCCCATTCGAGGAAGGCGCCCGTCGCCTGCATCGAGGCCGCCCAGGTGTTGCCGATGTTCAGCACATCGGGGCCGTCTCCTGAGGAGACCGCCGTGAGGATGCGGTTCTGCAGGTCGTTCCAGGGGATGACCTCCAGCTCGACCTCCACACCGGTCTCCTCGGTGAAACGCTCGATGGTCTCGGAGAGGACCTGCTCGTCCTCCGTGACGGAATCGCCCTGGTTGGAAGCCCAGTAGGTGATGGACCCGGAGATGTTCTCGGTGTCCACATCCTCGGCAGGACTGGAGCCGCAGGCTGCCAGGGTGCCCGCGGCCAACACGGCCAGGGGCAGAGTGGTCACACGGCGGACGGTGCCGCCGCGGGCGGCGAGGCGATCGGTGGTGGCCATGACAAGGGTCCCTTCATCAAACGGTGAGAGTGGTGAGTGAAGATCAGATCAATGGGTCGGCCGGGTGGGGTCCCAGTCGATGTCGAGCGGCTCCGAGACCTCCACAGTGCTGGCGACCTCGACGAACTGTCCGGACTCGACCGCCTCCGCGATGGAGACCATGGCGTCGAGCACATGCAGCGCCAAGTCACCCGGGACACGCTCCCGGCGGTCGGCTCTGATCGCCTGCGCCAGCTCGGCGACGCCGGTGCCACGGGTGTGGAAGGAGCCCTGTGGGGAGATGACCTCAGGCTCGGCACCACCGGTGTGCAGCGTCGTCTCGCCGTCGAAGACGTTGGGATCAGGCAGCACGGCAGTGCCCTCGCTGCCGGCGATCTCCACGAAGCCCGCCCGCGGAAGCTGAGAGTCGAAGCTGAAGACCGACTGGGCGCTGGCTCCGGACTCGAATTCGATGAGCGCGCTGACATGGGTGGGGACCTCGACGGGAAACTCGGTCCCGGCTTTGGGACCCGAGCCGATCACCCGGGTGGCTCGCGCCTGGGAGCCGGTGGCGGCCACCCGACGGATCGGACCGAAGAACTGGACCAGGGTGGTCAGGTAGTACGGGCCGATGTCGAAGAGCGGGCCCGCGCCGCGGGCGAAGAGGAACTCCGGGCTGGGGTGCCAGGACTCCGGTCCGGGCACCTGGAAGAGGGTCAGCGCGGTCAGCGGGGTGCCGATCGCCCCGCTGCGGACCGTGCGCAGCGCCGTCTGCAGCCCTGCCCCCAGGAAGGTGTCGGGGGCGACGGCGATCCGCACCCCCGCCTGTTCGGCGGCCTGCCTGAGCTGATGCCCGGACTCGCGGTCCAGGGCGTAGGGCTTCTCGCTCCAGACGTGCTTGCCGGCCCGCACCGCCTGCAGCGCCACCTCCACATGCACTGCCGGGATGGTCAGGTTGACGACGATCTCGATGTCCTCCCGCGCCAGCAGCTCCGCATAGGAGCCGGAGTCCGGCACACCCCAGGCCTCGGCCTGCTCGGCCGCGCGGGCCGTGTCCAGGTCAGCGATGAACGCCACTGCGAGGTCGGGAAAGGCCGTGAGGTTCTTCAGGTACTCGTTGCTGATCACTCCGGCGCCGACGATGCCGACGCCGATCCGGCCGCCGGCCGAGGGGGTCTGCTTCGGCGCCTCGGAGGCGGTGATTCCGGTGCTGGTGCTGGGGGCCATGCGGTTCTCCTGGTCTGGGATCATCAGGCGGGCTTCTTCGGGCGGGTCGTCCCGGCGGGATCGATCAGCTGCTGGTCAGATGGGAGTGGCTGGCGGCGACGGCGTCGAAGATCTCTCCGGAGAAGTCGTCCAGCTCCACCACCGGCAGGGCCCGCGGCGCGGCGGCGAGGATCTCCTGGATCGGCATGCTGCCGGCGCCGACGGCCACCTGGTCCGTGTTCACCTTGGTCTTCGGTCCGTCCTTGACGTGGATCGCCACGACGCGCTCACCCAGGCGACGCAGCAGCTCGGGAGCGGACTCCCCACCGACCTCGGCCCAGTACGTATCGACCTCCAGGTCGACGGCGTCGCCCACGGCCTCGGCGAAGACCTCCAGGGCAGAGGTCCCGGCGATCCGGCTCTCCAGTTCGAAGGCGTGGTTGTGATAGCCCACGCGCAGTCCCTGCTCGGCGGCCCGCGCGGAGGCTTCCTGGAGCTCGGCGGCCACGGCTTCCACTCCTTCACGGGTCGTCCACCGTGCCGGATCGATCATCGGGTCGATGACTGTGCCGACGCCCAGGCGACGGGCGGCGCTGAAGACCGCGTCCAGGTCAGCTCCGGCGAGCTTGACGTGGGCCGTGGGCGCGGAGAGGTCCAGGCGGTCCAACGGCTCAGCAAGCCGATCGGCGAAGTCGACGAGGCCGAACGGCTCCACCTGGCGAAATCCGATGGAGGCGAGGCGCTCGAGAGCGGACGCGGGGTCGGCCTCGAGGCTTCCCCTGACGGTGTAGAGCTGGATGGACAGATTGCGCACTGGCGTCGTGCTCCTTCAGGCTGATTCGGGGAAGACTCGGACTGCGGGCCGGACGGGCGGGTCTTGAGAGCACCGCCACAGACTGTGAGGCCTGTCACGTCGTCCGACAGTGATCACAGTAGACCCACTTCTGGCGGAGGTCAACATAACTCTGCCGTTAATCGCCACTCAACGCATGGATGGCAGTGGAAGTATGGTTCACTGGTATCCATGCACGTGGCCAGAAGCACCAATGCGCTCGGTGGAACAGGAGCCAGCGACCTCTTTCAGCTGTTGCGCGATGGCGTGCCCAAGAGCCGCACCGAACTCGCTGCACTGACGGGGCTGGCCCGCTCCACAGTCAATGATCGGCTCTCCGCCCTGGCGCAGCTGGGCCTCATCGGGCCCGCCACCGCCGGCGCCTCCACCGGAGGCCGCCCTCCACGGCGCGTGGCGCTGCTGCCCGATGCCAGGCTCGCACTCGCCGTCGACCTCGGGGCCAGCCACGTCCGGCTGGCCGTGGTGAACCTGCTCAACGCCCAGCTGAACACCTACGAGGAGCCCCTGGACATCGCCTCCGGACCCGAGGCCGTGCTGACGCAGGTCATGCGGCGGGCCGACGAGCTGCTCGTCGAGCTCTCCCGGAGCCGCGAGGACGTGATGGCGGTGGGCATCGGGCTGCCGGGGCCGGTGCACTTCGAGACAGGCCGCCCCGCCCGCCCTCCGATCATGCCCGGCTGGGACGGCTTCGACGTCCCCGGATGGTTCCATCAGCACCTCGCCGCACCGGTGCTGGTGGACAACGACGTCAACCTCATGGCCCTGGGTGAGCACAGCAGGCTGGCCCGGCCGGTGGAGCACTTCCTGTTCGTGAAGGTCGCCACCGGCATCGGCGCCGGCATCATCTCCGGGGGACGTCTGCAGCGCGGCGCGCAGGGCATCGCCGGTGACATCGGCCATGTCCGTGTCCGCTCCGGCGACGGCGTCTACTGCCACTGCGGCAACGAAGGCTGCCTCGAGGCGGTGGCCTCCGGCTCACGGCTGGCGGACCGACTGCGCCGTGCCGGCCGACAGGACGTGATCGGGGGCCGTGACGTGGTCAGCCTCGTGGACTCCGGAGATCTGGAGGCCATCCGCGCAGTGCGGCAGGCCGGACGCGACCTCGGCGAAGTCCTCGCCGCGAGCATCAGCTTCCTGAACCCCGAGGTGATCGCCGTGGGCGGGCGGATGGCCGGCGCCGGGGAGCACCTGCTGGCCGGTGTCCGCGAGGTCGTCTATCAACGAGCGATGCCGTTGGCGACCCAACGCCTGGACATCCACACCGCCACGCAGTCACGGAACGCCGGCCTGCTGGGCGCCAGTCTGCTGGCGCTGCACCACGCCCTCTCGCCAGAGGGCATCGACGCGCTGGCGGAGGCGAAGCCGGCTGAGACGACTCCAGCCGAGACGACACCGGCCTGAGCCGGACCCCGACCGCTACGAGAACAGGCGTATGGGATTCACGATGTCGGCGTATATCAGCAGCAGACCCATGGCCAGCAGCAGCGCGGCGACCACATAGGTCAGCGGCAGCAGCCGGGAGATGTCGAAGGGGCCCGGGTCCGGGCGCCCGAGGAGCTTCGCCAGACGCCGACGCAGCGCCTCGTAGAGGGCCCCGGCCACGTGGCCGCCGTCCAGCGGCAGCAGCGGGATCAGGTTGAAGATCATCAGAGCCACGTTGACCCCGGCGATCAGCGAGATCAGCGAGGCGAAGCGAGACTCCAGGGGAACCTCATCGAGGGCGGAGAGCTCCCCGGCGATCCGACCGACCCCGACCACGCTCAGCGGCCCGTCTGGGTCGCGTTCGGCCTCGGTGAAGGTGGAGACGGCGACGTCATAGAGCCGCACCGGCAGGTTGGCGACGACGCCGAGCACCGCCTGTGACTGCTGCCAGACCAGCGGCCCGGCCTCCCAGACGGGCTGCTGGACGAGCTCCTGCTCCGCGCCCATCCCGATGAATCCGACCGGTTCGGTGACCAGGGAGCCGTCCCCGGAGCGCTCGGCCCGTCCGAGGCCGTCCAGCACCGGACGCTCGGTGAGGATCGGCGTCAGGGTGGTGGTGTGCCGCTCTCCGGCGCGCAGATACTCCACCTGGGTCGAGGATCCCGCCGAGTCACGGATCAGACCCGTCAACTCGTCCCAGTCCTGGACCTCCTGACCCCCGTAGGCGACGATCTCGTCCCCGGGGCGCAGCCCTGCCTCGTAGGCCGGGGCGGCGGGGTCATCCTCGCTGCATTCGGTCTGCCCGGCATCGGCCGCCTCGGCCGAGACCACGCACTCGTAGACCTCACGCACCTGGGTGTTCGGCTCGGCGGTTCCATGGAAGGAGATCATCCCGGCGGTGAGCACCAGGGCGATGAGACCATTCATGGCGGGCCCGCCGAGCATCACGACGATCCGCTTCCAGACCGGCAGGCGGAAGAACATGCGGTCCTCGTCGCCGGGGCGCAGGTCCTCCGCCGCACCCTCGCGCGCCTCGGCGGACATCTGCTGGAACAACCCGGTGGACTGCGAGCTGACCGTCCGCACCGGGGTGTCCCGCTCCTCCGAGCCGGAGGTCGGCTGCCCGGGCTGCTCGGGCTGCCCGTACTGGGCCCCGATCTCCCGCAGATACGGGTCCGTAGGCCCGGGGTCGGGATCCTCCCGGCCCGCGCCGGCGTCCTCGGCGCCGCCAGGCTCCCCGCCGGCGCCGTCCTGCTCCGGAGGCGGATACATCCCGATCATCGCCACGTAGCCGCCCAGCGGCACCGCCTTGACCCCGTACTCGGTCTCCCCGCGGCGGGTCGACCACAGCGTGGGGCCGAAGCCGACCATGTACTGGGTCACCCGCACCTTGAACAGTTTCGCCGGGAGCAGGTGGCCGATCTCATGCAGGGCGATGGAGAAGATGATCCCCACCGCGACGATGAGGATTCCGGCGGTCATCAGCAGCGCCGTCATGCCTGCCCCTCCATCACGTCGTCCTGGATCGTCTTCGACGCGCCGGCTCCTGCGCCGGGACTCGACACGGACGCAGCCGCGATGAGCTCATCAGCTCGGGACCGAGCCTCCTGCTCGGCACCGAGCACCTCCTCCAGGCTGGGCGGACCCACGCCGCCGTCGTGGTGCGCGAGCACGCGCTCCACAGTGGGCAGGATGTCGGTGAAGCGCAGCGCACCCTCGTGGAAGGCGTCCACCGCCTGCTCGTTGGCGGCGTTGTAGACCGCCATATGCGTCGCCGAGGCCGCACAGGCCTGCTTGGCCAGGCGCACGGCGGGGAAGGCGTCGTCGTCGAGCGGCTCGAAGTCCCAGCTCATCGCCTGCGTCCAGTCCACAGGAGCGTCCACCTGCGGCAGCCGCTCCGGCCAGGACAGCCCCAGGGCGATGGGCACATACATCCGTGGGGGTCCGGCCTGCGCGATCGTGGAACCATCCTGGAACTCCACCAGGGAATGGATGATCTGCTGCGGATGGACCACTGCCGTGATGTCTGCCAGCGGGACGTCGAAGAGCAGGTGAGCCTCGATGACCTCCAGAGCCTTGTTGACCATGGTGGCTGAGTTGGTGGTGACCACACGTCCCATGGCGAAGTTCGGATGACGCAGAGCCTGGGCCGGGGTGACCTCCTGCAGCTGCTCAGCACCCCATCCCCGGAACGGCCCGCCCGAGGCCGTGACGATCAGCCGGCGCACCTCGCTGCGTCCGGTCACCGAAGCCGCAGACAGGCCTCGCTCATGCCGGCCGGAGCCCAGCGCCTGCGCCAGTGCAGAATGCTCGGAGTCCACCGGCACCACCTGGCCGGGGCGGCGCAGGGCCGCGGCCACCAGGGCGCCGCCCACCACCAGCGACTCCTTGTTGGCCAGGGCCAGGGTGGCTCCGGAGGCCAGGGCCGCCAGCGTCGGGCGAAGCCCGATGGATCCGGTCATGCCGTTGAGCACGACATCGGCCCCCAGCTGCCCGGCGCAGGTCACCGCAGCCTCGGCACCGGAGAGGACCTCGACCGGATGGGACACACCGGCGGCGCGCAGCGCCTCAGCAAGCGGAGGATGGTCCGGGTTGGCGGCGGTGCCGCCGTCGACGGCGATCCCCACGGCCCGTGCGCCGGTGGCGCGCACCTGCTCGGCCAGCAGCCTGGTGTTGGCCCCGGCGGCGAGACCGACCACCTCGAAGCGACCCGGGTTGGCCGCGATGACCTCCAGCGCCTGGGTGCCGATGGACCCCGTGGAGCCCAGCAGCACCACCCGGCGCACGGTCTCCGGACTCGCGGCGAAGTCGCCGTCGTCGCTGCGCCGGACCGCATCGGGCACAGCGGCACTGGACTCGGGCGATGAGGGAGCGGCTGAAGGGTGGGACGACATGCGCCCCATTATCCCGGCCTGAGCTGGATATCCCGGAATCCGCCCCGCTGGCTCCCTGCCGGCTCCCCGCCCGATGAGACCTGATGCACGTCCGGCGCAGATCTGCCGGTACCCTGGACGCACTGCACCTGTCCCCACCTTCGGCCGCGCGGCCGACGACGAGGAGCCACATGATGATCACGCTGCGGGAAGTACAGCCGAGCGATCTGGACCAGTTCTTCCAGTTCCAGCAGGACGCCGACGCCGCCCACATGGCCGGCTTCGCCTCCACGAACCCGTCTGACCGTGGCGTCTTCGATCACCACTGGGGAGAGCTGCTGAACTCTGCCGACGCCATCGTGCGCACGATCGACTTCGAGGGGCAGCCGATCGGCTCCATCGCCGCCTTCGAGGACGAGGGCGCCCGCGAGATCATGTTCTGGACCGACAAGCAGTTCTGGGGCCGAGGCGTCACCACCGAAGCTGTTTCGAAGTTCCTCCAGGACTTCCCGCAGCGTCCGGTGCGGGCCCGCGTGGTGGTGGACAACGTCGGCACGCTGAAGATCCTCGAGTCCCTGGGGTTCACCGAGGTGGGCGAGGAGTCCAGCTTCTCCAACGTGCGCGCCCAGGTGGTCCAGGAGAAGATCCTCCAGCTCAGCTGACCCTGACGACGCGATGTCAGCGCGCCTGATGGTCCAGGGCCCGCGCTCCACGCAGCGGAGAGAGCCCGACGATCAGCGCCGCCAGGATGAACACCACCACTGAGACCCAGAGCGTCTCCCGCAGGCCCAGCAGTCCTGCGGCCACTCCTCCTGCCAGTGCCCCGAGGGCCGCGCAGCCCCGGTTGGCCGTCCGCATGGTGGAGCTCATCCTTCCCAGCATGGCACGCGGGGTCACGGCCTGCTGGTACCCGGCCTCCGCAGGATCCTCCACCCCCATCGCGAGACCGTAGAGCATCTTCGCCGCAGCCAGCAGCGCCACCGAGCCCGCCGAGGCATCGGGCACCAGAGTCATCGCGACCCAGGCCAGCGGCATCACGCCTCGCCCCAGCAGGATCGTGCTGCCCTCGCCCAGCCTCCGGACGATGCGCGGGGCCGCCAGCGCACCGGCGAGTCCCCCGACTCCGGCGCAGGCCAGGACCGCCCCGTACTGCACCGGGGACAGCCCCAGGTGACGCAGCGCATAGATCGCGAAGACGGTCATCGCCGCGCTGTTGGCGAGGAACCACACGTGCGTGGAGACCGCCAGCGGCGCCAGCGTCCGGTGCCGGTACACGAACGCCACTCCCTGCCCCATCGACGACATCAGGCCCCGCCGCGGCAGGACCCCGGGCCCCTGCACCGGAGCGTGCTGTTCAGGAGTGCTCCGCTCCGGGGTGTGTCGCTCCGATTCAGGGGCACCGGCTTCAGTGACATCGAAGCGGACCGTGGCCATCAGCACTGCCGAGGCCAGCCTCGAGAAGGCGGTGACGAGCAGCGCCAGCGG
Source organism: Nesterenkonia xinjiangensis (assembly GCF_013410745.1). NCBI lineage: Bacteria > Bacillati > Actinomycetota > Actinomycetes > Micrococcales > Micrococcaceae > Nesterenkonia > Nesterenkonia xinjiangensis. The sequence continues at coordinate 2,758,139 of NZ_JACCFY010000001.1, read as the reverse complement.
TGCACCCGCCCAGGCCACCAGCGCACCGCCGACGGCGGGCCCGGACGTCTGAGCGACGGTCCGTGACTGTCCGATCCGCGCGTTGGCCAGCACCAGCTGTTCTCGACCGACCAGGTCCGGAATCGAGGACTGCTCGGCGGCCAGGCTGAACACTCCGCAGACCCCGACCAGGAACAGCATCGCCGCCGCCGTCGCCAGCGTCAGGTGCCCCAGCGCCCACAGCACAGGAATCGCCAGCAGCCCCACCCCTGCCGCGGCGTGCGAGACCACCAGCACGGGTCTGCGCCGCCACCGGTCCACCAGCGCTCCGGCCAGCAGACCGACCAGCAGGTATGGCAGGAACTGCACAGCCCGCAGCATCCCCACCTCGGCCTCGGAGGCCTCCAGGACCTGCACCACCAGCACGTCGACGGCCACCACGGTGATGCTGAGCCCGCAGGCCGTGACCGCGTCGGCGGTGAAGAATCGCGCGAACGAGGGTCTGCGGAGCGGCTCGGCGGGCGTCGGCCCCATCTGTGGCCGCGGGACACGTGGCACCTCAGCTGCGTCAGACACTCCGGGATGTCCTTCGCTCGGTTCTCTCATCGAACGTCCAGCTCCTCCCCGCTGCCGCACGCCGAGGGCCCCCGACCTGCGCCGACGTGCTCGATCATCCTTGCACAGCACAGTGACCCGCATCACTGGCAAGCGCTTTCCTGCGGTAGACTCAGAGATCATGACATCACTTCGCTGGGGAATCATGGCCACCGGAGGCATCGCCCGCGCCTTCGCCGACGACCTGCACACTGCGGATCTGACGGTCAGCGCGGTCGCCTCCCGGAGCCAGGCCTCGGCGGAGACCTTCGCCCGTCAGCACGGGGTCCCCCGGGCCCATGGCTCCTACCGGGCGCTGGCCGAGGACCCGGAGATCGACATCATCTATGTGGCCACGCCACACCCGTACCACGCCGAACACGCGCGGCTGGCGCTGGAGAACGGCAAGCACGCCCTGGTCGAGAAGCCCTTCACACTGAACCGTCCCCAGGCCGAAGCGCTCCGCGACCTCGCCAGAGAGCGCGGACTGCTCGTCATGGAGGCCATGTGGACCCGGCACCTGCCGCATATGACCAGGATCCGCGAGCTGGTCCACGGCGGTGCCATCGGCGAGGTGCGCGCCGTCTCAGCCGACCACACCCAGCGCCTGTCGAGCGAACCCGAGCATCGGATCAACGACCTGGCACTGGGCGGAGGGGCGCTGCTGGACCTCGCCGTCTACCCGATCTCCTTCGCCTGGGACCTGCTGGGCGCACCCAGCTCCGTCACCGCGCAGGCTCGGTTCGGCGAGACCGGAGCCGACACCGAGGTGGCCACGATCATGCAGCACGCCCAGGGCGCGCTGTCGACGTCGCTGTCCTCCTCCCGCGGAGCCGGGCCCAACACCGCCCACATCATCGGCTCCGAAGGCCGCCTCGACATCGACCGGATCTGGTACACCGCAGCGAGCTTCACCGTCTCGACCCCGGAGGGCAGAGTGGTGGAACGTTTCCAGCCGGAGATCATCGGCCGGGGCATGCACCTTCAGGTGCGTGCGGCAGAACGCTACATCCAGCAGGGAGAGCTCGACGGCGACGTGCTGACCCTCGACGACTCGGTGGGCATCATGGGGACCCTTGACGAAGTGCGTGCACAGATCGGCCTGCGCTACCCCGGCGAGGCCTGAGCCCTCAGCGCGCACCTCAGCTTCCGCAGACCGGCCCCGTCACTCGCCGGCCGTGGCCCTCGACCGTCCGGTATTCGTCGGCACCGGGATCACCCCTCGACGCCGCGCGCCACAGCCTCCTGGTACGCGGCATCGAGCCGCTCGAGCACGGAGAGGGCCGACCGAGGGCCACCTGCCGGATCAGCCAATGGCTGGCCAACCGCTTCTGTCGCCCCGCCCCCGCGCAGGTGGCGACCACGCAGCTCCTCCATGAACTCCTCCCACAGCGCAGGTCCGCCCTCCTCGAGGAGCCTGGCGCGGACGCTGAGCTCTGCAGACGCCGGCTGATGCCTCCTGCCCCAGGCACCGAGCTGGACGAGCACGGGCACCAGCTGAATGCCGGCCTCCGTGAGGCTGTAGATCCGACGCTGCCGATGCGTGGGGTCCTGCGCGCGGGTCAGCACCCCTGCGGCGAGCAGGCGTTTGAGCCGATCGCCGAGGATGTTGGAGGCGATGCCCTCCTCGGACTCCTCGAGCAGGCGTCGGTAGTGCCGCCGATCACCGAAGATGACGTCACGGATGATGATCAGCGACCAGCTGTCTCCCAGCACTTCGACGGTGAGGTTGATGGGGCAGGCGGAGCGGTGCCTTGCCGGCTGGGTGGCGGCCATGCGCGGAAACCTCGCTCTCGACGGACGGAACTGCTTGCATTCTACACCTGGTCATGCTGGGATAGGCCCTACCAGATGCAGAACGCAATCAGTCTCGGACGAGCTCTCCCGGAGGATTTCATGGATCCCACGCCACCGGACACCGTAGGAAAGGCCTCCCGAGCATTCGCCGAGTCCCTGGCCGCACGGCGTCCCGACGAAGCGGCCCAACCCCGCGCACGGCATGTCTTCGCGTTCCTGTTCTCCTCCCTCGACGGCTGCTTCGAGGGGCCCAACCACGAACTGGACTGGGCACTGAACGACGCCGAGTTCTTCGCCTGGAACAGGAATCAGTACCGTCAGGTCGGCGCGCTGGTGCTCGGACGCCGCACCTACGAGCATTTCGCCGAGTTCTGGACCTCCCCGTCCGCACGGGAGAACATGCCCGACGTGGCCACGTTCATGACCTCCGTGCCGAAGCTGGTCGTCACCAGAGACCCGGCATCCCTGCCGCCATGGACCGGGACGCGGCACTCAGACGGCCGTGACCTGCCAAGCGATCTCGCGCGCCTCGGTGCGGAGGTCACCGGGGACGTCGCCGTCTTCGGCAGCTCCGACCTGACCTCCTCACTCCTCGAACAGGGTCTCGTCGACGAGCTGCGGGTCCTCGTCCATCCGGTCCTCCTGGGCCGGGGGAACCGCCTGTTCACCACTCTGCCGCAGCGCATCGAGCTGCAGGCCGGACCCACGACGGCGTTCCGCTCCGGCAACGTCCTGCTGACCTACCGCCCGCCTAGAGACCCCTGACAGCCCCCGCAGGGTCACCGACAGATCACCGAGAGGACATCATGACCGAGCGCACCGCCACCCACCTGCTGATCCACCGATTCGTCCCCGGCACCGGGCCCCAGGAAGGCACCGAGGAGCTCCACGAGGAGATGCAGGCCTGGGAAGCCCTGGACACCGAGCTCCGACGCAGCGGACACCTCGTCGCCGGCTATGCCCTCGGCGAGCAGACCGTCCGACTGGGCGCGGGGACCGACGACGTCGCGGAGGCTCCCGACCCGCAGAAGCCCCAGGGCCGGAGCATCGTCTTCGCCGTGCACGTCATCGCCGCTGCCGACGAGGCCGAGGCCCATGCGATCGCTGAGCGCATGCCCCACCTGGAGTACGGGTCCACCGAGGTCCGCCCGATGATGCAGGGATGAGGCACCCATGACCACCTTCCTCTACGCCGCCTCAGCCTCCGTGGACGGCAGGATCGCCGGACCCGACGGAGACATGTCCTGGCTGCTTCCCCATATGGGGGCCGACCCCGTCATGGAGCGCCTCATGCCCGACCTCCAGGCGCTGCTGGTCGGCCGCCGCACCTTTGACGGCGACGACCCCCACGCCGGGGATCCGGAGAAGGAAGGCCCTCTCGAGGGGCAGTGGGAAGGGGCCCAGATCCTGCTGACCCACCGACCCCCGCGGCCTGAGCCGGAAGGCATCACCGTCACCACGGATCTCGACGCCGCGCTCTCCGCCTGCCGCGCCGCCGCACCCGAGGGGATCGTCAGCATCCTGGGTGCCGACGTCGCCCGCCAGTGCTTCCGGGCCCAGGTGGTGGACCTGGTGCTGGTCAACACCGTGCCCGTGCTGCTCGGCGGCGGCACTCCCCTGCTCAGCGACACCATGGGGCCGATCGATCTGGAGCTGCTGGAGCAGGAGCCGAGCGCCGCCGGACACAGTCGGCTGCTCCGTGTGGTTCACCACCCCCGGGGCTGAGCCGCCTCGGGAAGGTGCAGCCGCGCCAGCACGGCCTCGGCGGTGCGCGGTGGCGCCTCCCGCCCGAGCAGACTGACCAGCACGGTGACCAGGAACGCCAGCGGAATGCACCACAGTGCCGGGTAGAGGAAGACCTGCGCGCCGGCGGAGTGCTCCCCCAGGGCCAGCCCGATCACCAGAGAGGACAAGGAGACCACCGCACCCGAGACCATCCCGGCGATCACCCCGGACTCTGTGAGGCCCCGCCACCAGATCCCCAGCAGGATCAGCGGACCCAGCGCCGAAGCGGTGAAGGTGAAGACCATCGCCACGGCACCCGCCAGCGCCACCTGGCTGGTCACCGTGCCGACCACCAGGGGCAGCCCGAGCGCGACCACCGCACCGATCCGGAACCCCCGCACTGTGCCGGCGAAGAACTCCTGAGAGACGACCCCGGAGAGGGAGACCACCAGCCCGGAGCAGGTCGACAGGAACGCGGCGAAGGCCCCGCCGGCCACCAGCGCCACCAGCAGATCCGCGGCCGCCCCGTCGAAGACCGCCGCCGGCAGGCGCAGCAGCGCCGCATCGGCGACCCCCGCACCCACCACGGCCGGGCCTCCGTCTGGGTCCGCGCTCCCCAGACCACCCTGAGCCACCGGCAGCACCAGACGTGCCATGACCCCCAGAGTCACGGGCAGCAGGTAGAAGGCCGAGAGCAGGCCCAGCAGCAGCAAGGTCGTGCGCCGAGCGGTGGAGCCGTCCGGGTTCGTGTAGAAGCGGACCAGCACATGCGGCAGCCCGACGGTCCCCAGCATGAGTGCCAGCACCAGAGAAGCGGTCTGGTAGAGCCCGGCGCCGCCGCCGTCGAGCGCATCCGGAAGCAGCCCGGCCTGCCAGAACTCACCCAGCGGGGGCAGGCCCTCCAGCACTCCCCCGGGACGGGCTGAGCCGGAGCCCGACCCGGAGTCCCGGCCCAGCCGCAGCAGGATGAACACACAGGGGATCAGCAGCGCACACAGCTTGATCCAGTACTGCACCGCCTGGACCAGCGTCACGGAGCGCATCCCCCCGGCCAGCACGGTCGGCAGCACCACCAGCACCACCAGGAGCGGACCCGCCCACCCGGGCAGGCCCGTCGTGGTGCTCAGCGTCAGCGAGGCTCCGTGCAGCTGCGGGACCACATAGAGCCAGCCCGTCATCATCACGATCATCGCCGTCAGCCGCCGAATCTGGGCAGAGCCGAATCGCAGCGAGGCGAAGTCCGGCAAGGTGTACGCGCCGGAACGGCGCAGCGGGGCGGCCACGAAGAGCAGCAGCGTGAAGAAGCCCGCGGTGTATCCGACCGGGAACCACAGGCCCTGGGCGCCGTAGGCCACGATGAGCCCTGCCACCCCCAGAAAGCTGGCCGCGGAGAGATAGTCCCCCGCGATGGCAGAGGCGTTCAGCCATGGCGGGACCCGCCGCGAGGCCACGTAGAAGTCGCTGGTGGTCCGGGAGAGCCGCAGCCCGGGGAGGCTGATCACCACTGACACCAGGCAGACGAGCCCGATGGCGACCAGCGCCGTCGCAGAAGGGCTCATGCGCGGCTCTCCCCGTCAGCGGGGCGGACCTCGTACTCTCCATGGGGCTCGCCCACGAGGCCGACCTCGGTGAGCAGACGACGCTCGGCGGCCTCGCTGCCGCGCAGGTGCAGCCAGCCGCCGAGCATCAGCAGCGGGTAGAAGCATAGGGCCGGGACCAGCCACGGGAGCGGCACTCCCAGCACCGTCACCGCGGCCAGCACATCGAGCGTCGAGAGCACCAGGTACAGAGCGACCAGCAGCAGGAAGAAGCCGAGCCCCCAGCCCACCGCGAGGCGCAGCTGATCTCGGATGAGCCTGCTGACCAGCGCAGAAGAGACCCGACGGCGGACGTGCCCCCGCGCCGGAGCCAGCAGGACCTCGTCCGCCTCCGGTGCGGTCCGCGGGCCGTGCACCCGCACCCGGTGGACGCGCAGCCCCGCGAACCGCGAATCCGACTCCGCATCACCCGGCAGACTCATCCCGGCCCTCCCCGGCTCGGGGCGCGGACCCGATGGACCTCCAGTCGCTCGCGGACGTGGTGCATCAGCCGCCGACTCACTGCGATCTCCTGCTCACCCCCGGAGGCGTCACGCAGCTGGATGGTCATCCGACCCTGGCGGTGGACCACCCGGTGCACATGATGGAGATTCACCGCAGACGAGCGATGCACCCGCACGAAGCCCTGCCCTGACCATTGCTCCTCGAGGTCGCCCAGGGCGATGCGCAGCAGGTAAGAGCCTGCCTCGGTGTGCAGCCGGGCGTAGTCGCCCTGGGCCTGCACCCAGCGGATGGAGGCGATGTCCACCAGCACGGTGGCGTCGCCCTGCAGCACCGAGACACGCTGGGGCTCCCCTTCTCCGGCGTCGGCGGCGCCGCCCAGGACCTCCGCGGCGCGACGCAGCGCCTCGGAGAGCCTCGCCGCGCGCACCGGCTTGAGCAGATAGTCACAGGCGGCGAGCTCGAAGGCCTCCACCGCCGGTCCGGCGTCGGCGGTGACGAAGATGATCTGCGGCCCCTTCTCGCCGCCGGTCCGCAGCTCCCGCGCCATGGCCAACCCGGAGGGGCCGGGCATATGGACATCCAGAAGGATGACGTCGACCTTCCGGGTGTCCAGCTGATGCCTGGCCTGTGCGACGTTGGACGCCGTGCACACCGCCCCGACCTGCGGGTCGGCCTCGAGGAGCCACTGCATCTGAGCCACCGCCGGAGGCTCGTCGTCGACGACCAGCACGCGCAGCGCGCGGCCGGTCGGGGCGGCCGTCGGCTGGGAGGCCCGGGGCGTGGCGGCACTGACGCTCATCGGGCGGCGACCTCCGTGTCGACGTGGGCCTCCGGCTGGAACTTCGGGATGCGCATGGACACCATCATGCCTGCCCCGACGGCCGTGTCGATCACCAGGCCCTGACCGCCGCCATAGGCCTGACGCAGCCGCAGGTCCACATTGCGCAGCCCGATGTGCGAACCGCCGGCCTCCCCGGCGAGGACCTCGGCCATGTGTTCGGGCTCCGCCCCTACGCCGTCGTCCTCCACCGAGATCGCCGCATGGGTGGCCTCATCGACAGCTCTGAGCAGTACCCGCACCTGCCCGGACTCGGCCTCCAGTCCGTGGCGCACCGCGTTCTCCACCAGCGGCTGGACCGCCAGAAAGGGAATCCGCACGCCGAGCACCTCCGGGGCGATCTGCAGGTCCACCTGGACCCTCTCCCCGAAGCGGGCCTTCTCCAGGACCACATAGCGTTCGACGGCGTCCAGCTCCTCCGCCAGAGTGGAGAAATCCCCCTCGGCGCGCAGGCTGTACCGCGTGAAGTCGGCGAAGTCGATGACCAGCTCGCGCGCCCGGACCGGCTCCGTGGGGATGAACGCGGCGATGGCGTTGAGACTGTTGTAGATGAAGTGCGGGGAGATCTGAGCGCGCAGCGTACGCAGCTCGGCCTCCACCAGCTGACGCCGCCGCGTCTCGGCCAGCCGGCGATAGTCCGGCTCCCCGCCCTCCTGCGAGCCGAAGGGGACCTCGTCCGGCGCGCCCGCCTCCACGACGTCGGACCCACCCCCATCGGCACGGGCATCAGCACGGGCGGCACCTGCCTCACCGCGGGAGGGCGCGGCGCCTGGGCGGCGGCTGGCCAGCAGCAGCACACAGGCGGTGAGCACCCCGACCAGCACCATCAGGACGACCACGACCGGGCTCATGTCGAACATGGGGACCATCGTAGGCCAGCCGCACCGCCGCCCGGCCCTGCCGTCCGAGCCGAGCGTGCCGTCCCGGGCCGCCTCGAGCCGTTCCGGACCGTCCCGGGCCGTCCCGGGCCGTCCCGGGCCGACCGTGACCGCTCGTCGCACCGCACAGGCCGCTCATCGCAGCAGCACGGTGATCTGCTTCACGTGAGCTGGGTCACTGCGGCACTCTGGTCAGCGTGCCGGGACGGGCCCGCCCCGCCCCACACAGGGACCGCGTGGACCACGCCCTGGACGGACGGAACGTGGGAGTCATGCACGCGACGTCCATCCGAGACCACAAGGAGGAGCGATGAGCTCACCGACCGCGCCCACCGCGGCGACCGTCGACTACCAGGAGGTGCAGAACCGCCCGGAGTTCCAGGAGCTGAAGCGGACGCATCGGAGCTTCGTGTTCCCGATGGCCGTCATCTTCCTGGTCTGGTATCTGGGGTTCGTGCTGCTGGCCGCCTTCGCCCCGCAGATCATGGCCATTCCGGTGCTGGGCAACATCAATCTCGGCATCGTGCTCGGACTGGCCCAGTTCGCGACCACCTTCGCGATCACCGCCGCCTATGTGTCCTTCTCCAACAAGTCCCTGGACCCGAAGTCCAGCGCGATCCGACATGAGCTGGAGGCCGCCGGCGTCGGACTGCCGGACGACACCCCCGCACCGACCACCGCAGGAGGCGATCGCTGATGACCATCACAGCACTGACGGCTCTGAACCCGCCGACCGCCTCCGGCGAGGAGGAGGTCCTCTCCACCGAGGTCGGCAACCCCTGGGCGAACATCGGGATCTTCCTCATCTTCGTCGGAGTGACGCTGTTCTTCGTGCTCCGCGCTTCGAAGAGCAACAACACCGCCGCCGACTACTATGCGGGCGGCAGATCATTCTCCGGCACCCAGAACGGCACGGCCATCGCCGGGGACTATCTCTCGGCGGCCTCCTTCCTGGGGATCGTGGGAGCCATCGCCGTCTACGGATACGACGGCTTCCTCTACTCCATCGGGTTCCTGGTGGCCTGGCTCGTCGCACTGCTTCTGGTCGCCGAGCTGCTGCGCAACACCGGCAAGTTCACCATGGCCGATGTCCTGAGCTTCCGGCTGCGGCAGGGCCCGGTGCGCATCGCCGCGGCCTCCTCCACCCTGGCGGTCTGCCTGTTCTACCTGCTGGCCCAGATGGCCGGCGCCGGCGCTCTGGTCTCGCTGCTGCTGGGCATCGACTCCCGAGCCGGCCAGTCCCTGATCATCGCGGTGGTCGGCGCGCTGATGATCGTCTATGTGTTCATCGGCGGCATGAAGGGCACCACCTGGGTGCAGATCATCAAAGCCGCGCTGCTCATCGCCGGCTCGGCGGTGATGACCTTCTGGGTGCTGGCCCGCTACGGCTTCAACTTCTCCGCGCTGCTGGGCGACTCGGTGGAACGGACCGGCCAGGACGCGCTGCTGGAGCCCGGGCTGCAGTACGGCGTGGACCTGCTGACCAAGATGGACTTCCTCTCCCTGGGCCTCGCCCTGGTGCTGGGCACCGCGGGCCTGCCGCATGTGCTGATCCGCTTCTACACCGTTCCCACGGCCAAGGACGCTCGCAAGTCCGTGGTCTGGGCGATCTGGCTGATCGGCGCGTTCTACCTGTTCACACTCGTGCTGGGCTACGGCGCCGCCGCGATGCTGGACCAGGAGAGGATCCTCTCCGCACCCGGTGGCCAGAACTCCGCGGCCCCGCTGCTGGCCTACGAGCTCGGCGGCACCTTGCTGCTGGGCATCATCGCGGCCGTCGCCTTCGCCACGATCCTGGCAGTGGTGGCGGGCCTGACCATCACCGCCTCCGCCTCCTTCGCCCACGACATCTACGGTCAGGTCATCAAGAAGGGCAAGATCGACAATAAGGGCGAAGTGCGGGCGGCCCGGACGACGGTGGTCGTCGTCGGCATCCTGGCGATCCTCGGGGGCATCGGCGCTCAGGGGCAGAACGTCGCCTTCCTGGTGGCGCTGGCCTTCGCGGTGGCGGCCTCGGCGAACCTGCCCACGATCCTGTACTCGCTGTTCTGGAAGGGCTTCACCACCCGTGGCGCACTGTGGTCCATGTACGGGGGCCTGGGGTCCTCGATCCTGCTGATCGCCTTCTCCCCGGTGGTCTGGGGCGCGGAGACCTCCTTCTTCCCCGAGACGGACCTGGCGCTGTACCCGCTGGCCAACCCGGGACTGGTCTCCATCCCCCTGGCGTTCCTGCTCGGCTGGGTGGGTTCGAAGACCTCCACAGTCGCCGAGGATCCGGTCAAGCAGGCCGAGATGGAGATCCGTTCGCTCACCGGCGTGGGCGCGGAGAAGGCCTCCGAGCACTGAAGGACACCTGCGGCGCCTGAGCGCGGCGCACTCGGCTCAGACACCCCGCACGACGGCGGCTCCAGCACCACGGCGGGGCCGCCGTCGTCGGCGGAGGCGACCGGCCGCGGGCTTCACCGATACGCGGCGCTGAACTCCGCAGCGGGTTCGATGGGCTGGATCACGTCGACCATGAGTCCCTCCGGGCCGTCGAGGATGAAGTGCCGTTGGCCGAAGTCCTCATCTCTCAACGGGGCCAGGAGGCGCACCTCGGACCGCGCGACCACGGCTCGATGCACCGCATCGACGTCATCGACCTCGACATTGACAAGCACACCCGACACAGTGGATCGGCGCTCTGCCGGGACCGTGGGGTGGTCATGGGCCAGCAGCGCCAGCTCGTGGGGACCGCGCCGCAGGCTGATGTACCAGCCGGCGTCGAACACGGTCTCAAAGTTCAGCACCTCTCGGAAGAAGTCCGCGGCGGACGGGACCTCGACGACCATGAGGACGGGATAGACACTGGTGACGGCCATCGCTGGGCCTCCTATACATACACTGTGAATGTGACATCTCGCAGAATACATACACAACGAATGTAAAGGGAGGGTTCATGCCCCGCTCGTCCGCAGCGGATGCGGCCAAGACCGCCCGCGCGATCCTCGACCATGCGAGGTCCCTCCTCGCGGAGCACGGATTCGCCGGAGTGTCAGTCGACGACGTCGCCCGGAGCGTGGGCGTCTCACGGGGTGCCGTCTATCACCGGCATCGCACCAAGCAGGAACTCTTCGCCGCCGTCGCAGAAGAGCTGCAGCTCCAGGTCGGGGAAGAGGTCCTCAGAGCCGCCGAGACGGGCGGTGCCGACACCGATCAGCAGCTGCGGCGCGGCTGTCACGCATTCCTGGACGCCATCACCGAGGCGCCCCGTGCGCGAATCCTGCTCCTGGACGCCCCCTCGGTGCTCGGATGGGCCCGCTGGCGCCGGATGGACGCGGAGAACGCCGCCGCACACCTCAAGGAGGGGCTGGGGCAGCTGGGCTACTCGGGCCGGCTCCAGGAGGCGGCCACGGCGCAGCTCTCCGGAGCGATGAACGATGCCGCCCTGTGGATCGCCGAAGGGGGCGAGGAACGAGACGCGCGCAGGAGGGCGGCGCACGAGATGCTCGACCGGCTCCTCGATGCCGTGACGGACGCGGGCGGCACCGACACGTCCCTGCAGGGCCCCCGGTCAGCCCACTGAGGCCATGATCTCGGTGATGCGGTCCAGGAAGGCATCCACCTGGGCCTCGTCATAGCCGTTGGAGCCGTGCACTCCCGCGAAGACGATGGTGCGGACCTCGTCCACGCTCATCGGGTTCTCCCCGTCAAGATACTGCTCCAGCTCCCGGCAGAGCTCGTCCACCTGTTCCTTGCGATACCCGAGGGCCGAGGAATGTGCCGGCTCACGGAACCGCTTGCCGTCCGGGCGTTCGAGACGGATCCGCAGCGGCGCGGCCCGCTCGGCCAACAGCTCATACCAGGCGTCCTCACCATGCTGGCTGATGTAGCGGTCCCTCTCGGCGGCGGCGAAGGCGTCCTCGAGACGGTCCAATGCTCCGTCGACCTCTGCGGGGTCGTAGCCGCCGGAGCCCATGGAGAAGCTCGCCTGACGAATCTCAGCCAGCGGCATCCCCGTGCCGGAGTCGTAGGCGACGCGAGCCCGGGCCATGAACTCGTCGACCTCGTCGCGGTTGTAGCCCTGCTCCTCCGGGTCCAGCAGGGTGAACAGTGCATTCTCTGTGTGCGCCATGCCCTCAGCCTAATGGAACTCCCCCGGAATCCCGGGTGAGCGCCACGATCACGAAGTAGGCGGTCGGCATCGCGAACACCAGGGAGTCCAGCCGGTCCATCACCCCGCCATGGCCCGGCAGCATCTGGGACATGTCCTTCAGCCCCAGCTCCCGCTTGACCATGGACTCGGAGAAGTCCCCGGCAGTGGCCGACACCACGACGGCGGCGGCCAGCAGGGCCCCCACATGGATCGGCTCCCCGAAGATCAGCCAGGAGGTCAGCACGCCCACCAGGACGGAGCCCACCATGGATCCGGCGAAACCCTCCCAGGACTTCTTGGGGCTGATCTTGGGGGCCATCGGGTGCTTGCCGAACAGCACCCCGACCATATAGCCGAAGGTGTCGTTGGAGACCACCAGCAGCACGACGACGGCGAGGCGCCACTGTCCATCGGGCTGACTGAGCAGCAGCACCGCGAAGGAGACCAGGAACGGGACCCAGCAGGCCACGAACATCGAGGACATGATGGACCGACCGGGATCCTGCACGCGCAGCACCGCGGCCGTGACCGCGATGGCGGTGCAGGTCACCATCAGCGCCAGAGTCAGGGCCTCGACTCCGCCGAAGTAGGCCGACAGAGGCATCGCCGCAGCCCCCAGGAAGAGCGGAAGCTTGGGCAGTCGCAGGCCCTGGGTCTCCAGGGCGCGGGCGACCTCCCAGACGCCCATGGAGAGCAGGACCACGCCCAGCATGATCAGCAGCAGCGGAAAGAACATGATCCCCAGCACCGCTGGGATCAGCAGAGCGGCGCCGGTGATGATCGCCGCGGGCAGGTCACGACCCGCCCGTGGCGTGCGCACCGGCTTCGCCGGCCCGGCGGCCTCTCCGGTGCGCTCAGATCCTGTCATCGGCCTCAGACCTCGAGGAGCTCGGCTTCCTTGCGCTTGATCATGTCGTCGATGCGATCCACGTAGGTCTTGGTGAGGTTCTCCAGCTCCTTGGTGCCCCGCTCGCCGTCGTCTTCGCCGACGTCGCCGCTCTTCACAGCCTTCTCGATGACGTCCTTCGCCTTGCGGCGGGCGTTGCGGACCGAGACCTTGTGGTCCTCGCCCTTGGACTTGACCAGCTTCACGTACTCCCTGCGGCGCTCTTCCGTCAGGTCCGGCATCGTGATCCGGATCTGCTTGCCGTCGTTGGAGGGGTTCGCACCGATCTCGGAGTCCGAGAGGGCCCGCTCGATCTCGCGCATGGCGGAGATGTCATAGGGGGTGATCAGGATGGTGCGAGCATCCGGGATGTTGAAGGAGGCCAGCTGCTGCAGCGGCGTCGCGGAGCCGTAGTAGTCGACCAGCACCTTCGAGTACAGCGCCGGATTGGCCCGGCCGGTGCGCACGGTGGCGAAGTCTTCGCTGGTGGCCTCCACCGCTCGCTCCATGAGCTCTTCGGCTTCGACCAGGGTCTCGTCAATCACGTCGGTCTCCTTGAGGTGGGAACTTGCGTCTCAGTCTACGTGGTGCAGCGCCCCCGCCGGGGCTGATTCTGCGGGTCAGACACCGATCTGACCTGGATCAGGGCGCACCTGGCCCTCAGGAGGTGACCAGGGTGCCGATCTCCTCGCCCAGCAGGGCCCGGGTGACGTTGCCCTCCCCCTCCATGCCGAACACCCGCATCGGGAGGTCGTTGTCATTGCACATCGTCATCGCGGTCTGGTCCATCACCCGGATGTTGCGGCGCAGCGCGTCGGTGTAGGTCATGTGCTCGAGCTTCTCGGCGTCCGGGTTGGTCTTCGGGTCGGCGGTGTAGACCCCGTCGACTCCGGACTTGGCCATGAGCACCATGTCAGCCCCGACCTCCAGCGCGCGCTGGGCACAGACGGTGTCGGTGGAGAAATAGGGCATGCCGGCGCCGGCGCCGAAGACGACCACACGGCCCTTCTCCATGTGCCGGATGGCGCGCAGCGGGATGTAGGACTCGGCCACCTGCCCCATGGTGATGGCCGTCTGAACACGTGTCGGCTGGCCGGCCTGCTCCAGGAAGTCCTGCAGCGCCAGACAGTTCATCACCGTGCCCAGCATGCCCATGTAGTCGGCACGCGCACGGTCCATGCCGGCCTTGGAGAGCTCGGCACCGCGGAAGAAGTTGCCCCCGCCCACGACGACGGAGACCTCCACCTTGCCGCCCACGGCGGCGATCTGCTCGGCGATGCCGCGCACCGTGGCGGGGTCGACGCCGACGCTGCCGCCGCCGAAGACCTCCCCGGAGAGTTTGAGGAGCACGCGGCGGCGCTCGACCCCTTCTGTGAGCTCGAGATCGATGGACTGGGCGGAGACGGGGACGGCAGGCTGGGTGGTCATCGGCATCGAGGTCCTTTCGGAGGTCAGCCTCGGCAGCTGCCAATGCAGCAGACCAGGGCCGGCAGGTGACGGGCGGCAGAAGGGTCAGTGCGGTCAGTGCCCGGATGCCGGGATCCGGGCATGAGAAGGGGGTGACCACAGCGTCAGTGTGGCCACCCCCTGATGTCTCAGATCATGCGGTCTGCCTCATTGTAGGCATGCCTCTCCGGCTGAGACGAGCACCCTGCGGCGCGAGCCGGAGTGGGACGAGCGAGAGGCTCAGCTGCCGACCCGGAAGCGGGCGAAGGCGGTCGCTCCGGCACCGGCGGACTCGAGGACCTGGGAGACGGTCTGCTTCGGGTCCTTCGCGAATGGCTGGTCGACCAGGACGTTCTCCTTGAAGTACGCGTTGGTGCGACCCTCGATGATCTTCGGCATGGCCTGCTCCGGCTTGTTCTCGGCGCGGGCCGTCTCCTCAGCGATCCGACGCTCGTTCTCCACGGTCTCGGACGGCACCTCGTCACGGGTGAGGAACTGCGGCACGATGGCTGCGGCATGCACGGCGACGTCGTGTGCGGCGGTCTTCGCGGCGTCGGAGTCGGCGTCCACTGCGAAGAGGACACCCACCTGAGCCGGGAGGTCCTTGGAGGTCTTGTGGAGGTAGGCATCGACGAAGGCGCCCTCGACCTTGGCCAGGCGGCGCACGACGATCTTCTCACCGAGGACGGCCGCGCCCTCCTCGGTGACGTAGTCGGTGACCTTCTTGCCGTCGACGTCGGCCTCGAGCAGCGTCTCGACATCGCCGAGGTCGTTGGCCACGGCCACTTCGAGGACCTTCTCAGCCAGCCCCACGAACTTGTCGGACTTGGCCACGAAGTCGGTCTCGGCGTTGACCTCGAGCAGGTAGCCCTTGGTGCCGTCGACGACCTTGGCCAGCACGAGGCCCTCCGCGGCGGAGCGGCCCTCACGCTTGGCGGCGCCCTTGAGGCCCTTGATGCGGATGGCCTCGATGGCCTTCTCGAAGTTGCCGTCGGCCTCGTCCAGAGCCTTCTTGACGTCCATCATGCCGGCGCCGGTGCGCTCGCGCAGGGCCTTGATGTCAGCAGCGGTGTAGTTCGCCATAGTCCCGTCCTCCAGATTGGGGTTCGATGGGGATCGATGAATCAGATCGGTGAAGATGCGCGCTCCACAGCCCTCACGCCCGCCACCTGAGTATCAGGCATTCAGGTGACGGGCGTGAGGCGCTGAAGCGACGAGAGTCTTACTTGGAGTCCGCGGCAGACGCCTCGGCGGGCTCGGAGACCTCGACCGTGTCGACGGCGTCAGTCTCGGAGGTCTCGACGGTCTCAGCAGTCTCGGTCTCGACCTTCGCAGCCTCGACGGCCTCGCCCTCGGCCTTGTCTGCCTTGCCGGCCTTCTCTGCGGCGTGCTGCTCGAGGAGCTCACGCTCCCACTCGGCCATCGGCTCGGCCGCGGCACCGGAGCCGCCGCCGCGCTTCTCGTCGCGAGCGATCAGGCCCTCGGCGACGGCGTCGGCGATCACACGGGTGAGCAGGTCGACGGAGCGGATGGCGTCGTCGTTGCCCGGGATCGGGTAGTCGACCTCGTCGGGGTCGCAGTTGGTGTCCAGGATGGCGATGACCGGGATCCCCAGCTTGCGGGCCTCGTCCACGGCCAGGTGCTCCTTCTTGGTGTCCACGATCCAGACCGCCGACGGCGTCTTGGTCAGGTTGCGGATGCCGCCCAGGTTGGCCTGCAGCTTGGTCAGCTCGCGGCTGAGCAGCAGCAGCTCCTTCTTGGTGTGGCCGGAGCCGGCGACGTCGTCGAAGTCGATCTCCTCGAGCTCCTTCATGCGCTGGACGCGCTTGGAGACCGTGGCGAAGTTGGTGAGCATGCCGCCGAGCCAGCGGTGGTTCACGTAGGGCTGACCGACGCGGGTGGCCTGCTCCGCGATGGCCTCCTGGCCCTGCTTCTTGGTGCCGACGAACAGGATGGAGCCGCCGTGGGCGACCGTCTGCTTGATGAAGTCGAACGCGCGGTCGATGTAGGACAGCGACTGCTGCAGGTCGATGATGTAGATGCCGTTGCGCTCGGTGAAGATGTAACGCTTCATCTTCGGGTTCCAGCGTCGGGTCTGGTGGCCGAAGTGCACACCGGAGTCGAGGAGCTGGCGCATGGTGACGACAGGCATGGTGAATCCTTTCGGTGCCGGGCTTCAGACACGATGCCGTCCCCGACTCCCAGAGGAGGGGACGACGCCATGCAGCGCCGGCGGGTATTTTTCGGTTGGTCACGTCGTACTGCCCCGTTCACCGGGGCTCCTGGCGGAGCGGGGATTCAAGATCATGGATCCGACCGCTCCGGTTCCTGCCGAGGCAGGAGGCCTGGAACCAGGCGTCTCCGGTGCGGACCGAGCGGATCCCCCTCCCCCAGCTGCCCTTCGACGAGGATGTGCTGACGGAGACAAGCTCTGCGCGTAGTCAGCGTCGGCCGGCGATCAACTGCCCAGAGACCTGCCTCGCGAGAGGGACCAGAAGTGGGCAGGACGATAGAACGTCAGCGTCAACTGCTGGCCAACAGTGTACTACAGAATCGTGATCTCCCGGCCTGATCCGATCCTCCACAGGATGGGCACAGGACGGGGTGACACGCCGAGCTCTCCACAGGGCCGCGACGGACTGTGTCGCGGCCTCGGCCGGCGCTCCAGCATAGCTCCATGGACCTGTGCCGAAGATCTGCGAATCCCCGGGCCCGACGTGCGGAGCCCGACGTCGACCATGTCGTCGAGCTCGTCTCTCCGCTGACCACTCCCCCGCAGCCACGCACGGTGATGATGTGCCTGCTGCTGATCATGATGCTCAGCGTCGGCGGGCCGGCGGTCCCGGACGCGACAGCCCGAGTCGGGACTCTGCCGGCCGCAGCGACCTCCGCGGCAGGGTCCGCCGGCTCCACCCCTGACTGGCAGCCTCCAGTGACCGCAGTGCCGGAGGTGCTGCGGCCCTTCGCCGCGCCTCCGGCACCGTGGGCGGCCGGCCATCGGGGCGTGGATCTGGCGGCCGAGGAGGGCGCCGATGTGCTCGCACCCGCGGCAGCACAGGTGAGCTTCATCGGCGTGGTGGTGGACCGACCGGTGATCTCCCTCGACCATGGGGACGGACTGGTGAGCTCCTTCGAGCCGGTGGAGAGCGATCTGGAGGTGGGCGACGTCGTCGTCGCCGGAGAGCCGATCGGCACGCTGGCCCGTGAACTCGACGGCTCGCACCACTGCACACCGGGCTCCTGCCTGCACTGGGGCGTGCGACTCCACGGCGAGTACCTCAACCCGCTGCTGCTGACCGGGGACCTGGAGCCCTCGGTGCTGCTGCCCCTCTCCGGCGGGCCCGGTGCGTCTCTCCGGCAGGCCGACGCGTCCCGGATCCGAGCCTCAGCCCCAGGGAGCGCGGCGACGCCGCCAGCGGCGGGAGACGTCCCCAGCCACACGCAGCAGACGATCGGCGGAGTCCTCCCAGCCGTACTCGAGGCTGCGCCTTCGGGCAGCTCGGGAGGCGGCGGCGAAGGTCTGCGGGTCCGCGAGCCTGCGGACCGCGGCGGCGAGAGCCTGCGGGTCGTCGGGATCTACGGCCTGGGCCCCGGCGGCCTCCCAGGCGGTGCCTGCGATCTCCCGGAAGATCGGCAGGTCCGAGACCACTGCGGGCGTGCCGTGGGACATGGCCTCGATCACCGGCAGGCCGTAGCCCTCCGCCCGGGACAGGGTCACCAGGGCAGTCGCGTCTCGGAGCAGGTCGTGGTAGCCGGACTCGGAGATCCCGTCGTGGAAGACCAGCTGATCCTCACGCGGAGCGAGCGCAGTCAGCTCAGCGCGCCGGCGGGCGTCGATCGGGCTGCACAGGTGCAGCGTATGCTCGGGCAGCTCCGAGAGGCCCCGGATGACGCCCTCGACGTTCTTGTAGTCCATGAAGGACCCCATGTAGACCAGGCGGCGGGCCGGCGGCTGTGCGGGATCGCGGGGCGCGGCCACCGGCTGCGGGGCGTTGGGGATCACCTCGATCGGACGACGCGTCAGCCGCTGGGACCGCATGAGGTCACAGGTGGTCTGCGAGACGGTGGCGACGGCGTCGGCCTGGTCCAGGACGAGCCGCTGCGGCCACGGGCTGAGGTGGTAGAGCCGCCATCCCAGCCGGATGGGGCCAGGGAGGTTCCGCGGGGGCGTGCGGTGCTCGTAGTAGATGAGGTCGTGCAGGGTGAGGATCAGCGGATACTCGCGCCCCCAGCCGCCCATGGTCTGCATCGGGGAGAAGACGACGTCGGGGCGGTGCGGGTTGATCTGCCGGGCCACCCACGGCTCTGCGGCGGAGGTCGGGGAGCTGATCCGCAGCCAGGGGACGTCCGGCGGGAGCAGCCGCAGCTGGTCGGGGTCGCTGATGAGCATGGTGACGTCCGCACGGCAGGCCGTGGCCTCGATCAGCGAGGCGGAGAAGCGAGAGATGCCGTCATGGACCCGGGTCCGGGTGTAGCGGGCGTCGAAGAAAAGTCGCACAGGGGCCATTCTGCCAACACCATGGCGCCGCGGGAGCGCCGGACACGTCACACCGCAGGTCACTCGGGCAGCGGCGTGCCCGGGTTCGGAGGCTGGTCCTGAGATGCTCTCTCCAGGCGCCGCACATCCAGCCCGAAGGAGATCGCCACCAGGGTCAGGCCCAAGGCCACGGGCAGGGCGCGCAGCCCGAGCTCGACGTCGGCGCTGGTCACCGCGGAGATCGCCGGCCAGGGCGCGAGGGCCACCAGCAGGAGGACCCCCGGCGCGATGCCGCAGATCTTACGACGACGGCTGGGGTCCAGAGGCTGCCGCCAGGCAGGGCGGACGCGGCCTCCCACGGCGAAGGCCGGCCGCAGCAGTCCCAGCAGCAACGCCCACCATCCCACTGCGAGCGCAGCCGTCAGGGCCAGCACGAGGAGCACCACGGCGTCGGAGGTCTCGTCATACCGGCCTCCGGCGGGGGTCTCTCCACCGGCGGAGCGGGCTACCGCGCCGTCGAGCCCGTCGATGAGCAGGATGATCGCCGCCAGGAGGATCAGCGGCAGAGGCAGCCCTGAACCGGTGGGAAGCTCCGCGGGGCTGGTCGCCTGGATCGCCGCGGCGGTGAACACCCCCAGCAGCATGCAGCGCAGCAGGGTCACGGCATCGGCGAGACGGAAGCGGCCGGCACCTCTCAGGGCATGCAGCTGGCAGGAGGCGAAAGCGATCATTCCTGCCGTCACCGCCGGCACGCCGAGCCCCTCCCCCGGCGTCAGGAGGCCGTCGACGCTGTCCTCGATCCCCTCGGGCCCGCTGAGGAGCAGCCTGGTCAGCACTCCGTCGAGATGCAGCAGAGCACCGAGCAGCAGCGCCGCAGCGATGATGACGGCGGCGCTGCCGAGCAGCGGCCTGCGGCGGAGGTCCATGACAGCGATCATAAGGGGCACGCGGATTCCGGACCTGTGCCGCCTGAACCGCGGCGACCATGTCCCTCACCCGGCCTGACGTGGCAGGATACGACCATGGAGGCACCCAGCAGCAGGCAGTTCTGGACTGTCGGTCCCGGGCGCGGGGAGCTCAGGCAGGCTTCGCCGCCCCGCCCCGCCGACGGCGAGGTGCTGGTGGAGACGATCATCAGCGGCATCTCCCGCGGCACCGAATCGATGGTCCACCGTGGAGACGTTCCCCCCGAGATCGCCGAGCTGATGCGGGCACCATATCAGCTGGGCGAGCTGCCCCACCCGGTCAGCCACGGGTACCTCAATGTGGGCGTCGTCCGGGACGGCCAGGGAGAAGGAGCCGCCGAGCTGGTCGGGCGCACCGTGTTCAGCCTCGCCGGCCACCGCGAGCATGTCGCCGTCCCCGCCGAGGACTGTCATCCGCTGCCGCCTGGCTGTCCGCCGGAGCGAGCCCTGCTCGCCGGCGCCGCCGAGACGGGCCTCAACGCGCTCTGGGAGGCCGGTGTCAGCCTCGGTGACCGGGTCACGGTCATCGGCGGAGGGATGATCGGGCTGGCCACCGCCCTGCTCGCGGACCGCATGCCGCTGGAACGGCTCGAGGTCGTCGAGGTCGATGCCGCACGCCGTCAGCTCATCGACTCCCTGGGCCTGCACGCCCTGCCGCCGGGTCGGGCGAGCACGGACCGTGACGTGGTCCTGCACTCCTCAGCCACGGGGGCCGGCCTGGCGGAGGCGCTCAGGGTGGCCGGCGATGACGCGGTGATCGTGGAGCAGTCCTGGTACGGCCAGCACCATCCGGACGTGCCGCTGGGCGCGGATTTCCATGCTCGGAGGCTGCGGATCGTCGCCTCCCAGGTGGGCGAGGTCGCCCAGCCGCGCCGGCTGCGGCGGACTCGGCGGCAGCGGCTCCAGCTGGCCCTGTCCCTGCTCGACGAGCGTTTCGACGCGCTGCTCACCGGCCGCTCCCCGTTGGAGGACCTTCCGGAGGTGATGGACGCCCTGGCCACCGACGACCCCACCTGGTCCGGGACGATCTGCCACGTGGTCGACCACCGCACGGACCAGCTGTCCCCCGTCCGCCTCAAGCCTGAGACCGCAGAGCCACCACACCGACAGGAGCACCCATGACCGTCTCCCACCTCTCGGCGCACATGTCGCGATTCCGGCTGACCGTCGATGACCATCTGATGATCGCGCACAGTCTCGACGACCCGTTCTTCGGCCCCGCCCAGCGGCTGCACGGGGCCACGCTTCATGTCCACGCCACCTACGAGCGCCCCGGGCTGGACACCCATGGTGTGGTCATGGACATCGGAGCCGCCACCGATCTCCTCGCCGTGGTGCTGGAGCCGCTGCGCCACCAGAACCTGGACGAGCTTCCCGCCTTCGAGAACAAGCTGAGCACCACCGAGGTGATCATCGCCTACATCGCGCAGCAGCTCGCCCAGTCGCTTCCGGAGCATCATGGACTCACGGCCATCGAGATCGAGGCCGGGGAGAACCCACGGGCCCGAGCCTCGGTGCGTCTCGAGCTGTGACCCGGCGCCTCCACCGGCCGCCCGGCGGCGAGGACTCGCAGCCGCATGTGACGGAGCTGATCTGGGTCGATCCTGATCTGCCCGGACCCAGCGGCGGGTCGCTGTACAACGACCGAGTGGTGGACGCTCTGCAGGGCCTGGGCACCACAGTGCACCGGCTGCGTGTCCCCGGCCCCTGGCCGCACCCGGATGAGGCCTCCCGCCGCCGGCTCCTGGACGCGCTCGCGAGACTGCACCGCGAAATCCGCCCGCTGCCGGTGATCGTGGACGGGCTGATCGGCGGGTGCATGCCCGAACTGTTCAGCGACGACCCCTCGCAGCGGCCGGCGGCGCCGAGCCCGCCGGCAGAGAAGCCGCTGGGCGATGTTCTGCTGGTGCATCTGCCGCTGGCCGCCGAGCACGAGCGCACGGCCGGGTCCGCAGAGCCCAGGACCGTCGGTCTCGCGGAGGCCGAGGGTCAGGCCGTGCGGGCGGCTGCCCGCGTGGTGGCCACCAGCCGATGGGCGGCCGAGGACCTCCACCGCCGCCATGGTCGCCAGAAGGTCGATGTCCTCGTCCCCGGTGTGGACATTCCGAGCAGCGTGGACCTCCCAAGCAGCGTGGACCCGGGCCGGACGCACTCTGAGACGGCTCCCCTGCGACTGACCATGGCGGCTTCCTTCACCCCACGGAAGAACCACCGCCTGCTCGGTGAGGCGCTCTCCACCCTGCTCGAGCATGACTGGGTCCTACAGCTCGCCGGCGGCGGCGCCGAGCAGGGGCCAGGTGCCGCGATGCTCCAGGAGCTTCAGGGTCGCCTCCCCGGCAGGATCGTCCACCTCGGGGCACTCCCCCCGGAGGAGATGCACGGACTCTGGCGCCGCACCGATCTGCTGCTGCTCCCCTCCTGGGCCGAGACCTACGGCATGGTGGTCACCGAGGCCTGCGCCCATGGCGTGCCGGGGATCGTCTCCTCCGGCACCGGCGCAGTGGAAGCCCTCGGCGAGGCCGGAGGCACCGCAGATCCCGATCAGCCTGAGGACTGGGCCCGGCTCCTGGAATCCTGGCTGACAGATCCACAGCTGCGCGGCCGGTGGGCCGAGGCGGCCCGCACGCGAGCCGATAGTCTTCCCTCATGGGAGCAGACCGCGAACCACTGGCAGAAGCTGATCGGATCTCTGCAGACTGGCTGAGTCTGCGCGAGGCCGCCGATGCCGCCGCCCGGGAGTCCACCCGCGCTGCGGTGGCCGCACTCGTGGCCGAGGCCGCCCCGCGGACAGTGGTCGACGTCGGCTGCGGCACCGGAGCCGGAGGCCGCTGGCTCCTTCCGCTGCTCGAAGGTGATGAGCGTTGGATCCTGCTGGACCACGACTCCGAGCTGCTGGCCAGCACCGCCCACCGCCTGGCCGAGCGCGGCGCCCGCGGCCCCGTCGAGACCCGACAGGCCGACGTCGGCGATCTGGACGAGGTGCTGGCATCCGCCGGACCGGGGACGCTGACCATCGCCTCTGCTCTGCTCGACCTGCTCACCCCGGCACAGATCCGCAGGCTCCTCGAGGCGGTGGGGCGCCACCAGGTGCCTCTGCTGGTCGCGCTCACGGTCACCGGCGGCATGGACCCGAGCCCTCGTCACCCTGACGACGAGCTGGTCTCCTCCGCCTTCAACCGGCATCAGCAGCGCGGCGGACGCTGCGGGCCCCGCGCCGCCGAGGTGCTGCTCAGCGCCGCCGATGACCTGCGACTGCCCACCCAGACATGGGAGACCCCATGGCAGCTCGGGCCGCAGGACACCGCGCTGCTGGGCCAGCTGGTGAGGGACAGGGCTGAGGTCGCCGAGGAGCAGCTCACCGCCGAGCAGGACGGCGACGCCGTCGCACGGGTCCGCCGCTGGCGCGAGGAGCGGCTGGCGCAGCGCGCGCACGGCACGCTCCACCTGGAGATCGGGCACCTCGACGTGCTGGTGGGGCGTGCGGGGCTTGAACCCGCGACCAAAAGATTATGAGTCTTCTGCTCTGACCAGCTGAGCTAACGCCCCCGGGCGGTCCACGCCGGTGCACGGACCGTGACCGTGGACATCCTACCGGGTGCTGCGCTGCCGCGAACGACGAGCCGCGGGCCGCCACCCCTGGGCCTTGCCGTACTGGCCGGGGTCCACCCAGTCGGCGCCCCGGTAGAGCTGTTCGAAGGCATCCATGGTCTTGGCGATGCTGTGCCGGGAGGCGATCTCGCGGCTGCGCCGACCCATGGCCTCACGATCCTCCGCCGAGCGCCGGAAGATGTCCTCGAGCTTCGCTGCCAGGTCACCGGCGTCGCCCGGGGTGAACAGATGACCGTTGACCCCGGGCTCCACCAGATGCGGCAGGGCCAGCGCATCGGCCAGCAGCACCGGACGACCGGCAGACATCGCCTCCAGGGACACCAGTGACTGCAGCTCCGCGGTCCCAGGCTGACAGAACACGTCAGCCTCCATATAGGCGCGCCGCAGCTGCTCCTCATCGACATGCCCGCGCATCCGCACTCGGCCGTGCAGGCCGTGCTCGGAGATCCGGCCGGCCAGCACGTCACGCTGCTCACCGTCGCCGACGATCTCCAGACCGATGTTCAACGTCGGGTCTGTGCGCGCGACCGCATCGATCAGCACGTCCACGTTCTTCTCCACCGCCAGCCGGCCCACGAAGAGCACGGTCGGCCGCTCCGACCGTGGGATCTCCTCCCCCGGCCGCGGCTGATAGTGGTCCACGTCGATGCCGTTGGACAGCGCCAGCACATGGTCGAAGCCCGCACGCTCGCGCATCGTCTGCGCAGCCAGCGGAGTCGGCGTGGTCACCACCGAGGCCTTGCCCATCAGGCGGCCCATGTCCCGCCAGGAGTTCTCTGCGATGACGCGGCAGAACCAGCTCGGGAACGGCAGGAAGGGGTCCAGGTTCTCCGGCATGAAATGGTTGGTGGCGATGGTGCGGATCCTGCGCCGCTCGGCTGCCTCGATGGCGGCCTTGCCGACCATGTAGTGGCACTGGACGTGGACGACGTCGGGCTGGATCTCCTCGATCAGCCGGTCCATGGCCGGCTCCACGAGCCAGGGCAGGCACAGCCGGTAGTACTCATGGGTGGGGGCCTTGAAGGAGCGGAAACGGTGGACGGTGGCCTCGTCGGTCCTCTCTACCGTGTCCGGGCCGGAGTCATGACGAGCGGCGGCCACGTGGACCTCATGGCCCAGGCCGGTCATGTACCGGGCCAGCCGATGGCAGAAGACGGCCGCACCGTTGATGTCTGGCGGGTAGGTGTCCGCCGCGATGAGGATACGCAGCGTGTCCTTCGTCCTGACCATGAGCGGCTCGTGTCCTCCTGGGGTTGTCACCCGCCCGCCTCGTTCGCCCAGAGAGCGCGGTCGCGGGGCCTGATGCCCCGGCGTCGAAGCTGGCGCGCTTTTCCGTGCGCCTTCACAAGATAATCGATCGACGCAGCGATGTGCATCAGACATCCCGCTGCGAGCACGAGCTCCGCTGTGAGCGTCAGCACCGTGTCCTCCAGCTGAGGAGTCCGGGCCAGCAGGATCAGCGGCGCGCCCACCAGCAGACAGGCGGTGCGGATCTTGCCGAGCACCGAGACCGTCAGCTGCGGGGACCCCTTGAACAGCACCACGACGTTGAGGAGGAGCACCAGATCGGGGATCACCACGGCCAGCACCACCCACAGCGGCGCCACGGAGAACACCACCAGGGTGATGGTGACGATCATCAGCGAGAGCCGGTCAGCCAAAGGGTCCAGCCATTGCCCGATGACGCTGAGCTGGTCGAAGCGACGGGCGATGTACCCGTCCACCCAGTCTGTGGAGCTCAGCACCGCCAGCACCCAGAAGGCGGCCAGATAGGCTCCGTCCGCCACAAGCCAGAAGAAGACCGGGAGAAGCAGGAAACGCACGACGGTGATGACATTCGGGATGGTCCAGAATGTCTCATGCAGGGTGTACTCGAAACCCTCCCGGGTTCCAGCACCGATGAATCTCACGGGGTCCTCTGCTGGTCTCGCTCGGTGGGGAGCCCCGACGCCGTACGGCTCAGCGCCTGGTCAGCTCGCGCAGGAACACGGCTCCCGCTGCGGCCGAAGCGCCCAGCACGGCCAGCGGCTTCCAGCGGGCTGCGACGAAGTCTCCGGCCCCGGAGGTGCTCGCATCTCCCGGGGCCTGGCCCCGCGCGTCGGCCTGATCTGTGGCCGCACCGGGCGCGGGCGCCTCCTGCGTCTGGGCCTTGCGTCCGGCCGTGCGTGCCTTCTCCCTCAGCCCGGCGACGGCGTCCTGCGCGTCGGACTTCAGAGAATTCTTGTCACTGCGGTCGCGGATCTGATCATGCAGGCTGCCGAGATGGTCACGGCGCTGGGTGGTCCTGCGCAGCAGCTCGCGGTACGGCGGCTTCTTCGGGCTGCCCGCACCGGCAGTCCTGGCCTCCTGCTTCTTGCGCTCCTGAGCCTCTCGCTTGGCCTCTTCCTTCTTCCGACGGCGCTCAGCGTCCTGCCTGTCGAGCGTGCGCGGGTCGAAGCGGCTGCCCTGCTGGGCCACGCCCAGGTCCAGGCGCAGCCCTCGGATGGCGTCCTCGGGCATCAGCGGCATGGCCTTCTTCAGACGAAGCAGCCCCACCAGCACGAAGATCGCCGCGATGAGCAGGAATATGCCGGCCACAATGAGCGCGGCCGCCCAGAGCTCGAAGATCAGGCCGAAGGCGGCGACCGCCGCCACGATCAGCGCGACCACAAGGAACGTCACGAAGACCAGACCGACGACCATCAGGCCGGCGGCGATGCCTGCCGCGATGCCCTTGGTCTTCATCTGGCCGACGGCCAGCTGGATCTCATCATTGATCTGCTTCGGACCCAGCCGCAGCACGACCTTGATCAGGTCGAACAGCGAGGGCCGGGGGGCAACGGTGCGGGTGTGCCCTGCTCCTTGCTGAGCCAAGACAGCGCCTCCATCCTGAAACGACTGGTCGAACCTGTGAACCTGAGCACTGCCTCATGCGCAGACTCTCGGGACCAAACTATCACCATCGACCCTGGTGACCGGCACCGGTGCGGGCTGAGCGGCCGCCCCCGGCCCCTGCGACGCGCAGGCGTCGCACGGACCCGCCGGAGCCCGGCGGCGCGGAGCCCGACGACGCGCCTACCATGGACCCATGGGCGAGATGCATGATCTGGACGACCTCTATGCCAACACGTACACGGAGGAGGATCGTCGCGCCTTCGAGAGCCAGCCGACCTCGGAGAAGAAGTTCCTGATCGCCTGGGCCCTGGCACTGGTCCTGGGCCCGCTGGGTGCCCAGCGCTACTACCTCGGCCGGATCCCCACCGGGGTGGTGAAGAGCCTGATGTTCGGCACGGCGATGGTCGGCTTCGCCACCGGCGCGCTCAACCTCGGCTTCATCTTCATGGGCGTGGTGGGCGCCTGGACGATCATCGACCTCTTCCTGCTGCTCAGCGGGACCATGTCCGATCGCAAGGATGTGCGGCTCGACGGCTTCCGCCGGTGGGCTGGCCCCTGTGCGGCGATCACGGTCCTCGTGCTGGTCGGCTTCCTCATCGCCGCGCTGGTCATCGGGACCAGCTCCGCAGTCAGCCCCTGACCATCCGAGCACACCGGGGCCTGCAGCCGACGCTCAGGGCCGGCAGGAGTCCGCGGCGGCCGACGGATCACTCCGGATCGATGCGTCCCACCGGGGTGCGCTTCTCAGCCTGGAACTGGTCCTCGACCCGACCATGGGCCCAGTATGCGGAGAGGGACATCCCCCTGCGCGGCAGACCACGGTCCTCCACGAGCAGCCGGCGCAGGAGCTTCATCTGCTCACGCTCGCCGTGGATGAAGACCTGGACATCGCCGGCGGGGATCTCCAGCTCAGCGACGGCATCGGCCAGCCGGGCGCTCGTCGGGGAGAAGGCACCGCCACGATGCAGCCACGTCACCTCCACACCGGACGGCGTGGCCAGCGGGATCTCCTCCTCCGGTCCGGCCACCTCCACGACGGCCACGCCCTGCGCATCCGCCGGCATGGACTCCAGCGCCGCAGCGATCGCCGGCAGCGCGGACTCGTCGCCGGCGAGCAGGTGCCAGTCGGCCGCGCTGCGCGGAGCATAGGCTCCGCCGGGCCCGAAGAAGCTGATCAGCTCGCCGGGCTGGACCTCCTGGGCCCAGCGGCCGGCCAGACCCTCCTCCCCGTGGGTGACCATGTCGACCCAGATCTGCTCGGCCGCGTGATCGACGTGCCGGATCGTGTAGGTCCGACTGACCGGCATCTGCTCCAGCGGAAGCTTCTCGCGGAGGGCGTCCATGTCATAGGGGCGCTCGAGACCCAACGCGGGGTCGGCGAAGAGCATCTTGATGTACTGGTCCGTGGCCGGCTTGAACTCGATGCCCTCGAAGCCCGCTCCCCCGAGCACCACACGGACCAGGTGCGGAGTGAGCCTCTGGACCCGCTCCACCTGAAGAAGGTGCTGCACGCGCTCCGGGCGGC
Organism: Nesterenkonia xinjiangensis; assembly: GCF_013410745.1. NCBI lineage: Bacteria > Bacillati > Actinomycetota > Actinomycetes > Micrococcales > Micrococcaceae > Nesterenkonia > Nesterenkonia xinjiangensis. The sequence continues at coordinate 2,730,369 of NZ_JACCFY010000001.1, read as the reverse complement.
CTGCGCCCGGAGCCGGAGGTCCGGGGACGGAGGCGGCCGTAGGCGCCGGAGGGTCGGAGTCTGGGCGAGATGAGGCTGCGAGGGACACGATGCAGATCCTTTCCACGGTCGGCACCGCGGAGTCTACAGGAAAGGTCAGCCTCACCTGCTGGTCTTGGATAACGTCACGTGCTCATGAGGCAATCCGAGGTCGGACGGCCGGACACCCATGAGGAGACACGGCTCTCAGGACACACCGCCAGGACACAGCTCAGAAGACGATGGTGGTCTGCCCGTTGCGGATGACACGGTCCTCACAATGCCACTGCACCGCGCGTGAGAGCACCGCCCGCTCGACATCGGCTCCGTACCGAGTCAGCTGGGCGACCTCGTCACCGTGGGAGACCCTGATGACGTCCTGCTCGATGATCGGCCCTTCATCGAGATCCTTGGTGACGTAGTGGGCGGTGGCCCCGATGAGCTTGACGCCGCGGTCCTTGGCCTTCTGATAGGGGCCTGCACCGATGAAGGCAGGCAGGAAGCTGTGGTGGATGTTGATCACCGGGGCCCCGACCTGGTCCAGGAAGTCCTCGGAGATGATCTGCATGTAGCGGGCCAGCACGATGAGGTCCACGTTTCCCTGCAGCAGCTCGAGGTGACGGGCCTCGGCGGCGGCCTTGTCGTCCTTGTCCACCGGGACGTGGATGTAGGGGATGCCGAACGGGCGGACGTCGTCGGCGAGGTCGGGGTGATTCGAGATCACCATCGCGATGTCCATCGGGATCTCTCCTCGACGGTGCCGCCAGAGCAGGTCCAGCAGGCAGTGGTCGGTCTTCGAGGCGAAGATCGCCACCCGTTTGGGCGTTCCGGCGTCGGTCAGGCTCCAGTCCATGTCGAAGCGGGCCGCGAGGCGGGTCTCCACAGCCTCCTCGACGTCCGGACGCGCCGCCGCGAGGCCCGGCAGGTGGAAGACGGTGCGCTGGAAGAAGCGCCCCCCGGCCACACCGGTGCTGTACTGGTCCAGGGTGAGGATGTTCCCGCCCAGGTCCGTGATCACTTCCGAGACGGCGGCGACGATCCCGGGCTGGTCCGGGCAGCTGATGATGAGCCGGGCGATGTCGGTGTGGGACGCGTCGACGGAGGTCATGCTCACTCCTGATCTGAGGTCGGCGGGTGCAGGTGCTCCCGGACGGAACACGGCGGGAATCGGCGCCGGGGTCGAAGAGAGGATAGCAGTCGCGGCGGCTCCGACATGGCGCTCAGATCTTCGAGACGTCCACCTCAACGCCGGGTTCCGCAGCCGCCTGCTGGGCGCGCGAGCCCAGGCGGGCGATCAGGGGCTCGACGTCCTCCTCCACGATCAGGCTCTCCCTCCGGGAGGAGGAGAGGAAGCCGGCGGCGATCATGTGGTCCACCACGGCCAGCAGCGGCTGCCAGAAGCCGTCGACGTCGAACAGCCCCACAGGTTTGGCGTGGATCTCCAGGTGCTGCCAGGTCCAGACCTCGAAGAGCTCCTCGAGAGTTCCGGCGCCTCCGGGCATGGCGAGGAACCCCTCGCCCAGCTCGGCCATGCGGCGCTTGCGCTCGTGCATGTCGGCGACGACGTCCAGGCGCGTCAGCCCAGGATGGGCCGCCTCCCGGTCCGCGAGCCCCCGAGGCATCACCCCATGGACCTCCCCGCCGGCCTGCAGAGCGGCGTCGGCCAGCACACCCATGAGTCCCACGTGCCCGCCCCCGTAGACGACGGTGACACCCTGCCTGGCCAGCCTCTCGCCGAGCCTGCGCACTTCACAGGCGTGCACGGGGTCATGGCCGAGGCTGGAGCCGGTGAAGACCGTCAGAGACCTCACGCCGTGGCCACCTCGGCCTGCAGCGCGGGCAGGATCTCCTCGGACAGCAGCGGGGCGAGGTCCTCCGGAAGCGGCGCGGAGGCCGGACAGAGCCACCGCAGCTCGGCGATCTCGGCGGCCGGGGCGGCGTCGACGGCGGCTGGGGCGGCATCATGGACGAAGACCTCCCCGGTGACGAGCAGCCCCGGCTCGTTGGCCGCCACGGCCTGGAAGGTTCCCAGCGCGCGGAGGTCCTCCGGCCAGAGCTCGACGCCGAGCTCCTCTTCGCATTCGCGCACAGCAGTCTGCACCGGCGTCTCCCCGGGCACAGGTTTTCCTCCGGGGAGCATGAAGCGATCGGTGCCGCTCTTCCGGACAGTGAGCACCTCGCCTCCGGAGTTGCGGATCACCACTGCGCTCACGTGGATGGTCCCCTGCTCCAGCTGCACAGCGTCGCTCGCCGTCAGGGCGGCAGGCAGGACAGGACTCTCCGGGGCGGCCTCAAGGGCATGATCAGTGGTCAGCACGACGTCCATGCTACTCGGGCGCCGACCCGCAGCGACGTCGGCCCACGCCCGGACAGACCCGTCGATGTGGTGGCACGTGGAGGCCTCTCGGACCGCCAGGCATGCTCGTCGCTGCCACGGCCACGGCGATTTCCCTCGGCCGAGAATCGACTGCTACACTCTTTCAGTCGCATTCCTCCATAGCTCAACGGCAGAGCACTCGACTGTTAATCGAGGGGTTGCTGGTTCGAATCCAGCTGGGGGAGCTCTTCGAGAGGGCGCATATCAGCACTGTCTGATATGCGCCCTCTCTCATGGGAGGCCCGGACTGCCCTCGGCACCTCAGCCCAGCGACTGGTAGTGGGCGAGAGCCTCCTGACGGCTCTCCTGCAGCTCCACCACAGGGGCCGGATACTCGGTCGACCCCAGCTCAGGGACCCACCGGGCCACATATCTGCCCTCCGGATCGAAGCGTTGCCGCTGTCGCTCGGGGTTGAATATCCGGAAGTACGGCGCGGCGTCGACCCCGCATCCGGCGACCCACTGCCAGTTTCCCGGATTGGACGCGGCGTCCGCGTCCACCAGCGTGTCCCAGAACCAGGCTTCGCCTTCTCGCCAGTCGATTCCGAAGTTCTTCACCAGCAGGCTCGCCGACACCATCCGCACACGGTTGTGCATATGCCCGGTCCGCCACAGCTCCCGCTGGCCGGCGTCGACGAGCGGGAACCCTGTGCGTCCCTGGGCCCACGCGCGGAAGAGCTCGGGAGCATCTCGCCGGGACTGCCACGGATAGGCGTCGAAGGTGGGACGCATGTTCTGCTCCGCCATCCGGGGGTGGTGGTGCAGCAGGTGCCAATGGAACTCCCGCCAGGCCAGCTCCGAGAGAAAGTCCTCACGATCCGTCCCGCCGGCCCGGACCCCCGAGTGCCAGACCTGCCGGACGCTGATCTGCCCGAAACGCAGAAATGGCGACAGCCCCGACGTGGCAGGCGCGGCGGGCAGATCCCGTTCCGAGGCGTAGCGTTCGATCCCGCCGTCGACGAAGTCCTCGAGATGCCGCAGCGCGGCCCTCTCTGTGGGTTCCCAGATCTCCCGCAGCCCGGCCGCCCAGTCGGGGGACGATGGCCTCAGCTCCCACCGGGACAAGTCGCCTGAAGACACACCCAGGCCGTTGAGGGAGTGGCGCACGCTCTGCAGGCCCTGACCCCCACGAGGGGCTGGAAGGGGCTCCTGCACGGCACGCGATCGAAGGGCCCGCCAGAAGGGGGTGAACACCTTGTAGTGCTCACCCGAGACCGTCGCGACGTCCTCGGGCTCGTGCAGAAGATGGCCAGGCCACTCCTCCACCGCCACTCCGCGCCGTCGCAGGGTGGCCATGAGCTCGGAGTCGACGTCCTGGCCGGCGACGCCGTAGCGCCGGGTCAGGTGAACACGGCTCGCCCGGGCGGCCTCCGCCGTCTCGGCCACGATGCGGCGCGAATCTCCCCGGCGCAGCAGCAGAGGGATCCCGAGCTGCTCCAGCGAGCGGCGCAGGTCCTCCAGCGCCCCGTGCAGCCACCATCGGGCCGCCCCGCCCAGAGGACGCAGGCCGGGCGTGGAGTCCTCGAGGACGTAGAGCGCCACCACATCGCCTCCGGAGCCCAGCCGCTCCAGTCCGGCCGTGAGGGCAGGGTTGTCAGTGACGCGGAGGTCGTCTCGGAAGAGACAGAGAGTGCGATCCATGGCATCAGCCTGTCAGATGCGGGCGGTCTGCGGCAGCGCTCCGCGACTCCGCACGGCCCCCGACATGTCAGCTCATATCAGCTCATGGCAACGGAGCGCGTCGACCTCACCCCAGCCGGGAGTCCACGCCATCACGAATCCGCGCGATCGCGACCGTGCCCGGACACGCCGTCGCCACCACCGAGCTGTGCGGGATGATCTGGGTCTGCGGGTCGAGTCCATACTCGCGACAGATGCGGGTGCATACGTCGATCGACATCTCGTAGGTGCTCGCACTGGGCGACCGGTCCGAGTCCGCAGAGTGCTCGATCCCGATGCTGCGCCGATTCATCGCAAGGTCTCCGGCGTGCCAGGCGGTGTTGGCCTCGCTGACGTACTGATGCAGCGCCCCCTCGCCGATGCCGTAGTGGGCGCTCACTCCCGAATCCGGGTCTGCGAAGGTCGCGTCGGCCGCCGCGAGGGTGCCCACGATGTAGTGGATGACGATCCGGTCCACAGCAGTCCCGTCACGGCCGGCCGTGTAGTTCTCGGTGTGCTTCCAGGCGGGGTCCACGGATCACGCCCCCTTGCCCAGAGGACATCCCAAAGGATTCGCCGGGTTCCTCCGCCGCCCGTCGTCGTCATAAGAGGTCGGACGAATCGCATCCCCGCTGCCCGGCGTGCCGCCGTGGGGAGCCTCCGCGCCCGCAGGCGCTCCATCGGTTCGTGCCGCCTGAGCCGGAGCCCCGCTGAGTGAGAGGCCGACGGCGGTCGCACCGGCGGCACCGAGTGTGAAGAAGGATCGCCGCGAATAGTCCATGCATGTCAAGCTACTGCAGTGCCGCACAGGGCTCAAGACGGCGAACCAGGTGGCACACACCGCAGGTCTCACACCACACGGAACTCGCGAGGCACCTCGCCCTCCCCGGTCACAGCGGCCAGCGCGAGCTCCCCGATGAGCGGGGCGAACTTCGCGCCGTGGCCAGAACAGGGAGAGACCACGGTCAGCCGCTCGTACCGGTCGATGAGGAAGTCCTCGGAGGCCGTGTTCGTGAACAGACAGGTGGTCTCTGCATAGGGCGCTGGTTCCACTCCGGGGAGGAACTCCGCCACGAACCCCGTCACCCGACGGCGATTAGCCTCGTCGACCCTGCCGTCCTGAGCCGCCGCCGACGGGATGACCCTCCCGCCGTTGAACTCCGCGACCTTCTGGCCCGCGTGGCCGGCGTCGCGCCCGCCCGGCAGGCCATAGACGGTGATGTCCGCCGAGGAGTGGATGAAGGTGGGCCAGGCAGCGGCCTCCCCCGCTCCCCCGCGGTACGGAAAGTGGAAGGCCTGCTCCTGGCGGACCTCCACCGCGTGCGAAGCCGGAAGGAAGCCGGCTGGCAGCGGCAGCTCGCTCAGCAGCTGCGGCAGCCACCCTCCGGCACAGACGATCAGCTCCCCGGCCTCGCAGATCCGCCCGTCGGTGGAGGTCAGCCGATGCCCGGTCCGGGTTCTCTCCACACGCCCGACCTCCCAGCCGGTCTCCACGTGGGCTCCAGCCTCTCGCGCCAGGTCGAGCATGGCCTGGACTGCGGCCTCGGGGTCGACCACGCCCGCCCCGGGGTCCCAGAGGACCTCGGTCTCGAAGGCGAACATCGGCCACCGTCGCCGGGCCTCGGCGCCGGAGAGCAGCTCATGAGCCACGCCGCAGGCCTCCAACACCTCGGCGAGCGCGGTCGGCCGGCGGAGCGCCCCGTGGTCCACGGCGCCGGTGAGGGTGAGTGCCTGGACTCCGGAGGACTCGTGGAGCTCCTCCCAGCCGGCCTCGGCACGGACGACCATCTCGGTGTAGAGGCGGCTCGGGTAGGCATGACGGAAGATCCGCGCCGAGCCATGGGAGCTGCCCTGGGCGTTGGCCGGGACGTCTCGTTCGAGGACGGTGACCTCATGTCCGGCCTGCGCCAGACGCCAGGCCACCGATGCTCCTGCCAGCCCCGCACCGATCACCACGTGGCGGCTCCCGGTCATCATCCTTCTCCATCCTGGACCGAGCTCACAGGAACCGCCCCAGTGTGACGACTTCCTGCTCCGAGTAGCCCAGCCGGTCGTAGAACTCGCGGACGGTGGTGTTCTCTCGACGTACCATGAGCATCAGCTTCGGGATGCCTCGCTCCTGCAGCCAGGTCTCGGCGGCGCGGACCAGCCGCTCCCCGATGCCCTGACCGCGCAGCGTGACGGGCACCGCCAGGTAGTAGATCCATCCGCGGTGGCCGTCATGCCCGACCATCACGGTGCCCAGCAACTCCTCCGGCGAGGAGGACTCACCACCGGGGCGCAGGCACAAGACTGTGGACTCCTCGCCGTCGAGCGCGCGCAGACAGTCCGCCTCCGGGTCGTTCCAGGGACGGGTGAGGCCCGCCTCGTGCCAGAGCGCCGCCGCCGTCGGCACCAGATCGCGCGGAAGCACGACGATCTGCTGAGCAGCGGTGTCCCCGCTCACCGATGCACCGGCCGGATGGAGAGATCCTCGACCATGGACGCCTCGGGCATGTCCACCGCCAGCCGGACCGTGTCGGCCACCGACTGCGGGGCGATGTAGATGCTGCCGTCGTAGTCCCGGTTGCCCATCTGCGACTGCAGCTCTCGCTGCATGTCCGTGTCCACCCGTCCCGGGTGGATGGAGGTCACCCGGACGGTGCCGCGCTCCTCGTCACGCAGCGCGTCCGTGAGCGCGCGCAGGGCGAACTTGCTGCCCGAGTAGATGCCTCCGCCGGCTCGGGAGGTGTAGCCGGAGCCGGAGTTGATGGCGATGACCTGGCCGCGGGCCGTGCGCAGGGCCTGCAGGGTCTGCCTGGTCAGCTCGGCCACGGCGAAGACGTTGACCTCGAACATGTGCCGCCACAGCTCCAGCGACGCCGTGCCGACCTCACCGGAGCCGGCGACCCCGGCAGAGTGCACCAGGACGTCCAGTCGTTCCAGACCGGTCTCCTCCAGCGCGGCAGCGACCGCTTCGGCATCCGTGAGATCGGCGACGAAGGGTCCGGAGCTGGGCAGGGCCGCGACGACCTCCGAGACGCGCTCAGCCGATGTCCCCCCGACCAGCACATGGTGGGTGCGGCCGAGGTCCTCGGCGATCGCCCGTCCGATGCCACGAGTGGCACCGGTGACCAGGGCGAGGGGACGTTCCAGGGCAGCGGCAGGATTCGATTCGCTCATGCTCCCAGCCTAGCGATCTGGCCGGAAGGCCGTCAGACGCGGACGTCCCGGCCGCCAGCAGGGTCGACGTCCTCGGCCTCAGACATCTCCCCTCCGGTGTCGGCGGCGCTCTCTGCCTCGGAGCCTCGACCCGCGCGGCGGCGGACGAGCTGCATGATCACTGCCACTCCCATCGCCGCCAGTCCTCCCAGCGAGACGGTCAGCTCCGGATAGATCAGGGCCAGGCCTCCGCCGACCAGCAGGAAACGCTCAAGCAGGCTGCCGCGCACCACCAGATGCCCGGCCAGCCCAGAGGAGACCCCGATCATTCCGATGATCACGGTGCTCAGGGCGGTCACCAGCTCCACCCAGGTGCCCTGGAGCAGCAGCGCCGGCTGCAGGATGAACACGTACGGGATGAGGAAGCCGGCGACGGCGATGCGCAGAGCCGTCACGCCGGCCGCCATCGGATTCGCATTGGCGATGCCCGCACCCGCATAGGCCGCCAGACACACCGGTGGCGTGATGTCGGCGAGTATCCCGAAGAAGAACACGAACAGGTGGGCGGCGATCAGCGGAACGTCGAAGTTGTTGTACAGGATCGGTGCCGCCACCGTCGCGGTGACCACGTAGTTCGCCGTGGTGGGAAGCCCCATGCCGAGCACGATGCAGGCCACCATCACCATGACCAGCACCAGCAGGAAGCTGCCGCCGGCGATGTCGACCAGGCCACGGCCCAGCTGACCTCCCAGTCCTGTCGCCGTCACGGTGCCCGCCACGATCCCGGCGGTCGCACAGGCGGCGATCACCGGCAGCGCGGTGCGCGCACCCGCGATGAGCAGCTCGAGGAGCCCCCGAGGGCCCAGCCGGGTGGAGGAGCGCAGGAAGCTCAGCACGAACGCAGTGGCGATGCCCAGCAGCGCCGCCCGCATCGGAGACATCCCCGACAGCAGCGTGCCGATGATCACGGCCAGCGGGAGCAGCAGGTCAGCCCGGGTGACCAGCGATCGGATGCTGGGCAGCTCATCGACGGGCAGACCACGGATCTGGTTCCGTTTGGCCTCGAAGTGGATGGAGAGGAACGCACCGAGGAAGTAGAGCAGGGCGGGGATCACCGCGATGACGATGAGGTCGTTGTACTCCACATCAGGCACGTTCTGAGCCATGATGAACGCCGCCGCGCCCATGATCGGCGGCATCATCTGCCCACCGGTGGAGGCGGTGGCCTCGGTGGCCGCCGCGACATGCGGCTTGAAGCCCGCCTTCTTCATGATCGGGATCGTGAAGGAGCCGGAGGCCACCGTGTTCGCCACCGATGAGCCCGAGACCATCCCCTGCAGGCCCGAGGCCGCGATGGCCGCCTTCGCCGGGCCGCCGGTGAAGCGGCCGGCCGCGCGGAAGGCCAGGTCGTTGAAGAACTGGCCGATGTTGGTGCGCAGCAGCACCACCGCGAAGAAGAGGAACAGGAAGATGAAGTTCGAGGACACCTGGATCGGCGTGCCGAACACACCCTGCCCTGTGGAGAGGAACGTGCTGGTGGCGAAGTTCTCCATCGAGATGCCGCGGTGTGGGAACAGCGGGCTGTGGTTGCCGAAGATCGCATAGACCATCGCCAAGGTGGCGATGATGACGATCGGCAGCCCCACGCAGCGCCGAGTGGCCTCCAACACCAGCAGGATGCCGGCGACCGCCACGAGGTGGTCCAGGTCCGTGTAGCCGAGGATCTGCACCGCATTGCCGGTCAGACGCCCGTACTCGACGAAGATGTACAGATTGCAGAACACCCCGGCGGCGGCCAGCAGAACGTCGTACCAGGGCACTCCCCGGCCGCGTCCGAGCAGCGCATCCTTCCACAGCACTCCGGTGCTCGGCAGCTCCAGCAGGCGTCTGCTCACCGGGTAGAGCAGGAAGATCAACGACGTCGCCCCAGCCAGGTGGAGCGAGCCGTGCATCCAGTTGTTGAAGGGGCGTTCCAGCGCCGCATACAGGTGGTAGAGGGTGAAGACCACCGAGATGGCCCCCACGAGCCAACCCCACCAGCCGAGGTCCGTACGGAACCGGCTGGAGGTGTCGTGCTCGCGGAGGACCTTCTCGGCCTTCTCCTGGGCGTCACCGCCCGCCTTCATACCTGCCGGGAGCCTCCCCGGGGCAGGTGCGTCGCTCACGGCAGGTCGACGCCCTGCTCGTCGTAGTAGCGCTCAGCACCCGGGTGCAGCGGCACGTCACCGAGGCCCAGCAGAGCCTCCTCGATGTCGATGGAGTCGCCGACGTCCAGGGTGATCTCCTCAGCGTGGTCGAAGATCGCCGCGGTGATCTCGTAGCCGAGGTCCTCGCTGACCTGCGTGGTCGACGCCGCCAGGGCGGCGAACACCGAGACGGTCTCGACGTCCTCGTCGAGGAAGTCGTAGGCCTCGGTCGAGATGTCGTAAGGCTCAGCACCGGAGTCTCCCGAGATCTCATCGGCGATCTCGCCGTCGAGAGCCAGCAGGTCCACATCGGTGGAGGCCGCCAGCTGAGTCAGACCGGCCACCGGGGTGCCCACGACGAAGATCGAGGCGTCGATCTGGTTGTCGGCGAGCATCTCGGTGGAGGCGCCGAAGTCGGTGACCTCCGCGTCGTAGTCGCCCTCCTCCAGGCCGTGAGCGGCCAGGATGGCGTCGGAGATGGCACGGGTGCCGGAGCCGGCGTCGCCGACTGCGATGGTCGCGCCCTCCAGGTCAGACACCGACTCGAAGCCCGAGTCCGCACGCACCACGATGTGCGCGGCCTCCGGGTAGAGGTTGGCGATCCAACCGATGTTGTTCAGCTCGACACCGTCGAGATCGTCCAGCTCACCGTTGACGCCGTCGTTGGCGGTGTCGTTCTGGGTGAGACCGAGCTGCCACTCCTCCTGGAAGATCTGGCCCAGGTTCTCGCCGGAACCGCCGGACTCCACGTAGTTGACGGAGTCGGCGCTGGTGTTGGCCTCGAAGATGTCTGAGAGCTCACCGCCGAGCGGGTAGTAGGTGCCGGCGGTGCCGCCGGTGCCGAAGGTCAGGTCGGTGACGAAGTCCTCGTCGCTGCCGACCTCGACGTCCTCACCGTTACCCTCGGCGTCGTCGTCGCCGCCGCATGCGGACAGGGCGACCATTGCTGCGGCCGCCGTCATGGCGGTGGCAGTGCGTCGGATCCTCATGGGTGTCCTCCTCAAGAACGTGATGCGAGCAGGTCAGAACGGGGGTCCCCCTCTGACCTCGTCCAGTAAGGCTATGCGAGAGTCCGCCTCCACGGGGAGCCGAGCGCCCCTGGTGACAGAATCGTTACCTGCTTCACATCTGGAGGAATCATCCGAAGCCGAGCCAGGCGTCATCCCGGGCGACTTCCCAGGCCCGGCCGGCGACTCGGGTCAGCGACTCAGCTGAGCCAGCGGTGCATCGCCGCATAGCAGGCGCGCAGCGCCTCAGCCGTGACGTGCTCGTCATCGGTGTGCGCCAGAAGGGGGTCTCCGGGACCGAAGTTCACCGCCGGCACACCCAGCGCGGAGAATCGTGCGACGTCGGTCCATCCGTACTTGGGCTTGGGCACGCCGCCGACTGCGGTCACGAACGCCTGCGCGGCGGGGTGGTCCAGCCCCGGGCGCGCCCCGGGCGAGGAGTCGGTGACCTCTGCCAGCTCGTCATCGATGCCGGCGGAGCGCAGCACCTGGCGGACGTGATCCTGCGCCTGCGCCTCGGTCTTGTCCGGAGCGAAGCGGTAGTTGATCTCCACGATGCAGGCGTCGGGGATGACGTTGCCGGCGATGCCTCCGCTGATCGACACCGCGTTGAGGCCCTCGCGGTAGGCCAGGCCGTCGACGTCGACGGTGCGTGGCTCGTAGGCCTCCAGCGCGGCCAGGATCGGCGCGGCGGCATGGATCGCGTTGCGCCCCATCCAGGCGCGCCCGGAGTGGGCGGCCACTCCGGGCATGGTCACCCGCAGCCGGCAGGTGCCGTTGCAGCCGCCCTCCACGGCACCATGGGTCGGTTCCAGCAGCACCGCGAAGTCGGCGGCCAGCAGATCGGGGATCGTCCGCAGCACCCGGCCGAGACCGGACTTGGAGGCCTCCACCTCCTCATGATCGTAGAAGACCCAGGTGACGTCGCGGGCAAGTGACTGCGCAGCGGTCAGGGTCCGCAGGCGGGCAGCGACGTCGGCGGCGAGCTTGAGCTGCACCGCGACCCCGCCCTTCATATCGGTGGCCCCGCGTCCGTAGAGGACGTCGTCCTCGGCACGGCCGGCTGCTGGCGGAGTGCCGCAGGGCGTGCCCTCGGCGGTCATCCACTGGGGCGGGACGGTGCCGCGGAATCCGGGCGCACCGCGGGTCTCCGGATCGCTGGGCAGCGGCACGGTGTCCAGGTGGCCGGCAAGCACGACCCGCTGGTCGGCGCCGGTGTCGGTGCGAGCGATCACCGTGTCACCGTCACGGTGGACCCACAGCCCGCCCAGCTCCAGAAGTGCGGACTCCACCGCGTCGGCCAGGCGGCGTTCATTCCCGGAGACCGATTCGCAGGCGATGATCTGCTCGGTCAGCTCGGTGATCTCGGCGGTGAGGTCCAGGATCGGCGGAGCGGGTCGGGGCGCGGCGCTCTCGACCGGGCTGTCAGCGTCAGGCTCGTCAACGGGCATGGCTCCACTGTAGTCCGTAAGATGGGCGTCATGACTTCGACGGACACTGCTGCATCCACCTCCCGCGTCGCCTCCGGCCATGGTCTGGCCACGGTCACCGCCGACGGGACGGTGCTGGACACCTGGTACCCCTCCCCCCAGCTGGCCCCGCTCGCTGAGAACGGGGACGCCGAGCTGATCGCCTCGCTCGAGGCCGCCACCAGCGTCGACGAGGACCGAGGCGTGCGCACCGAGGTGGTCTCCGTGGAGGCCGACCTCGACGTCGAGGCCGCCGGCACCTCGGACGTCTGGCTGCGCCTGCACCTGCTCTCCCACCGCCTGGCCCGGCCCAACACGATCAACCTCGACGGCATCTTCGGGCACCTGACGAACGTCGTCTGGACCAACTTCGGCCCCTGTGCCGTGGAGGGCTTCGAGACGACCCGGCTGAAGCTGCGCGGCCGCGGGCACGTCACGGTGCTCAGCATCGACAAGTTCCCGCGGCTGGTCGACTACGTGACGCCGGTGGGCGTGCGGATCGGCGACGCCGACCGTGTCCGTCTCGGCGCCCACCTGGCGGAGGGCACCACCGTCATGCACGAGGGCTTCGTGAACTTCAACGCCGGGACCCTGGGCACCTCGATGGTGGAGGGCCGCATCTCCGCCGGAGTGGTGGTCGGTGACGGCACCGACGTCGGCGGCGGCGCCTCCATCATGGGCACGCTCTCCGGCGGCGGCAGGGAGCGGGTCTCGCTCGGCGAGCGCGTGCTGCTCGGCGCCAACGCCGGTGTGGGGATCTCCATCGGCGACGACGCCGTCGTCGAGGCGGGGCTCTACGTGACGGCCGGGACCAAGGTCTCCCTACTCGATGACCATGGCAACGTGGTGGAGGTGGTCAAGGGTTCCGCACTCTCCGGGGTGCCGAACCTGCTGTTCCGCCGCAACTCTGTCTCCGGCCGGCTCGAGGCGGTGCCCCGCAAGGGCCAGAAGGTGGAGCTCAACACGGCTCTGCACGCCAACTGACGTTCCACGTTCCGGTCCGGACGCCTCCTGCGCGGGAGACGTCCGGACCGGGGCGTCGGCCCGTTCCCTGACCGAGCAGCAGAGGCTGACACGCACACGATGATGAGCAGACGCCGTGCAGACCGCCCGATCGTGGCGACGCGCGAGATGGTCCGACGTAAGCGCCGCCGTCGGGCTGTGGCCGTGCTGGCCCTTGTGGCGCTGGCGCTGGCGGGCGTGGTGTGGGGCACTTGGCGCTACATCGACGAGCAGGAGTTCCTGCTGGACGCCCGCTGTGAGGTCCCGGTCGGTGAGGATCGGCACACCCTTTCCCCTGAACAGGCCGCCAACGCGGCCCTGATCTCGGCGATGGCAGTGGATCGGGCACTGCCCCAGGAGGCTGCCGCCGACGCCTTGGGGATCGCTCTGCAGGAGTCGGACCTGCAGATGTTGGAGGCCACCGAGGAGCAGGACGCCCGTGAGCTGTTCCGCCGGGGCTCGCCCAGCTGGTCCGACGACGACGCCCCCGCGGAGGCGGCCGCATCCGTAAAGGGCTTCTACGACGCCTTGGAGTCCGCACAGGACCGAGACGAGGACCCTTGGACCCCTGAGCTCAGCATCTCTGAGGCGGCCACGGCGCTCGACCGTCCGATGGACCCCAGCTTCTATCCCCGGCACGCCGACCGCGGTCGGGCCTTCGCCGGACCGCTGACCGGTCAGCAGCCTGTGGGGATGACCTGCCACCTGTCCCGCAAGGACGCACCGCCGGCAGACCCGGACGGCATGGCCCACGAGCTGGCCGAGCTGATGCCGGGGGCCCTGCAGGTGCCCGAGGACGCCCAGGCCGCATTGGAGGCGCGGATTGCCGACGAGGACGGCGAATCTGCCGAGGATGAGGACGCGGACGGCGACGCGGAAGATGCTCACCTTGACGAGTACGGTCCGATTCTCATCGACCGGGCCGAGGCCTCCGATGACGAGGCCGATGGCGGACCGGAGGCGGGCACCGTCGTCACCGTCACCATGCCCGGCGCGGACGACGAGGCCGACTCCGACGAGGAGGCGGCCCCGACCCTCCAGCGGCTGTGGACCGTGGCGCACTGGGCCGTGGCCACCGCAGATGTCCACGGCACCCAGTCCGTGCACGCCGGCGCCTATCAGTGGGACCGCGACACCGGCCGCTGGGCGCGCGTGGACGAGGTCAACGACGACGCGGTGACCATCGGCTTCTGAGCGGCCGCCCGGCGCTGCTCTCGTCTCGACCCTGAGCTGCCCCGGCGGAGGGATCAAGGCCACTCGCAGAGCCCTGTTGTCCTTGGGCAGCCGCGTGACCTCCCCAGAACCGTCACGTGCCCTCCTCGCCCCGAGAGGGAGGCGGAACGTTGGTCAAGCCAACTCCCGGCAGGTCCGAGGTCGGCGCCTCGTTCGTGCTCGCTGGCCGACCGCGGCCCCGGATCACGGCGCGGCGACGTCGACCGACTTCTCCTCGAACTTCGGGGCGAGAAGTGTCTTCACGACCTTCATAGCGGTCTTGTTGCCGGTCACCGCTTTCATCGCGCTGCGCTTGGCAAGATCTCGACGGGCCTGTGGCACGAACATGGTCAACCCCTCTGTGCGTCCGGAGTGCTGCTGCTTGGCTACGAACGGGCGGATCTGCTGCTCCCACTCACGGAGGGCACGCGGTGTGCTTTCAGGGTTCCGGGCGAGCGTTGTGCCGAGCAGGTCGGCCCCGGCCAGCCCCATCGACGCTCCCATGCCGGAGTAGAGAGTCAGGCACCAGGCAGAGTCTCCGACCAGCACGACGCGGTCCGTGTGCCACTTCGGCATGACGACCTGGTGGGCGGAGTCGAACAGCTTGTCATCGGCCGCCTCATACTGCTGCAGGAGGTGCTCCAGGATCGGGCCCAGCGGCTCGGGGCCGAACGCTCGTCGCAGAGCGTCCATCCTGCTCATGCTGAACTCCGCGTCCTCGTCATCGGTCCGGTATGAGAGCAGGACGCCCGGGGTGTGATCGGAAAAGGGGAACACCCAGGCGGCACGACCGGCCTCAGCCAGAGTGAGGCCGTGGGTCGAGTCGAAGCCGGGTACGGGCTCTTGGAGCATCGTCGCGGCGATGATGTGGTTGAGCGGCCGCATCAGCTCGTCGTGGGGGCCGAACCTGAGCCGCCGCACGGTCGAGCGGAGGCCGTCCGCCCCGACGACGAGGTCGAAGTGCTCGGTGGTGTCGGTGACGACTTCCCCTTTGGTCTGGCGCAGCGTCACGTCGACTCCGTCAGCGTGCTCCCTGATCTCGATGGGGCTCGTGCCGTACCGAATCTCTACCGCCTCAGCAACTTGCGGATACAGGGCGGACTCGATGTCGCCGCGCAGGATCATCCGCGGGTCGCCCGGCAGATCGCCGTACCCCATGCTGGGCTTGCGACGAGAACCGGCGCGGTTGACGTCGTAGGTCACGCCCTCAGCGGCGATGCGGTTACCGATCGCGTCGAGCACCCCCAAACGCTGGGCGGTCGCTCGGCCAGTCCCGAACATCGCGATGAAGTAACCCATAGAACGTCGCTCCGGTGCCCGTTCGGCGAGCACAGGCTCCCAACCGATCTCTTGCAGACGCTGGGCCGAAGCCAGTCCGGCGATCCCCGTGCCGACCACCAGGGCGCGTTTCCTATTCTCCATCCGATCCTCCTCGTTAAATGGAGGTTAAACCTCCGCTTGAGGGGAGCGTACAACATGTGGAGGCCTCACCTCCACTTGGTGTACGCTCGACGCTGTGCCACCCGATACACGATCTGAGTCCAGGCCACTGCGCGCCGATGCGGAGCGCAACCGTCAGCGCCTGCTCGGGGCCGCCCAAGAGCTCTTCGCCGAGCGAGGCCTCGAAGTCACCCTCGACGACGTCGCGCGACGAGCCGGAGTCGGTGTAGGCACCGCGTACAGGCGGTTCGCCAATCGCACGGCACTCATCGAGGCCGTCCTTGACAGCGCCGTCGAGGACGTGGTCGAGCTGGCCGAGGAAGCGCTGGCCGCCGATCTCGGTCCCTGGAAAGCGTTCGAGCAGTTCTTCCTGGCCGCATCAACCAAGTTCGCAGGGAACAGAGGACTGAGGGAGCTCCTCTTCGACGGGGGCTCCGAAGCCGGTGCTGCTCTCAGCGGCGTGCGGGAGCGCCTCTCACCAGCGGTCGACGCCATCCTGACGCGGGCCCGGGACGCAGGCGAGCTGAGAGCCGACCTGGACCACACGGACTTTCCGATGCTGCAGATCATGCTCGGAGCTGTGACCCAGCGGACCCGCGACTTCTCGCCGGAGATCTGGCGACGCTACGCCGTCCTCCTCCTCGATGGGCTTCGGGCCGCCCGCGACATCTCGACGCCCCTCCCCGAGGGCGCACCCGCCGAGAGCGACCTGCTCGATCAAGCTTCGCGCAGCTGAAGGAAGAGGCAGGCGCAACCTTCGGCAGGCCGGGGCACAGCTCCGTAGGTGCGCCGTGGGACGCACGCCCCTGCGCTGTATCCACCCGCAGTCGCAAGAGGACCCCGCCGCCGTCGTCCGGCTGCGGGGTCCTCTGCTGTCTGGGGGTGCTGTCTGCGCGTCAGCGGCGAGTCATACGCCCGGGTAGATGCGCTCGGGCGCGCCGACGTAGAGCTGGCGCGGGCGGCCGATCTTGGTGGCAGGGTCCCTCATCATCTCCCGCCACTGGGCGATCCAACCCGGCAGACGGCCCAAGGCGAAGAGCACGGTGAACATCTTCTCCGGGAAGCCCATGGCCTTGTAGATCAGACCGGTGTAGAAGTCCACGTTCGGGTAGAGCCGGCGCTCGATGAAGTAGTCGTCCTCCAGGGCCTTCTGCTCGAGGCGCTGGGCGATCTCGAAGAGCTCATCGTCTCCGCCGAGCTTGGCCAGGATGTCATCAGCGATGCCTTTGACGACCCGCGCCCGCGGGTCGTAGTTCTTGTACACCCGGTGGCCGAAGCCCATCAGGCGGACGCCGTCCTCCTTGTTCTTCACCTTCTCCATGAAGGCCTCGGGACTGACGTCGCCGGCCTGGATCTGGCGCAGCATCTTCAGCACGGCCTCGTTCGCTCCGCCGTGCGCGGGGCCGAACAGGGCGTTGATGCCGGCAGAGATGGAGGCGAACATGTTGGCCTGCGAGGAGCCGACCAGACGCACCGTGGAGGTGGAGCAGTTCTGCTCATGGTCCGCATGCAGGATCAGCAGGGTGTCCAGGGCGTTGACCAGATCCGGATCCAGCTCGTACTGCTCGGCAGGCACCCCGAAGCAGCCGCGGAGGAAGTTCTCCACCAGGTCCAGGTTGTTGTCCGGGTAGAGCATCGGCTGGCCGATGGACTTCTTGTACGCGTAGGAGGCGATGGTCGGCACCTTCGCCAGCAAGCGGTAGGTGGAGCGCTCGACGTGCTCGTCGTCGAAGGGATCCAGCGAGTCCTGGTAGAAGGTCGACAGTGCGGAAACCGCCGAGGAGAGCACCGGCATCGGGTGGGCATCCCGCGGAAATCCGCCGAAGAAGCCCTTCAGCTCCTCGTGGAGCAGGGTGTGGCGTCGGGTGACGTTGTCGAATGCGTCGAGCTGCTCCTGGGCGGGAAGCTCCCCATAGATGAGCAGATAGGAGACCTCAAGGAAGTTGGAGTGCTCGGCGAGCTGCTCGATCGGGTACCCGCGGTAGCGCAGGATGCCCTCGTCCCCGTCGATGTAGGTGATCGCAGACTTCGCGTTCGCGGTGTTCATGAAACCCGGGTCGTAGGTGACGGCCCCGGTGGTCTTCAGCAGCGGAGCGATGTCGAGCCCGTCGTTGCCTTCGACGGCACCCTCGACGGGTAGCTCGAGCTCCTGGTCCTGATAGCTCAGGCGGGCTGCTGTCTGCTCAGTCATGCGGTCTCCTCGTCAGAAACACTCGTACGCGACACTGACAACCTACCTGGTCGTCACGTCGCGTTGCCAGTTGTGTCGTGGTCCACGCGCGGCCCGTCACAGGGCCTTCGCGCACCCTTACTCCAGCCCGATGCGGGCGCCGCTGCGCCGGTCTCGGCGGGTTCAGCCGAGCCGTTCCGCGGCCGCGGCGATCCGTTCGTCCGGGGCCGTCAGTGCCACCCTGATGAACCCGTCACCGTGCTCTCCGTAGAACACTCCCGGCCCCACGACGATGCCGCGGGAGGCCATCTTCTCCACCAGGGTCCAAGAGTCGGAGACCCCGTCCGTGCACCACAGGTAGAGCCCGGCGACGGAGTCCCGCACCTGCAGCCCGGAGGCCTGCAGCGCGGGCAGCAGCAGCTCCCGACGACGCCCGTAGATCTCCCGCTGGGCCTCGACGTGGGCGTCATCGGTCAACGCCACGCGCAGCGCCTCCTGCACGGGGGCGGGCATGATCATGCCCGCATGCTTGCGGGTGTTGACCAGTCCGGCGATCAGCTCCGGGCATCCGGCGGCGAACGCCGCCCGATAGCCGGCCACGTTCGACTGTTTGGAGGCGGAGTAGACCGCCAGCAGACCCCGATGGTCGCCTGCGCTGACCCGCGGGTCAAGCACCGACGGGACCTCGTCGACCTCCCAGGGCAGCTCCGCGTAGCACTCATCCGAGGCGACGACGGCGCCGAGGCGTCGGGCCAGCTCCACCCACGCCCTCATGTGCTCCACCCCGGTGACCGCGCCGGTCGGGTTCGCCGGCGAGTTCAGCCAGATCAGCTTCACCCGCGCCAGGGTGCCCTCGTCCAGCTCGGCGGGATCCTCCACCGCCAGCGGTGTGGCCCCAGCGATCTGGGCTCCGATGTCATAGGTCGGATACGCGACCCTGGGCCGCAGCACGACGTCGTCCTGCCCCATCCCGAGCAGCGTCGGCAGCCAGGCCACCAGCTCCTTGGAGCCGATGGTCGGCAGCACGGCCTCGGGATCGACGTCGTGCACCCCGCGTCGCCGGGAGAACCAGGCGGCCACCGCCTCACGGAGCTCACGGCGTCCGTGGGTCGTCGGGTAGCCGGGGGCGTCGGACGCGGAGGCCAGCGCCTCCCGGATCACCGCCGGAGTCGAATCCACCGGAGTGCCGATGGAGAGGTTGACGGGGCCGTCCGGATGCGCGGCCGCCTGCTCCAGGTACGGAGCCATGGCGTCCCACGGATACTCAGGGAGGGTCAGCATGTCCAATCGGTCAGTGCTCCTGCGCGGGCAGGGCAGTGATGACTTCATGGTCCTTGTCGATCCTGCCGACCTTCGCGGCGCCGCCCGGAGAGCCGACGTCGTCGAAGAACTCGACGTTGGCCCGGTAGTACTCGGACCACTCCTCGGGGACGTCGTCCTCGTAGTAGATGGCCTCCACGGGGCAGACCGGTTCACAGGCGCCGCAGTCCACACATTCGTCGGGGTGGATGTAGAGCGAACGCTCGCCCTCGTAGATGCAGTCCACCGGGCATTCCTCGATGCAGGCCTTGTCCTTCAGGTCCACACAGGGAAGGGCGATGATGTAGGTCATGGACTCCTCTGTCTCTCCTGGTCACCGAGAGGTGACCCGGGACTGCCGATCGGTGGGCGAGGCGAACGGCGGCTCTTCTCAGGTGCACACGGCACATGGCGTGCCGGTGTCCTCCAGTCTAGCGATCCGGACCCCCGGATGTCCGGTGGGGCCGGTTCGCGCCGTCACATGAGGAACCCCTCACCCGGACGCGCCGCTGCTCGAGCGACGGCCTTGTCCCGGGCGAGGATCCACTTGACCAGCACCATGGAGACCAGGGTGATGCCCGCGCTGCCCAGCCACCAGATCAGCGACGCCAGCGTGGGGCCGGGCAGCAGCTGCATGGCCTCGGCGCTGTAGGGCACCATCAGCTGGTCCGGACCCGTCCACAGGTAGGCGATCGTCACCACGGTGAACGTGGTGATGCCCATGACCGTGGGCTCCAGCAGCGAGTCCGCGCGCAGCCCGGCCCACAGCTGACCGAGCAGGCTCAGCAGCAGCGCGACGACGGCGCCCCAGGGGATGACGAAGCCGGTGTGGGTCTCCCCCAGCATCCAGAGATTGCCGTGCACGGCGGTGCCGAGCACTCCGATCACAGCACCGCCGGTGAAGCAGATCCCCATCAGCACAGGGCGCGAGCGCAGGCCTCGATTCGGCGATGACGACGGCTGGCCGGTCGGACCGGACACGCCGCTCTCGGGTGCTCCGTTCTGATGGGGAGATGAACTCACTGCGAGGCGTTCTTCCGCTTCCGAGTCTCCTTGAGCCGGTCCGAGGAGGAGAGCGTCACCTTGCGGATGCGGATGGACTCCGGGGTGACCTCCACGCACTCGTCCTCGCGGGCGAACTCCAGAGACTCCTCGAGGGTCAGCTTGGTGGGAGGGGTGAGGCCCTCGAAGCTGTCTGCGCTGGCGGCACGCATGTTGGTCAGCTTCTTCTCCTTGGTGATGTTGACCTCCATGTCCTCGTTGCGCGAGTTCTCACCGACCACCATGCCCTCATAGACCTCGTCCTGCGGGTCGATGAAGAAGGTGCCCCGCTCCTGCAGGTTGATCATCGCGAATGGAGTGGCGGTGCCGGAACGGTCGCAGACCAGGGATCCGGAGACCCGGTACTCGATCTCGCCCTTCCACGGCTCGTAGCCGGCGGCGTAGGAGGAGGCGATGCCCGCACCGCGGGTCTCAGTGAGGAACTTGGTGCGGAAGCCGATGAGTCCGCGCGCCGGGACCAGGAACTCCATGCGGATCCACCCGGTGCCGTTATTCGTCATGGTGGTCATGGTCCCCTTGCGCGCGGCCATGAGCTGAGTGATGGCTCCCATGAACTCCTCGGGCGCATCGATCGTCATGTTCTCCATGGGCTCATGCAGCGCACCGTCGACCTCCCGGGTGACGACCTGCGGCTTGCCGACGGTCAGCTCGAAGCCCTCGCGGCGCATCTGCTCGACCAGGATGGCCAGCGCCAGCTCGCCACGGCCCTGGACCTCCCAGGTGTCCGGCCGCTCGGTGGGGAGCACCTTGATGGAGACGTTGCCGATGAGCTCCTTCTCCAGACGGTCCTTGACCTGGCGCGCGGTGACCTTCGCCCCTTTGACCCGGCCGGCCATCGGCGAGGTGTTGATGCCGACGGTCATGGAGATGGCCGGGTCGTCGACGACGATGTTCGGCAGCGGCTTGGGGGTCTCCAGGTCGGTGAGAGTCTCGCCGATCATGATGTCTTCGATGCCGGCCACGGCGACGATCTCGCCCGGCCCGGCGGCGTCGGTGGAGACGCGCTCCAGGCCCTTGGTGGCGAGCAGCTCGGTGATCTTGACGGTCTTGGTGCTGCCGTCCTTGCGGGCCCAGGCGACCTGCTGGTTCTTCTTCAGCGTGCCGTTGAAGATCCTCAGCAGCGCCAGGCGACCCAGGAACGGGGAGGCGTCCAGGTTGGTGACATGGGCCTGCAGGACCTCTCCGGCGTCGTAGCGCGGTGCCGGGACGTGTTCCAGGATGGTCGCGAACAGCGGCTCGAGGTCCTCGTTCTCGGGCAGGCCGCCGTCGGCGGGCTGCTCGGTGGAGGCACGGCCGGCCTTGCCGGAGGCATAGACCACCGGAACGTCGAGCACGGAGTCCAGGTCGAGGTCCGGGTTCTCCTCGGCGACGTCGGAGGCCAGGCCGAGAAGCAGATCCATCGTGTCGGAGACGACGCCGTCGATGCGGGCGTCGGGACGGTCGGTCTTGTTGACCACGAGGATGACCGGCAGCTGGGCGTTGAGGGCCTTGCGCAGCACGAAGCGGGTCTGCGGCAGCGGACCTTCGGAGGCGTCGACGAGCAGCACGACCCCGTCGACCATGGAGAGCCCGCGCTCGACCTCTCCGCCGAAGTCGGCGTGGCCGGGGGTGTCGATGACGTTGATGGTGACGGTGTCCGGGCCGGCGTGCTCGGCCGCGGACGGGCCGGAGTAGAAGACCGTGGTGTTCTTGGCCAGGATGGTGATGCCCTTCTCCTTCTCGAGATCACCTGAGTCCATGACTCGGTCTTCGAGGTCACCATGGCCGCCGACGGCCTTCGTCTGACGCAGCATGGCGTCGACAAGGGTGGTCTTGCCGTGGTCGACGTGGGCGACGATCGCGACGTTGCGCAGGTCCTGACGCTCGTCAGTTCCTGCTTGTGCGCGTACGGCAGCAGTGGTCATGTCGAGGCAGCGCCTTCCGGAGTAGAAAGAAGAGTTGTGGGCTCCGCACCGCCGCACATGACGGCACAGGCACCCGATCCAGTGTACTGCCCTCAGATGGCAGGCTGGTGCGGCCTCGGTCACGGCCGCTCAGGCGACCCGGTGGTCATGTTCTCGGCCACCGGGCCGCCTGGGCGGCTGCGCACTGGAGAGGCGCAGCAAGCCGATCAATCGAGGCGGAGCCCCTGTCTGACCAAGAGACGCCTCCGGGCTTCACGACGCTCGGCCTGACTGATCGGGTCAGGGACCGGCGCCGCGGCCAGCAGCCGTTGGGTGTAGTCCTGCCTGGGAAACCTCAGCACCTGATCCACGCTGCCCTGCTCCACGGTCCGGCCGTTCTGCATCACGAGCACCTGATGGGCGAGGGTGTCGATGACCGCGAGATCATGGCTGACGAAGAGGCACGCGAACTCGTACTGCTCCTGCAGCTCGCGGAACATGTCAAGCACCGCGGCCTGGACGGAGACGTCCAACGCGGACGTCGGCTCATCAGCGATCAGCAGGGTCGGGTTGAGCACGAGTGCCCGGGCGATGCTGATGCGCTGGCGCTGACCCCCGGAGAGCTCGTGGGGATATCGATTGACGACGCTGGACGGCAGGCGCACGGCGTCGAGCAGCTCCTCGGCACGCCTCACGCGTTCCTTCGATGTGCCCACCTTGTGCACGATCATGGGCTCGACGATGATGTCGCCGATCGGGAAACGAGGGTCCAGCGACGCGGCGGGATCCTGGAAGACGACCCCGATCTCCTTCTTGAGCGCTTTGCGCTCCTTGGCAGGCATCGTCGGCATGTTGCGTCCGCGGATCAGCAGATCACCTTCTGCGACGTCGAGCAGACCCAGCACAGCCTTCGCCACGGTGGACTTGCCAGAACCTGACTCCCCCACCAACCCCATGATCTCGCCCTGCTGCACAGTGAAGGTGACGCCCTCCACCACGCGCGTGGCCTGTCGACGGAACGTGTAGTCCAGCGCGAGGTTGCGCGCCTCCAGGGCTGGTGTCTCTCCCGCGGGGCGGTCGACGGCCGCAGATGCGGAGGGCGCCTGGTCGACGTCCTCGATGTGGAGCTCGGGATCGCGCAGCAGGGGCATGGCATCGAGCAGCCGCTGGGTGTAGGGGTGCTGGGGCGCCGACATCACCTGCTTCACCTCGCCGGTCTCGACGACCTCGCCGTTGAGCATCACGACCACACGGTCCGCCATGTCAGCGACGACGCCCATGTTGTGGGTGATCAGCAGGATCCCGGTCTGCAGCTCATCTTTGAGCCGCCGAAGCAGATCCAGCACCTCGGCCTGCACGGTGACGTCGAGGGCGGTGGTCGGTTCGTCAGCGATGATCACCTTCGGTCCGCAGGCGATCGCCATGGCGATCACGATCCTCTGGCGCTGACCACCGGAGAACTGGTGGGGATACTCCCGAATCCTCCTGCGGGCGTCAGGGATGCCCACCTTCTCGAGAAGATCGACCGCCATCTCCATCGCCTGGGCGCCGAAAGCCACATCGTGGACCTGAAGTGACTCGATCAGCTGATCAGAGACTCGCAGGACCGGGTTCAGCGCCGTCATCGGCTCTTGGAACACCATGGAGATGTCCTGGCCGCGAAGACGTCGTCGCTCTCCGGGAGACATCTTCATGACGCTGCGGCCCTGCAGGATCACGTCTCCCTCGACGCGCGCGTTGTCGGGCAGCAGGCCCATGGCGGTGGAGGACGTGACGGACTTTCCCGAGCCAGACTCACCCACGACGGCGACGACCTCCCCCGGGCCGATGTCGAAGCTCACCCCCTTGACGGCGTCCACGTGACCGAACTCGGTCGTGAACGTGACATGGATGTCCCGGTAGCTCAGAACAGGTGTCGTCATCGTTCCTCGTCCTTCCGCAGATCCGGGGTGCCGCCCAGACCGCTCGTCTCGTCGGGGAGCGGGACATCGTCAGCAGCGTCGCCACCGGCGAGGGCCGCTCGCCGCTGCTCCGCCTTCGCTCCGCCCCGGAACCCCAGGACCCCACGCAGCGTGGGGCGCTTGTCGCCGGCACGCTTCTGGCGAGGGTCGATCGCGTCCCGAAGGCCGTCCCCGATGAAGTTCACGCTGAGCGCGATCGCGATGATGAACAGACCGGGGAACCAGAAGAGCCAGGATCGCGTGGTGAACGCGTTCTGGTTCATGTCGATCAGCAGGCCCAATGAGGACTCAGGAAACTGGATCCCGAAGCCCAGGAAGGACAACGACGTCTCCAGCAGGATCGCCGCCGCGACGGCGAAGGTGGCGTTGACGATGATGACACCCACACTGTTGGGCAGCATGTGTTTCACGATGATCCGCGCCGGATGGGCGCCCATGGCCGTCGCAGCCGCCACATACTCCTTCTCGCGGAGCGAGAGCACCTCCGCTCGGACCAGTCGGGCCATTCCCGTCCACGTCACACACCCCAGCAGGAGCGCCAACGTGAACGTGCCGCCCGGGAGATTCTGCGCGTAGCTTCCGAAGACCGCCGCCAGTGCCAGCAGGGGCACCACGATCACGGTGTCGGTGATGCGCATCAGAAGAGATTCGACCCACCCCCGAAAGTACCCGGCCAGGGCTCCCACCAGCACCCCGAGGACCGTCGAGGAGAACGCCACGCCGAAAGCGACGATCAGGGACTGCTGGGCGCCTCGCATCACCAACGCGAAGTAGTCCCTGCCGTTGTTGTCCTGGCCGAAGGGATACTCCCCGAGGAAGCCGTCCTGGAACATGGTGGGGCGTCCGCCGTCGACCACCGGGTTGGTCTGGAGGAAGCTTTTGTCCCACCATCCGCCCTGACCAGTGGGGCCGATGGAGGTGAAGGCCAGCACGATGATGCTCATCAGCACGATCATCGAGATGACCGCAGGTTTGTGGGCGAAGAATCGGCGGCGGATCAGCTGACTCTGGGAATAGGACTTCTCGCGTCCGCTAAGCCGCGCATCCTCCGCTTCGGCGAGGTCTGCGATCTCTGTGTGCTCGTTCTCGGAGCTGTTGCTCGCACTCATACACGAATCCTTGGGTCAAGCACTGCGTAGAGCAGGTCAGCGATCAGGTTGAAGAGCACTGCGGCAGTCCCCGTCACCAGGACGAAGGCCATCACAGGTGCCGGGTCCGAATTGCCCAGCCCGGTGGCGAACAGGTCGCCCATTCCGCGCCAGCCGAAGACCCGCTCCACGATGACGGATCCGCCGATCAGACCGGCGAAGTCGAAGGCGACGATCGTGGTCACCGGGATCATGGAGTTGCGGAAGGCGTGTTTGAAGATCACCGTGCGCTCATTGACCCCCTTCGCTCGTGCTGTCCGGATGTAGTCCTGGTTGATGGCTTCGAGCATCGATGCTCGTGTGTATCGGGTGTAGGTCGCCACGGAGACGACCATCAGGAGCGTCGTGGGCAGCAGGAGCTGTGTCCCCTGGTCCAACGAGACCTCCCAGAAGCTGCCGGCAAAGTTGGGGGATGAGGATCCGATCGTGGAGATGGGACGCGGCTTCAGGCTGAGGAATCCCGGCCAATGCCGCATGAAGTGATCGAGGAGCACCAGACCTGAGTAGATCGCGGCCGTGAGGATGCTGACGGCCGTCGCCTGCCCCCGGGCATGTCCGCCCAGAAGGCGTCCCGTCGCGACGGCGAGCAGCATGGCCACGGCGAACAGCCCGAATATGGTCCACCAGCCCCCGGCCGGATCCAGCAGCAGCCAGAAGGTCGCGTAGTACGACACGAGCCCAAGCCCGACGGTGACCAGCGCGGAATACAGCACGCGACGGTTCTGCAGGCCGGAGAGCAGAGCTGTGAGGCCGAAGGCGACGGCGACCCCGAGCAGCGTGATGACGAGTGGACCGAGCTGCGGCTGCCGCGCGTAGTTGAGCCAGTCGAACAGCGGCATGACGACCAGGACGAAGGCGAACATCACCGCGCCGGTGCCCAGACGCCGCCGGAGCGATCCACCGATGATGCCGGGCACTACGATCGCCGCGACCGCTGCGACGATCCCGGTCTGCGCCCAGGTGAACGAGGGGTCGGCCATCCAATTGTTGAATCGGATCCCCATCCATTCTTTGGCCAGGACGGCGGCCCAGAAGACCGGCAGCGAGAAGAACAGAAAAATGAGGAACGAGACCGCATAGTCCAAGGTTGAGTACTGCCGGATCGCCGTCACGATGCCCGTCAGCACACCGATGATGATCGAGAAGAGAGTCGCCAGGAAGACCAGACGCAGGGAGGCGCCGGCCGCCTGCTGGACCAGCGCGCCGACGTCCTGGCCCTGCATGTTCGTTCCGAGGTCGCAGTTTCCCACGACACATCCGGCGAGACCGGTCAGCCACGTCCAGTACCGCTGGTACCAGGGCTGATCGAGGTTCATGAACTCGATCCGCTGCTGGATAAGGAACTCGACGTTCTCGGCGTTGGACTCCCGCAGCTCCTGCAGGGGATCTCCGGAATTGATGACGAGGATGAAGACGAGGAGGGACGAGCCCAAGAGGACGAGCGCCGAACTGCCGAGGCGCTTCAGAGCATAAGTAAACACTGGAAAGACGTCGCCTTTGTCGAGATGCGGTGGACACGATCCGGTGGGATTCGACGACGGCGTCGTCGCCGAATCCCACCGGTTCCAGAAGTTCCGCCATGCTGGGGACGGAGCCTCATATCAGCTCGTGCTGATCACTCCACCCGCTGCCACTGCTCGGCGTTCCACGTGATCTGGTCCTGAGACGCCGTGTCACGGACGTTGTAGATGGACGAGTCCGAGCCGGACAGCTGGGGGTGCACGAAGAGAGGAATTCCGTGCAGGTCGTCCCACAGCTCCTGCTCGATCTGTGTGACCAGCTCCTGCTGCTCAGCCTCATCCTCGGAGGCGGCCACCTGGTTCCACAGGTCGTCGACGGTCTCACTGGAGTACTCCCCGTAGTTCTGGGGAAGATCCGTGGAGTAGATGTTGCGACCGGAGACGATCTGACCCGAGCCTGCCCAGGCGAAGAGAGCAATCTCGAAGTCCCCCGTCTCCTGCGCACCGCCCGGCGCGAAGAAGTCATCGGCACCATCGTCGATGATCTCGAAGCCAGCCTCGTCGCAGGACGCCTTGATCTCTGCCACGATGTCGGTGCGCCGCGGGTTGGGCGCCTGGTAGCCGATCCGGATCTCGGTGCCCTCCGCGCCTTCAGCCTCGACGATGTCCCGTGCTCCGTCCACATCGACGTCGTCATAGCGACCGTCATAGCTCTCGGACACGATGTCGTCGTAGTGCTCCTCGAAGGTCAGCACTTCACGAGCGTTGAGAACCGTCGCCTCGGGGTTGACCGGCACGATCAGGTTGTCCACGATCTGCTGCCGCGGAACGCACATGGCGAAGGCTTCACGCAGGTCGGGGCTGTCAGAGAAGACCGAACTGTCGGCGAAGTTGTAGTCCAGGTGCTCCCACGTGGCGGCCTCACCCTCATGCATCACGAACTGACCTTCCAGCCGCTCCAGCTGTCCGCGGGTGTCCACAGTGGCCTGAGGTCGCACGACGTTGAGGTCACCGTTCTCCAGGGCCTGCACGTGGGCCCCGTCATCGACGAAGCGGAAGACGAGGCGCTCAGTTCCCGCCGGGGTGCCCCAGTAGTCCGGGTTGGCCGAGAGGGTGATGGACTCACCAGCCTGCCAGTTGTCCAGCACGTAGGGACCGGAGCTCGGGATGAGCTCCTCATCAGGCAGCTCGCCCGGGTTGGTGAACCAGTCGCCCTCGTTCCAGAACTCCGCGGCTTCTGTGAGGGTGTCCATGTCTTCCTCACGCACGGCGTCCACCAGCTCGTCAAGCTCCATGCCGCTCTGCTCTGCGACCACGTGCGCCGGGTGGGCTTCCGAGACCAGGATCTCCCAGTCCGCGAACGATTCGGTGAACTCGATGGTGAAAGTCTTGCCCTCAGGGTCTCCCTGGGGCCCTTCGGTGACGTACTCACCATAGGTGTGGGACACCGAGTTGAAGAGAGGAGAGTCGTCCTCGTCGGTGAACGCCGGGTTCTGCCGAGCCCAGTCGAGGACGTAGTCGGCCACCGTGACGGGGGTCCCATCGGACCAGGTGACCTCATCGTTGATGGTGTACTCCACCGTCCACGGGTCCTCCTCGATGACCTCGTAGCTCCCGAAGTTTTCGTCCGGATACCAGACGTTGTCGGTTCCCCAATAGCCGAAGCCGCCGAAGAGATGGTTCACGACCGTCGAGTTGTAGACGTTGTAGGTCTCGGGAGTCTCACCGTTGTAGCTGGTGAACTCGGTGTCTCCCAGAGACACCGAGATCTCATCATCGAGAGTCTCCCACTCGTCCTCGAGAGTGACCTTGCCCGTGTCTTCCGGCTCGACGGTGTACTGCTGGCCCTCCGCGGTGATGGGGTCCTCAGCACCTCCGTTGTCGCCGCCGTTGCCGTTGTCGCCGTCGCCGTTGCCGGCGTCAGGGGCGCATGCCGTCAACACAAGTGCGCCAGACGCCAACACCGCCACGGCGCTCGAGAGCTTCCTAAGCTTCACAGCTTCTCCTCACTACAGTGCAAGTCATTCCCGGGCCATGCAGCCACCAGTCATGTGACGTACCTGACACCGGGACAAGGTGTGCACCACAATACGGGCGGAGCGATGCCCCTCCAGCACCGCTTGAGACACGTGATCGAATTGTTACTCCAGTCACATTTCATGCGTCAGACCCTGGCGGGAGGCGCCCCCTCATGATCAACCCACCCCCGTCACCCTGAGCGACACATGCCGCTCGCCCGCAAACGTTCAAGACTTCTTTCAGAATTCCCCGCCAATCCGGCGATCCCCGCACTCAGGTCACAATCAGGGGGCGCACAGCCTCCACTCACCTTCATATATGTCCTACAGCGGGCCGAAACATCCTCGTCACGCAGAAGGACCCCGGAGCTCGCTCCGGGGTCCTTCTCTGTGACTCAAGATGTCACCATGTTACGTGGATCACAACCGGCGTCTTCGGCCGGAGCATCCCCGCCCGCGCTCAGGCTGTGACGGCCTCGTTGCTCTGCGCGTAGTGACAAGCCGCCTGCTGCGTGATCCCCGGACGCTGGATGAGCTCCGGCTCCTGGCTCTCACACAGGTCCGTGGCCATCCAGCACCGCGTGCGGAATCGACATCCCGAGGGAGGGTTCGCCGGGTTCGGCGGGTCCCCCTGGAGCACGATCTGCTCCCGATGGCCACGCATCGTGGGATCCGGGACCGGCACCGCCGAGAGCAGCGCCTGCGTGTACGGGTGCGCCGGAGCCGAGTAGATCTCCTCCTCGGTCCCGATCTCCGCCAGCTTGCCCAGGTACATGACACCGATCCGGTCGGAGATATGCCGGACCACCGAGAGATCGTGGGCGATGAAGATGTAGGACAGCCCCAGCTCCTTCTGCAGGTCCTCCAGCAGGTTCATCACCTGCGCCTGGACCGAGACGTCCAGGGCGGAGACCGGCTCATCGCAGATGATGACGTCCGGGTTCAGCGCCAGCCCCCGGGCGATGCCGATGCGCTGACGCTGGCCGCCGGAGAACTGATGCGGGTACCGGTTGATGTGGTCAGGGTTCAGACCCACCAGGTCCAGCAGCTCCTTGACCCGTGGACGGATACCTTGTGCGGGCTTGGCCTCCGGGTGCAGCTTGAACGGCTCACCGACGATGTCTCCGACCGACATCCGTGGGTTCAGCGACGTGTACGGGTCCTGGAAGATGATCTGGATCTTCCGCCGCAGATGCCGCAGCGCCTCACCCTTCACCGAGAGGAAGTCCTCTCCGCCGAACCTCACGGAGCCGGAGTCGGGGTCCTCCAGGCGCATGAGCAGCTTGGCCAGCGTGGACTTCCCACATCCGGACTCGCCCACAATGCCCAGCGTCTCCCCCTTCCGCAGCTGGAAGCTGACACCGTCGACGGCCTTCACCGCTCCGACCTTCTTCTGGAACACGATCCCCTGGGTGAGCGGGAAGTGCTTGACGAGATCCTCGACCTCGAGGACCACCTCAGCGTCGCCGAACGGGTCGGTGCCGAGGGCGGACCCGTCCGCAGGACTCTGGTCAGACTGACTCATCCTGAGCCTCCTCGAGGGTGTAGATCTTCTCCGCATGATGGCAGGCCGATGTGTGGCCCCGGGTGATCTCGCGCAGCTCCGGCCGCTCGCTGCGACACAGGTCGGTGGCGAACTCGCACCGTGGATTGAACGGGCAGCCCGGGGGCATGTCGGTGAGCATCGGGGGCAGGCCTGGGATGGCCTTCAGCCTCTCGTCCTCACCGTCGATGCGCGGGATCGACTCCAACAGACCCCGCGTGTAGGGGTGCGCCGGCTGCCGGTAGATCTCGAAGACGTCGGCAGCCTCCATCACGCGGCCGGCATACATCACCGCGATCTTGTCCGCGACATCGGCCACCACGCCCAGATCATGGGTGATGAGGATCAGGCCCATGTTGTGTTCGACCTGCAGGTCATTCAGCAGGCGCATCACCTGGGCCTGGACGGTGACGTCCAGCGCCGTGGTGGGCTCGTCAGCGATCAGCACATCGGGATCCAGGGAGATGGCCATGGCGATCATGATGCGCTGGCGCATGCCGCCGGAGAACTGGTGGGGGAAGTCCCCCACGCGTTCCTCCGCGGCCGGGATGCCGACGCGTCGCATCATCTCGATGGCCTTCTCCCGGGCCGCACGTCGCTTCATGCCCCGGTGGACGCGGAACATCTCGGCGATCTGCCAGCCGACCGGCAGCACCGGGTTCAGCGAGGACAGCGCGTCCTGGAAGATCATGGAGATGTCCGTGCCGCGCAGCCTGCGCCGTTTCTCCGCCGGCATGGTCAGCAGGTCCTCACCACGGTAGAGGATCTCCCCACCGGCGATGTGGCCCGGAGGCATGTCGAGGATGCCCATGATCGTCTGGGCCGTCACCGACTTGCCCGAACCGGACTCCCCCAGGATCGCCAGAGTCTCCCCAGCGTTCAAGGTGAAGTTCAGCCCGTTGATGGCCTGGGCCACCCCCGCCTTGGTGCGGAACTCGACATGGAGGTCCTTGACCTCCAGGAGCGGGCCATGGCTGGTCGTCCTCTGCCCGGTGTCGGGCTGTGTCTCATGCGTGCTCATGGTCTCCTGCCTCATTTCCTGCCCTTGGGATCGATCGCGTCACGGACCGCATCGCCCAGTGTCATGAAGGCGAACACGGTCACACCGACGAAGATCAGCGGGAACAGGATCAGATGCGGGTGCGACTGTAGATAGGGCTGGGCGTTCTGCAGCTGCAGACCCCACGAGATGGACGGCAGCTGCAGACCCACGCCCAGGTAGGTCAACGTCGCCTCAGCGCCGACGATGATGCCGACGAACACCGTGGCATAGCCGATCACCGGACCCAGCGAGTTCGGCAGGATGTGGCGACGCATGATCGTCAGATGACCGGCCCCCAGCGCCCGAGCGGCCACCACGTACTCGGTATTGGCCACCGAGAGCACCGAACCACGCATCAGACGCATCATGACGGGCCAGGTGAAGCAGATCAGGATGCCGGAGACTTCCGTGACACCCCGATCCTCGATGGAGTTCAGGAACACCAGAGCGGCCAGAATGTAGGGCACGGCGAAGACCATGTCCGCCAGGCGGGCGAGCACCGTGTCCACCATGCGGCCGAAGTAGCCGGCCAGAAGCCCCATGACCACGGCGACGACGAACACGCCGATCGTGGTGATGAAGCCGATGGCGATGGAGTTCCGGGCCCCGTAGAGGACGCGGGTGTAGTAGTCGCAGCCCTGGACGTCGGTGCCGAACCAGTGTGCGGCGGAGGGCCCCTGGCGGCTGCGACTCAGCAGACACTCGCGCGGGTCGGTGTTGGTGAAGAGCTGAGGGAAGGCCGCCATCGCGAGCAGCACCACCAGCAGCGTGGCGGCGACGATGAACCACGGGTTCTTCCGCAGCGTCCGCCAAGCATCGGCCCAGAGGCTGGCCTCCTCGGTGTGCTTCGCATCCTGGACCTCGGTCTGGCTCTGCTGACCGGGTTCGCGGGAAGAGTCTTGGGTGTGCAGTGCGGTGTCACTCATAGCGGATCCTTGGGTCGAGCAGGCCGTAGAGAAGGTCGACGACGAGGTTCACGATGACGAAGAAGATCACGAACAGCGTGACGATGCCGACGACGACGGTCCCCTCCTGCGCCTGGATGGACTGGAACACCTGATTGCCCAGGCCCGGAAGATTGAAGATCGATTCAACGACGATGGAGCCGCCCATCATCGTGGCAAGATCCGCGCCGAGGAACGTGACCACGGGGATCAGCGAATTGCGCATCGCATGGCGTCCGACCACGCGTCCGCGTGTCAGCCCTTTGGCGGTGGCGGTGCGGACGTAGTCGGAATGCAGAGCGTCCATGAGCTCTCCGCGCAGCAGCCGCGCCACCATCGCGGTGGACACCGCAGCCATGGCAACCCCTGGCAGGATGAAGCTGACCAGCCCTTCCCGGGCGCCGGCGATGGGGAACCAGCCCAGGTTCAGGCCGAAGACCAGCTGCAGCAGGAACGCGATGGCGATCACCGGCAGCGCGACGACCAGGACGGTGGAGACCTGGACGAGGCGGTCGATGAAGCGATCGCGATAGATGGCGGCCAGCGCGCCGGCGATAATGCCGATGACGGACTGGATGACCAGGGCCACCGCCGCCAGTTGGAGGGTCACCGGCAGGCGCTGCTGGATGATGTCCAGCACCGGGCGGCCGGTGAAGGTCGTGCCGAAGTCGGCTGCGGTGAAGACTCCCCAGATGTACTTGCCGTACTGGACGAGGAAGGGGTCATCGAGGTTGTACTGCTCACGAAGCGTCTCCCGCACCGCGTCGCTCATCGGCCGGTCGCCGGCCAGTGCGCGGATCGGGTCCCCCGGCATGAGGAACACCATCGCGTAGACCAACAGGGTCGCGATGAGGAGTACCGGGATGAACTGGAGCAGACGCCGAATGATGTATCGGGTCATGAGAGTCCTTGGTGGGTGGTCTTGAAGGGCATGTCAGGGAGATGCCCGGCGTCGCGGACCGAACGGGGCCCACGACGCCGAGCTCATACTAGGCGGTCGGCCGGGTCTCAGTCAGTCCGTCACCGTCACATCCTCGACCCGGACGTAGCTGCGCAGGTCCATCTCCACGTCAGCGACCCGGTCGCTGTGCACGATGAAGTAGTCCTGGAACCACAGCGGAATGACCGGAAGGTCCTCCAGCAGGATGTCCTCGGCCTGCTGGTAAATCTCGTCGGCGTCATCGACATCCGCGGCGTTCGCCTGATCGATGAGCGCGTCGAAGTCCTCGGAGGCGTATCCCGAATAGTTCGAAGGCGCCCCTTCCGAGTAGAGCGGCTCCATGGCGTACTGCGGGGACGGGTAGGCCAGCAGCCAGCCCAGCCGATACGGCCCGGTCACGCCCTCGGACTCGTGCAGGTCAAGATACTGAGCGAAGTCCAGGGACTCGTAGCGGATCTCCTCGACACCGAGGTTCTGGGCCCACTGGTTGCCGATGGCCTCGACGTAGTCGTCATGACCGGTGCCGGTATCTGTGTAGAGCGTCAGCTCCTCGGGGCCGCCGGCGGCCTCATAGAGGTCGGCAGCCACCTCTGGGTCGAAGTGGCAGTGCTCGCAGGCATCATCGCGGCCCTGCGGCAGCACCGGCGGCAGGATCGAGCGGGCGGCGGTCTGGGAGCCGTCGAAGATGTTCTCGATGATCTCCTCCCGGTCGATCGCCATGGACATCGCGTGACGCAGGTCCGCGTCCTGGAACTCCTCGTCGTAGAGGGGGAAGCCCATGTAGACGAATCGCGAGCTCTCGTGCTGGGACCAGTCGTCGCCGAAGTCGTCCTCGATGCCGGTGATCCGATGTGGCGGGACCTCCCCGAGGATGTCGAGGTTCCCGGCGAGCACGTCGGTGTAGGCGGTGTCGACGTCGTTGTAGATCATCCATTCGAGGCGCTGCGGGGATCCGGGCTCCTCGCCGGGCCACTCCTCATAGCGTTCCATGGCGACCTCGACGTCGTGGACCCACTCACCGTCCATCTGGTAGCGCCCGTTGCCGATCGGTGCGGTCTGGAAGGCCTCCATGTCCTCGAAGGCGACCTCCGGCATCGGGAAGAAGGACGTGTAGGTCAGCACCACCGGCAGCTGGCCGAAGGCCTCGGTGAGCTCCAGCTCCAGAGTGTGCTCGTCGACGGCGCGGACACCCTCCATCTCCTCTGCGTCTCCCGCGAGGACCTCGTCATAGCCGAGGAACTTGTCATGGAAGGTGGCCCCGGCCTGCGCGTTGTCCGGGTCCACGACCCAGTTGAACGTGTCGACGAAGGTCTGTGCGGTGACCGGATCCCCGTTGTGGAAGGTGAAGTCCTCCCGCAGGTGGAACGTCCAGGTGGTCTGGTCCTCGGTCTCCCAGCTCTCCGCCACAGCAGGCACGGCCTCGTAGTTCTCGTAGTCGATCTGGGTGAGCCCGGTGAAGAGCTGCTCCAGGATCCGCGAGCCGCAGTTCTCGGTGTTGTTGCCGGGCATCAGGTTCTGCGGCTCGCAGTTGTAGATGCTCAGCGTGCCGCCGTCGTCGTCGCCGGCAGCCTGGGTCTCGCCGTCGTCGTCTCCGCAGGCGGTCAGCAGCAGGGCTGCGGCCGCGCTGACGGCGACAAGACGGGCGGGTGCTGAATGTGTCCTCATCAGATGTTCACTTCCTTGCAGCAGGATGCGGTCCTGGGGAGCATGGTGGCCGACCGGGCCGCCTCACTCGGTGACGGTGATGGACTCGACGCGGGGCAGGCCGCGCGGGCTGACCTCGACGTCGGAGATGCGCTCGGTGTGCACCACGTGCTGCTGGTTGAACCACAGCGGAATGACCGGCAGGTCCTCCAGCAGGACGTCCTCGACCTCGTGGTAGAGCGGACCAGCCTCCTCGACGTCCGCCGCATTGGCCTCGGCGATGAGAGCGTCGAAGTCCTCGCTGGAGTAGCCCGCGAAGTTCCGGGAGGCGCCGGTGGAGTAGATCGGCTCCATCGCGTACTGGGCGCTCGGCGAGGAGAGGGTCCACCCGAGGCGGAAGGGCCCGGCCGCGTTCTCCTCGGTGAGGTCGTCCAGGTACTGGGCGAAGTCCAGGGAACGGAAGGTGATGTCCTCGATGCCCAGGTGCTGCTGCCACTGATGGGTGACGGCCTCCACCCAGTCATCGTGGCCGGCTCCCGAGTTGAAGTAGATCTCCAGCTCGGTGGGCCCGCCGGCGGACTCGTAGAGGTCGGCCGCGGCCTCCGGGTCATGGTCACAGGCTTCGCAGGCATCCTCGCGACCCTCCGGGAGGACCGGAGGGATGATGGAGCGTGCAGGCTGCATGCCGCCGTCGAAGATGGTCTCCACGATCGAGTCCCGGTCGATGGCCATGGACAGCGCCCGGCGGACGTCAGGGTCCTGGAACTCCTCCTGATAGAGCGGGAAGCCGAGGTAGGTGAAGGTGCCGGTCTCGAAGGCGCCCTGATTCTCTCCGAAGTCCGCCTCCATGTTCGGGATCTGCTCCGGCGGGGCCTGTTCGAGCAGGTCGAGCTCCCCCGCCTGAACATCCATGTAGGCCGTGCCGACGTCCGAGTAGATCATCCACTGGATGCGCTCCGCCTGGCCCGGCACCTCGCCGGGCCAGTCCTCGTGGCGCGTCACGGCGATCTCGGTGTCATGCACCCACTCCCCGTCCATCTGGTAGCGGCCGTTGCCGATCGGGGCCTGCTCGAAGGCGTCCATGTCCTCGTAGGCCACGTCCGGGAGAGGTGAGAAGCCCAGCAGGCCCACGTGGACCGGCAGCTGCCCGAACGGCTCGGAGAGCTCGATCTCCAGAGTGTGGTCGTCCAGGGCGCGCACACCGGCGAGCTCCTCGGTCTCACCCTCCTGAAGCTCCTCGTAGCCAGCGATGATCTCGTAGAACTCAGAGTTCACCTGCGCGTTCTCCGTGTCGGCCGTCCAGGTGAAGGTGTCGACGAACGTGTGGGCGTCGATCGGGTCGCCGTTGTGGAAGGTGTAGTCATCGCGCAGCTGGAATGTCCAGGTGACGTTGTCCTCGGACCCCCACTCCGTGGCCACACCCGGGGCGGCCTCGAAGGTGTCGTAGTCGATCTCGGTGAGCCCGGTGAAGAGCTGCTCGAGCACTCGGGCCCCGCAGACCTCCGAGGTGTCGCCCGGCGTCAGGCTCTGGGGCTCGCAGGTGTAGGCGCTGAACTCGCCCCCATCCGAGACGTCCGACTCTTCGCCGCCTTCACCGCAGGCGCTGAGCACCAGGGCGGTGCTGAGGCCGGCACCGGCCAGCGCGGAGCGGCCGGAGCGGGAGTCGGTCAGACGTGTGGGTGTCCCCCGGGCGTGGAGGGACGAGGGTCTATGGCTGGTGCTCTTCACGGGGCTCCTTCACCGGGCCGGGCTCGTGACCCAGGCCGGTCGGGGTCGTCTGTGTCGCGCGGTGCAAGTGTGCCGCGGGCAGCGCCGCAGCGTGTGCGGCCGGTGATTTGGGGGAAGAGGCGACGTCGTGCCTCGTCCCGGCAGAAGGACGCGGCCCGTCCAGGCTTGTGGCCGGCACGGACCGCGTCCTCATGCTGTGGCGCTCGGGCCCTCAGTCCTCGGCGACGACGAGCTGCTCGACACGCAGGAAGGTGCGCGGGTCCATCAGGACGCTGTCGCCGTCGATGCGGTCCGAGTGGACCACGCCGAAGTTCTGGAACCACAGGGGGATGACCGGCATCTCCTCCAGCAGGATGTCCTCGGCCTGCTGGTAGAGCTCGGCGGCCTCGTCCTCCTCCAGAGCAGCGTTCGCCTCGTCGATGAGGTCGTCGAACTCCTCATTGGAGAAGCCCGCGTAGTTCGAGGACTGGCCAGTGGTGTAGATCGGCTCCATCGCGTACTGCGGCGAGGGGTAGGAGAGCACCCAGCCCAGACGGTACGGTCCGGTGATCTCATCGTTGTCGTGCAGATCGAGGTACTGGGCGAACTCCAGGGACTCGAAGCTCACGTTCTCCACACCCAGGTGCTGCTGCCACTGGTTGGCGATGGCCTCGGTCCACTCCTCATGCCCCGCACCGGAGTTGAAGTACACCGTCAGGTCCTCAGGACCGCCGGCCTCCTCGTAGAGCTCAGCGGCTGCGTCAGGATCGAACTCGCAGTACTCGCAGGCGTCCTCGCGAGCCTCGGGCAGCATCGGCGGGATGATGTTCGACGCCGGAGTGAAGGCTCCGTTGTGGATGGTGTCGATGATCTCCTGGCGATCGATCGCCATGGAGAGCGCGTGGCGGACATCCTCGTCCTCGAAGTCCTCCTGGTAGAGCGGGAAGCCCATGTAGGTGAAGGAGGAGGTGTCGAAGGTCTCCTGGTCCTCGCCGAAGTCGGCCTCCATGTTGGGCCGCAGATGCGGCGGCACGGAGTCCATGATGTCCAGGTTCCCGGCCTGGACGTCCATGTAGGCGGTGTCGATGTCGGCGTAGATCTTCCACTCGATGCGCTGCGGGACACCCGGGTCCTCGCCGGCCCAGTCATCGAAGCGCTCCACGGCGATCTCCTCGTCGTGGACCCACTCACCGTCCATCTGATAACGGCCGTTGCCGACCGGAGCCTGCTCGAAGGCCTCGATGTCCTCGAAGGCGACATCCGGCATCGGGTAGAAACCGGTGTAGGAGAGCATCATCGGCAGCGGGGAGAAAGGCTCGGTGAGCTCGAGCTCGAGAGTGTAGTCGTCCACCGCGCGGACGCCCTCCATCTCCTCGGCGTCGCCGGAGGCCACCTCGTCGTAGCCGAGGAACTTGTCATGGAAGTTCGCGTTCTGCTGGGCGTTGTCCTCTGCCACGACCCAGTTCCAGGTATCGACGAAGGTCTGGGCGGTGATCGGGTCGCCGTTGTGGAAGGTCCAGTCCTCGCCGAGCTCGAAGGTCCAGGTGACGTTGTCCTCGGTCTCCCAGCTCTCGGCGACACCGGGGCCGGCCTCGAGGGTGTCGTAGTCGATCTGGGTCAGGCCGGTGAACAGGTTCTCCAGGACCCAGGAGCCGCAGACCTCGGTCGAGTTGCCGGGGACCAGGAACTGGGGCTCGCAGTTGTAGGCGGAGACCGTGCCGCCGCCATCTGCTGCCTGGGCGTCACCGTCGCCGCCGTCGCCGTTGCCTCCGTTGCCGCCGCAGGCAGTCAGCGTCAGGGCTGCCGCCGCAGAGACGGCCACCGCCCCGCGGCTGAAGGTTCTGTGTGTGCGCATCTGCGATGTTCTCCTCATGGGTGCGAGCGACGGGCTTCAAACCCAGCCGCGACTGCAGTCGAGCAGGTCGTCGCTGCGGCGACCCGCTCAGTGGTCGGTCACGCATGCCTCATCAGAACGCATCAGCGCGTCCCGATGTTGCGTACGTCACCCGATGCCCGGAGTCTATCAAGGAAACTTTTCACAAGTGTTTCAGATCCACCTCGATGCGCGTGCTGCAGGTCACGATCTGATCACTGTCGCCAGACGTCCTCCGCGTCGAAGGTCCGTCCCTCGCTCATCCGCAACGCCTGCCCTTGGGCCACGAGCTGCTCGTACTTCTGTGCGGACTTCTCCGCCGACTTGAGCTGCCGCGGGGAGAGCATGAGCGTCCGCTCCGCCTCGATGCCGGCCTGGAGCTGCCGGCCACGCTCCAGCTCGGCGTCGAGCTCAGCTCCCAGCAGCAGGACCACATTCATGATGTAGATCCAGAACAGGAAGATGATCACCCCGGCCAGCGCCCCGTAGGTGGCCTCGTAGCTGGCGAAGTTTCCGATGTAGAACCCCACCCCGATCGTGGCCAGCACCATCACCACGATGGCGACCAGGGCGCCGGGCGAGATCCAGAGCGGCCCCGGCTGTCGGACGTTCGGCGTCGCGTAGTAGAGCAGCCCGACGCAGGCGGCCGCCACCAGCAGCAGCACCGGATAGGTCGCGTAGTCCCACACCGTCACTGCGGTCTCACCCAGCCCCACGGTGTTCCCGATGGCCTCGGCCAGCGGTCCGGAGATCACCAGCATCACCGCGGAGAGGGCCACCAGCACGATCAGTCCCACCGTGACGCTGTAGAGCACCGGTCGCAGCTGCAGCATCGATCGTCCCTCGGGAACCTCGTGGATCCGATTCATCGCCCGGGAGAAGGCATTGACATAGTTCGACGCCGTCCACATCGCCACCAGGATTCCGACCGCCAGGCCCAGGCCCGCCCCGGGGGCGGAGGTCACCACTCCCACGATGGTCTCCACGGTGTCCATGAACTCCTCGTCCACGAGCTCCGACATCGTCTCCAGGATGAAGTCCTGAGTGGCTTGAGCCTGCCCGACGACGGAGAGCAGCGAGACGAACGCGATCAGCGCCGGGAACAGCGAGAGCACCGCATAGTAGGTCAGGCCGGCGGCCAGGTCGGTGCACTGGTCCCGGCTGAACTCCGCAAGAGTCCGCTTCAGGCTGTACCGCCAGGTCGCCCCGGTCAGCCTCCACGGAACACGCGGCTTCTCGGGGGCCTCCTCGGATGCGGCGAAGTCCATGCGCTGCCGGCTCTTCACGGACAGCGGCTGATCCGCCGCCGCAGCCACAGTGCCAGGGCGCCGGGCATCCTGATAGGTCGCCTGCTCATCGAGGACGTCTCGGTCCTCGGCCATGTCTTCCCGTGCCCTGTAGGGGCGAAGGCCGTCGTCGGTCGCACGGGTGTCCTGCTGCGGCTCGAAGCTCATGGGGTCACCCTAGCCGCAACGACGCTCCAGGTCAGCGGGTCCGGGCGGATCGGTCGAGAACCACCGCCCGAGAATCACCAATCACGATCCGGCACGCCCGCACGGAGGGGCCCGGTCACTCGGCGGCGGCGTCGCGGCGGGTCAGCCGCAGGTCGTCGATGTGGGTGATCGCGGCCGGCAATGAGTTGTTGAGGTAGCCGGACCGTGCGATCGCCATCGAGCCCACGGCGGAGGTCAGCAGCTGGGCGACGACGGCGATGAGCGCCTTCACCAGGTTCATCGCGGAGAAGTCCACCAGCAGGGCGCCGACGACGATCGTCGCCACGCCGAGTCCGGCAGAGGTGCCGACGCCGGAGGCGCGCAGGTAGAGGTCCGGCAGCCGGAAGAGGCTGATCGCGGAGACCATGATGACGAAGATGCCCAGGAAGATTAGCACCATGCCAGCCAGATGAGCGCTCATCTCGATGATCTGCAGGTCCATCAGCGCTGCCCTCCTGATCCGAGTCGTGCCATGGATATGGCGGCCATGAAGCCCAACAGCGTGGCGATGAGGATGATGTCGAAGAGCGCCTCGATGTCGATCCGCAGGCCGATCAGGGCGATGAAGCCGATCATGGCGAAGAAGATCAGATCCGAGGCGACCGCACGGTCCGAGGTGCGTGGCCCCAGGAATCCGCGCACGCCGGCGATCAGCATGCCGACGCCCAGCAGAACCAGAGCCACTTCAAGGGTGATCTCCGTGATCACAGCGGATCACCTGCCTCGTCCTCGTCGACCTCCACCGGGGCGACCACCGGGGCCTGGACGGGTCTGGTGAGGTCCCCGACGTCGCGACGCATCGCGTGGAGCAGCCGGTCCTCCATCTCTTGGATCTCCGCCACGAAGGACTCGCGCCCTTCCACGAACATGCCATGCACGTAGAGGATGCCGTGCTCCTTCGAGAGGGTGATGGTCAGCGTCCCCGGCGTCAGCGTGATCAAGGTGGAGATCATCGTCCACTCGGTGTCCGTGCGGGACGCCGCCGGGATCGCCACGATGGCCGGAGCCATCCTCATCCGTCGGCGCGGGCGGAGCACTTCGACGGTGACCTGCCCGTTCGCGAGCACGAACTCGCGGACGTACCAGAACAGGAAGCTCAGGATGCGCAGCGGCCAGGGCCGCCTGGCCAGATTCTCCAGACTCATGCGCCGCTCACCGCCCTCACATAGTCGATCGGATTCAACAGGTTCTCCGCCGCTGTGGCCGAGAGGCTGAGCAGCAGCTCCGCGCCCAGCCCGAAGAAGAGCGTCACCACCGCCAGCAGCGCCCCCGGCACGATGAGCTTGGCGGGGACCTTCACCGCCTGCTCTCCGGCCAGCACCCGGGTGGTGGTCGTCGTCGGCGGGCCGATGGTCAACGTCGGAGCGCCTGCCTGGGCCTCCACACGCAGGTATCGCTTGCCGTGGGTGCGCTGCTGGTGGATGAGCGCCCGCTTCTCCAGATTCTCCGGCTCCGAGCCCATGAACACCCCGGTCCAGATCTTCAGCATCGAGAGCAGCGTGAACACCGAGACCACCACGGCCACGGCCGCGACCCAGTAGTGCGACTGCTCCAAGGTGGCCTGGATGATGGAGAACTTCGCCACGAACCCGGAGAACGGGGGCAGCCCGGCCAGCGACAGCGCGGCCACCATGAAGGTGATCGCGACCAGCGGCTCCCGCTTGAGCATGCCGCCGAGCTTGTCGATCTCTCCGGTGCCGTAGGTCTCCTCGATCGCGCCGGTGGAGAGGAACAGCGAGGCCTTCACGATCATGTGGTGGAGCAGGTAGAAGATCGCCGCGGTCAGCCCCAGGGTGGTGAACAGCCCCACGCCGATGAGGATGTAGCCGATCTGGCTGATCATGTGGAACACCAGGATCGAGCGGGTCGTCTTCTCCCCGATCGCCCCCAGCACGCCGATCAGCATCGTCAGGCTGGTGATCAGCAGGGCCACCCACAGGAAGCGCTGGTCCCCGTCGAAGAGCAGCGCGTAGATCCGGTAGATCGCGTAGATCGCGACCTTGGTGTGGATGCCGGAGAACAGGGCGGTCACCGCCGGAGAGGTGAGGGCGTAGGTGCGGGTCAGCCAGCCATGCACCGGCACGACGGCGGCCTTGATGGCGATCGCGGTCAGCACCACTCCCCCGGCCACCGCCACAGCCGGGTCCTCCGCGGCCGCTCCATGCAGCTCGGCAAGGTTCACGGTGCCTGCGGTGGCGTAGACCAGCCCGACTCCGACCAACAGCAGGGTGGAGGCCAGCAGGTTCACCGAGACATAGATCCGGGCCCCGTGGGCTCCGAGCTTCGCCCCCATCATGGCCAGCAGGCCGTAGGAGGGCAGCAGCATGACCTCGATGAACACGAAGAGGTTGAAGAGGTCCCCGGTCATCAGCGCCCCGGCGACACCCGCCATCAGCACCAGCACGAACGGGTGATAGAACCGTGCCCGGGCCTCGTGGGTGGCCATGGCGAACAGCACCGAGGCGATGCCCAGGATGCTGATGATCATCAGCACCAGGGAGGAGAGCGCATCGACCACGAACGGGATGGAGACCCCGTACTCCCACAGGCCCACCTGGTGGGCGATCACGGTGCCGTCGTGGGTCTCCACGACCAGCAGGAGCGAGAAGGCGAGCAGCCCCGTCAGAGTGCCCAGACAGATGATGTGCCGGGCGAGCTTGTTCCGTCGGAACAGCGCCCCCAGCGCACCGAGGAACAGCGGCACGCCGACCAGCAGCGGCAGCAGAGGTCCCAGGATCTCGCTCATC
The DNA here is from genome assembly GCF_013410745.1 of Nesterenkonia xinjiangensis. Classification (NCBI taxonomy): domain Bacteria; kingdom Bacillati; phylum Actinomycetota; class Actinomycetes; order Micrococcales; family Micrococcaceae; genus Nesterenkonia; species Nesterenkonia xinjiangensis. Next base: position 2,687,924 of record NZ_JACCFY010000001.1, on the reverse strand, counting down.
GCGGACCCCCCTTCCCGATGCCCGGATCGGCGCCGGCGTCGTTGATGTCACCGGTGCCGCCGCCCTGCTGATCTGTCAGCCCCGGGCTGAGCTCAGGGCCTTCAAAGTCATGGACCGGACTCAGCGGGCTCGCATGCGCCCCACCCGTGCCCGCGCCCGCGGCGCCGGTGCACTCGATGTCGTGGCGCATCATGCCGGCGTCGTTGATGTCACCGGTGCCGCCGGTGAGCACCATGATCGGCGACTCCTCCTCGTTCTCGGTGTCGTCGTCGGTGGTCGTGGTGATCGCCAGGGTCACCATGAACATGGTGATGGAGAAGGCGATGACGATCGCGGTCAGCACGAAGGCCTGCGGCAGCGGGTCAGCCTGCTCGCCGACTTCTCCGGAACCGATGTAGGGAACTCCGCGGTAGGCCACGTTGCCGGCCGAGAAGAGCAGCAGGTTCGCCGCGTGGGAGGCCAGGACGAAGCCGAGCACGATGCGGACCATGCCGCGTTGCATGAAGAGGTAGACGGCGGCTGCAGTCAGGACCCCGATGGCGATGGCGATGCTCATCGGTTCCTCACCTCCTGGATGCTCGTCTCGTCCTCGTCGACCGTCGGATCCACTTCGAAGGGCACGTCACCAGGGTCCACGTACCGGTGGGCGGAGCCGTGCTGCTCCCCCTCCGGGGTGCCGAAGGCGCGGCGATGGGTCCGCAGCAGCTCGGCCGGATAGCGCTGGGCCTGACCGAGTCGGTCCAGTGCCACCAGCACCGCTCCGATGACGGCCAGGTAGATGCCCAGGTCAAAGATGAGCGCGGTGGTGAACGCGTACTCTCCGCCCCAGGGCAGCGGGATGTCCCACATGATCGGCCGCAGATAGGAGCCCTCGAGGTAGCCCACCACGCCGATGGCCGCACCGGTCATGATGCCCCCGACGATGACCATGGCGTAGTCGAAGCGGAGCTTCACCGCAGAGTCCGACGGCGCCACCAGGTACCGCAGGGCGAAGAACCCACCGGCCACCAGGGCGGCGATGAATCCGCCGCCGGACTCGTAGTGGCCGCGCACCAGCAGCACCAGCGACAGCAGGATGATGAATGGCGCCATCCAGTTGAACACCAGGCGCATCGCCGTGGTGTTGTCCTCCGCGTTGTAGATCGGCGTGCCGACCCACAGCTGAGACGCCGCCGGGGCGTTGTCCGAGGTGGAGAACGCGGAGTTCAGCAGCGCCAGGATGGCGAATCCGGCGACACCGAGCACGGTGAGCTCCCCGAAGGTGTCCAGGGCGCGGAAGTCGACCAGGATCGAGTTCACCGTGTTGGTCGCATGCGTGGCGTCATAGGTGTTCTCCAGGTACCACTCGGCCACCGGGGACTGCCCGCGCCGACCGGTCAGCGCGAAGGCGGCGATGAAGGCCATCACGCCGAAGCCGATCGCCACCGTCGCGGACACCACGGTGCGCGTGCGGGAGACGGCGTGGAACCGCTTGGGCAGCTTCCGCAGCACCAGGACGAGCACGACCACGGTGAGGATCTCGACGAGCAGCTGCGTCATGCCCACGTCGATCGCGCCGAGCAGGAAGTACCATGCGGCCACGACGAAGCCGGCACCGCCGGCGAGCACCACCGCGGCCGTCCGGCTCTGGGTGATCACCGTGCCGATGAGGAAGAACACGAGCAGACCGATCAGCACCCAGTCCGTGGGGCGGGTATGGCCGGGGGTCAGCTCACCGACGAACGGGGCCGTCATCAGGCCGGCGATGAAGATCCCGACCAGGAGGATGCCCGGCACGGTCAGGTGCAGGCCATGCATGTCGGTGCGTGTTAGATCACCGACGCGGCGGCCGAAGGAGATGGATCCGGTGCGCAGCCTCTCCACGACCTGCACTCCGGTGAACGGCAGGATGGTCCGTGGGATGAGCGAGTCCACCCGCACCCGGTACAGCACGAGGATCAGTCCGACCACGATGATCACGGCGGAGAGTGCCAGGTCCACGGTGAAGCCGTGCCACAGGGCGAAGTGCGCCTGGTACTCCTCCGGCGAGGCCGCCGAGGCCGCCGCGCTGACCAGCCCGTCGAAGATCTGCGGGAAGAAGCCCAGCACCAGGCCTGCCGCCGCCGGCAGCAGAGCCGGCAGGTAGAAGGACAGCGGAGCCTCGTGGGCGCCGTCCTGCGGCATCGGCTCATGGACCTCGTCACGACGGCCCGCACCGGTGTAGGAGGTGAAGACGCCGAGCACGATGCGTCCGCAGTAGGCGAAGGTCCCGACGGCGGCCAGCACGGCCAGGCCGGTGATCAGCCAAGTCAGGCCGGCACCGAGATCCGCGGAGAGGAGGCCTGCGAGCAGATGCTCCTTGGAGACGAAGCCCATCAGAGGCGGGATCCCAGCCATCGAAACACAGGCGATCACCGTGATCACCCCCGAGACCCGCATCGTGCGCTGCAGCCCGTTGAGCCGCCGGATGTCTCGGGAATGCGCCTCATGCTCGATGATCCCGACCATCATGAACAGCGAGGACTTGAACAGCGCGTGGGCGATCACATGGATGGTCGCCGCGGCCAGCGCCGTCGGGGTGCCCACTCCGATGACGGTGACCAGGAAGCCCAGCTGGCTGACCGTGGAGTAGGCCATGATCTCTTTGATGTCGTGGCGCTGCAGGGCGAACAGGGCACCGATCAGCGCGGTGATCAGGCCGCAGACGATCAGCAGCGTCTGCCAGATCGCGACTCCCTGGAAGACCGGCGAGAAGCGCAGCAGCAGGTAGATGCCGGCCTTGACCATGGCCGCCGCGTGCAGATAAGCGGAGACCGGAGCCGGGGCGACCATCGCATCGGGGAGCCAGAGGTGGAACGGGAACTGCGCGGACTTGGTGAACGCCGCAAGCACCACCAGCACGGCCACCACGGAGGTGAACACGCCGTCCTCCTGCCAGATCCCATGCTGCAGCGCCTCGGAGATCCGCGTGGTGCCGGTGGCGACGATGATCATCAGCACGGCGGTGAGAAGCCCAAGCCCGCCGGCCATGGTGATCAGCAGCGTGCGCTGCGCCGGGGCCGGAGCCTTGTCCCCGGAGCGGTTGATCAGGAAGAACGAGCAGAGAGTCGTGAACTCCCAGAACACAAACAGCAGGATGAGGTCATCGGCCATGACCATGCCGCTCATCGCGAAGACGAACAGCAGCATCCAGATGTAGTAGTCGTTGGTGCGCTTCTGCGGGGAGAAGTACCGGGCGCTGTAGGCCATGACCAGGGCACCGATGAACAGCACGAGGAGCAGGAACACCAGGCCCAGGCCGTCCAGCCGCAGGGAGATGCCGACGTCGACGGTGGGCATCCATGGCAGGTGCTCCTCGAGCACCTCGCCGTCGGCGATCGAGCCGATCCACGGCAGCGTCGCGGCTCCGAGGCCGGTCAGCGCCACTGCGGCGAACCACCCGGTGTCACGGCCCAGAGCTCGGTGCACCAGCGCGGCGACCGGAACCAGGATCAGCGTGAGGAAGAGCAGCACCATGACCGTCATCAGCGGCCCACCGCCCGATTCCGCCCTGCCGCGCTGTCAGCCCAGAGACCGCGGCGGCCTCCCGGCGCGCAGGAGGGAGGCGTGCAGAGGGGCAGGTGCATGGTGCGGGCCTCCTGTCGGTGCGGGGAACATGTCGCCAGCGGTCCAGGCGTCATCGTCGTGAGGAAGCCCCCACGGGCGGAGTCGACACGGCTGACGAACCGGTTCTGCACCCATTCGCCTCAGGTCACGTGCTCCGCACATAGACACTACTCATCGCCGACCAGTCTTCCCGGCACACCGAAGGTGACTATATCGACCACATCACAGCCCGAGCAATTCTCCTCATGCTCTGCAGGGGCTCACGGCGCGTCCGAGGAACAGCGCTGCTGCCCCGTCCCCACGCGGTACAACGTGCCCGTCAGCGGACTGCTCATCGGGAGGATGCAGGACCCCACCATGTGAGGAGGGTCACGAGTCCTCGATCACGCCGCAGGCGGTCCGCTCACCGGCATCACCGGTCGCGAGGGTGTCCTCGTCCGGGCCGCCGGGCGCATAGCGCTCCGGCACATTGCCGTGGTTGTCCGGCTGGGAGTGCACGATGACGGCGGCACCGTCCTCGGCGGTCAGCAGCTCCGGAGTGAGCCGGTCGGTCACCACGCTCAGCTGAGCGGTGCCGTCCTGGGCGACCATGAGGTTCGGCAGGTCCCCGGCGTGGTCGGGATGGTGCACCTCGGCCTCGGCGTCGACATCAGGCATCTGCTCCTCGTCCACATCCTCCGTCTCGGGAGCCTCCTCGCCCTCGACGACACCCAGGTCGTCCTCGCTCTCACCCGCCAGGTGACCGCCGGCGGAGAAGAAGTCGCCGATCTCACCGGCGTCGTTCTCGGACTGCGGCTCGCAGAGGCCGATCTCATGGATGTGGAACCCGTGGAAGCCCGCCGCCAGATCCTGGACCTCCGCCTGGACCTGCACGCCGCCGTCCGTCTCGGTGAAGGTCACCTGACCGAGGTCATTGCCCGCCGCGTCGGCGAGCTGGGCCTGGGCGAACGCCTCGCCTGCCGAACCCTCGTCCTCGCCGCCGGCCGAGTCCTCCTCGGAACCCTGCTCGGCCCCGGCCGCGCCATCCCCCTGATCCTCATCCTGCCCCGGGGGCTCTTCATCGGTCCCCCCGCAGCCGGCCAGCACGAGGCCGAATCCGACAGCGAGGGCGGTCAGGGGCAGGACACGGGGGTGCAGACGATCAGACATCATGCGGACAGGATACGCGCCCACGACGGGACTGTGAGTTCATTGCTCCGCCGATTCGCGGCAGTGCCTGCAACCCTCCCGCCTCTCCCCGGAACAGCACGCGCCGCGGGGCCCGGCGCGTGCGACACCCCCTGGATCCCTGTCATAGAGGCGATCCCGGGCTATCATGAAGCTGACATGAGCACACAGCATCTCACCTCCGTCGCACGGTCCGATCGACCGCGCCCCGCCTACCGGTTCCCGGCCACCTGGCCCCAGGGGCTCGGTGACCTGGTGCCTCGCCGAGCGCTGAGCTCGACGCTCAGTGTCCACCACATGCCGTTCATCTCGCGGATCGCCTATGTCGGCATGCTGGCGATGAGCGGCCTGATGCTGATCTTCCTGCTGCCCAGCTTCCTCATCTATCTGACGGGGCTGAACACCATCACCCAGGTGGCCGGCCTCGGTCCGGGAATCGTCGGGCTCCTGGTGGTCATGGCGAGCTCCGCCCTGGGCATCCTGCAGATCGCGCTCGTCCTCAAGGTCCCCGAGCGCCTCGAGTGGGTCCGTCTCCTGCTGACGGTGCTGCTGGCGATCTCCACTCTCGAGGCGGTGCTGCGCAGCTGGGCGTACCCGAGCGTGATCGGCATGGGCCTGCGGTGGGATCTCGGCATCATGGCAGTCATGGTGCTGCTGCTGTGGCTGCCGTCGTCGAACCGCTGGTTCACCTCGCGCTGACGGCTCACCGGAGACACCTGCACGCACCTCTCCCGGCGTGCCGCGCCCCGGGCACCCTAGAATCGAAGTCCACGGACCAGCGGTTCAGGAGGCCCTCCCTTGAGCTCCCACCAGCCAGACTCCCCTGAGAGCGCACCGACCCATCGCGGCCGCCTGGCGCTGGCCTGCGGGATCACCTGCGGGGTCGTCGTCGCCCAGTTCCTGGGCGCCTGGCTGACCGGCTCGCTGGCGCTGCTCACCGACGCCGTCCACTCCCTCACCGACTCCATCGGCCTACTGATCGCACTGCTCGCTGCCTCCCTCATGGGCAGAGCCCCGACCTCGGGCCGCACCTGGGGCTTCCGGAGGATCGAGGTCCTCGCGGCCGCGGTCCAGGCCCTGCTGCTGCTCGGCATCGGCACCTACGCAGCTGTCGAGGGCGTCGCCCGGCTCAGCTCTCCCCCCTCCGTGCCTGCCGGGGAGCTTCTACTCTTCGGGGCGATCGGGCTCGTGGGCAACGTGATCTCGCTGGCCGTGCTGAGCTCCGGCCGCCGCAGCAGCCTGAACCTGCGGGCCGCGTTCCTGGAGGTCCTCGCCGACGCGCTCGGATCCCTGGGGGTGATCGCCGCGGCCGCGGTGATCGCCCTCACGGGCTGGCAGCAGGCCGACGCCGTGGCGGCGCTGGTCATCGCCGCGATGATCCTGCCGCGCGCGGCGCTGCTGCTGCGGGAGGCCGGGCGCATTCTGATGGAGTTCACTCCGCGAGGGATCGACCTGGACGAGGTCCGTGAGCACATGCTCGCCCAGCCGCACGTCCACGAGGTCCACGACCTGCACGCCTCCACCGTGGCGTCCGGACTGCCGGTGATCACCGGTCACGTGGTGGTCGACGACGGCTGTTTCCACGACGGACACGCTCCCGCGATCCTGCACCAGCTGCGCACCTGTGTGGCCGAGCATTTCGACGTCAGCCTGGAGCACTCGACCTTTCAGCTGGAGACCGCAGAGATCGCCGCACAGGAGCGCCAGCGACACCGATGACTCACCCAGGCCGCCGTGGACCGGAGAACGAGCCTCCCGCGGATCTCAGCTCCAGACGCCGGAGGCGCCCCGTCGATGGGAGCCCACCAGGTGGGTGTCCACGACTCCGACCGCTTCCATGAGGGCGAACATGGTGGTGGGCCCCACGAACCGAAACCCGGCCGCGCGCAGCCGCTTGGCGAGCGCCTCGGACTCCGGCGACCGCGTGGGGACCTCGGCGAGGCTGCGCGGGACAGGCGTCTCCTTCGGCCGGTGGGACCAGATCAGCTCTGCGAGCCCGCCCTTCTCGCGCAGGTCCACGGTGGCCCGCGCATTGCCGATCGTGGCGGTGATCTTGCCCCGATGGCGGATGATGCCGGCGTCCTGGAGCAGCCGTTCGACGTCGTGCTGGTCGAAGCGCGCGACGGCGTCAGGGTCGAAGTCGGCGAAGGCCTGCCGGAAGTTCTCCCGCTTGGCCAGGATCGTCGCCCAGGAAAGCCCCGCCTGGAAGCCCTCGAGACTGAGCCGCTCGAACAGGCCGCGCTCGTCGCGGACCGGCATCCCCCACTCGGTGTCGTAGTAGTGGCGCATCATGTCACTGCCCATGGCCCATGCGGTGCGGGCCAGTCCGTCGGAGCCGACCACCAGCCCCTCCGTGTCGGTGGGCGGACCGGGGATCACGTCGTGCTGCTCGTGCTCAGGCATACCGGCACCTTAGCCCAGACCTGGGAACAGCGGGCTCCGGCTCCAGACCGGGACCGCATCAGGCCTCATAGATCATCAGGCTCCGCCCGTCGGGGTCGCGCACGGTCAGCGCGGGCCCTGGCCCCTCGACCCGCTCCGCCGGATGCCCGGCGGCAGTGAGCCGTGCGGCCAGCTCGGGGATCTCTTCGGTAGTTAGGAAGCCCAGGTCCACCAGCGCGGTGTGCCCTGCCGGATTGCTCTCTCCCGACGGCGAGGCGAGGGCGGACACAGGTTGCTCGTCGTCCGACGCGTGCAGTCCGATCATCCCGCTCGGGGCGTTCGGCACGGCGAGGGGGAGCCAGTCCCCAGCGGCGGCACCGGGTGCAGGCGCGTACCCGAGGTGGGCGAAGAAGGAGACGTCGGCCTGGAGGGCGTGGCTGCTGCGCACCGCCACCACGGTGAGTCTCGGTGTCAGGGGACTCTCGAGGAGCTCGCGCTGCCGGTAGTGGCCTGCGTCCTCGGTGAACCAGACGCCCTCCCCATGCGGGCCGGTCACTCCGGCGTGGCGACCTCGGCGCGCGTCCCACCACATGCTTCTCAACCCGTCCTCCTGCAGTCGGCCGGCGGTGTGCCGCGCGTCCTCGGCCAGGAACACCAGCTGCGTCTCCCCGTGGGACGCACCGGCCACCGCGGCATCGTCCGGGTCGAGCGCATGCACCGCGATCAGTCCTGCCGCTGCGGCGAGCACCCCGAAGGAGTCTCCGTGCTGGGCGAATCGTGGCCGCATCCCCAGCGTCTGCAGGAAGTCGACCATCGCCTCGGGGCGTGCGCTGAAACGATGCGGGCACAACGGGTGCGCAGGAATGCCGTCGCCGTGGTCCGTCATGGTGGGCTCTCCTCCTCGTGGTGCTCCCCGTGGCCCGGAGCCCGACACCGCGCCACCAGGGGCCTTCTGGACGACTCACGGACAGTTGCGCAATGCAACAGTGAGGGGCTGCTCCGGTGATACAAAGTTCCCATGACCGACGGCGCAGCAGAAGACCTCCACGACCTCGACCACCACATGGCCTTCCCCCGGCTGGCCGGCCTGACCATGAGTCCCGACGGTTCCCGGCTCGTCACCACCGTGACCACGCTCGACGAGAAGCGCACCGGCTACGTCACCGCGCTCTGGGAGGTGGACCCTTCGGGTGCGCGCGCCGCCCGCCGGCTGACCCGGAGCGCCGCGGGAGAGGCCGGTGCTACCTTCTCCGCCTCCGGGGACCTCTGGTTCACGTCGTGCCGCCCGGGAGAGACCGGCGAATCCGACGACACCGCTCTGTGGCGCCTCCCCGCAGAGGGCGGCGAGGCCACTGTGGTGAACCGTCGACCCGGCGGCGTCAGCCAGGTGATCTGCGCACGATCGGCCGATGTCACCGTGGTCACCGCTCCGCTGCTCCCGGGGGCCACCGACGAGGGTCAGCACGCCGTCCTGCACGCGGCACGCACGGACGGATCGGTCACCGCGATCCTCCATGACTCCTATCCCGTCCGCTCCTGGGACCACGACCTCGGACCTGCTCGTTCCGCCCTGTTCACGGTGGACGAGCAGGAGTCTCCAGAGCAGCCGCTGCCGCGCACCGAGGATGAGCTCCCCCGCAGGCTGCGCCACGTCACAGAGGGCCTGGGCAGCCGATTCGGCGGGGACGTCACGCTCAGTCCCGACGGCACCCGGGCGCTGATCTCGGTGCATGTGCCAGAGCCCGATGCCGACCGGCGCACCGCGCTCGCCCTGGTGGACCTGGTCTCCGGCGAGCGCAGGATGATCGCCGACGACCCCGACCACGACCACGCACCGGGCCCCTTCAGCCCTGACGGTCGCAGGGCGGTGGTGACGGTCACCCGGCGACCCGTCCCGAGCCGGGCCCTCGAGCCGAGACTGCATCTGCTGGACCTGGAGACCGGAGGGCTCTCCCCCACGGCTGACGCCGATCTGTGGCTCACCGCCTTCGACTGGCTGCCCGACGGATCCGGTGTCATCGCCGTCGCCGATGCCGACGGCCGGGGGCCGCTGTTCCGGGTCGATGTCACCGACGGTGCCGTCAGCCAGCTCACCCATGACGACGCCACCTACTCCGCCGCCGTCGTCTCCCCGGACGGCACCGCCGTGTTGGGGGTGCGCTCCAGCTACGCCCACCCCTCCGAGGTGGTGCGCGTCGAGCTGGACGAAGGCTCGGTGACCCGGCTGAGGAACCCCGTCCGGCGCCCGGAGCTCCCCGGTACGCTGACCGAGGTGGAGACCCACGCCGAGGACGGGGTGCGAGTGCGCGCCTGGCTGGCGCTTCCCGAGGGCGCGAGCCCAGAGGACCCGGCCCCGCTGCTGCTGTGGATCCACGGCGGCCCGCTGAGCTCGTGGAACCAGTGGTCCTGGCGGTGGAACCCGTGGCTGATGGTGGCACGGGGGTACGCGGTGCTGCTGCCGGACCCTGCGCTGTCCACCGGCTACGGCCAGGAGTTCATCCAGCGCGGCTGGAACTGCTGGGGAGAGGCGCCATTCACGGACCTGATGGCGATCACCGATGCCGCCGAAGCTCGGCCGGACATCGACCAGACCCGCACGGCCGCCATGGGAGGCTCCTTCGGCGGCTATATGGCCAACTGGGTGGCCGGTCACACCGACCGCTTCTCCGCGATCGTCACCCATGCCTCGCTGTGGGCGCTGGATCAGTTCGGGCCCACCACGGACGCCTCCTTCTTCTGGCGCAGGCAGATCGACGCGGCCATGGAGCAGAACCACTCCCCGCACCGATTCGTGGAGGACATCGTCACCCCGATGCTGGTGATCCACGGGGACAAGGACTACCGGGTGCCGATCGGCGAGGGCCTGCGCCTCTGGTACGAACTGCTGGAGAAGTCCGGCCTGCCCGCCGACGCCGAGGGCAACACCGTCCACCGATTCCTGTACTTCCCGCAGGAGAACCACTGGATCCTCACCCCGCGCCACGCGAAGATCTGGTACGAGGTGGTCCTCGGCTTCCTGGCGGAGCACGTGCTCGGCGAGAGTCGGAACCTGCCTGCGGAGCTGGGGCTGACTCCGCCGACCCAGGGCGACTGAGACGACTGAGACGACTGAGACGACTGAGACGACGCAACAGCCTCCGACGCCTGATTCAGCGCCGGATCTCGAAGCCCGAGGCCGGCAGCGAAGCCAGCTCCTCGTCGGTGGCACCACGTTCGTCCACATGGTCCACGCGCGCCTTCTCCGGGCCGCGGTGGCACCAGCGGATCAAGGCGTCCACCGCCGGCCCCTGGCCCCCGATGAGCACTTCGACGTCGCCCTGGTCAGTGTTGCGCACCCACCCGGTGAGACTAAGATCTTCGGCCTCGGACTGCGTGGAGGCACGGAAAAACACCCCCTGGACCCGACCGCTGACGCGCAGCAGCCGTCCGGTGGTGCAGCCACGGGAGGGGGCCGGTCGATCTGCGGACTGATCTGCCATGGCACCAGTGAACCAGGCGGGTCCTGGATCCACCACCCGGTGATACTGTGCCCCGTATGTCATCCCTCTCCGAGCTGCTGACACCTGCCGGGATCCGCCTGGATGCGGAGGTCCCCGACTGGCGCGAGGCACTCCGCGCCGCCGGCGCCCTCCTGGAGTCCCAGGGCATCGCCGATCACGAGTACACCCAGGCCATGATCACCTCTGTGGAGGAGAAGGGCCCCTACATCGTGGTGGCCCCGGGGTTCGCCTTCGCCCATGCCCGGCCCAGTGAGGGTGTGGCCCGCACCGGGCTGGCCTGGCTGCGCCTGGCCACGCCCGTCTCCTTCGGCCACGAGACCAACGATCCGGTGACCCTGGTGGTCGCACTCGCCGCCGTCGACTCGACCGCCCATACCCGTGCCATGGCCCAGCTGGCCCGGACCGTGGGCGACCCCGCCACCCGGAAGCAGCTGGACGCGGCGACCTCCGCGGAGGAGGTCATGCGCCTGCTCGGCGCCGAGCCGCCGCCCGAGGCCGCACCCCCGGCGCCGGATGAAGAGCCCCGAGCAGCCTCAGCCCCCCGGGCGGCACCTCATCCTCACCGTCTGCGGCAACGGCCTCGGCACCTCCCTGTTCCTGAAGAACACCCTGGAGCAGGTCCTCGACACGTGGGGCTGGTCCCCCTTCCTCACGGTCGAGGCCACCGACACGATCTCTGCGCGGGGTCGTGCCTCCGAGTCGGTCGCCATCCTGACCTCCGGGGAGATCGCCCGGACTCTGGGAGACGTCGGAGTCCCGGTGCGCGTGGTGGAGAACTTCACCAGCACCGCCGAACTCGACGCCGCCCTGCGCGACCTCTACGACGTCTGAGGCCGCCGCCGGCGCCTCCTCCTCCCTGATCGCTCCCTGACTGAAGGACCGTCCCATGGACTGGCTCGTCGCCGCCGCCCTGTTTCTCGTCAACGAGATCCTCAGCGTCCCTGCCTTCCTGATCGGCATCATCACCGCCGTCGGGCTCCTCGCCCTGCGGCGATCCGCCGGGCTGGTGATCGGCGGGGCGCTGAAGGCCACGCTGGGCTTCCTGCTCATCGGCGCCGGTGCCACGCTCGTCGTCGCCTCCCTGGATCCGCTGGGCGTGATGATCCAGGGCGCCACCGGCGCCCATGGCGTGATCCCCACCAACGAGGCCATCGTCGGCATCGCCCAGGAGCTCCACGGCGCCCAGGTGGCCTGGCTGATGATCCTCGGATTCGCCGTCTCCCTGGTGCTGGCCCGGCTCACTCCCCTGCGCTACGTGTTCCTCACCGGTCATCACATCCTGTTCATGGCCACCCTGCTGACCATCGTGCTGGCCACCGCCGGCTACTCCGGTACCGTCACCGTGCTGGTCGGCGGCGCCCTGCTGGGCATCCTGATGGTGTCGCTGCCCGCCCTGGCCCATCCGTGGACCCGGCGCATCACCGGGGACGACAGCATCGCCATCGGGCACTTCGGCACGGCAGGCTACGTCGCCGCCGGCGCGGCGGGCCGCCTGGTCGGCGGGCGCAGGAGCCGATCCACCGAGGAGCTCCGGCTGCCGGAGTCCCTGCGCTTCCTGCGAGACTCGATGGTCGCCACCGCACTGTCCATGGTGCTGATGTACGTGGTGATCGCGGCCATCTATGTCGCACGCGAGGGCGAGACCGCCTACGAGGCGTTCGACGGCGGCGCAGAGAACCTGGGCAACTTCATGATGCAGGCGGTCACCCAGGGCCTGCAGTTCGGTATCGCCGTGGCGGTGATCCTCTTCGGCGTGCGCACCATCCTCGGGGAGATCGTCCCCGCGTTCCAGGGCATCGCCGCCCGACTGGTGCCCGGGGCCATCCCCGCCCTGGACGCACCGATCGTCTTCCCCTATGCGCAGAACGCCGTGCTGGTGGGCTTCATCTCCAGCTTCGTCGGTGGCCTGCTGGGCCTGGCGGCCCTGTCCCTGTGGCTGAACCCCGCTCTGGGGCTCGCCCTCATCCTGCCCGGCCTGGTGCCGCACTTCTTCACCGGAGGCGCGGCCGGGGTCTACGGCAACGCCACCGGGGGACGTCGGGGCGCGGTGGCAGGCGGGTTCGTCAACGGCCTGCTCATCACCTTTCTGCCGGCAGGGCTGCTGCTGGTCCTCGGCGATCTCGCCGAGGCCAACACGACCTTCGGAGACACGGACTTCGGCTGGTTCGGCATCCTGATCGGCTACGGGGCCTCGATCGGATCCTGGGGCGGGCTGATCGCCGTCGGAGCGCTGGGGCTGCTGGTGCTCGCCTCCGCCATCCTGGTGCAGAAGAAGGTCGTCGACGCCGGCTGGGACCCTTCACCGCACCGGCCGGCTCCTGCGCGCGCCGGCGCGATCGAGACGGACTCTCCTGCTCCGGCGGACGCCGTCGGCCGTCACCCCAGGATCAGCCCGCCGCGCGGGGCACCGGCCCCGCCGCCCCGCCCCTGAGCGGGGTGCTCACCAGCGCTCGAGCACCGAGCCGGTGCGGGTCTCCTGGTCGTAGGCGTAGACCTCGAGACCGTCGATCCAGGTGCGCAGCACCCGGTTCCGAGTGTCCAGCGGATCGCCTGACCACAGCACGAGATCGGCGTCCTTGCCGACCTCCAGGGACCCGACCCGCTCAGCCACGCCCAGCACCTGAGCGGGGTTGATGGTGACGGCCCTCAGCGCCTCCGACGGCTCCATCCCCTCGCGGACGGCCAGGGCCGCCTGGTGCATGAGGAAGTCGATCGGCACCACCGGGTGGTCGGTGATGAGGGAGACCTTCACCCCGGCAGCGGCGAGGATCCCCGGCGCGGCCGGGGCGCGGTGGCGCACCTCCACCTTGCTCCGTGAGACGATCAGCGGCCCGTAGAGCACCGGAATGCCCCGCTCGGCGATGACATCGGCCAGCTTGTGGGACTCCGTGCCGTGGTCGAGGACCAGCTCGTAGCCGAACTCGTCGGCCAGCCTGATCGCAGTGGCGATGTCGTCAGCGCGGTGACAGTGCTGCCGCCACGGGATCTCTCGGTCCAGCACCTGCACCAACGCCTCAGAGACCAGGTCCACCGGGCGGTCCTCCACCGGCTTCTCCGCCCAGCCACGCGCCTCCGCGAAGGCCTTGCGCATGGTGAGCGCGACACCGAGACGGGTGTTCGGCGTCTTCTTCTGCTCTCCGTGGACCCGCTTCGGATTCTCACCCAACGCCGCCTTCAGCCCGGAGGGCGAGCGCAGCACCATCTCGTCGACGATCCGACCATGGGTCTTGATCGCCACGGCCAACCCGCCGATGGGGTTGGCGGAGCCCGGGTTGACGTTGACGCTGGTGATCCCGCCCGCCAGAGCGTCGTCGAACCCGACCTCTGTCGGGTTGATGGCGTCCACCGCACGGGCGGCGGCGGTGACCGGGTCGGTGGTCTCGTTGACGTCGGCGCCGGCCCAGCCCTCCCCCTCTTCGTGGATGCCGAGATGGACATGGGCGTCCACGAGGCCCGGCAGCACCCAGCGGCCCGCGGCCTCGATGGACTCATGCCCCTCCGGTGCCTCGACGTCCGATCCCAGGGCGGCGATCTTCCCCTCGGTGACCACCAGGGCCCCGTCGAAGGGCTCCCCGGTGACGGGCACGATGTGCGCACCCGTGATGACATAGTTTCTTTGTGCAACCATAAGGGAACCCTAGCGCATCTGCGGTTGCAGTCCTCAACTGAGCTGCTAGGGTCCGAAGTGGCGGCGTCGGAGCCTCCACACCGGCCGGCGCCGCGCCTGCCGCACCTCATGCCGGGGCGCGGCGTGCACGGAACGTCCCCCGATGAAGGAGGTCTTCACATGACGACCACCGTCCCCGACGTGACGGACCAGTACCCCACCCGCCAGGATGAGGCACCCCGGGTGATCCCGCGCCAGGATCCGGTGGTGCAGGGCACCGCCGAGCAGGGCCCCCTGGACGCCGAGACACTGCGTGGATTCGATGAGCGGGGCTATCTGACCATCGAGAAGCTGATCAGCGACGAGGAGCTGCGGCTCTTCCGCGAGGAGCTCCACCGAATGGCGCACGACCCCACGGTGAAGGCCGATGAGCGGACCGTCGTCGAGGCGAAGTCCCAGGAGGTCAGATCGATCTTCGACATCCACCGCTCCAATGAGGTGTTCCGGAGGATCGCCGAAGACCCGCGCGTGGTGGAGCGGGCCCGTCAGATCCTCGGGTCCGAGGTCTACATCCACCAGAGCCGGATCAACTACAAGCCCGGCTTCGTGGGCAAGGACTTCACGTGGCACTCGGACTTCGAGACCTGGCACGCTGAGGACGGGATGCCCGCCCCGCGGGCGGTGAGCATCTCGATCTCGCTGACCGACAACTACTCCTTCAACGGGCCGCTGATGATCATGCCCGGCTCCCACAAGCACTACATCAGTGCGGCGGGCGGCACTCCGGAGGACAACTTCAAGCAGTCCCTCGTCATGCAGGGCGCCGGAGTGCCCGATCCCGACACTCTGACGGAGTTCGCCGACCGCTTCGGCATCGATGTCCTCGAAGGGCCCGCGGGAGGCGCGATCATGTTCGACTCGAACTGCATGCACGCCTCGAACGGCAATGTGACGCCCTACTCCCGGTCCAACGTGTTCATCGTCTACAACTCGGTGGAGAACACCCCGGTGGAGCCGTTCGCGGCACCGGCGCCGCGTCCCGCGTTCCTCGGCAGCCGAGACTTCACCCCGGTCGGCGGCTGACACGCCTCGAACTGAGCTCCAGCCGCAGGAGTCACCGAGGACGCTGGAGGGCGATGACGGCGTCCATGTCGTCATCCGGGGCCAGCCGGTTGCGGTCGACGCTGCCGCAGGCGGAGCAGCGATGGATCAGGATGAAGCCCTTCTTTCCCGAGTGGTCGACCCCGATCGGCGCCATCACGGCACCGCAGTCGGCGCCCCGGTCCCCGGGCGTGAGGTCCACATGCCGTGAATGCAGGCAGAACGGACAGTGGTTGCGGTAGCTGCCCCCGGACTGCGGGCTGACCTGACGGCCGCAGTGGCCGCAGATGAATCCGGTGTTCTCCGCGGCGCGACTCATCGGCCGGTCGGGACGGACCCCGGAGTGGATCCCGACGCTCGGTCATGACGTGCCATGGCGGAGGCATAGAGGCACACCGTCGCCGCCGTGGCGACGTTGAGCGACTCAGCCTGCCCGTAGAGCGGTATGGAGACTCGGACGTCTGCCAGCGCCTGATGCTCGGCGGAGAGACCGTGGGCCTCGTTTCCGAGCAGCCACAGGGTCGGGGCTGCCGGATTCTCGAGGTCTGGCAGACTGGCCTCTCCCCCGCCGTCAGCCGCGAGGACCTGCAGTCCCGCCGCGCGGGCGGCGTCGACCAGCCGCTGCGGGTCCACCCCGGCGACCAGCGGCAGGTGAAAGTGCGATCCGGCGGCCGAGCGCACCACTTTGGGCGCCCAGGGGTCCGCACTGCCCGGGGTGAGGACGACGGCGGCAGCCCCGGCGGCGTCCGCCGTCCGGATGATGGTGCCCACGTTGCCGGGGTCCTGCAGACTCAGCAGGCCGGCGACGAGCCCGGCAGGCTGGGGACCCGTCCCTGCCGCATCTGTTGTGCCGAGCAGGGCGTCCACAGGGTCGCCTGCGCCCTCGCCGCCGCGTGTCTCCGGGATCCGGCACACGGCGAGCACTCCCTGGGAGGTCTCCGTGTCTCCCATGGCGGCGAGCACCTCTGCGGTGGCCTCACGCAGGAAGAAGCGGGCCTCCCGAGGCAGGGTGGACTGCGGGTCATACAGCTCTCCGCGGGCCTGGTCCAGCAGTGCCTGCACGTCCGGGTGGGAGGCCAGCGCCTCGGCGTCGAAGTACAGAGCGTCCAGCGTCGGCAGGCCGACAGCCGTGCTCTCCGGGCCGGCCCCCTGCTCCCAGTGGCGCAGCCACAGGTCCAGGGCCTCGCGCACCGGCTGGGGCCCTTCAGCGAGGAAGAGCCGCTGCCGGCGTCGACCGGCGCGGGTGGCCAGGGCTGCGACCTTCTTGACCCGGTCCGCCCGGGGGTTGCTCAGCACCTCGGGATCAGTCATGGCTGCCATTCTTCCTCACTGGGTCTGTGTTCACGGGCCGACGGCGGTCGGCGGCCCGCACGACGACGGCGCCCGTCCCTGGGGTCCAGGGACGGGCGCCGTCGTGAATCGGTGTCTGCCGATCAGGCTCAGGCGGCCTTCTTGGCATTGACGTCCTGCGGCAGGGCCTTGCGCGCGACGTCGACCAGGACCTCGAAGGCCTTGGCGTCAGAGACGGCCAGCTCTGCCAGCATGCGGCGGTCGACCTCCACCTCAGCGGCCTTCAGGCCCTGGATGAAGCGGTTGTAGGTCAGACCGTGTGCGCGGGATGCGGCGTTGATGCGCTGGATCCACAGGCGACGGAAGTCGCCCTTGCGCTTCTTGCGGTGCTGGTAGTTGTAGGTGTAGCTGTGCAGCAGCTGCTCTTTGGCCTTGCGGTAGAGGCGGGAGCGCTGACCGCGGTAGCCGGAGGCCCGCTCGAGGACCTTGCGGCGCTTCTTGTGGGCGTTGACCGCCCTCTTCACTCGTGCCACGTGAAATCTCCTTGTGCAGTAAGTCTTCTGGTGTTCATGCGCCGGTGCCGTGCAGAGTTCGCCGGTCCGGGCGCTCGATCATCGGCGTCGAGGTCCTGAGAGCAGGACGCTCAGATGCCCAGCATCCGCTTGATGCGCTTCTCGTCGGCCTTGGTGACGATGCGGTCACCGGCCAGACGGCGCGTCAGGCGGGAAGACTTGTGCTCCAGGTAGTGGCGACGGTTCGCCTGCTGGCGCTTGATCTTGCCGGAGCCGGTCAGCTTGAACCGCTTCTTGGCCCCGGAGTGGGTCTTCATCTTCGGCATGGTGCCGTTCTCCTTAGTTCGTGCGGACCTACAACGCCTTCAGTGCACGGCACGGATCCCACGGATCAGCTCCGAGAGACTCCGCCGTACGGCGGCGCAGAGGTGGGGCCGATCGGCATCATGGTCTCCGAGCCCCGACTGAATTCGCCGTGGACGAGGACTCCATGGGCCTCGGCCCCCTTGTCATAGGAACGACCGGATGCGGTGCGCAGTGCGCGGGCGGCATCCTGCCGTGAACCCGAAGATCCATTCTACGCCATGTGGCGCCCCACGGCATGTCGGGCATGGGACAGCCCTCCGTCCCACGTCAGCGGGATGGAGGGCTGCTCCGGCAGATCTGTCGACGGCGTCACCGGTCCTCAGCAGGACGAGGACGCCGACAGAGCCTGCCCTCGGCACGGCACGCGTGACGTGGCCGCCTCAGGACAGGTCAGGATGTTCAGAGGTTCTTGAGCTCGTCCGGCAGGTAGTCCGCCATGGAGTTGGACAGCGGCTGGGCGTCCTGCTTCTCCGTGGAGACACGCTCCTGGTTCTTCCGGGCGCGGCGGGTCGGGGTGCCCTTCGGCTCCGCCTCCGCGGCCTCCACAGCGGCCTCAGCGGCCTCCTGCTTCTTCACCTCGGCCTTGGTCTTCAACGGGCCGATGACCATCACCATGTGACGGCCGTCCTGGCGCGGGGAGGACTCGACCGAACCCAGATCCTCCACGTCCTCGGAGAAGCGCTGAAGGAGCCGCACGCCCATCTCAGGGCGCTGCTGCTCACGACCACGGAACTGGATCATGGCCTTGACCTTGTCACCGGCGGCGAGGAACCGACGGGCACGGCCGACCTTGGTCTCATAGTCGTGATCATCGATCTTGAGGCGGAAACGCACCTCTTTGAGAATGGTGGTGGTCTGGTTCTTCCGAGACTCACGAGCCTTGACGGCAGCCTCGTACTTCCACTTGCCGAAGTCCATCAGCTTGCAGACGGGAGGCTTCGCGCTGGGCGCGACCTCGACCAGGTCCAGACCCGCCTCGGAGGCCAGCCTCTGGGCGTCCTCGATCCTGACGATGCCGACCTGCTCCCCCTGCGGGCCGACGAGGCGGACTTCCGGAACTCGGATCCGTTCATTGATACGTGGTTCGCTGATCTGTCTAGCTCCTGTTGTGATGACGATGGCGAGTGGGCGTCGTCGGCATTGAGCCCCGCATGCGGAGTGCGAGATGACGCCCGCTTCGGCGCTCAGTGCACGCGTCGCGCGCACACCGAGACATATGACAAGCTTACCAGCATGCAGAGTGAGCAGAAGAACCACCCCGACGCCGGCTCCCCCATCGAGGCGCCGGAGGCCGAGGACGTGAAACAGGCCGTGGACCAGCAGGCCCGGGACATCGCCGAGGTCCCGGCCGTGGAGCTGATCAACACCGTGGCGGTGCACCTGATGAGTGCGGCCGCCGTGAAGACCGGCCTGGCCGACGACCCGGAGGCAGAGGCCCTGAAGGACCTCGACGAGGCGCGGAAGCTGATCACCGCACTGGCCGGCCTGATCACCGCCGCGGCTCCCGAGGTGGGGTCCACCCACGCCGCTCCCCTGCGCGACGGGCTGCGCTCCCTGCAGCTCGCGTTCCGGGAGGAGTCCCTGGTACCAGACGCCCCAGGCAAAGGCCCGGGCGAGAAGTGGACCGGCCCGGTCAACTGACCACTCGGCCCGCCGGCCGGCTCAGGACGTGGCGTCGAGCCAGTCCCGAGTCGGCTGGACGAAGGCCAGCAGCATCGCCAGCGCCGCAGGGACGACGAAGAGCAGTCCCACCTGCCACAGACCCCCGGCGAAGAAGCTGAACGAGAGCACCACGATCAGCAGCTGGAGGACCATCGCCGGCGTGCGCGCTCCGGCCGCGCCCATGAAGATGCGGAAGCCCAACAGGATCAGGATGGCGCCGAAGAGCAGGTAGAGCACCAGCATGGCGATCATCCCCACCGTGTCGAGCACTGCGGACTCCGAGACGACGAATGAGGCGACGGTGTTGATGCCCAGGGCCAGCCCCTGCATCAACAGGATCAGGAAAATCACCCATACCGGCCAGGGGCGCGAGCGAGCCTGCGTGAACCGGCGCGGCCCCTGCGGGGCGTTGAAGTCCGGCTGGGGCGAGTCACGGGGCGAGTCCTTCTCGGGCATGCCCCCATTGAACCACCCTTCACTCAGCGCCGGCCTCGACGCCTCGTGCCTACCGCCGCGCCGCTCAGCCCTCTGGGACTTCACCGCGGCGCGAGGCACCCCACCCCGGGACGTCGATGCGAGGACCAACACCTCCGAATCCGCTCAGATCCACCTTTCTGCTGTGATCAATCCCACAGGGTTTCCGGCGCATTTCCGCCCTGCGAAGTCTTGTTTGCATCCCGTTAACGTGTCAGCCTTGAGCACGTACTTATTCGGGTCTGGCAGTCCTGTGACCCTGGCGGCGCAGATGCGCCGTCGCGGTCATCGTCCCGCACCGACAACTGAACTTCTGCCTCCCGGAGGCGGCACCGACTCCCCGGAGGCTCCCCTGCCTCGGGTCGAGGAAATGCCGCAGCACCCACCCGAGCAACAGCGGCCCGCAGCGGTCGCAAGGAGTAGTGATCCCCATGGATTGGCGCAGTCGAGCCACCTGCCTGGACAAGGACCCCGAGCTCTTCTTCCCCGTCGGCAACACCGGCCCAGCCCTGTTGCAGATCGAGGAGGCCAAGAGCGTCTGCCGCCGGTGCCCTGTGATGGACACCTGCCTCCAGTGGGCTCTGGAGACCGGTCAGGACGCCGGTGTCTGGGGTGGCATGAGCGAAGACGAGCGGCGGGCTCTCAAACGTCGTGCAGCCCGCGCACGCCGCGCATCATAGGCGACTGAGCCGGTTCCGGGGGGTCTGACCGGTCCTGACCTCGCGTCACGGCACCGCCTCGCCCCACCGCCCCACTGACTTCACGATGGCTGGTCCACGCCGCACGGCGCGGGCCAGCCATCGTCGTGTCAGGCTGCCTGGGTGACGTCAGTGCTGGGGCCCCAGAATGGGAGCCCGGAGCATGACCTGTGTGCCAGACGGCTCGCCGTCGGGTCCCTGGCCCGGGCTCCATTCGATCACCCCGGAGAGCTCACCCCGTACCAGGGTCTTGACGATCTGCAGTCCGAGGCCCGGTTCCCAACCCTCTGCGGGCAGGCCGACTCCGTCATCGACGATCTCGAGCTCCAGCCGTTCCCGTCCGGCCGCATCCGCGGAACGCCTCACCGACATCTGCACCACGAGCTTCCGACCGGCCGGATCTGGTCCGAAACCATGCTCCACCGCGTTGGCCACGACCTCGGTGATCACCAGTGCCAACGGGGTGACCATGTCCGGTGAGAGCTGACCGAAGCTGCCCGTCAGGCGTGTCTCCACTCGACGCTCCGACTGTGCCATCTCCGCGGCCAGGCGGAGCTGCCGACGCATGAGCTCGTCGACGTCGACGCTCTCCTCCAACCCTTTGGAGAGCGAATCATGGACCATAGCGATGGTCTCCACCCGGCGCATCGCCCGGCGCAGCCCTTCACGTCCCTCCTGCGAGTCCATCCTGCGCGACTGCATGCGCAGCAGGGCCGAGACGGTCTGGAGGTTGTTCTTCACCCGGTGGTGGATCTCCTTGATCGTCGCGTCCTTGCTCATCAGCTGCCGGTCACGACGACGCAGCTCCGTCACGTCGCGGCACAGCACCAGCGCCGCGAACCGCTCGCCCTCCTTGTACAGGGGGATGGAGCGTAGCGTCACCGCTGCGCCGTGAGCCTCGAGCTCCGCGCGCATTGCCCGCCTGCCGGTGAGCAGCAGCGGACGAGTCTCATCGACCACACCACCGGCCGCGCGCTCCAGCTCAGCGCCGATCCCCGCCAGAGAACGCCCCTCCAACGAGTCGGCCACCCCCAGCCGGGACAGCGCGGAGACGGCGTTCGGGCTGGCGAAGGTGATCTTGCCCTCCACGTCCAGGCGCAGCAGCCCGTCCCCCACGCGCGGGGCGCCGCCGTAGGCGCTGAACTCCACATGGGTCTCCGGCCAGCGACCCTCACGGACCATGACCAGGAGGTCCGAGGCACAGCGCCGGTAGGTCAGCTCAAGCCGGGACGGGGTCCGCAGTGTGGTGACCGAGAAGTGCAGGGTCATCACCGCCAGAGTCCTGCCTCCGCGGATCAGCGGAATCGCGGTCACACGCATCCGCGCGGGCGCAGGACGCCCCTCGTCCGAGGAGTTCGTCTCCACCTGGTAGCGCCAGGCCCGCTCCACCATGGGTTTGAGGTCCGCACGGATCCTGTCCCCGACGACGTCGCGATGCACCACCGTCTGAGTGGTGGAGGGCCGCGCCTGGGCCAGTGCGATGTAGGAACGACCCTCCGCCGTGACGAAACCCTCTGCGGTGTGGGGGAACCACAGCACCAGATCCGAGAAGGCCAGGTCCGAGAGCATCTGCCAGTCGGCCACCAGCGCGTGCAGCCAGTCGGCGTCACCCGGATGAAGATGCGGGTGACGGATCAGCGGATCCTCGAAGACGGCCACAGCTCAGCCTCCGATGAGACCGCGGAGATGCCGCAGCAGCACCGTCAGCGATGCGATGTTGTCGGTCTTGAGCTGATCGACCTCCGCCACCAGCCGCTCCGCCCGACTGATCTTCGTCTCGTTCTCCCGCCGCCAGGCAGCCATGCGCTCGTCCGCAGATCCCGGCTCGGTCCGCTCCAACACTGAAGAGGTCACGTCCCGGATCGCGTGATACAGCTCGTCGCGCTGGGCTCCGCGCGCCAGGGCCTGCCACTTGTCCTTCCGCGGCAGCCCGGTGATGCGTTCCAGCAGCGAGTCCGCACTGAACTCCTCGTAGACCTTGTAGTAGATCCCGGCGACCTCGGTGGAGTCGACCCCGTGCTCCCGAGCGAGGTCCGCGACGTCGAGCAGCGAGAACGTCTCGAAGAGCTCGGCGACCCATCCGGCCAGGTCCTCCGGCATTCCGGCGGAGACCACCTCGGCCTTCTTCTCCACCACCCGAAGGTGGTCCTCGCCGCGCAGGTGCTCGGAGAGGTGGCCGTAGAGCGGGCGGATGTGCTCGGCGAGGAGCTCCACGTCCTCCTGCACGGAGGTTCCGCGCGGAGCATGGTTCACGCACCAGCGCACCGCCCGGTCCAGGAGCCGGCGCATGTCCAGGTAGGTCAGGGCCCACTCTTCCCGAGGGAAGCTCACCGGCAGGCTCCGCATCGCGGCGTCGAACTCGTCGAGACGGAAGAGCTCCCGCACCGTGGCGAAGGCACGCACCACCTGCGCCTCCGAGGCGAAGGTCTCCTCCATCGCGCGGAAGACGAACGTGGCTCCGCCCATGTTGATCACATCGTTGGCCAGCACGTTGGCGATGATCTCTCGATGAAGCGGGTGCCGCGGCAGCTCCGAGGCGAAGCGCGAGGTGATCTGCTGGGGGAAGTAGTCCTCCAGCAGAGAGGAGAACCAGTCATCATCAGGCAGCTCTGAGGCGACCAGGGCGCCCTTGAGCTGGATCTTCGCGTACGCCACGAGCACCGCCAGCTCCGGAGAGGTCAGCGGCTTGGCCGCGTCACGGCGCTCCTCCAGCTGCAGGTCGGTGGGCAGCACCTCCAGCTCGCGGTCCAGTCCTGCGGAGTCTTCGAGCCAGCCCATGAGCCGCTGGAAGCTGGGAGACCAGTCCCCCATCCGGTGGCGGTCCGTCATCAGCAGGATGTTCTGGTCCCGGTTGGTCTTCAGCACCAGCTCGGAGACGTCGTCGGTCATCTCGCGCAGCAGCTCGGTGCGCTCCTCCGACTGCAGGTGCCCCGAGGAGATCAGCTGGTCCACCAGGATCTTGATGTTGACCTCGTGGTCGGAGCAGTCGACGCCGGCAGAGTTGTCGATCGCATCAGTGTTGAGCCGGACACCCCCCTGGGCGGCCTCGACACGGCCGGCCTGGGTGAGCCCCAGGTTGCCGCCCTCACCGACGACACGCACACGCAGCTCCCGACCATCAACGCGGATGCCGTTGTTGGCCCGGTCCCCGACCTCATCGTGGGTCTCCTGCGAGGCCTTGACGTAGGTGCCGATGCCCCCGTTGTAGAGGAGATCCACCGGTGCCTTCAGCAGCGCGTTGAGGAGCTCCGGCGGGGTCATGACCTCGACCTCGGCAGGAAGGTCGAAGCGGCGTCGCATCGGCTCGGTGATGGTGATGGTCTTCGCGGTCCGGGAGAACACCCCGCCGCCGTCGGAGACCAGCTCCTGGTCATAGGCGTCCCAGCCGGAGCGCCCGGCGGCGAAGAGCCGACTCCGCTCCTGGAAGGAGGCGGCGGAGTCCGGGTCGGGATCGATGAAGATGTGCAGGTGGTTGAACGCGGCGACCAGCCGGATGTGCTCGGAGAGCAGCATCCCGTTGCCGAAGACGTCGCCGGACATGTCACCGATGCCGACGACGGTGAAGTCCTCGGTCTGCGTGTCGTGACCCAGCTCGGAGAAATGCGTCTTGACCGACTCCCAGGCGCCGCGTGCGGTGATACCCATGGCCTTGTGGTCATAGCCCACCGATCCGCCGGAGGCGAAGGCGTCCCCCAGCCAGTGCCCATACTCCGCAGAGACCTCGTTCGCGGTGTCGGAGAAGGTGGCGGTGCCCTTGTCGGCCGCGACCACCAGGTACGCGTCGTCGCCGTCGTGGCGGACCACGTCCTCGGGCGGGACGATCTGCATCCGCCCGTCCCGCTCCACCTGGTTGTCCGTGATGTCCAGCAGCGCACGGATGAAGACCTTGTAGGCCTCCCGGCCGGCTTCGAACCAGACGCCGCGGTCCTCGGCCGGATCCGGGAGCTGCTTCGCGTAGAAGCCGCCCTTCGCTCCGGAGGGGACGATGACCGCGTTCTTCACCATCTGTGCCTTCACCAGGCCAAGGACCTCGGTGCGGAAGTCCTCCTGACGGTCGGACCAGCGCAGCCCGCCGCGGGCGACCTTGTCGAAACGCAGGTGCACACCTTCGACCTCGGGAGAGTACACCCAGATCTCATGGGCGGGACGCGGCTGCGGTGCCGAGTCGATGCTGCCGGGGGTGAGCTTCATCGACAGCCAGTTCCGCCCCTGGTAGGCGTTGGTGCGCTGTGTGGAGTCGATCAGGTTCAGCAGGGTGGAGAGCACACGATCGGCGTCCAGGGTGCGCACGGTCTCGAGGGTCTGGACCACCCGCTGCCGGGTCTCGGCCATCAGCTCGTGCCGGTCGCCCTCCAGGTGGGGGTCGAACCGCGCCTCGAAGTAGGCCACCAGCGCCACCGACACCTCGGGGTTCTGCAGCAGCGCCTCGGCCAGGAACGCGTAGGAATGGGAGGACCCCAGCTGGCGCATGTACTTCGCATACGCCCGCAGCACGGTGACCTTGCGGATGGACAACCCCAGGCGCAGCACCAGTCGGGAGAAGATGTCCGACTCGGCGGTGCCCACCAGCACGTGGCTGTAGGCCTCCTTGAGCAGGTCGATCGTGGTGTGCGGATCGACGCCGGTCGGGTAGCACAGACCAAGATCATAGAGGTAGAAGTTCGTGCCGTCTTCACAGGTGAGCGTGTACGAACGCTCGTCCAGGATCGAGAGGCCGAAGTCATCGACGGTCGGCAGGGTGTCGGTCAGCGTCTTGGGCTCGGTGAGGTAGAGCTTCAGCCGCATATGCGCGGGATCATCGCCGCGCGGCGGGTAGAACTGCATGCGCGGTCCGTCCTGCGGATGGCGCTCCAGGGTCTCGAACTGCGTGATGTCGGCCAGCGCGTCGGAGACTTCGTAGAGCACCCGGTAGTCCTCCGGGAACGCCTCGCCCCAGCGGCGGGCCACGTCCTCGGCCCGTCTGCCGGAATACCGCTCAGCGGCCTCCTGGGAGATCCCCTCCGACCAGGACCGCACAGCCCCGGCCAGACGCCGCTCCAGCTCGTCAACCCCCACCTGCAGCTCCGCGGCGTCCTCCCCCAGGCGCAGCCGGAAGAAGACCCGGGCCAGCACCGACTCGGTGAGCCACACCGTGAAGTCGATGGACTCGGCATCGATATGGCGCAGCAGCTCCTGCTCCACGCGCTGACGCACCGCGGTGTTGTAGCGGTCCCTGGGCAGGAAGAGCAGGGCGGTCATGAACCGCCCGTAGTGATCCTCGCGCAGGAACAGCTTCACCCGACGGCGCTCCTGCAGCTGCAGGATCTGCCAGGCCGTCTCCTCGATCTCCTCGATGTCCATCTGCAGCAGCTCGTTGCGCGGATAGGTCTCGAGGATCTGCATCAGGTCCGACCCCGAGTGCGAGTTCGGGCTGAAGCCCGACCGGTCGAGCAGCTGACGCGCCCGCGAGCGCAACAGCGGGATGTTCTGGATGGATTGGGTGTAGGCCCGCTGGCTGAACAGGCCGACGAAGCGACGCTCGCCGCGCACGGTCCCGTCGGGACCGAAGGTCTTCACCGCGACGTAGTCCATGTAGGTGCGGCGCCGCACCGTGGAGCGGGAGTTGGCCTTCGTGATCACGAGCGCACGTCGCTCTCGGGCCCGAGCCCGACCCGCCTCGGAGAGCTCGGTGGTGCGGTGCAGAGTGCCCTTCCCGCGCTTGTGCGTGAGGATGCCCAGTCCCGTCTCGATCACCGGCTCCAGGTGCACCGAGCCGTCGGTGTGCTCGTCCAGCTCGTATTCGCGGTAGCCCAGGAACAGGAAGTTGCCGTCGGCCATCCAGTCGAGCAGGTCAGCAGACTCCTGGGACTCATGGAGCCCTTCGGCCTCGCGCAGCAGTCCGGCGGCGCCACGGGCCTTGCCGATCATGCGGTTCTGGTCCCGGTGGCTGACCTTGACGTCGTCGACCACGCTGTAGAGGCCCTTGACGAGGGACTCCGCCCGCTCGGCAGGCAGCACTCGGTCCAGCTCCACGGCGATCCAGGACTCGACGTCAGTGTGCTGATCGGGGTCAGCCAGCACGGAGAGGTCCGGCAGGGTCTGGGTGTCTCCGGAGGACAGCCCTCGCTGAGGTGCGGGGACGGAGCGCACGCCGAGCACCTCACGGCTCTCCAGGCTCCGGCTGACCAGGAAGATCGGATGGACCACCAGAGACATGGCGTGGCCCTGGCGAGAGATCTCCGCGGTGACGGAGTCGACGAGATGAGGCATGTCATCAGTCACGACCAGGGCGATGCTGCGCCCCGCGACGGTGACGACGTCGGCCTGGGGCGAGGAGTCCGTACGACGCCGGGCGACCTCCAAGTGGCGGGTCACCCGCTCTCGCTGATGCTCCGAGCTGACGGACCACAGATCCTCTGGAGCGATATGCGCGTAATACGCACTCTCCAGGTTCTTGAGATCAGCGTCATCACGGGTCCAGAGGGACTTCTCACCGGCCATGTGCACTCACTCTTTCTGGGTCTTCGATGCCCCATCCATGGGCCGGACCACGGTGTCCGGCCTTGCTGTGCCAGCCTATCGTCTCAGACGCCTCCGACGACGCGTCGGCAGATCAGCCCCGGCGAGTTCCGCCACAGCGCGTCGCAGGTCCGACTGGGGCGCCGACTCAGCGAGCACACGGCCGGTGAGCAGGGCATCGTCGCAGGCCGCACGGTCCCAGGGCAGGAAGATCTCCAGCGGCTCCTCGGAGCCGAATCGCGTCCAGGCCTCACGGAGCTGGTCCTCTGGGGCTCGCCCCACTGCCTCGCGCCGGGTCTGGTTGATCAGCACCAGAGGCCGGGGCGCCTGGGGCACGTTGAGCCGCAGATCGTCCAGCCCCTTGATCAGCCGGGGGAAGGAGACGGGATCCGGTGCTCCGACGGCCAGCAGCGTGTGCGCCTCCTCCACTGCGACGACGGTGGCGGCGTTCCGCTGCGGGGCACGGGTGTCGAACGTCAGCTCCTCGTCCTGCTCGGTGGGTGCTGCCACATCGACGATCACATGGTCGAAGTCCCTGTCAGCGAGCTGCAGCACCTGGCGCAGGGCCCCTTCGCGCAGCTCGGGCCAGCGGTCGGCTCGCGGGAGCCCGGTGAGCAGATGCAGACGGCTGCCGCTGATGTCCACCACCGTGGCCGCCCGGCGCAGACGCGCAGAGTCCAGTCGACCCAGGTCGGCCTGCCGACAGGCCTGCGCCAGACCGGCGGATTCCTCCAGCAGTCCCAGATGCGCGGCCACGGAGGAGGCCACCGTGTCGGCATCGATGAGCAGCACGTGCGCTCCGGTGAGCGCCAGCTCGGCGGCGAGGTTCACCGCCAGTGTGGTGCGGCCTGGGCTGCCGGGAGCACCCCACACGGTGGTGATCCCGGCGATCCTGGTCTCCCCCGGTACGGTCGGGCGAATGTCGGCACGGCTCACCGACGAGTCGTCGGATTCGACCTCTGCGCCCCCGTCAGCATCCTGGTCAGAGTCCCGGTCAGTGTCTTGGTCAAAGTCCCGGTCAGTGTCCTGGTCAGAGTCCCCGTCAGTGTCCTGGTCAGAGTCCCGGTCAGAGTCCCGGTCAGGAACGTCCGAAAGGTCCGGAGACTCCTGCTGCCCGGTCGATCGAAGCAGGTCGGCCAGTTCTTCGTCCAGCGGATCGGCACCTCCGGCCGGTGAACCAGCATCGGAGTCGGAGGCAGCCTGGGGATCGGCTGCCGGCAGGACCCCGGCGCAGTCCCCAGATGCCACCTCGGGTACTGACCCCACCGTCGGCTCATCGGGCACTGGGCGCCCACGGAGGGCATCGACCAGGACTTCGACGTCGACGTCGTCGGGAAGTGCCACCGCGCCCAGATTCCTCAGGCGCGTGCGCTCCACGGCGACGTCGGAGACCACGACGACGACGATCCCGGGCTCGGTGAGCTCGGTGAGCAGCGAACCGGTGAGCGTATCCGTCTGCCCGATGATCAGCGCGGCGTCTGCCCAGCCCGCACGTGCCGCCGCCATGAGCTCAGCAAGGTCAGCACAGCGGCGGTCGATCGTGACCGGTCCATGGATCCGCTCCACCGCAGCGATATGGTCGTGATGGAGATGACCAGCTGTGATGACCGAGCAGCGTCTCACGAGCCCTCCCCGTCGCGCTCGAGGTCGCCGTCGGTGTCCTCGTCGGAACTCTCCTCGGCGTCGCGGGGGGCCTCCGCACCGGCGGGCACCAGCGACAGGGTCGCGGCGGAGCTGCGCGCGGCCAAGACGCTGGGCAGGTCCTCCGGATCGACCAGCAGCTCCACCGTCACCGCGGACTGGGCTCCGAAGGTGGAGGTGGACTCGGTGACCGCGGAGACCTCGGCGGTCTCCACGATCTGTTCCACCGGAGTCTCGGCGTCCGCGCCGACCGTCCCGCCGAAGGCCGCCCAGAGATCCACGGTGCGGCCGGGCTCCACCGCCCGGGCCAGCGCCTCGTCGACCTCCAGGGTGACGGCCTGGCGACCCAGCGGATCCGTGGTGTCCACTGCCCGCAGCGGGACCAGCTCCCCCTCGTCCACGACCGTGATGAACTGCAGGTCCGACCGGGGTTCGCGCTCGGCGCTGAGGTAGAGCTCGGCGACCTCGTCGAGCCGCACGTCCACCACACGCAGGTTCGCGATGTCGACGGGCTCCCCCACGGCCAGGGTGCGATCGGCCGCATAGACGGGGACTGTGCGGTCTTGCGCGGCGACCAGGGCCACGACTCCGGCCACCGAGGCGACCACGATCAGCACCCCGACGATGAGGCGGAGGTCCTTCCAACTCGGTCGCCGCAGCCGCTCGGCAGTGTCCTCAGTGGCGCGTGCCGCCGTCGCTGCGTCGTGCGTCTCAGCCGTCATGCATGCCCCTCGATGTCCGTTCCGTGTGTGATATGCCCGTGGTGTCCCCCTCAGGACCACCCCGACACCGCATCAGAGTAACCGACAGGCCAGGCCTGCGTCGTTGCTTGACGCAACCTGTGGACAATGCCACCAGCTGTGGACAAACAGCTCCGAATCGTCTCCGCTGTGAGAGAATCGGCCCTATTGGGACTGCAATGCACTAAACCCTATGACGTGCCTGGACCTCGGCCCCGATCACGTGCTCGTGGCATCCAGCAGGTCGAGCAGACCGACCAGACCGACCGGAGGGAATCGATGCGGCGCTTCCTCACGCTGCCCGACGTCGCCGAAGTGCTGAACATCTCGATGGACCAGGCACGCAGCCTGGTGCGCAGCGGCGACCTCGAGGCCATCCAGGTGGGCGGCCGCGGACAGTGGCGGATCGAGGAGGCGAAGTTGGACGAGTACATCGAACGTCAGTACGAAGTCCAGCGCCAGGCGCGCCGCGAGCGTGGACGCACCGCCCACTCGTCATCCCAGCCCTCATCCTGAAGCACACCCCAGCACACGCCGCCGACCCGGACGCTGCCTCCGCTGATCAGCTGGGCGGATGCGCTTCGGCCCTGATCTCCGTCATCGCGGCGAACGGCACCGTGCGCACGCCCTGAGCACGACGCAGGCGCGGGACCTCTCCGGCGATGGTTCGGGCGACCTCGCAGTGGTCGCGCCCCACGTTCACCAGCAGCCCGTGGACGAGGACCCCGCCCTCGGCGCCACGGATCTCGACGACGGCACGGTCCCGCGCCATTCCCCTCAGGACCATAGAGAGCCCCATCCGCCGGCGTACACGACTGTGCTCATGAGCCGCGCGCCGCGGCAGCCCCTCCACCGACTGCACGGCCTGCAGCGGCACGACGATGCCCTGATGCCCCTCGCTGCCGGCGATCCAGTCCTCCCCCACGGCGTCCAGGCGCATCTCCACAAGGCGCTCCCCCGGAAGGGCCACGGTCACCATCGCCCCGATCTGCGCACGCAGCCGGTCCACCAGGCCCACCGCCGCCTGCTCGAAGCGGGTGGCCTCCGCGATGTCCCGCTCGAGCTCAGCCGAAGCCTCGGCATCCCACCGAGCCTCCATGTCCGCGAACAATGCCTCCCACCGCACCCCGACCCCTCTCGCCTCTGATCCTCGACATCCTGCCAGCCGCCGCGGCAACACACTACCCAATCACCACTCATCCGTGTAGCATCCAATACCAGCAAATCACATCAAATCGCATCATCACATGGTGAACAGCTTCACGCACACATCTTGCGGCGCACGCCGCAGCCCACGAGACCCCGAACTCAGGGGCGTCGTCGAGCAGACATCAGGAGGGGCCATGAGCACGACCACACCGGAACGGCGACGGGATCGACGGCGTGGAAGGGGGAATCCCACAGACCGGGCGACCCGGCGACAGCCGACGCGGAGCTCCGCGGTCTCACCCCGGACCGCCCGATCGCGCACCATCAGCCGAGACCCCGGCCTCGACGTGCCGCAGCCGACCGATCAGCGGCAGGACGCAGTGCTGTCCCTGCTGAGCATCGCCGTCGGGCCGGTGCTGCTCATCTGCGGTGCCGCCATCCTGGACGTGCCCGTCGGTTCCCTGCTCTCCCCAGCGGCACCATCAGTGGTGCAGGAGCACCTCCCCCGGCTCGACTCCGGGCTGCGCGACGCCGAACACGTCGTCGGCCTCGGTGCCGCCGGCCTGGGCCTTCTGCTGAGTGCGGCCGCGCTTCTCGGTGCCGTCGCGTCGACGATGCTCGTAATTCTGGCGCGTCTCGGACGGCTCGATGCCGGCCCGGCGCGGAACATCTTGGAACGCCTGTCCCCGGGGTTCATGAGGCGCACAGTGGTGCTCACCCTGACCGCGCAGCTGGCGGTGACCGGCGCGGGTGCGGTGACGACGCTCCACCACCACTCCACTCCGAGCGGCACTGGGGGATCCAGCTCGATCAGCTCGATCAGCACAGACGACCGAGCCATGGAGGAGACACGATCTGCAGCCTCGGGCCCGACGGACCTGCTGCTGCCCCTCTCCGCCGCCGAGGATCCCCCGGACGAGACCGCCCAGAGCGCAGCGCCTGGGCCCGGACCAGTCGAGGAGCACCCGCCTGCCGCCGAGGAGGACCCGATGAGCCCGCTGTTCACCCCGGACCCGCCCGCACCCGAGGCGGACCGCCATCAGGGCGCAGAGACCCGTGAGCGGTCCGACGCGGAGGTGACCGTCCGCGCTGGGGACAGCCTGTGGGACATCGCTGCCGAGAAGCTGGGCCCTCAGGCCACGGACTGGGAGATCGCCGAGCTCTGGCCCCAGTGGTACGAGGCGAATCGAGAGGCCATCGGCGGTGACCCCGGGCGTCTGCTGCCCGGCACGGTGCTGACTCCTCCGGAGCACGATCAGTCCGCGTGACGTCCGCCGGCGGGCTCCACCGACAGGCCCGCACCACCCCACCCCGCTGCACCGCAGCGAAGAGAGGACCTGAGCATGACAGCCCCCATCCCAGAGCAGCATCTGGAGGCCGCCGCGCAGTCGACGAGCCGAGGACAGACCGACGCACAGACCACCACCCGGCTCGACTGTCTGGAACCGCTGATCAGGCTGGACGCCAGGGTGCGCCGAGATCCTGAGGCCAGCTGGACGGGACCTCCGATGCGACGTCCGAACACCTTCCGCCTGCAGCGGGAGGACGAGGTGCAGCGACTGATGAACCGCGCGGGCTCCGACGGCGTCTCGGTGAACGCCACGGCTGGAGGGGATCGCCGACGGCCCACAGAACTGGCCTCACTGCGCGAGGAACGAAGACAGGTCATCGCAGTGTCCCGGCTCATCTGTCAGGCCACGATGGAGACGCTGGCCGGGGTACGACCGGTCCAGCAGCTGCGCCGCTGGCTCGATCCCCTCGTCTACGCCAAGGTGCAGGAACGCAGCGTGCTGCTCGAGCACACACGGCGCCTGACTCGAGGCCACGAGAACCCCTCTCGAGAGACGACGACGCCCCCACGCCTCAGCCTGCGTCGCATCCGGACCCACTCCGTCGAGGCAGGGGTATGGGAGGTCTCGGTGATCTTCAGCGAGGAGACGCGCACCCGGGCCTGCGCGATGCGAGTGGAGGCGCACCGAGGCAGGTGGCGGGCCGTCGCCCTCGAGCTGGGCTGACACCGCCCCGAGCTGCCAGTGAGGCGACGAGCCGCTGCCGGGATCAGCCGGTGCTGCGGGACTCGGTCTGCTTGCCGCCGGTCTCGGTCGGGGCTGTGAAGTTGAGCTTCACCTTGGGCTGCTCGTCCTTGAGACCCGGCACGCTGACCTCCTTGCCCGCTGCTGCCACGCGGCCTTCCTTCACACCGGGCAGGCTGGTGGTCTTGGCACGGGCCGCCGCTGAGGTCACCTCAGCGTTGAAGAGGTAGCGCACGGAGTCCTCGCGAATGGAGTCGGCCATGGTCTGGAACAGCAGGTAGCCCTCACGCTGGTACTCCACCAACGGGTCGCGCTGAGCCATCGAGCGCAGACCGATGCCGGACTTCAGATAGTCCATCTCGTAGAGGTGCTCCTGCCACTTCTCATCGATCACCGAGAGCAGGACACGGCGCTCGAGCTGACGCATGGCCTCCTCGCCGAGCTCCTCCTCCTTGTTCTCATAGGCGATCTTGGCATCGGAGACGATCTCGCGCTTGAGCATCTTCACGGTGATCTGATCGATACCACCGGCCTCCTCGACAATGTCTGCGACCTCCAGCGAGATCGGGTACAACGTCTCCAGCTCCTCCCAGAGGCCCTCCAGGTCCCAGTCCTCGGAAGAGCTCGACGAGGTCCTCTCGTCGATCATCAGGCCGATCGCATCTTCGATGAAGTGCTGGACCTTCTCGTGGACGTCATCGCCCTCGAGGATGCGGCGACGATCAGAGTAGATCGCCTCGCGCTGCCGGTTCATCACATCGTCGTACTTCAGGACGTTCTTGCGGATCTCGGTGTTCTGACCCTCACGCTGCTGCTGGGCGTTGGCGATCGCGCCGGAGACGAACTTGTGCTCGACCGGGATCTGCTCGTCCATGGCCTTGGAGTTCATGATCCGCTGGGCTGCGGCCTGGTTGAACAGGCGCATCAGGTCATCTGTGAGCGAGATGTAGAAGCGCGACTCACCGGGGTCGCCCTGACGTCCGGAACGACCGCGCAGCTGGTTGTCGATGCGCCGGGACTGGTGGCGCTCGGTGCCGAGCACGTAGAGTCCGCCACGCTCACGGACCTCGTCGCCGTCCTTCTCGGCCTCGTCCTTGGCCGTGGTGAACACATCGTCCCACTTGGCCTCGTACTCCTCCGCATCCTCCGCCGGGTCCAGCCCGAGCTTCTCCATCTCGTGGACGGCGTTGAACTCCGCGTTGCCGCCGAGCATGATGTCAGTGCCTCGGCCGGCCATGTTGGTGGCCACGGTGACGGCGCCCTTGCGGCCGGCCTGCGCGACGATGGCCGCCTCATGCTCGTGGTTCTTCGCGTTGAGGACCTCATGGCGGATGCCGGCCTTGGCCAGCAGCTTGGAGAGGTACTCGGACTTCTCCACCGACTCGGTGCCGACGAGCACCGGCTGGCCCTTCTCGTGCCGCTCCACGATGTCCTGGAGCACCGCGTCGAACTTCACGACCTCATTCTTGTAGACCAGGTCATTGTGATCGACGCGCTGGCGGGGCCTGTTCGGCGGGATCGGCACCACGCCCAGACCATAGGTGGACATGAACTCGGCAGCTTCGGTCTCGGCCGTGCCGGTCATGCCGGAGATCTTCTCGTATCCACGGAAGTAGTTCTGCAGAGTGACGGTGGCGCGGGTCTGATTCTCCGCCTTGATCCGCACCTCCTCCTTGGCCTCGATGGCCTGGTGCAGGCCTTCGTTATAGCGCCGGCCCTTGAGCATGCGGCCGGTGTGCTCGTCGACGATGTGGACCTCGTTCTTGACGACCACGTAGTCGGTGTCGCGCTTGTAGAGCTCCTTGGCGCGGATCGCATTGTTGAGGTACTGGATCAGCGTCGTGTTCTGGGTCTCGTAGAGGTTCTCGATGCCCAGGTAGTCCTCGACCTTGTCGATGCCGGGCTCGAGCACCCCCACCGTGCGCTTCTTCTCGTCGACCTCGTAGTCCTCGTCCTTGTGGAGCTTCTTCACCAGGGTCGCGAAGTCGGTGTACCAGCGAGAGATGTCCCCGGAGGCCGCCCCGGAGATGATCAGCGGGGTCCGGGCCTCATCGATGAGGATGGAG
Source organism: Nesterenkonia xinjiangensis (assembly GCF_013410745.1). Lineage (NCBI taxonomy): Bacteria > Bacillati > Actinomycetota > Actinomycetes > Micrococcales > Micrococcaceae > Nesterenkonia > Nesterenkonia xinjiangensis. The sequence goes on along the minus strand of NZ_JACCFY010000001.1, from coordinate 2,653,453 downwards.
TCGATCTCGTCGATGATCGCGTAGTGGTGCTCGCGCTGGACCAGGTCGTCCAGCGACTGGGCCATGTTGTCCCGGAGGAAGTCGAAGCCGAACTCGTTGTTCGTGCCATAGGTGATGTCCGCGGCGTAGGCTTCACGGCGCTGGGCCGGCTTGAGATCATTGGTGATCGTCCCAGTGGTCATACCGAGGAAGCGGAAGACACGTCCCATCAGGTCCGACTGGTACTTCGCCAGGTAGTCGTTGACGGTGACGACGTGGACGCCCTTACCCGAGAGCGCGTTGAGGTAGGCCGGCGCCGTGGCGACCAGCGTCTTGCCCTCACCGGTGCCCATCTCTGCGATGTTGCCCAGGTGCAGGGCCGCGCCACCCATGAGCTGGACGTCGTAGTGACGCTGGCCCAAGGTTCGGTCGGCGGCCTCGCGCACTGCGGCGAAGGCCTCAGGCAGCAGCGAGTTCAGCGACTCGCCGTCGCGGTGGCGCTCCTTGAAGCGCTCGGTCTCCGCACGCAGCTCAGCGTCGGAGAGCTCTTTGAACTCGTCCTCCAAGAGATTGACGGCGTCGGCGTAGGCGCCAAGCGTCTTGAGGATCTTCTTGTCCCCGGTCTTGAGGATTCGTTCGAGCAGAGTAGGCACGGCCGGTTCTCCATCAGGTGTGTATCGGTCCTCGGCTGCGCTGACGGTGCCGGGATGTGTCCCGGGCCACCTGCACGGAGCCGCTTGTCAGTCTACGCGCTGAGGCTGGACGGTGCCTAAAGGGCCACGACGCGCGACGATCTTCGGTGCGGATGCCGCAGTCTCGGCACCGGCATGACGGCGGGGCCCGGACGTGATGTCCGAGCCCCGCACGTCACGGTCAGACGGTCAGATGCGGCTCGTCGTCCCGCATGTCATGTGCCCGTCCGGGCACCGGCTCAGGCCACCCCGACCTTCCGCGGTGTGGTGCCGTTCTCCGGGCGGTAGCTGCGCTCCTCCGTGGTGGGCTCGTCGATCTGCCGCTCGGCGTCCAACGAGATCACTCCGTAGGTCCATCCACGACGCCGATACACCGCCGAGGCCTGTCCGGTCTCATCATCGATGTACAGGTAGAAGTCATGCCCCACCAGCTCCATGGCGTCGACAGCCGCGTCCACGCTCATGGGCTCAGCGGGGAACACCTTGCGACGGATCTTGACCGTCCCGGCGTCGACGTCGTCCTCAGCCGGCGGATGGTCATCCGCAGCCTCTGCGTCCAGGACCTGCTCATAGAGGGGGCGATCCGTGGAGACGGGATCGAGCCCGGCCATCGCGGTGGCGACGTCAGGTGCTCCGTTCCGGGAGGCGTTGTGCGCGCGGGACTTCTTACGGTCACGGACGCGGCGGAGACGCTCGGTCAGCTTGTTGAGCGCGATCTCGAACGCGGCGAACTTGTCCTCGGCCTGAGCCTCCGAACGCACCACTTTGCCCCGACCGATGACGGTCAGCTCCACGGTCAGCGCAGTGTCTGCGCGACGGTGGGCGTTCTCGGAGGCGACTTTGACTTCCAGGCGATGCCCTTTGTCCGCGAGCTGCTCGATCTTGTCGATCTTGTCCTGGACGTGTTCCTTGAAGGCGGAGGGGATCTGGATGTTCCGTCCGGTATAGCTGACCTGAAGGGTCATGGTGTCCTCCTCGTTTCCGATGACAGCACGACGGCCGATCGGGACATGCGTCCCGTCGCCGCTGCGATGGGACCCATCGTGAAGATACCCATACTCCACCCTAGGACGAATCCACTCATTCGTCACGGGCAGATCCGGAACTGGACCTCGGCGTCGGGCGACACGCCGAGGCGGCCCGTCCGGAGCCCTCCGCCCCCGGGCTCCGACGCCGGGAGGCGGCCAGCACCGCGGCACCGCGCACGACGGCGCCGGCTCCGGCGAGGGCCCTGTGCAGCTCGTGCAGCGTCGCCCCGGTGGTGAGCACGTCGTCGACCAGGATCACTTCCGTCCCCGGCAGGATCCGGCGGCCCGCGGCGGTGATCCGCAGCGTCCCGCGCAGGGCCCGGCGGCGCGCCCCCATCCCACGGGCCTTCTGACCGGCCCCGGGCAGCAGGGAGCGCAGCGCCGCGGACTTGGTCGGAGCCACCAGACCGGAGGCAGGACGCAGACCGCAGGCACCGAGCAGATGCTCCACCGGACGATGGCTGCGACGCAGTCGGGCCGCCGGCGTCGAGGGCGGGCAGACGAGCAGCGGAGCTGACGCCGGGTGCAGCTGCGCGCAGGCTCCGGTCACCGCGCCGTGCAGGGCTGGGGCGAGCACACGGGCCAGTCCGGTCACCTCGTGGTCCTTGTAGGCCAGGACCGTCCGCGCGACCAGCCCCTCATACCGGGACGCGGACACCGCAGGCAACGCCACCAGCTCGACGTCGGCCCCCTCACCACCGCCCGCCGGCGGCACCAGCGGCAGGGCCAGCGCCTGCTCCTCCGCGCGGAAGGGCCGACGGGTGAGGTCCCGCAGCAGCTCGCCACAGTCCCCGCACAGCACCACGTCCTCACGACCGCACCCGGCGCACCACACCGGGGAGATGACCCCGGCGACCTCCCGGAGGAGCCGACGGACGGACCAGGCCCAGGCTCCACGGGCAGGTCGACGGCTGCGCGGAGAGCGGGGAGGGCCAGCAGCACATGACATGGCTCCAGCCTCACGGGCTCGAGGCAGCAGATCACCTGGCACCGGCACGCTGTGGAGAGGCGGGCGCGCCGTGCCCCCTTTTGCCTTCCTGTGGAGGAACAGCTCACGAGCGTCAGCCGGGGAAGGCGTAGTCCCGGACCTCGACCTCTTCGTTGATGTCCCAGCTGTCACCGCTGCGGGAGTTGTACGGCGCATCGACCCGCTCGGCGAACACCGTACGCAGCCCCTCCCCGGCGGAGACGTTCTGCAGACCGAGCAGCGGGCTGCCCAGCGACTGGTTGGAGCCGTTGAGGTTCACCCTTTCGACCTCCACAGCGGAGTCGTCCGAGGTGGACCAGATGACCAGCGCGTCCTGCTCCAGCCACCGGACGTCACCGGGTTCGGCCGTGGTCGTTTGCAGGGCGATCGGCTCACCGAGGCCTCGCGGCGTCCCGGAGGAGTCGCGCACGACCCCCGCCAGATAGAGCCGGGACTCGCCGCCGTCGTCGACCACGACCGCGGCGCGGGCACCGTCCTGGGCGATCCGCAGGGACTTCACCTCCAGGTCGACCAGCCAGTCCGCGCTGACCTCCAAAGCGGCCTGGGCCAGGGTCTCGTCATAGGCGGCGACGTGCACATGGGCCCCGTCGTCCTCGTTGCTGGCGCTCCAGGTCCAGCCGAAGTTGTCCATCGAGGGCCGAGTGAGCTCCTCCCCGGAGAGCACCGGATCAGGGCTCCGGTTCGGCCGCAGGTGGTAGAGCTCCTCCCCCTCGCCGTCCAGGAAGGCGAAGATCTCCTCCGCCTCGGCAGGCAGAGCAGGCTTCTGCGGCTCCAGGTCCGAGATATCCGGCAGAGAGCCTATGGACAGGGTCTGGAGGTCCTGCACACGGACCAGCGTGTCGTCCAGGACACCGACCTGCGTGTTGCCCACGCTGGGCCGATCCTCGATCCCCAACGCGTCGGTGGACTGATCGGGCATCTCATACTCGGCCTGTCCCGCCGTGATCTCCACGGCTCGCACACCGGGGAGATCGAGCAGCGCCAGCTCCAGCTGATGCTGCATCAGCAGACGCTCCTGATTGCTCGCCCCGCGCAGGTGCTCCGGATCCAGGTCGACGACTGCGACCCCCTCCTCCACCGGCACCGACGGCCGCTGCAGCGCAGTGCCGTTGGAGAACGCCGAACTCACCGCCGGCTCCAGGTAGGCGGCCGGGCCGTCGAGAAGGGCGCTGACGATCTCGGTGGTGATGCCGTCCCGGTTGCTGCGGAACCAGCGGATGTCGGGGACCGCATAGAGCCGCTGCGGGTCGTAGAAGGAGAGCGTGTGGGCCTCATAGACGGTGGCGAACGACCCGGAGGTCACCATGGTGCCCTCCGGCGCCTCGGTGATGCGCCACTCCCCGTCGACCTCCTCGAGCCGGAACTCCTCCGTCTGGGTCTGACCCTCCGGGAACTGCGTCATGATCCCGGACTCGTCGATGGCGGACTCCACCTCCATCTGCACCGAATAGGTGTCATCTCCCATGGCGAGCACATTCGGGTCCCCGGCGTAGACGAGGGTGCGGGCCCCGGAGATCCACTCGGCCCCGGCCTCCTCGGTCATGTACTCACGGGCGACCTCATACTGGCTGCTGGGCTCGACCCCGGCGTTGATGAAGCCCAGCACGATGTCGTCGGGGCTCATCCCCTCCACCGGCGAGCGTGCCTGGATGTTGTAGGCCGGGTCGCCGCCGACGTCGGGCTCGGAGGTCCCCACCGGGCCGTCGGTGGGCAGCATCGGTGTGCACCCGGCGGCGAAGAGGACGACAGCGCTCAGCGCGGCGATCAGGGCAGTCAGGCGATGGCGCAACATCAGTCCATCTCCTTCGGGCGGTTCAGGGACTGTTCGGTGACGCGGTCGTGATCGACTTCTCCGGTGGCAGGGGCACCGTCCACCGGCATGGAGACCCTCCGGCGATCCGAGGACCGATAGACCGGCGGCAGGGCCAACGGGGAGGCACGGTACGGCTCGTCCTGCCGACGTGGCAGGACCAGGCGGAAGCAGGAGCCCTGGCCCTTCTGCCCCCACGCGTCCAGCGCGCCATGATGGAGCCGCGTGTCCTCGGTGGCGATGGACAGCCCCAGTCCGGATCCGCCGGTGGTGCGCGCCCGAGCCGGGTCGGCGCGCCAGAAGCGGTCGAAGACGTGAGCCACCTCGGAGGGGCTCATCCCCAGGCCGTGGTCCCGCACCGCGACTCCCACGGCGGTCGGTGAGGAGGCGATGACCAGATCCACGGGGCGAGACTCCGCGTGCTCGATGGCGTTGTTGATGAGATTGCGCAGGATCCTGTCGATCCGGCGCGGGTCAGCCTCGACGACGAAGCCCTCCCCCTGCACCACGAACGAGAGCGGGGTCTGCGAGCGGTCGGCCAGCGGCAGCGCAGTGGTCAGCGCATCCTGGGCCAGGCTGCGCAGGTCCACGTCGGTCAGCGCCAGCTCGGCGGCGCCGGCGTCGAAGCGGGACATCTCCAGCAGGTCCGAGAGCATCGCCTGGAACCTCTCCACCTGGTGGTAGAGCAGCTCGGTGGAACGCTGGTTGACCGGGTCGAAGTCCTCGCGGGACTCGTGCAGGACCTCGGCGGCCATGCGCACAGTGGTCAGCGGTGTGCGCAGCTCGTGGGAGACGTCGGAGACGAAACGCTGCTGCATCTTCGACAGGTTCGCCAGCTGGGTGATCTGCTCCTGCAGGTTGGAGGCCATGCGGTTGAAGGAGATTCCCAGCCGGGCGATCTCGTCCTCACCGCGCACCGCCAGGCGCTGATCAAGCTGTCCGGCGGCGATCCGTTCGGAGACCTCCGCCGCCTGGGAGATCGGAGAGACCACCGAGCGGGTCACCCAGGCTGCCACGGCCATGTTGAGCACCAGCAGCGCCAGACCGGCCAGCAGCATGATGCGGGTCAGGAACGCCAAGGTCTCCTGCACGGTGGAGAAGTCATAGAGGAAGTAGAGACCCATGATGTCCCCCGGAGGAAGAGTCACCTGGGTGCCGAAGATGACTCCGGGGGTCTCGACGTCGTCCCGTTCGAAGGAGACCGACTGCCAGTACTGGCCGGTGCCGCCGGCCACCGCTGCGCGCAGCTCATCGGAGACCACCGCTTCGGTGACGTCCTCACTCAGCCCTCGCGGGATGCGGCCGGCCACGGACTGGGTGTCGATGTCGGTGTCGTCCAGCGGCACCAGGAAGACGTAGCGGTGGATCTGTGATCCGGTGTCCTCCTGCTGGATGAGCGTGTCGGCGACCAGCCCGTCAGCCTCGCTGCGGTCCGCGGTGGAGGCGGAGATGAACTCGTTGCGGATCTGCTGCATCCCGTTGGATGCCTCGAGCTCGATCTGGTCGAAGCGCTCCTGGAAGAGCCCGGTGGTGACCTGTTGGGCGAGGAAGGCCGCCACCAGGCCGGTGCCGAGCATGGTCAGCAGTCCTGTGAAGGCCACCGCCCGGAACAGCAGCGAGCGCCCCCACAGACGAGGGAGCCGCGCCAGGCGTCGGCCGGCGCGACGGAACAGGCCGGCGTCGGACCTGCCCGCCCCGACCTGCGGGTTCTCCGCCGTCGTCGGCGCCTCGGTGCGTGCCGGGCGGATCACCGAGACAGCTCCGGTGGTGGTGGCGATCGCTCGGGAGGCGGAGGCGCGGCCTTCATCCTCGGTGATGGTCTACCCCTGTCCGCCGCCAGCCTTGTACCCCACGCCGCGGACCGTCTGGACGATCTCGGGGTGCTCCGGGTCCTTCTCGATCTTCGACCGCAGACGTTGCACGTGGACGTTGACCAGCCGCGTGTCCGCCTGATGGCGGTAGCCCCAGACCTCTTCGAGCAGCATCTCCCGGTTCCACACCTGCCAGGGCTTCTTCGCCAGCGCGGTGAGCAGGTCGAACTCCAGCGGGGTCAGGGAGATCCTCGTCTCGCCGCGACGGACCTCGTGGCCGGCGACGTCGATGGTCAGGTCACCGATGGTGAGCTGCTCGGACTCCGGCCGGGGATGCGTCTCTGCCGGCCGCAGCCGTGCACGGACGCGGGCCACCAGCTCGGCCGGTTTGAAGGGCTTGGGCACGTAGTCGTCCGCACCGGCCTCCAGGCCGCGCACCACGTCGGCGGTGTCCGACTTCGCGGTGAGCATGATGATCGGGGTGTCGGCCTCGTCACGGATCTCCCGGCACACCTCGATGCCGTCCTTGCCCGGAAGCATGAGGTCGAGCAGGACGACGTCGGGCTTGGTGCTGCGGAACTCCTCGAGCGCCCGCTCTCCGGTGGCGCAGAAGGTGGGTTCGAAGCCGTCATTGCGCAGCACGATGCCGATCATCTCGGCCAGCGCCTCATCGTCATCGACGACCAGAATCCTGGCTTTCATCAGCTCTCCTGTTCCTCTCGCCCTGCACGTGCCCGGTCCATCCCGCCAGGATATATGACAAGGTGCCGCAGACCGGCTGGTCAGCGCGTCACAGGGGTGTCAGCCACAGGACACGGGCTATAGGGTGAAAGCCTGCACGACGTCAGGACTTGTGATCAGGAGGGGAACCATGACGACGGGGTGGAGCACCGAGGAGTCGACGCCTGCCTACCCGGGCCGCGTGTTCCCGATCCGACGCATGACTCTCGGCGAGGTGCTCGGCGGCGGGTTCTCGATGCTCCGGCACGCGCCGAAGGCCGTGATCGGGGTGCCCTTCGTGGCCGGGATGATCAGCTTCCTGCTGTCGATGCTGGTGTTCACGATGACCCCCTCGGGCAACATCCTGCGCCTGATGTATGACCCGATGGCCTTTGAGGACGAGGAGCTCCTGTACAGCGTGTTCACCAGCCTGGCCTTCTGGCTGGGGCTCATCGTCGTCTCGGTCGTGCAGTACTTCGTGCTCGCCGTGGCGTACTCGCTCGTCGCCCTCCCCACCCTGCGCGCCGCCTACGGCTACCGCACCAGCTTCACCCAGACCCTGCGGCTGCGCTCCGGCCGCCTCGGCTGGCTGGTGCTGCACCTGCTCCTGCTCAGCATCCTGGTGATGGTCCTGGGCGCCGCTGTGTTCGTCCTCGTCCTGCTGCTCGCGGTGGCCACGTTCGGCATCGGGCTCATCCTGGTGCTGCCGGGAGCGCTGCTGCTCGGCGCCTGGATCACCGCCGGGCTGATGTACGCCCCGATCGTGCTGCTGGTCGAGGATCGCGGCCCGTTCGCCGCGATGGCCCGCTCCTGGCGGCTGAACCGCGGGCGCTGGTGGATCAACATCGGCACGGTGGCGCTGATCTACCTCATGACGTTCGTGATGGTCATGATCGCCTCCATGCCGATCGGCATCATCTCGGTGATCGGCGGGGAGATGGCGATGGCCTCCCCTGACGGCGGCACGACGATGTCGATGGTGCTGTTCACCCTGGCCAGCTTCTTCGACTCGGCCGTCAGCGCCGTGTTCCTCGGCCTGGTCGGCGCACTGGTGACGGTGATGTACCTCAACTGCCGCATCCATCAGGAGAGCCTCGATGTCGCGCTGCTGACAGTCGCCGAAGGCGCGGTCGACGACGGCACGGTCATCCCCGCTTCCGTGCAGCACCTGGGCCAGCCGACGGCGGCGGCCCCGCAGTGGCACGGTCCCCCGGCCGGTGGTGATCACTGGGGCGGCCACCAGCCGACCGCCGGGCAGAGTCCGTACGGGCAGGCGCCCTACGGTCAGAACCCCTCCGGGCAGGCGCCCTACGGCCAGAACCCCTCCGGGCAGGCGCCCTACGGCCAGAACCCCTACGGGCAGGCGCCCTACGGCCAGAACCCCTACGGGCAGGCGCACCATGGTCAGAACCCCTACGGCCAGTCCCCGCAGGACCCGTCCCGTCCCGGGCACCCTCCGCGCCCTGATGGGCCCGGGTCGGGGCCCGACTTCGGCCAGCCGAGGTGACGCCGCCACATGCCCCTGGACCCGTCGACCCTGCTGGCGCCGCACGCCGTCGCGCCCCTGGCCTCCACACCGCTGTCTCCCAGCCGTGACGAGGCTCGGGACCTGCTCGAGCGCGAGCTGGCCGACCCCGCGTACCAGCGAGAGCTGACAGGACCGATCCGTCAGGCCATCGACGACTTTCTGCGCTGGCTCGACGAGCGTCTCGGCACCATCGGGGGCATCGACATCCCCTACGGGCCGTTGATCATCCTGGTGCTGCTGACCGCCGCGATCGTCCTGGCCATCGTGCTCGTCCGGCCCCGGCTGCAGCGCGCCGCAGGCGCCGATGACCCGCTGGACACCGATGTCGGCATCAGCAGCGAGGAGCTGCGTACCCGTGCCGAGGCCCACCGGCGGGCCGGACGGGTGGACGAGTCCTACCGGGATGTCTTCCGCGCCGTGGTGCGTGCCGCCGAGGAGCGCGACATCCTCACCGAGATGACGGGCCGCACTGCCTCCGAGGCGGCCATGGAACTCGGCCGCTCCTTCCCGGTCCACGCGCGGCGCATCGGGATGGCCGCCGACCTGTTCAACCTCTCCCGCTACGGCGGACGTTCACTGACTCTGCAGGACTGCGACGACGTCGCCGAGCTTGACGCCCTGCTGACCGCCGCGCAGCCTCAGGACGACACCGCCGCTGCCCTGCCCCAGGTGGTGGCGCCCCGATGACCGCCCAGAGCCCCGCCCGCTCGAGCGGCGGCGCCACCGTGCAGAACTTCTCATCCGCCTTGCGCACCACCCTGCGACGGTGGCAGTTCTGGCTGCTGCTGGTCGTGCTGGGCGTGCTGTTCGCCGTCGTCGTCCAGCTGCTCACCGTCGAGGACCAAGAGCGCTACGGACTCAGCAACACAGACCTGGACGGCTACGCGGCCGTCGCCGCGGTGCTGCAGGATGAGGGAGTGGACATCCACCACGCCCCCACGGCAGAGATCGCCCGCGAGCACCTGGAGCAGCTGCCCGACGCCGCCGTCGTCGTCCTCGAGCAGGGCCCCGAGGCGAGTCCGCGACTGGTGGAGGAGCTGGCCGAGTCCATGCGCGAGATCGTCTGGATCTCCCCGACAGCGTCGACGCGGCTGAGCGCCTTCGAGGAGCTGAGCCCCGCGGGCGCCATCCCGGCCTCCAGCACCACCGAGCTCCCCGAGGTCCTGGAGACCGGAGAGGCCTGCTCAGTGGCCCCGGCTGAGCGCGCCGAGGCCATCCGCGCCCCCGGGCAGCTGTTCACCGGCGGCACCGGTTGCTTCGTCCACGACTCGGAGGAGGGAGACTCGGCACACGCGTTGGCGGAGACCCGCGGCGGCCTCGTCTTCGGCGCCCCGGAGGCGTTCACCAACCGCCACATCACCTCTGAGGGCAACGCGGCCCTGGCGCTGGGCCTTTTCGGCCAGCAGCAGGATCTCATCTGGTACACCCCCTCCGGCATGGACTCGCTCGCCTCCGACGAGTGGGCCTCTCCGTGGGACTTCATGCCTGACTGGGTGGACCGGCTCACCTGGTGGCTGCTGATCTGCACGCTGCTGCTGATGCTGGTGGCCGGGCGCCGGCACGGACCGGTGGTGATCGAGCCGCTTCCCGTGGAGGTGCCCGCCTCCGAATCCGCAGAAGGTCGTGGCAGGCTCTACCAGCAGGCCGACGCAGCCTCGGAGTCCGCCAGGACGCTGCGTTCCGCTCACCTGCTCCGCCTGACCCGGCTGCTGCGTCTGGGCCCCGGCACCCCGGAGCAGCACGTGATCGCCGCCGTCGCCACACAGAACGGTCGACCTCCCGCAGAGATCGCACACGCTCTCGACGCCTCAGCGATCAGCGGGAACTCTGAGATGGTGAGATACGCCCAGGGGCTGGCCGCTCTGGAGGACGAGATCCGGATCCGGCTCGGCCATGGCCCGCGCCGTGGCCCGGCCGTGACGGCCTCACGCGGGCCACAGGACGAGAAGACGTGGGACAGCTCCAGACAGAACGAGACGCCGAGGGAAGAGACACCGTGACACCACAACAGCCCGACCAGACCCATCAGCACCAGCCGGCGGCGCCGGCTCAGACACAGCAGGCAGCCCGCCCCCCGCAGGCGAGCCAGACCCAGCCGCGACCCGCCTCGACGGCCGGCGCGTCCCCCTCGGGTGCGCCGGACACGCTTCGCGACCGGTTCCACCAGGTGCGGCATGAGGTCTCCAAGGCCGTCGTCGGTCAGGACGGGGCGGTCACCGGTGTGCTCATCGGGCTGCTGGTGCGCGGTCATGTGCTGCTCGAAGGCGTGCCGGGAGTGGCGAAGACCCTGCTGGTCCGCGCCATGTCGGCCTCGCTGTCGCTGGACACGGCCCGGGTGCAGTTCACCCCGGACCTCATGCCGGGCGACGTCACCGGCTCGTTGGTCTACGACTCCACCACCGGGGACTTCGCCTTCCGCGAAGGCCCGGTGTTCACAAATCTGATGCTCGCCGACGAGATCAACCGAACACCACCGAAGACCCAGGCCTCCCTGCTCGAGGCCATGGAGGAGCGCCAGGTCTCGGTCGATGGCATCGGGCGCCCGCTGCCCGATCCCTTCCTGGTGGCCGCCACCCAGAACCCGGTGGAGTACGAAGGCACCTACCCGCTGCCGGAGGCGCAGCTGGACCGGTTCCTGCTGAAGATCACCCTGGACCTGCCCCAGCGCGGCGAGGAGATCGAGGTGATCCGCCGACACGCCGCCGGCTTCAACCCCTCGGACCTGGCGGCAGCGGGAGTCCGCCCGGTAGCCTCCGAGGCCGACATCAAGGCCGCCCGACAAGCCGTCTGGTCGGTCGCGCTGGCCCCTGAGGTCATCGCCTACATCGTGGACATCGCGCGGGCCACCCGACAGTCCCCCAGCTTTCAGCTCGGGGTCTCGCCACGAGGCGCCACCGCGCTGATGAACTCCGCGAAGGCCTGGGCCTGGCTCTCCGGGCGCGACTTCGTGACACCCGACGACGTCAAGTCCCTCGCCCTGCCCTGCCTGCGGCACCGTGTCGCCCTGCGGCCCGAGGCCTCCATGGACGGTGTCAGCGTGGACGACGTGCTGCAGGGCATCCTCGCCACTGTGCCCGTGCCCCGCTGACCAGCCTCACCGACCTGAACCCCCGACCTGAACCCCCGACCCTGCCCGAACCAGCTGAACTGAGGACTCGTCCATGGTGCTGACCCGCCGGCTGCTCTACCTGGCGCTCGCGCTGAGCGTCGTGGTCGTCGCGCTTCCGGTGACGGCGACCCTGTGGGTCTGCCTGGCTCTGCTGGTGGGGCTCGTGGCCACAGACATGCTGCTGGCCGGATCGCCGCGTCAGGTCCGCGTGGAGCGTGTCCCCGGAGAAGCCGTGCGCCTGGGCCAGTCGACGACGGCGGTCTCGGTGCTGCACCATCAGGGGCGTCGTCGGCTGCGGGGCTCGATCAAGGACGGCTGGCAGCCGTCAGCCGGTTCCCAGCGGCCGATACAGCCGATCGCCATCCCCCCGGGCGGACGGCAGCGCATCAGCGTCCCGCTGCGGCCCCGCCGCCGAGGAGACCTGGTCAGCGCCACTGCGGCGGTCCGTTCCCTGGGGCCGATGGGGCTGGCCGGCCGTCAGGTCGTGCACCGGTCCCGCCACCTCCAGCGCGTGCTGCCGCCGTTCCGCTCGCGGAGGCACCTGCCCTCGAAGCTGCAGCGGCTCCGCGAGCTGGACGGGCAGACCGCGGTGCAGATCCGCGGCGCCGGCACCGAGTTCGACTCGCTGCGTGACTACGTCCGCGGTGACGACGTCCGCTCGATCGACTGGCGCGCCACCGCCCGCCGCCGCACCGGGGCCGGACACAACCTGGTGGTGCGCACCTGGCGCCCCGAACGGGATCGCCGGGTCATCCTCTGCCTCGACTCCTCCCGCACCTCGGCGGCCCGGATCGAGGACGAGCCTCGCCTGGACACCGGGATGGAGGCCTCGCTGCTGCTGGGTGTGCTCGCCGCCGGAGCCGGCGACCGGGTGGACTTCATCGGCTTCGACCGCGGCATCGTGGCGCGGGCACGATCCTCCTCGTCAGGTGATTTCCTCCACAAGATGGTCAACGCGATGGCCACGATGGACCCGGAGCTGGTGGAGGCCGACTTCTCCCAGCTGCCTTCCCACGTGGCGGCGATCAGTTCCCAGCGCTCCCTGGTGGTGGTGCTGACCTCGCTGGAGTCCGGCTCTCTGGAGGAGGGCCTGCTGCCCGTGCTGCCCGCCCTGACCGCCAAGCACCTGGTGCTGCTGGCCGCAGTGCGTGATCCGGATCTGGACCGACGCACCGGCGAGCGCGAGACCGCCACCGAGGTGTACCGGGCCGCGGCCGCCGAGCGGGAGATCATCGAACGGGAGGCCAAGAAGGCCCAGCTCACCGCCATGGGAGTGGAGGTCGTGGACGCGACCCCGCACGAGCTGCCGCCGCTGCTGGCCGACACCTACATCCGGCTCAAGGCCACCGGCCGGCTGTGATCTCGGATGAACGCCGTCCACCGAGCCCCCTGCGCCGCCCTGGTCGCCTCCGCAGTCCTCGGAGCGCTCCTGACGGGATGCTCCACCAAGGAGGAGCCGGAGCACCAGGGCGTCGCGCTGGAACCTGACTTTCCGTCTTACGACACGTCCGGACTAGTCGGCGACGCGGACGCCATCGTCACTGGCACCGTCACCGCCTCGGAAGCCGCCGTGCTGACGCCGGATCAGGGGGGCGAGTCCGCTGAGGCGAACCCCCTCATGGGGCTCTCTGAGGAGGAGCGGCGCCACGCGATGGAGGAGGGCGGTGTGCCCGCCACGGCCTTCACCCTCGCCGTCGACACTGTGGCCAAGGGTGACATCGCTCCCGGCGATGACGTCGTCGTCATCCAGACCGGAGGAGTGGTGGACGGCGTCACGCACGAGGCCGCGGGGGTGGTCCTCATGTCGGCGGGCACGGAGTATCTGATCTTCGCCGGGGAAGGACCTGGCGGGACCTTCCACGTCCTGGGCGGGCCCGCCGGGCTCTATCAGGGCACCGCTGACTCCTTCGAGCAGGTGAGTCCCGAGGCCGCACCCTTCGACGAGATCCCCGCCGCAGATGTGGAGACTCTTGCCGATGGTCCCTGAGCCGGGCGCCAGACCTGGAGCCGGTGACGGTCCTCCTCCTGATCCTCGTGCCAGCGCCGACTGGGTGTCCGCGGCGCGGCTGTGAGACCCTGGTAGGCGTCATGAAGGTACTCGCAGCGATGTCCGGAGGCGTGGACTCGGCCGTGGCGGCCGCCCGCGCCGTCGACGCCGGCCACGAGGTGGTCGGTGTGCACCTGGCGCTGTCCCGCATGCCGGGGACCCTGCGCACCGGTTCTCGCGGCTGCTGCACCATCGAGGACTCCTCGGATGCCTGGCGGGCCTGTGAGGTGCTCGGCATCCCCTACTACGTGTGGGACTTCTCCGCCCGTTTCAAGGCCGACGTCGTCGATGACTTCATCGCCGAGTACGCCGCCGGGCGGACCCCGAACCCCTGCATGCGGTGCAACGAGAAGATCAAGTTCGAGGCCCTGCTGGACAAGGCGATCGCGCTGGGCTTCGACGCGGTGGCCACCGGCCACTACGCGAAGATCGTCGAGGGCGAAGACGGCACCCGCGAGCTGCATCGTGCGGCCACCTGGACCAAAGACCAGTCCTATGTGCTGGGGGTGCTCGACGAGCAGCAGCTGGCACACTGTCTCTTCCCGCTGGGCGAGACCCCCTCGAAGGACCTCGTGCGCGCCGAAGCCGCCGAGCGCGGGCTCTCGGTGGCGAAGAAGCCCGACTCCCACGACATCTGCTTCATCCCCGACGGCGACACCCGCGGCTGGCTGGCCGAACAGATCGAGCTGCGGGAGGGCCCCATCCTCGACCCCGACGGCGAGCAGATCGGCGCGCATGAGGGCTCCCAGGCCTATACCGTCGGTCAGCGACGTGGTCTGAAGCTGGGCCGCCCCGCCCCGGACGGCAAGCCCCGGTTCGTGCTGGAGATCCGTCCCAAGGACAACACCGTGGTCGCCGGCCCGAAGGAGCTCCTGGAGATCGACCGGCTCACCGGGGTCCGGCTCTCCTGGGCGGGCCGTCCGGTGCCCGAGGCCGAGACCGGAGCATGGTTCCCCGTGGACCTGCAGATCCGTGCCCATGCAGACCCTGTGCCCGCCCAAGCGCGGATCGCCGACGACGAGGGGGGCGCCCCGCGCCTGGTGGTCGAACTTCAGGAGGCGCTGCGCGGCGTCGCCCCCGGCCAGACCGCGGTGATGTACCAGGGCACCCGGGTGCTCGGACAGGCCACGATCGACACCGCCCGGTCGAAGAACTACCGGCCGGCTGACAGCACAGCCTGAACGGTGCTCGCCTCCCGGCACATCGAGCGGCCACGGATCACGGCATCTGGTGCCCGCTGACGGCGTGTCACCGGCGAGATGCGGTCAGTCGTGGCCACTCGGCCCACGTAAGCTGGGGCCATGAGTTCGAGCCCTGATCAGCGCGCCGGAGACGCCGCACATCACGTGGACCCCGAGGTCCTGGAGGAGCTGCTGGCAATGCGCGCCAGCATCGACAATATCGACGCCACGCTGGTGTATCTGCTCGCTGAGCGATTCAAGGCCACCCAGCGTGTGGGTGTGCTGAAGGCCCGGCATCAGCTGCCCCCGGCCGACCCAGCCCGCGAGCGCAACCAGATCGCCCGGCTGAAGCGCCTGGCCGAGGACGCTCAGCTCGATCCGGAGTTCGCCGAGAAGTTCCTCAACTTCATCATCGACGAGGTCATCCGCCACCACCAGGCGATCTCCGCCTCGGAGACAGTCTCTGCCCCCGAGGCCGACACCCGCTCGGAGTACTCCCACCCCTCCGACTCCGCCGAGCCCCGATGACTGCCCGCGCCCCTGCCGACGCTGTGCTCGCCGCGGCCGGCGGTGTCATGCCAGGCACTGACGCGCTCCGCTCCGCGCAACACCTGGAGGCTGAGCTCAGCGGCCACCTCCCGGCCCTGACCGAGCTGCCCAGCCGTGGGCTCCACGCCGGGCTGCTGGGCCGGACGCTCGCCCTGCTGGCCGAGCTGCCGGCCGAACTGGTCTCCTATGGGTGGCGCCTGGTGGGCCGCCCCGGGGCTGACCACCGCCGCGCCGTCCAGCTGCTCCGTGCCGACGTCGACACCCTGGCCGATGTGCGCGGCGCCCGGGCCGAGGCCGGCACCGATCAAGGGCCCTCCGAGCTGATGCTGCACCTGCTGGGGCCGGTGAGCCTGGCCTCCCAGCTGGCCCTGCCCGGTGGGGAGAAGCTGCTGGTGGACCACGGGGCCCGCCGAGACCTGGCCGAGTCTCTGGCCACCGGGGTGCAGGGCCATCTCGAACACGTGCGCCGAGCCTGCACTCCCGCGGCACTGCGCGTGGTCCTCCACGAACCTGACCACTCCCGGGTGCGGGCCGGGGCCGTGCCCACCGTGAGCGGCTACCGGACCATCCGCGCCCTGCCACGGGACGACTCGCGGCGGATGCTGGGGGTCGTCGTCGAGGCACTGCGCGCCGGCGGCGCCGACGAGGTCCTCCTGGACCTGGGCGAGGCACCGCTGCTGGAGCATGTGGAGGACCACCGGTCGCCGTCGAGCTCCCAGGTGGACGGCTTCGGCCTCCCCGTGCCTGCCCTGCAGCCCAGCGACTGGGAGCGCATCGCCGAGCTGGCCGAGCAGAAGACCCGATTCCTGGCCGGTCTGCTGGGCTCCGTCCCAGGCTCAGCGCAGACGCTGCCCCAGGTCAGCGATCTCGTCCGGCGGATCACCGACCCCTGGCAGGCGCTGGGGATGCCGGCCGCCGGACTGGCTGCGATGACCCTGACTCCCCTGGTCAGCGGCATCCGCGAGCAGCTGGCGCAGGTCAGCGAGGTCGACGCGCTGCGGCTGATCTCCCGGACCCGCGACGCCGCCGATGCGCTGACCGAGACCATGCAGGGCTGAGGCCCGCCCCGCAGAGAGGAGCCCTCCCATGGCACACGACGACACGGGCGACCCCGCAGGCCCTCACGAGGACGTAGAGGTCCTGGTGCTGTTCATCCTGGAGAAGTTCGATGCACTGGTGGACCTGGTGGGCTCCCTGGATGATGTCACCGCCAATCGGGACCTTGCCGGACTGGTCCCAGCGGGGATCGGGACGAACTCTGCGGTGCAGCTGCTGACCCACGTCTGCGGGATGCTGCGCCGCTGGTCCTCCACGGTGAACCTGGGCGTGCCTGTCCCCCGAGACCGGGAGGCGGAGTTCTCGGCGCAGATGCCGGTGGCCGAGGTGCTGGAGATCGCAGCGCACACCCGGCGGGGGTTCCTCCACGACGTCGCCCTCACGGACCCAGCCGCCGCCCCGGCCGCAGTTCCGCCGGGACGTGAGCGTCTCTGGACCGGCAGCTGCCACGGCGTGCTGCTGCACGTCTTCGAGGAGATCAGCCAGCATCTCGGGCACGCGGAGGTCACCCGGGACGTGCTCAACGCCGGCCGGCGGCCATGCCTGCCGCCCGCGCTCGGACGATGATGCCGGGAAGCGCCTCGGCGAGCGCGTCGACGTCCTCGTCGGTGGTCGTGTGACCCAGGGTGAAGCGCTGGGCGCCGCGGGCGGAGTCCTCGTCCAGCCCCATCGCCAGCAGCACCCGTGAGGGTCGGGGCACCCCCGCGGTGCAGGCGGAACCGGTGGAGGTGTCGAAGCCGGCCATGTCCAGCATGAACAGCAGGGAGTCGCCCTCGGCCCCGTCGACGGTGATGTGCAGGTTGTTCGGCAGACGCCGGTGCCCGGCGGTGCGTGGATCAGGTCCCCGCAGGGTCACGCCCTCGACATCGACCACAGCCGCCAGCAGCCGGTCGCGCAGTGCGGCCAGCCGGACAGACTCGTGACCCCGGTGCGCGACGACCTCTTCGGCGACGGCGGTGAAGGCGCAGATGCCGGGGGCGTCCAGAGTGCCGGAGCGGATGTCACGCTCCTGTCCACCGCCGTGCAGCACCGGCGTCAGGGGCACATCGCGCCGCACCAGGAGCGCTCCGAGCCCCACCGGCCCGCCGATCTTGTGGGCGCTGACCGCCAGGGTCGCCGCACCCGATGCCGCGAAGTCCACCGGCTCCGCGCCGACGGGCTCTCCGCCGAAGGCCTGCACGGCATCGGTGTGCAGCGGGATCCCGAACTCGGCACAGGCTCGGGCAAGGGCGGCCACCGGCTGGACGGCACCGGTCTCGCTGTTGGCCCACATCAGCGACGCCAGCGCCACGGATTCGGCCTCTTCGGCCTGCAGGTCCTGGAGCTGGTGCACGGCGGCGTCGAGCTCCAGCACCCCCTCGTCGTCCACCGGAAGGATCACCAGCTCCGCGCCCTCGTGGGCCTCCAGCCACTCGGCGGTGTCCAGCACCGCGGGGTGTTCGATCCCGGTCAGCAGCACTCGACGGCGTCGAGGATCCTGGGCGCGGCGGCTCCAGTACAGGCCCTTGAGCGCGAGGTTGTCGGACTCGGTCCCGCCGGAGGTGAAGATGACCTCGCTGGGGTCCGCACCGAGCGAGGCAGCCAGCCGGGCACGGGCGGAATCCACCTCCAGCCGGGCGCGGCGACCTGCCCCGTGCAGTGAGGAAGGATTGGCCAGCTGGGGCATCTTCTCGGTGAGCACACGCACAGCGGTCTCGCGGACCGGGGTGGTGGCGGCGTGGTCGAAGTACCGGGAGGGCGTCGTCATCGTGTCCCGATTCTACGAGGTGCCCGGGGACGGCGAACCGGTGTGCACGGCCGTCCGCCGTGTCCGCGGTCGGCTGATCGCCGACCTGCGCGGGCAGGCGGCCTCTCTGAGGCGCTATCGTGAATGGGCGATGAGCAATCGATCCTCTGCCCCTGGAGCGTCCGGCGCTGACCTGTACGCCGTGCTGGGCGTGTCCCCGGAGGCGGACCTGAAGACCATCCGGTCCGCCTACCGGAGGCAGGCCCGTGACTCCCACCCGGACCGCGGCGGATCGGCCGAGGAGTTCCATCGTGTCCAGGCCGCCTGGGAGGTGCTTCGCTCCGAAGCCGCCCGCGCCGCCTATGACAGGACCCGCACAGACGGCCGGGCCCAGCACAGTGCCGGTCCCGACGACGTCGACGCGGTCCGCTACGGCCCCGCCCGCACCTGGGCGGCACCCGCCGCACGGCGCGGCGGCGGGTCCGAGCGCGGCGCCCAGCGCAGCGCGTCGGGCAACGCTCACCTGCCCCCGGAGTACCGCCCCGATCTCTCCGACTCCCGGCCGTTGTCCCTCTCGCTGACCAGCCAGCGGGTCCACGGTGAGTTCCGTTCCCAGGGCCTCTTCTCGCGGGGCCGGATCCAGCGCCGCCACGCGCGCACCATCGAGGTGCTGCAACGTCACGTCCTCGACGAGCTCCCCGCCGCTCGGCTGTTCAACGACGTCCTGCTGGAGCCGCAGGCCGGCGGGCACCGCCGGGAGCGGACCGGACGGCGCCGCGGGAGCAGCGGGGACCGTGCTGAGCATGTGCTGGTCTGCGGGGACATGCTCACCGTCATCTTCTCCCTGGAGGTCCCCACGCCGGCCGCCTCCTGGGACGGGCAGGTGCTGCGTGCCGCGGGTCGCGGCCTCGCTCTGCCCGACCTGGCCGCCCAGGCACGGCAGCTGCGCGAGACGCTGATGCAGCGGCTGCTCGATGAACGGGGCCACGAGGTGCTGCTCACCGTGGACCACCAGGTGATCCTCCACTCCCCCGACGGCGGGCTGCTCTCGCCGGTGGTGGAGACCACCCGCGGCGGCGGATCTCCTCCGCTGGCGGTGGCACGGGCGGCCAGGCGCATCGTCGGCCAGCTGGCCGCCTCCTCCCAGGCCAACGTGGTGGACCGTCACCTGCTCGCGATCCTGCGGGACCAGCTCAGCTCCCCGGAGGAGGGCTCCTGAGGGCTCGGCCCCCGGAGGACGGACAGACAGGACAGTGACCCGACGGGCTTAGGATGGTTGCCGTGGACAATCCGATCAGAGTGCTCGTCGACCAGCCCGAGATCCCCGGCAACACGGGCAACCTGATCCGCCTGGCGGCCGTGACCGGGATGCAGCTGCACCTGGCCGAACCGCTGGGCTTCGACTTCAGCGACGCCAAGCTGCGACGCGCCGGTCTGGACTACCACGATCTGGCGGTGATGACCGTCCACCCCAGCCTGGAGGCCGCCTGGGCCACGCTCGCCCCGCAGCGGATCTTCGCTTTCACCGGCGACGGTGACACCTCCCACACGGCGATCGGCTACCGTCCAGGGGACGTGCTCCTCTTCGGCCGGGAGTCCACCGGCCTGGACGGCCCCGTCAAGTCCGACCCGCGCATCACCGCGAAGGTGCGCATCCCGATGCTGCCCTCGCGACGCTCCCTGAACCTGGCGAACTCCGTCTCCATCGCCGTCTACGAGGCCTGGCGGCAGCGGGGCTTCGACGAGGCCTGGTGAATCTTTGTGGCCTCGCCGCACGTGTGCGTCGGTCCCTGAAGCCGGCCGCTGAGGTCGCTAGACTCACGAAATATGGAGACAGCTTCCCCGCGCCGTGACGGCGACCAACCTCACCCAGAGGACCAGGAGGCGTCGGGGGCGTCCGGGACGCCCATCGACACGGACGAACGCGCCTCCTCCCCGGATCCCGTCCAGCCTCCCGAGGCCGCCCAGGACCAGCCGGAGGACCCCATCTGGGGAGAGACGGAGGAGGGCACCGCCACGCCGGTGCTGTCCGAGGACCCGACCCTGGGCGAGCTGCTCACCGCGACCGCCCACGGGGACCAGGCTTCTTTCGCCGCGTTCTACGAGGCGACCGCCGACGTCGTCTATGGACTCGCCCTGCTGATGCATGAGGATCCCGACGGCGCCGATGCCTCCACCGTGGCCGTCTACCACCACCTGTGGGACCAGGCTGACGTCCGGGCGCGCGACCTGCGTCTGCAGACGGCCGCCTCGGAGATGCTCACCGACGAGCACGCCGACGCCGAGGCCAGCTACCGACCCAGCGAGTATGAGCTCGTCCTCGAATGGCTGGTGCCCTTGGCGCACAGGATCATGGTCGAGCGTTTCCGCGACGGCTCGGCCGCCCCCATCGGTCTCACGGCTCTGCCCGACGGCCCCGGCGTCGCAGGCCTGCCCGAAGAGGTGCTGGACGACTTCGAGGTGCTCTCCGACTCCCAGTCCCAGGCACTGGCACTCAGCTACCTGGCGGGGGCGACTCACCAGCAGGTCGCGCAGACGGCCGGCGCGGCGATCCCCGCGGTGAAGTCCCGGCTCCGGGACGGCATGACCCGCCTGCACAGCCAGCGCGTCGCCCGCGATGAAGAGTTCGATCCGATCCTGCGCGCCGCCGTGACCCGCCGGGACCTCGAGCGCGGCACCGGGGTCAACCGCAACTTCACCCGAGAGGTCTCTGCTGACCTGCAGAAGGGTCTGCTGGTGGAGCTGGCCGAGGTCTACGCCCTGGACGCGCTCGATGATCGCGAACGTTCCCTGCTCGACGAGTTCGTCCTCGACGCCGATGAGCGCACCGCTCAGCAGTGGGACACCCGTGTGCTGGCCGCCCGCCGCACCCTGGCTGAGATCTTCACCGCCCACCCTGTAGTGCCCCCGGCGCATCTTCTCGAAGAGGTGCTGCTGGACCTGGGCGACCAGGAGGTCGGCATGGGCATGGTGGAGGAGTTCTCCTCGCACACCGAGGAGGCCCCGAAGCGCGAGCCGATCATGAAGCGCTGGATGGTGGTCACCGGCTTCGTGGTGGTGCTGCTGCTGGCGATCGTGCTGATCTGGCGGTTCACCGGCGGCCAGGACATCATCGCGGCCGCTGACGGCGCCGAGGACGCCCGCGAGCTCGAAGGTCTGGAGCTCGAGGAGGGCGGCACCGCTCGAGCGGTGTTCTCCGAGACCGAGGACGTCGGGTACGTGGACTTCGAGGACGTCGGTGCTCTGGAAGGCCTCACCTACCAGGTGTGGCTGCTCCCCTCGGACGAGCGTCCGCCCAGCTCGCTGGGCAGCTTCACCGCAGGCGAGCTTGAGGATGAGGTGGTCACCCTGCGCAGCATCTCCGGCTACGACCAGCTGCTGGTCACCACTGAGCAGGTCCGCGGTGAGGAGCGACCCACCGGAGAGGTGATCGTGGAGGTCCCACTGCGCGATCGCCTCACGGAAGGGCCGCAGTACGGTGGAGGTGGCTCCGCCCCGACCGAGGACGACGCCGAGTCCGAGGACATCGCCGAGTCCGAGGACTGACACCCGCCGACGAGCTGAGGAGGAGCCGACGATGACCGTCGAGTTCACCACCTGCGACCTCTACGACGCCGACGAGTCCCTGCAGTCGGTCTCTCTGCAGATGCAGAACCTAGGCGGTCGGGCTCGGTTCCGCGGCCCGGTGCGCACGATCCGCTGCTTCCGGGACAACGGGCTGGTCAAGGCCACGTTGAACTCCCCCGGTGACGGGGCCGTACTGGTCATCGACGGGGACGGCTCGCTGGAGTCGGCCCTGATGGGTGACATGATCGCCGAGGCCGCGGTGACCCACGGCTGGGCGGGTGTGGTGATCAACGGAGCGATCCGAGACCGGGTCGCCGTCGCTCAGCTGGACCTCGGGGTCAAGGCGCTGGGCACGAACCCGCGGAAGTCCTCCAAGGAGGGCACCGGGGACCAGGACGTGCCGGTGGAGTTCGGCGGAGTGGTGTTCCGCCCTGGCGCGCTGCTGCACAGCGACGAGGACGGGATCCTGGTCGAGCGCTGAACCGGCAGGTCAGAAGCCCGCGAACGTCTCGGGACCGTTGACCACGACCCAGTGGAAGTCCTCGGCATGGCCCTCCGGGGCGCCCTCGGCCGTCCCGGCTGCATGGATCCGGCGCAGTCGGGAGATCACGAACTCCTCCATCCGGACCGGATCGGGGTGCTGGCTGAAATGCTTGCGCAGCGCCTCGAGCTTCTGCCCCACGTGGTCGGTCACGTCCACCCGCAGGTTGATCCGCTCCTCGGGCGCCGCCATCAGCATCAGATGCCGGACCTTGAACGCCGCCAGCCCGTCCTGCTCCACCAGCTCAGGGAAGGCGAAGGGGTTCTCCACCGCCGGATAGCTCGCCCGCACCACGGCCTCGCCACAGGCCAGGTGATCCGGGTGTGACTTCTGCAGGCGGTCCCAGGCCCGCTCCGGATGCGGGGACATCACGACGTCGGGCTGCACCTGCCGCATCACCCGCACGACGCTGCGGATCAGGTCCGGGGTGGGCTCCACCCAGCCGTCCCGCTCGTCGAGCAGGATGACCTCCTTGATGCCGAGCACGGCGGCTGCCGCCTCCTGCTCAGCCTGCCGCCGGCGCGCCATCTCGGCCCGGTCCTGGCCCACCTCGAAGCCCCCGGCGTCGCCGGCGGTGAGCAGGCACAGGGTCACCTCGACTCCCCGCTCCGTCAGCGCCGCGAGCGTGGCGGCCGCGCCGAAGTCGACGTCGTCGGGGTGGGCCCCGAAGGCGAGGACCCGGCGCGCCCCGAGGGTGTCGATGAGCCACTCGGGGCTCTGCGGGGACTGAGGCATCGGATCTCTCACATCCCGCCGAGGGTGACCTCGGCCTCGTACTCCTGGCCCTCGCGCAGGTAGGTGACGGTCACGGTCTCCCCTGCACGGTACTCCCGCACCGTGGCGGTCAACGTCAGGCTGTCCTCGATGCGGCGATCCCCGACCTGGGTGATGATGTCGCCGGGCTCCAGGTCAGCCGCGTCGGCCGGAGAGTCCGTCACCACTTCCTCCACATAGGCCCCGGTGGTGAAGCCGCCGCCGGTCTCCAGCGGCTGCTCCCCCGCACCTGCGGCGTTGACGGTGACACCCAGCAGGCCGTGGGAGACCTCGCCGTCGGCGATGAGATCCTCGGCCACGCGCTGGGCGTAGTCGATGGGGATGGAGAAGCCGACGCCGATGCTTCCCGCCTCAGCCTCGGAGATCCCGCCACCGGTGGAGGCGATCGCGACGTTGACCCCGATGACCCGGCCTTCGCCGTCCACCAGCGCCCCTCCTGAGTTGCCCTGGTTGATGGCGGCGTCCGTCTGGATGACGTTGATGTGGATGGAGCCCTGCGAAGGAGAGTTCTCCAGGTCCGGGAAGTAGAACTCGAAGCCGTCGTCGCCCGGGTCGCCTTCCTCCGGCTGGGGCGCGTCGGGGGTCTCCTCGTCCACCGCGGCAGAGGCCACCGAGATGGTGCGCTCCAGGGTGGAGATGATCCCATCGGTGACAGTGCCGTCCAGGCCCAGCGGGGCGCCGATGGCGACCGCCCGGTCCCCGACGTTGAGGTCCGAGGAGGAGCCGAGTTCGGCCGGCTGGACCCCCTCTGCGTCGTCGAGTCTGATCACCGCGAGGTCGGAGAGCGGGTCGGTGCCGACCACCTCCGCCTGGCGCACGGAGCCGTCGGAGAGTTTGACCTGGATCTCAGCCTCGGCGGTCGCGCCGCCGAGGGTCACCACGTGGGTGTTGGTGAGGATGTGGCCCTCGTCGTCGAGGATGATGCCGGAACCTGAGCCGGCGGCGTTGGACCCTGCCACGGAGAGGGTCACCACGGAGGGTGAGGCCTTCGCCGCTGCGGCGGTCACTGCGGTGGCGCTCTCCGGATTGTTGATCTCGATCCCGGAGCCGCCGACGTCGATCTGGTCGCTGCCGAACAGGCCGACCGCGCCGGCACCGACACCGCCGCCGATGAGCCCGGCGGCCAGGACGCCGACGAGGAACAGGGGGACGCCGACACCACGACGACGCTTCTCCTCCGCGGCCCCACCTGGGTGGCCCGGGTGACCGGGATGGCCCGGCTGACCGGGGTCGCCGGGCTGGCCTGGCTGCCCACCTGCGGGCAGACGCGTCTGGCCGGCGGCCCAGGGGGCGGGGTGGGCGTGGCCCGAGCGGGCCTGGCCCGGCTGTCCGTAGGGCTGCGCCGGGGGGTTCTGATGCGGCTGCCTGCCATGAGGCGGTCCGTGGTGGAATTGGGCATGCAGGGACTGTCCGTGATGGGGCTGCCCGCCAGAGGGCTGAAGGCCGCGCGGAGCGGGATGCGGCCCTGGTGCCGCACGGTCATGGCTGCCCACGGGAGCTGCCGTGCCGGGGGCAGGTGCGGACGGCGCCGAGGGAGCAGGTGCGGCTGAACCCGAGGTCGGCACGGAGCCGGCTGAGGCACCGGAGACGCTGGAGGCATCGGCGTCCGGCGCAGAGGCAGCAGGGTCCGAGGTGGGCTGTCGGCCGTAGGTGGGAAGCGCTTGGGTGGGCTGATCCTCGGGGTGCTGCGGCGTCCGCTGCGTCGGATCCTCAGACGTCCGGTCCGGCTGCCCGTGGCCCCTCTCCCGAGATCCTTCGGCTTCGGCCTCATCCTGAGCTGGGTCCTGATCCTGCGCCGGGTCCTGATCCGCGTCGCCCTCCTGGGCGATCGGACGCGTCTCCTCCGCGGGCGAGGCGGGGATCCGCTGGGTCTGCTCCCCGCTGTCCGGCGCTCGATCCTGCTGACCGCCAGGCGTCGTCGACGCCTGCTCACGGTCCTGGGACTCAGCGTGGTCCTGAGGGTCTGTAGTCATGAGAAACCTACCTTCAACCTGACGACGCCGCCCGCCGGGCGAGCGTGGGATCTCGGGCCTCCGCATAGTGCCACGGCGGCGCACTCGATGCATTGTGCTCGTCCATCCTGTGCCTTTGACGATAACTCGCTGGGTGCCACCTGTGCGATTCCTGCGTTCGGCATGACCCGCTCAGCACAGAGGTCCGCAGTCCACAGGGCCGCTCGGCCTCGTGGACGCCTCACCGGGGTGCTCATAGACTGAGCCCATGCTCGAAGCCGCTGCGCTGCCCCTGCCCCTGCCCGTCGGGGCCATCTTCGTGGGCCCCTTGATCATCGGTGCGGGGGTCCTCGTGCTCATCGGCCTGGGGGCCATGTACCTCTCCGGAGGCAGGAAGCAGACGCGTCGGCTCTCTTCGGCCCCTGGCGCTCCCGGGATGGGGCCGGGCGGTCAGCAGGGCCAGAGCGCCCCCGTCGATCCGCGGGACTCCATGCCCTTCGATCAGCTCCGGCAGCAGGCGGGCTCCCTGCTGGTGGCCGCCGACGAGGCGGTGCGTTCCTCCGAGCAGGAGATCCTCTTCGCCCAGGCCGCCTACGGGGACGAGGCCGTCGCGGTCTTCCGGGAGGACATCGAGAAGTCCAAGGGGCATCTGCGCGACGCCTTCCGACTGCAGCAGCAGCTCGATCAGCAGCCTCCCTCGGAGGAGGCTCAGGCACGGTCGATCGTCAAGCAGATCATGGAGCACTGCGAAGAGCTGGACGCTTCGCTCGATGCGCACCGCCAGGAGTTCGAGGGACTGCGCGATCTCGAACGCAGTCCGGGCCCGGCCGTGGAGCAGCTCGACGAGCGCCTGACAGGCCTGGGACAGCGTCTGCAGCAGCTCCACGCTCAGCTGCCGGAGCTGCAGGCGCGCTACGAGGGTGAGCCGCTCAGCGGTCTGGAGAAGAATCTGCACCGCACCGAGGAGCTGCTCAGCCAGGCCAGGACGCAACGGGACACCGCCCGCTCCGCCGCGGAGGAGCAGCGCACATCGGACGCGGTGGTGGCCATCCACTCCGGGGAGCAGGGCGCCGGGCAGGCCGGTGAGCTGCTGGACTCTGCGGAGCAGACCATCTCCCAGCTGCATGACGCGCGGAAGAACCTTGACGTCGGGCTCGCTCAGACGGAGCAGGACGTCGCCCAGGCCCGAGCCACCCGCGACGCCGGCCAGGCACCCGAGCTCGCCGGACCCATCGCGGCCGCCGAGGCCGCCGTCGCCAGAGTGCGCCGCACCCTGGACTCCGAGGACAGATACGACCCGCTGGACCTGCTGCTGGGACTGGAGCTGGCCCACCGGGAGCTGGACGCCCCGCTGAACTCGGTGCGCGACCGGCAGGCCAAGGACCGCCGCGCCCGCGAGATGCTGCAGACCGAGCTGCTGACCGCACGGAACCAGGTGCAGTCCTCCCAGGATTTCCTCCGCTCCCGCGCCCACCGTGTGGGGACCACCGCCCGGACCCGTATGGCCGAGGCCGAGCGCTGCCTCTCCGAGGCCCAGGCCTTCGCCGAGACCCAGCCCGCCCGCGCCCTGGACTTCGCCACCCAGGCCAAGACCCTGGCCGTACAGGCCGCCCAGATCGCCGACCGGGACCGGGCCGAGGAGAACCTCGCCGGGTCCGGAGGCTTCGGTGGCTTCGGCGGCTCTGGGCGCCACTGGGGCGGCGGCTACGGCGGCGGAAACGGGGGCGGATACGGGGGCGGATACGGCACCGGGTACGGTCGGCAGCGCAGCCATGGCCGGGCCGGCCGGCGGATGATGCGCTACGGCATGCGGCACGGACGACGTCGGTGGTTCTGAGCCCCGGACGGTTGTGCGTCGATGCCCCCTGTGTCCTAGCGTGCCCACTGACTAGACTGATCTGAAACACTCCAGGAAAGGTGATCACCGTGTCCAAGCAGTCCATCTTCGGCAGGATGTCCCAGCTGATGCGTGCGAACGTCAACGCGATGCTGGACCGGGCCGAAGACCCCGAGAAGATGCTGGACCAGATGGTCCGGGACTTCACCAACAACATCGCCGAAGCTGAAGAGGCCGTGGCCCAGACCATCGGGAACCTGCGGATGATGGAGGACGACTACCGCGAGGACCTCGACACCGCGCGCTCCTGGGGGCAGAAGGCTCTGGCCGCTTCGCGGAAGGCCGACGAGTTCCGGGCGGCCGACGACCCGGCCGACGCCGAGAAGTTCGACAACCTCGCCAAGGTCGCCATCCAGCGGCAGATGGACTCGGAGAGCTCCGCCCGGTCGGCCGAGCCGACGATCCAGTCCCAGCGCGAGATCGTCGACAAGCTCAAGCAGGGACTTGAGCAGATGAAGACCAAGCGTCAGCAGCTGATCAGCAAGCGTGACGAGCTGGTGGCACGCTCTCGCGCCGCCCACGCGCAGTCCCAGGTGCACGACGCCGTGAAATCCATCGACGTCATGGACCCGACCTCCGAGGTGGGCCGCTTCGAGGAGAAGATCCGCCGCGAGGAGGCTCGGGTGCGGGGGCAGAACGAGCTGACTGCCTCCAGCCTGGACGCGCAGTTCGAGTCCCTGGAGGACCTCGGCGAGCAGACCGAGATTGAGGCGCGGCTGGCCGCACTCAAGGGTGGGGCCTCCGCCCCGGCCGCCCTGGGAACCGGGGCCGGCGAGTCGGGCACCGGTGTCACCGAGGCCGATCTGGCCGGCCTGGCCGAGCTGGGCTCTGCACTGGAGGGCAACGAACAGCAGAAGTGAGCGGGGACGACGCTCCGCAGCGCTGAAGCGCTCTGTCAAGACACCGGGCGGGCCCAGATGACGTCTGAGGCCCGCCCGGTGCCTGCGCCCTGCGAAATTCTGCTTCAATGGACGTCTGGCAACCGTCACCTGGATCCATCGATGAGGAGTCCTTCCGTGTCCACTGAGAACACCGAGTCCCGAGAGTCCGCCGAGCAGGGCGCGACCACGGTCAACACCGGCCTGGCCCACATGCTCAAGGGCGGCGTCATCATGGACGTGGTGACCCCCGACCAGGCGAAGATCGCCGAGGACGCCGGCGCCGTGGCCGTCATGGCCTTGGAACGTGTGCCCGCCGACATCCGCGCCACTGGCGGTGTGGCCCGCATGTCGGACCCGGACCTGATCAACGGCATCATCGAGACCGTCTCCATACCGGTGATGGCCAAGGTCCGCATCGGCCACTTCGTCGAGGCCCAGGTGCTGGAGCATCTGAAGGTGGACTACATCGACGAATCCGAGGTCCTCTCCCCCGCCGACTACGTCCACCACATCGACAAGTCGACGTTCAAGGTCCCCTTCGTCTGCGGTGCCACCAATCTGGGTGAGGCGCTGCGCCGGATCACCGAAGGCGCCTCGATGATCCGCTCCAAGGGTGAGGCCGGCACCGGCGACGTCTCCGAGGCGATGAAGCACATCCGCACCATCAACGCCGAGATCGCTCAGCTGGCGTCCACGGCCGAGGATGAGCTCTACCTGGCCGCCAAGGAGCTTCAGGCGCCGTACGAGCTGGTGAAGAAGGTCGCCAAGGACGGCCGCCTCCCGGTGGTCCTGTTCGTCGCCGGAGGTGTCGCCACCCCGGCGGACGCCGCGATGATGATGCAGATGGGCGCCGACGGGGTGTTCGTCGGCTCGGGCATCTTCAAGTCCGGCAACCCGGCCGCCCGCGCCGAGGCCATCGTGAAGGCCACCACTTACTACGACGACCCCTCAGTGATCGCCGAGGTCTCCAAGGGCCTGGGCGAGGCCATGGTCGGTCTCAGCGTCGCCGACGTCCCGGCCCCGCACCGTCTGGCCGAGCGCGGCTGGTGAGCCCGCGGATCGGAGTCCTCGCGCTGCAGGGGGCCGTGGCCGAGCATGCGCGGGCGCTCACGGCCTCCGGCGCCGAGGTCCGCACGGTGCGTCGGCCTGCCGAGCTGGACGGTCTCGACGGCCTTGTCGTGCCGGGCGGAGAGTCGACCACGATGGCGCGGCTGGCCGCCCCGGTGCGCATGATGGAGCACATCCGTGAGGCCCAGCACGATGGGCTGGCGCTGTTCGGCACCTGCGCGGGTCTGATCCTCTTGGCCCGAGAGGTGGCCGACCCGGAGGCGCTGGCCGGCTTCCCGCGCATCGGCGGACTCGACGTCGTCGCCCGACGCAACGGATACGGCAGTCAGCAGGACTCCTTCACCGAACCGCTCGACATCGTCGGTCTGGAGGAGCCGCTGGAGGCGGTGTTCATCCGCGCGCCGGTGGTCGAGGAGGTCGGAGCGGGGGTCCAGGTGCTCGCCGAATCACGAGGCATTCCGGTGGCCCTGCGTGCGGGACGGATTCTGGCGACGAGCTTCCACCCCGAGCTGACCGATGATCACCGTCTGCATCGTCTGTTCGTGGAGATCGCCAGGGACGCGTGAGGTGCGTCTCATCGGCATGGGCTTGTAAGCTCGTAACCGATCGCCGCACCTGCGGTCCCGCCCGCCGCGCCCCGAGGAACGCATGACTGAACACGACGACGTCAGACGGATGGCCTCTGACCCGGCCACAGACTGGGACATTCTGCACTGGATCGCGGAGAACCACCCGGAGCTCCGTCCTGAGGTCGCCGCGAACCCGAGCACCTACCCCGAGCTGCTCGAGGCTCTCGCGGATCTCGACGATCCGGCGATCAACGCCGCCCTGATGCGACGATTCTGGCCCGAGGACGAGCTCCCGGTCACGGAGCGGGCAGCTGACCCTGAACCGGAGCCGGAGCCAGAGTCCGAGCCGGACCCAGAGCCAGATCCCGAGCCGGATCTGCAGGAGGCCGGGATTCTGCTGCCCGGCGACGATCAGCCCCAGGACTCGCATACAGATCCGCTCCACGATGACGATCCTGGTGTCCTTGCCGTCGGGGCGACCCCCGCTGCGGACGAGGACGCCCCGGAAGCCGGAGAGCGGCGACGAGGGCGCCGGGTCGGCTTCATCGTCCTGGCTGTGCTGCTGCCCCTGATCGCGGTCGGGGCGATCCTGGCCCTGGGGCTGACCCTGCTCGGCGACCGAAGCACCCCTGCCGCTGAGCAGTCGCCGGCTCCCGAACCGGAGCAGACCACCACGGAGCCCGAGGAGTCGCCGGAGCCCTCTCCTGAGGAGCCCGAGATCGAGGGGCCCACGGTGGAGGAGGCTCGCGCCGCCCTGCAGGATCTCCCGGAGGAGACCAGCTGTGAGGACCCCGCTCAGGATGCAGAGGTCTTCGAGCTCCTGGCTGAGCGCGGCGACGAGGAGGACGCGTGGACCCAGGAGCACGCGGACCTCTCCCAGGACGTCGTGGAGGACCTCCAGGACGAGTGCGGGGACCCCTACGCCGCTCGTGTCTTCCAGCTGCTCAGCGGCGAGGGGGCCGAGCATGACGCGCTCAGCACCGCCGTGGGCGGGATGGGCACCGACTGGTTCAACTACGCCTTCCCGGCCACCGGCGCCCGGGAGATGACCACCTTCTCCGCTCCCACCGGCAACGTGGTCTGCGAGCTCGGCGAGTCCCTGCGCTGCCGGGTGCTGGACCACTCCTTCGAGGCCCCTGAGGGCTGTGAGGACGGCACTACCTACCGAATCAGCGTGGACGAGGGGCCGGAGCCTGACTGCGAGAACCAGGTGTCTCCTGAGGATGAGCCGGAGGTGCTGCAGTACGGGCAGACCGCCGCCAACGGCTTCTTCGCCTGCGCGTCGTTCCCCTCTCAGATGTCCTGCTGGAACCAGCTCACCGGAGAGGGCATCAACCTCTCCTCCACCCGGAACAGCATCTACTGAGCCCGCCGTGGCCGAGCCGACGGTGGGCGCCGCCCGATGACCGCCGAGACTGAACCTCTGCCGCCCTGGCCCACCGAACCCCCGCACCATGGGCGGGTGCTGCTGCGCGAGGTGCGCGAGTCCGACGTCGTGATGGCCCGCGAGCTGTCCACCGACCCCTACGTGCCGCTGATCGGCACGCTGCCGGCCCACGCCAGCACGGAGGAGCTGCTCAACTGGGTGCACCGCCAGCAGTCTCGGCATGCCGAAGGGGCGGGTTTCGCCTTCACCATCGCCGACACCGACGACGCCCCGGTGGGCCACTGCGGCCTCTGGCTGCGCCTGCTCGCCCACGGACGCGCCACCGCCGGCTACGCGCTGGCTCCCTCGGCACGAGGAAGCGGGCTGGCCGGAGATGCGCTGGCCGCTCTCACCCGCTTCGGCTGGAGCCTGGAGGGCCTGCATCGGATCGAGCTGCTCATCGAACCCTGGAACACCGCCTCGGTGCGCACCGCCGAACGTGCCGGGTACGTGAGGGAGGGACTGCTGCGCAGCCACCAGGAGATCGGAGGCCGACGGCGGGACATGCTGCTCTACGCCGCCGTCCGGGACGACGAGGTCACGTCCGGCCGCCGCTGACGGCCCAGCAGCGTCGGCCGTGGCGCATGCCCATGAGAAGCAATGGCCACACACGGGGGCCAGCGGCAGGGCTGCGGCGGGTCAGGAGCTGGTCAGTGCTCCGTCCCTGACGCTCCGCGCGGAGTAAGATGTCCGGGCACGCACGAAGGCCCCTGATCTGGAATCTCTTCCGATCAGGGGCCTTCGTCTTCTCGTTGCGGGGGCAAGATTTGAACTTGCGACCTCCGGGTTATGAGCCCGGCGAGCTACCGAACTGCTCCACCCCGCGTTGACTTGTCCTACTTTACCGGTGCGTGAGCGGCATGCAAAATCGAGACGAACGATCCAGGGGTGATCTGCGTCTCCTCGGCCATGGAGCCGTGACGCTCCAGGTCAGCGTCCGGTACCGTCGGTCCCTCAGCGCCCCGCGACCCGACCGGAGCCCTCATGATCTTCGACCTTCCGATCCACCCGCTGGTGGTCCACGCCGTGGTGATCCTCGTGCCGCTGGCCGCCCTGCTGCTCGTGCTGGCCGTCTGTGTGCCCCGCTTGCGCGGAGTCTGTGGCCCGCTCGGAGTGATCCTGGCCGTGCTGGGCGCGATCTCCGCCGTCGTCGCCGACCAGTCCGGCTCGATCCTGACCGACTACGTCGGAACCCCCGAGGAGCACATCCGCTGGGGGCTGCCCACGGTGTACTCCTCCTCCTCGATGGCGCTGACCGCCCTGCTGTGGTTCTTCATCCGCCACCGAGTCGCCCGGAGCGTCTTCGGAGTGCTCACGATCCTCAGCGCGATCGCCGCAGTGACGTTCACAGTCCTGGCCGGACACAGCGGCGCAGAGGCGGTCTGGGGCGGCCTGACCTGACCGGACATCGCGCCGTCCTCGAGTGAGGGAGTCCGGCCCCGCAGGTGACCGCCCCGGACACAGACGACAGTGGGGCCGGTCCCCTCTTCAGGGAACCGACCCCACCGTCCTGGGCCGTGCTCAGCACCTCAGCTCCCGACTCCGACGGCCCGATCACGGGACGCCGCGCCGGAGGAGGATCAGTCGCCGGCGATCGCTTCCTCAGCCGCCAGGGCGTCCTCCACTGCCTGCTGGAGCTCCGCCTGGGCTTCCCCGTAGGCGGCGAAGTCGCCGTCCTCGAGGGCCTGCTGGGAGTCCTGCATAGCCTCGTTGGCGCGCTCGAGAGCGTCAGCCAGCTGCTCCTCCGGAGAACCGGTCGGCGCATCCTCCACCGTGGGGTCGTCGTCCTCGGTGGCCTCGTCCTCGTCATCCTCGGTGGTGGCCTCATCCTCAGTCGGGGACGGAACGTCCTCGTCCTCGGCCGTGGCGTCGTCCTCCACAGGTGCTTCCACTCCCTCGTCGACGGCTTCACCCTCGACTCCGGCACCTTCGGCCGCTTCGGCACCGGCGTCTCCGCCGAAGACCTGATCCAGGGCCTCCCCGAGGCTGTCGGCGAAGCCGACCTCCTCACCGTAGGAGACCAGCACCTTGCGCAGCAGCGGGTAGGCGGTCGTACCGGTGGACTGGACGTAGACCGGCTGCACGTAGAGCATTCCGTCTCCGGCCGGCAGGGTCACCATGTTGCCGTTGATGACCTCGGAAGCGCCCTGACGAAGCAGGTTGAGCTCCTGGGAGACCTCGGCGTTGGAGTCGAAGTTCGCCTGCGTCTGGCCCGGTCCGGGGACCGCGGTGTCACGCGGCAGCTCGAGAAGCTGTAGGCCGCCGTAGTCCTCGGCCTTCTCCCCGTCCTCACCGGTGCCGGCGTCGCCGTTGGCTGCCAGGAAGCCGTAGAGCACATTGCGCTGCTGGGCGCCCTCGGTGATCTGCGGGATGAAGGTGGAGGTCAGCGAGAACTTCGGCTCGTCCTGACCCGGCATCTGCAGGGTCATGTAGTACGGCGGCTGGTTGACAGTGCCGTCCTCGACGGTCGGGTCGTCCGGGACGGACCAGGCGTCGTTGTTCTCGTAGAAGGCGCCGGGGTCCGTCACGTGGTAACGGCCCAGGAGCTCGCGCTGCACACGGAACATGTCCTCCGGATAGCGGACGTGATCCATGAGCTCGGCGCTCATCTCGGAGTAGGGCTCCAGGGACTCCGGGAAGACGTTCTCCCAGGCCTTGAGGATCGGATCCTCCTCGTCCCACGCGTAGAGGGTGACCGAGCCGTCATAGGCATCCACGGTGGCCTTCACCGAGTTGCGCATGTAGTTGACCTGCCCGGAGAGGACCTGCCCGCCCTGGGTCAGGGCGTCGGTGGTGGCCGACTCCAGCTGCTGCTCAGCGGAGTACGGGAAGTTCTCCGAGGTGGTGTAACCCTCCACGATCCACTGCACGCGGCCGTCGACGATCGCCGGGTAGATGTTCTGGTCTACCTCAAGGAACGGCGCGACCTTCTCCACGCGCTCCCGCGGGTGACGGTCGTAGAGGATCTGAGACTCCTCGTTCATGTCGCCCGAGAGCAGGATCTCCGGGGACTGGAACTGGATCGCATAGATCACCCGGTTGAGCAGGTTGCCCACCGAGGGACCGCCGTCGCCGGAGAAGGTGTAGACGGTGTCCGCATCCGAGTTCGCCGACGCCGGACGGTCCAGCTCCATCGGGTCCGCACCCTCTGGAGCCCCCGCGATCGAGAAGTCGGTGGTGTTCTCACCGAAGTAGATGCGCGGCTCGTAGTCCTCATCACTGGCCAGGTCGCCCTGGGTGGGGATGTCCTGCAGGGTGAAGTCCGGGCGCCCCTCCGGCGAGACCGCCGAGGCGTTCGCTGCGACGAGTCCGTAGCCGTGGGTGTAGATCAGGTGCCTGTTGACCCAGGAGGCGTCGTCGGCGACGTTGACCTCTCGGGCCGAGATGACCGTGTCCTCGTTCTCGCCGTCGATCTCGTAGCGGTCGAAGCTCAGCGTGTCACTGAAGGCGTAGTACTGACGGAACTGCTGCAGCTGGCCGAAGGCCGCCGACACCAGGTTCGGGTCCAGCAGGCGGATGTTCTGGATGTTGGCCGCGTCCTCGGCCAGCGCACCCTCTGCGGCCGAGACCTCGGCGTCATAGCCCTGCTGCTCGATGTCCTGCAGCCCGTAGGCGTACCGGGTCAGCTCCATGTTGCGCTCGATGTACTGGCTCTCCAGGGTGCGCTCCGAGGGACGCACCTGGTACTCCTGCACCAGGAACGGGTAGACCGCACCGCCGACGATGGCGGTCACGATCAGCATGGCCGTACCGATGATGCTGAACCGCCAGCGGCCGGTGACCGCGGTGACGATGAAGATGCCGGCCACCAGCACTGCGGCCACCGCGAGGATCGCCTGAGCCGGGATGACCGCGTTGACATCGGTGTACATCGCGCCAGCCCAGTTGCCGTCCTGGCTGGTCAGGGTGCCGTAGCGGTCAAGCCACCAGTTCACACCCTGGAGCACGACGAAGACCGCAGCGGTCACGGCGATGTGCCACCGGGCGGCCTTCTCGATGACGAACTTGCCGCTGGGCTCGATGCGGATGCCGCCATAGAGGTAGTGGCAGATGATGCCGGCGATCCCAGCCACCAGGACCGCCGAGATCAGGAATCCGTTGATGAAGCCGAGGAAGGGCATCGTGAAGACGAAGAACGCGAAGTCCAGGCCGAACTCCGGATCGGTCATCCCGAACGGCTCCTGGTTGAAGAACAGCAGCACGTCCTCCCAGGCTCCCGAGGCGGCAGTCCCGGCGAAGAAGCCCATGAGGGCGGGCAGACCGATCATCAGCAGCCGGCGCATGGACGTCAGCGTGTTCTGATACCGCTGGATGGACTCGTTCATCTGCCGGTCCAGGGTCTGCGGCCGGCTCCGGAACGCGAGGAACAGGCTCAGCCAGACCAGCGAGCCCATCACCACGAAACCGGCGGCGAAGATGCCCAGCCGGCTCAGGCGCTCGGTCCAGAAGATCTCCGAGTAGCCCAGCTGGTTGTACCACATGATCTCGGCATAGAAGCCGGAGAAGATGACGAACGCGCCGATCAGCAGCGCGATGATGATGATCGTTAGCGTCAGCGCCGACGGACGGCGCGGCCCGCTGCGCTGACTGCGCTGCGGACCCCCGCTCCCTCCGCTGGAACCTCCGCGGTCGGAGCCGCCGTCGTCGGAGCCGCCCGAGCCGAACAGGCCGGAGCCGCCGAAGGGGTTCGTCGAACCGAATCCCTGGGAGAAACTCACATCTACCCTCTCTTCGTCCCGGTCAGGGCCGTCGGTGCTCGGCCTGCGCGGGACGTTGTGCTGTTGTGCTGGTCTGCTGGTGGAGTTCTGCGCTGGTGTGTCTGAACGTCTGTGTGCTGCACGGGCCCGGGGCTTCCCGGACGTCAGCTCCCGCAGCTCTCGAGGGATTCGAGGAGCGCATCGTCCGCGTCCCTCACCGCCTCGACGACCTGGCGGGCCTGGTCCACGTCGTCGACGCCGTGGACCTCCAGTCCGCGCGGGACCCTGCCCTCGAGCTCGGCGCAGTTCTCGCGCGGGACCAGGAAATGATCCGCCCCGGCGTCGCGGGCTCCGACGACCTTCTGCGCGATCCCGCCGATGGGGCCGACCGTGCCGTCAGGGTCCACGGTGCCGGTGCCGGCCCAGTCCTCCCCGCCGGTCATCGACGTCTCGGTCAGATGATCGATGATCCCCAGGGTGAACATCAGCCCGGCACTGGGCCCGCCGACGTCCTCCAAGGTGATCTCCACATCCACAGGGAAGTCGAAGTCGCCCTGGAGCAGGATGCCCACGTAGTAGTCCCCGTCGGCCTCCTGATAGGTGGGAACCTCGACGTCGAGGTCCTCACCATCTCTGGTCACCGTCAATTCTACCGGCTGACCTGCGGCGTCGTTCACCACTTCACGCAGGCCCTCCACTCCGGTGACGGGCTCGCCCTCGGCTGCGAGGACCTCGTCGCCGACCTCCAGCACGTCAGTGGTGCCGACGTCGGCGGCCTGCGGGGTGAAGTCGATGACGCGCAGGCGTTGGCTGTGATCGATGTCCAAGGCGTCCAGGGCCGCAGCGGTGGCCAGATCCTGGGAGCTGGTCATGGCGGCGGTGTTCATCTGCCGGACGTCCTCGGCGGTGGTCCCGGAGGGATAGACGAGCTCCTGCGGCATGACGTCCACGCTGGGGTCCAGCCAGCCCTTGATGACCTGCGGGACGTAGACGGTGGAGGTGGGGGCCCCGTTGACAAAGACGGTGGTCATGCTCAGCGCGCCCTCAGTGGGGTGGGTGTCCTGTCCGGAGATGCTGATCATCGGCTCATCCCCGAACTCGCCGATGGTGTTGAACACCGGCCCGGGCGCTTCAGTCAGATAGGGGGCCGGGGTGCCCAACAGCGCCGCGCCGAGCACGACGGCGCCCAGGCCGGCGCCCAGCCGCACGGTGCGACGCAGGGTCCAGCTGTGCGTGGGCCCGGGTGGAAGCGCGTCAGCCTCCCAGGGCGCTGGGATGGATTCTGCCGGTCCGGGCCGCTGCGCCGGGTCCCCACCGGCTGCAGCGTCTCCTGGGCGCGACGATTCCGACGGCCGGCCCGGGGATGTGAATCTTTCAGTCATAGTGATCCGGGCCATTGTCTCATCACGCGCCGACGACGGCGAACTCGGCCCACCAGGCGCTTCCTCCCTCCGCGAACTGGCCACACGGCGCACAGACAGCGCCGCACAGGCGGCAGTAGTCTTGGAGCTCCAGACCCATGCTGATCGACCAGTCAGGGAGCAGCTCATGAATGCCGACGATTCCGGACGCCGCGGCGGGAGCCGCGATGACGAGGGCCGTGACGACGAGGGCCGTGACGAGAACCAGGGCGGTGAGCCCCAGGACCCCATGGAGGAGATGTTCCGTCAGCTCTTCGGCGGCGGTGACGCCGCCCAGGGCCCCGCGACGCCCGGCCAGGGACCGTCGATCGGCTTCACCGGAACCCCAGGGCAGGGCGGTCCCCAGCTCCCCGAGGGATTCGACCCCGCGCAGCTGGGCCTGCCGCCGATGGACCCGCAGATGATGCAGCAGATCATGGGCCAGGTGCAGGCCATGTTCTCCGCGATGCAGTCCTCCTCCGAAGGCGACCGCCAGGGCCCCGTGAACTGGAACATGGCCAAGCAGGCGGCCCGACAGGCCGCCGCCGGGGATGACCCCAGCGTCTCCCCCGCCGAGAGCCGCGCCATCGACGAGGCCCTGCGCCTGGCTGACATGTGGCTCGACGGCGCCACCAGCTTCGAGTCGGTGGGGCAGATCGGCAAGGCCTGGTCCCGGGCGCAGTGGGTGGAGGAGACCTTCGACGCCTGGCGCCGGCTGACCGAACCGGTGGCCGAGTCCGTCTCCGAGGCGCTCTCCGGGGCGATCAAGGAACAGCTCGACGAGCAGGGCTCGGCGGTCCCCCCGGAGATGCAGGCGATGATGGGCGGCGCCGGCTCCGAGCAGATCAGCGGGATGATCCAGTCCATGGGCGGCATGGCCTTCGGCATGCAGCTGGGCCAGGCCGTGGGCACGCTGGCCAAGGAGGTCCACTCCTCCTCAGACATCGGCCTTCCTCTGGCCGGCCAGACCATGGCTCTGCTGCCCAGGAACGTCGAGGAGTTCAGCAAGGGCCTGCAGGTGGACAAGCAGGAGGTGCTGCTGTTCCTGGCCCTGCGCGAGGCCGCGCGGATGCGGCTGTTCGCACGCTGCCCGTGGCTGGAGCAGGATCTGTTCAACGCGGTGGCCCAGTACGCCGCCGGCATCCACATCGACATGAGCCGGGTCGAGGAGGCCGCCTCCCAGATCGATCCCACCAACCCGGAGGCCATGCAGGAAGTCCTGGCACAGGGTCTGTTCACCCCCGAACGGACTCCCATGCAGGACGCGGCGCTGACCCGCATCGAGACCACCTTGGCCCTGGTCGAGGGCTGGGTGGACGACGTCGTCGCCCAGGCGGCCGAACATCTGGAGTCGCTTCCGGCGCTGCGCGAGACGCTGAACCGGCGCCGTGCGGTGGGCGGCCCGGCTGAGGACACCTTCGCCGCCCTGGTGGGCCTGGAGCTGCGCCCGCGCCGCCTTCGTGACGCCGCCGCCCTGTGGGCTCATCTGCGGGAGACCTCCGGGATGTCCGGTCGCGACGAGGTGTGGTCGCACCCAGATGTGCAGCCCACCGAGGAGGACCTGGACGACCCCCACGGCTTCCTCGCCCGGCAGGCCGAGCGCGAGGCCGAATCGGCCCGCATCGACGAGGAGCTGCAGAAGCTGCTCGACGGCGGCTACGACGGTCCTTCGACATCGACTGGTTCCGACGGCCCCGGGACCTCCGACAGTTCCGGTGACTCCAGCGATTCCAGTGGCTCTGGTGACTCTGGTGACTCTGAGGGGACCCCGAACAGCTCGGACTGAGCCCGGCAGGGGCAGTCCGCGGCGGGTGGCACCGGTCGGGAACGGACCGTTCCGGTGCCGGCGTCGATGTGTATCACGGTGTCCGTCAGGTCCGGGAGCTGCTGCCCCGCCAGAAGCTCTCTGAGCTGCAGAGCCGCCAGGTGGGCGCACAACCCGGGCAGCGGCGAGCCGCCCGTCGATCGGGCCCCTGAGGGCGACGCCTCTGCTGTGCCGGGGCGATGACTCTCGAGGCAGGCAGGGCAGGGCGACGGGCCGGCTGCTGCGACCACCGGCCCGAGCAGCGCGCCCTGCTCCCCCACGCTGATCGGCAGCACCCGTGAGGTCTCCCGCAGCCGGGCCTGGAGCTGCTCCCGGGAGGGCCAGGACGCCCCTTCAGCACGCACCAGAACCTGCACATCAGCACCCTGGACACCGCCCTCGGCCGGGCACTCCAGCACGGCCGTCCCGTCAGCAGACGCGCGGAGCAGCTCGGTGAGAACCTCGGCCCGCCGGCGTCCACGGCGCCCTCTTCGGAGGCGTTCACCCTCGTCCTCCTCGGAGATCTCGGTGCCGTCACGCAGCACCACCGTCCCCACCCCCAGGTCCACCAGCAGCTCGGCCAGGCGGGCCCCGCAGTCACTGAGACCGTCCACGAGGACGCAGGACATGGCCAGCCGGGCCCGGCGCAGCTCGGCGGTGGGGGCGCCGTCGTCGCGCTGAAGCACCCCGTGGGTCCAGAGCTGCTCTACCACCTCGGGGGCGGCGGCCACCGGGACTCCACAGGCCAGGCTCTTGGTGGCGGCCAGGACAGTCTCGGCGTCGCCATCGACCAGCACGGAGGCATCTCCGGCCTGCAGGCGCACAGTGGCCTCGTCGAGCACCGTGGCGATGGCGTCCGGCGGCAGCCGATAGATCAGAGCAGGTGTCGTGACGTCCATGCAGACATGGTGGCAGAACTCGGCCGTGGGCATCCGGAGTTATCCACAGGCCGCAGGGTTAGACTCTTCGCGCACTGGGCTCTGCTCGCCTGAGGATCTGCCCGCCTGATCCCGGCCTGATCCCCGCCTGATCCCATGTCCCGCCCGAGACCCCTCCAGGAGGACCGATGCCTCGCAGCACCACCCGCCGCAGCGGCTCCGGCGGCC
Organism: Nesterenkonia xinjiangensis; assembly: GCF_013410745.1. Classification (NCBI taxonomy): domain Bacteria; kingdom Bacillati; phylum Actinomycetota; class Actinomycetes; order Micrococcales; family Micrococcaceae; genus Nesterenkonia; species Nesterenkonia xinjiangensis. The sequence goes on along the minus strand of NZ_JACCFY010000001.1, from coordinate 2,613,547 downwards.
AGCCGGCCGAGCAGACGATCATGGTGGACGGTGCCGAGGTCCTGGTGATCCGTTCGCCCCGGCGGACACGCACCGTCACCGCTGACCAGGTGGACGGACGGCTGCGGCTCAGAGTGCCGTCCCGGCTAAGTCGGACACAGGTGGACGAGCATGCTCGAGCCTTCCAGCAGAAGCTGAAGCGCCGCTCTGCCCAACGCCGGCGCAGCGACGACGACCTCCTCCGCCGCGCCAGGGAGCTCTCCCGGCAGCACCTCGACGGCATCCCGGAGCCCACCAGCGTGGTGTGGTCCACCCGGCAGTCGACACGCTGGGGCTCCACGACCTCCACTGACGGCACGATCAGGCTGTCCGCGCGTCTCCAGGAGATGCCGCTGTGGGTGCAGGACGCGGTGCTGGTCCACGAGCTGGCGCACCTGATCGAGCCCGGTCATGGCCCCCGGTTCCAGGCGCTGGTGGCCAGATACCCGCGGACCCGGGAGGCCGATGCGTTCCTGGAGGGGGTCAGCTTCGGCTGGAACCACCCGCGGTGAGCCGATGGTGAGCCTCCGTCGCGCTCCGGATCACGTCACGGGCATGGGCAGGCCGGCGCGACGTCAGCCGCGTCGTGCCTCGGTGGCCTCGCTGAGCACCGACTTGAGCGCCTCGCCGTGCTTCTCCAGCTTCCGCTCCCCCACCCCGGGGACCTCGAGCAGCTCCGCGTCAGTCCGGGGAAGCCGCTCGGCGATGACCTCCAAGGTGGCGTCGGTGAAGACCACGAAGGCCGGCACGTCGAGCTCCTTGGCGTGGGCGGAGCGCCAAGTGCGCAGGCGGGCGTAGAGCTCCTCGTCATAGCGTGCGGGGCAGTCCTCGCAGCGCCGGCGCTTGACCTCCGTCCCGGTGGTCAGCACCATTCCGCAGGTGGTGCAGGTCGCCGTCTTCCGCTTCGCACGGGAATTGGGATTCACCGCGCCCGAGGACGGTGCGATCTTCCGGGTGGGCTCCTCCAGTCCGAGCTCCCGGCGCAGCGGACGCAGGAACCGGGAGGGGCTGCGCCGGCCGCGGCCGCCCGAGTGCCGGGCCTGCGCGGAGGACATGTAGAGATGCTTGCGGGCGCGGGTGATGCCCACGTAGAGCAGCCGCCGCTCCTCGTCGACCTCCCGCTGGGTCTTGGCGAAGGTGATCGGCATCAGGCCTTCGTTGAGCCCCGCCAGGAACACCGCGTCCCACTCCAGCCCTTTGGCCGAGTGCAGTGAGGCCAGCGTGACCCCTTCGACAGTGGGGGCGTGCTGGGCAGCGGAGCGCTCGTCCAGCTCGGAGGTGAACTCCCGCATGGTCAGGGTTTTGCCGAGCGCCTCCCTGCCGGCGTGGATCTGGTCGGCGAGTCCGACCAGCGCCGCCATCGACTCCCAGCGTTCCCGCACTGCTCCGGTGCCCTCGGGGGCCTCGCGACGCCAGCCGTGGGAGGAGAGGATGTTCCGCACCGTCTTCGGCACACCGTCCTCACCCTCCTCCACCAGGGAGGAGGTACGCAGCGCGGCGAGCGCCTCGCGGACTTCGCGGCGGGAGAAGAACCGCTCCGAGCCACGCAGCTGATAGGAGATCCCCGCCGAGGTCAGCGCCTGCTCGAAGGCCTGGGACTGCCCGTTGGTGCGGTAGAGCACCGCCACCTCGCTCAGCGGCACGCCCTTCTCCTGCAGGGCGCCGATCTGCTCGGTGATCCAGCGGGCCTCGGCGTCGTCGTCGGCGTGCTGGGTCACCGAGGGGGTGGGGCCGTGCTCACGCTGGGAGATCAGCCGCAGCGGGTCCGGCCAGGAGGGCGCGTACTCGCCCTGGGCCTGCAGCTGGGTGCGGATCCGCGCCTGTTCCCGGGTGCGGTCGGCCAGCAGCACGTTGGCCATCTGCACCACCTGAGGGGTGGAGCGGTAGTCGCGGACCAGCCGGACCACCGTGGCCTCCGGGTGGCGTCGGGTGAACTTCAACAGGTAGTCGGGGGTCGCACCGGTGAAGGAGTAGATCGTCTGGGAGGCGTCTCCCACCACGCACAGCTCCTCGCGGCCGCCGAGCCAGAGGTCCAGCAGGCGCTGCTGCAGCGGGGAGACGTCCTGGTACTCATCGACCACGAAGTGCCGGTACTGCTGGCGGACCTGGGCGGCGACCCGCTCGTCGTCCTCGAGCATGCCCACGGTCAGCAGCAGCACGTCCTCGAAGTCGATGAGGTGCTTGTCCAGCTTCACGTCCTCATAGGACTGGTAGAGCTTGGCGAAGGTCCGGAGGTCCACTCCCCCGGGCGGAGGGCGGTCCCCGGCGAGCTCCAGGTAGGAGTCGGGGGTCAGGGTGGAGACCTTGGCCCACTCGATCTCGGAGGCGAGGTCGCGCAGGGCGGCCCGGTCAGTGGTGATGTGCAGGCGCCGGGCGGCCTCGGTGAGCAGCCGGACCTTGTGGTCGAGGATCTCCGGCATGACCCCGCCGATGGCCATCGGCCAGAAGTACTGCAGCTGGCGCAGGGCCGCGGCGTGGAAGGTGCGGGCCTGCACGCCGGGGGCACCCAGGGCGTTGAGCCGGGAGCGCATCTCGGCCGCTGCCCGGGCGGTGAAGGTGACCGCGAGCAGCCGGTGAGGGTCGTAGACGCCGGCGCGGACCCCGTAGGCGATGCGGTGGGTGATCGCCCGCGTCTTGCCGGTCCCGGCACCGGCGAGGATGCACACCGGTCCGCTCAGGGTGCTGGCGGCCTGGCGCTGCTCCTCGTCGAGCCCGTCGAGGACCGCGTCCGGAGCCTGGGGGTCGGACGGGGACGAGGTCATCGCACTCCTCTGCTCCAGATGTCGACGTCGGGCAACGTGTCACCGTACCAGTGTTCGATCAGCGCCCGAGAGATCGAGGATCGGGGCGGGATGCCCACGTGCCCTCCGGCGACCTGCTCGTGGAGTTCGGTGCGGGTGAACCAGCGAACGTCGCGGATCTCGTCCTGGTCGGCACGGGCCTGGGTGTCCCGTGCGTGGGCGAGGTACCCGAGCATCAGCGAGCGTGGGAACGGCCAGGCCTGGGAACCGATGTACTCGACGCGCTCCACTGTGGCCCCTGCCTCCTCGGCGACCTCACGGACCACGGCGTCCTCCAGGGACTCGCCAGCCTCCACGAATCCGGCGAAGGTCGAGTACATGCGAGCGTCCCAGCGGGTGGCCGACCCCAGCAGAAGCGTGTCATCAGGGGCGACGACGGCGGTGATCACGGCCGGATCCGTGCGGGGGAAGTGCTCCGCCCCGCAGGCGGGGCACCGTCGCATCCAGCCCGAGCTGCGGATCTCCGTGGCGGAGCCGCATCGGGGACAGAAGGGGGAGGTGGCGTGCCAGTTCAGCACAGCGGTGGCCTGAGTGAGCAGCTCGGCCTCCAGGGCGTCGAGTTGCGCGCCGGCCCTGCGTAGATCAGCCCAGCGGACCGAGGGTCGGCCGTCTGCCTCGGTGGCGTCGGTCTCGCGGCGCATGACCCCGCTGTCCGCGTGGCCGGTGCGCGATGGAGCCGGTTCGCCGTCATGGGCCTCGCCGGGCGCGGGCACGGCTACCAGATGACGCGGTGACCCGTCGGCTGCCGTGCCGTCCGCACCCAGGTAGACGGCATCCGCAGGCAGCATCCCGTGCGGGGCCCGAAGGTCCAGTCGCAGGCGGGCGGGGCGGGACGGTGCGCCGTCCCGCCCGAGGGTTGCGACCGGAGCGTCCGATGCGACGGCCTCGTCCCGCACGGGCGCGCGGCCGTCGTCGAGCCGCAGGACACGGGTGCCCGGAGACTGCCACACCTGGGCGAGCCAGTCGGGGCGCTGGCGGTCCTGGTCGCGGCGGTCGATGCGCGGCCGGGACAGCGGGAGGTCGAGGACACCAGGTGCAGACTGCATGGATCTACCGTAGCGCTCACCGGTGACTGCTGAGGACGCGTCCGAGGAGGTCTGCCCTCTCCGGACCAGTCGGGCTCCCGGCGTCGGCCGGGGCGCCGCCCACGCGCTGTGGCAGGTATGACAGAAGTTCCGGAACACGGCGTGCCCTAGCGGACCAGGAGCATCAGGAGACCATACGCTGGTGACCGTGCGATGGACATCGATGGAACTGGCGGCTCTGGCCACCGCCGCTGTGCCGGGCCTCTCCCCGACGGGAGTGGCCGCCGTCGCCGACGACGCCCGGGACTTCACCTCGGCGATCGTCATCGATTCCGAGGGCAACCGCTGGCGCATCCGTTCTCCGCAGCATCAGGAGGCGGCGATGCGTCTGGAGACCGAGCTGCAGGTGCTGCGTGGTTTCTCCACGGCGATCCGCGCGGAGCTTCCCTTTCGCGTGCCGTCAGTGGCGGGTGCGGTGCGGCGCGGTGAGATGCGCACCTTCGTGTACAACCATCTGCCGGGACGCACCCTCGAGCTGGAGGAGCTGACCGCCAGCGGTGCCGAGGTGATCGGGGACGTCGGCCGCACCATCGCTGCGATCCACGATCTGGATGAGTCCGTGGTGGACCATGCGGATCTGCCCCGCTACTCGGCCGAGCGGTTCCGCCAGCGGCGGCTCAACGAGCTCGACCAGGCCGCGACCACCGGCCAGATCCCCTCCTCGCTGCTGCGCCGTTGGGAGCATGCCATGGAGGAGAAGCTCCTGTGGGACTTCACTCCGACGGTGGGCCACGGGGATCTGCACGAGGACAATCTGCTCGTCGAGGGCGAGCGCGTGGTGGCGGTGACCGGGTGGACCGATCTGCACATCGGTGACCCGGCGGATGACTTCGCGTGGCTGGCCGCCGCCCCCGATCCTGATTTCGCCCAGGCGGTTTTGACCTCCTATCAGCAGCACCGCAGGGGCCCGAGCGACCCTTACCTGATGCGCCGGGCGGCACTGACCGCTGAGTTCGCGCTGGCCCAGTGGCTGGTGCGCGGTCACGCCACCGAGAACCAGGAGATGGTCGAAGAGGCACGGGGCCTGCTGCGTCAGCTGGTGGAGGACATTGAGGCCCACGGCGGACAGCCGATCTCACTGACCCCGATGCAGGGAGAGGAACCGGCCACGGAGCAGGACTCGCGGCCGGTGGCCCGTGCCGGAGCAGCCGCCACGGTGGCTGACACCGGCGAGTGGGCCGAGTCCGGCGCGGATGACCATGAGCCGGTGGTCATCACCGATGCTTCTGCCGAGGACTCCTCGGCGCCCTCCCCTTCGGAGGCCGCAGAGGAGGGCGCAGGAGAGCCTGGCGATGAGCCCGAGGCCTCCGGCGGCGACGAGCCGGCGACGGCTCCGGCTGAGTCTGCGCTCGACGACGACGCCCCGACCGGCCAGCTCCCCGCCGTGTCCCCGGGGTCCCCGGCGTCCCCGGCGTCGCCGGCCTCTCCTGGCTCTCCGGAGTCCCCCTCTTCTCCGGTCTCCCCCGCTTCCCCTGTGGACGACGGTGCCGCCTCCACGCGCTCCGCCGCCGCGGATGAGCAGCCCACCGGGGACATTCCCCGCGTCGTGGATGATTCGCTCTTCCTGGACGAGGACGACACCCCGACCGGGACGATCTCTCCGGTGCCGGAGACTGCCGAGGAGCAGTCACGGCGGCCCGAGTCCGGGTCGTTGCCGATCGTGGCCGATGCGGAGTCCGAGAAACGCGCCAAGCAGAAGAACTTCTTCCCCGCCCAGTCCGCGGACAGCGCACGGTCGGCTCCCAGCGCCGACACCGGCACGAACCCGGTGGTCCCGCCCGCCGACGTTCCCGACGAGGCCCGCGGCGATGCGTCTCCATCCCACGGGTCCGGCGAGCAGGGAGCCACCGCCGTGGAGCCGACAGCTCGGGGCAGCTCGAAGCGGGAGGCGTCAGTGGAGGACTCCGACTCGTCCGAGCCGACCGACGGGGGTGGGGCGTCGCCGTCGTCGGGCTCCTCCCCCCGCAGCGCGATCTACTCGACCTACCCGGGGCTTCGCCCGCCGGGTTCCTGACCGGTGCGCGCTGCTGCGCTGGCTCGCTTCCCCTGGGCCAGCGGGGCGACGCACCGCCGTCACGGCATGCACCGGCCGCCGTCGATCGAGTGACATGCCCTGTGCTGTGACAGCAATCTCCCCTTCTGCGGGGAATGGGCCCGCCTCCGGCCGAGTTGTCGCCTGCGTGTTCAGCACATCGGTGTGCTCTCTTCTGACGAACGCAGACCTGTATCCCGCGCCTCCCCTGGCGTGCACACCTGATTGATCGAGGGGATTCTCTGTGCCGACCTCCACCCGCACTCCTCAGCACGACTCCGCGCACCCTGCCACCAGCGACGTTCCCCTGGTGACGGAGGATCCGCGATTCTCCCGACGCCAGATCGTCATCGCGATCGTGGCGCTGTCCCTGGGCGGATTCGCGATCGGTGTCACCGAGTTCGCCATCATGGGGCTGCTGCAGGAGGCGGTGGCTGATCTGGAGATCACCATCCCCCAGGGTGGGCATCTGATCAGCGCCTACGCGCTCGGCGTGGTGGTCGGTGCTCCGCTGCTGGCCCTTCCCGGGGCGACCCGTGAGCGGCGGAAGTACGCGCTGTTCCTGCTGGCGCTGTTCGTGGTGGGCCATGGGCTGAGCCTGCTGGCTCCGAACTACGAGACCATGTTGGCGGCGCGATTCATCTCGGGCCTGCCGCATGGAGCCTACTTCGCGGTGGCCGCGCTGATGGCTGCCCAGATGGCGGGACCCACGCGGCGCTCGAAGGCGATCGCCGCGGTGCTGGGTGGTCTGGCGATCGCGAATGTGATCGGCGTACCGGTGGTGACCTGGGCCGGTCAGCAGTTCGGCTGGCGGTGGATGTTCGCCATCGTGATGGTGCTGGCGCTGATCACCATGGCGGCGGTGGCGACCTTCGCGCCCCGGCAGATGCCCTCGAAGCATGCCTCCATGAAGGGAGAGCTCAAGGGGCTGAAGTCCCAGCGACTCTGGGTCGGGATCCTGCTGGCCGTGGTCGGGTTCTGCGGCATGTTCGCCCTGTACTCCTACATCTCCCCGGTGATGACGGATGTGGCCCTGCTGGATGCCCGCTACCTGCCTTATGTGGTGGGTCTGTACGGCGTCGGCATGGTGGTCGGGAACTTCATCGGCGGGTGGGCGGCGGACAAGTCCGTGCTGGGGACGGTGATCATCTCGATGGCGCTCATCTCCGTGTTCATGGTGCTCTTCGCCGCCACGGCGCACATTGCGCTGCTGGCCCTGGTGTTCCTCTTCCTGGTGGGCGCCTCAGCCTCTGCGCTGAGTCCTTCGATGCAGACCTACCTGATCGACTCGGCCCCGCGGGCCCCGCAGCTGGCCGCCTCCCTGCATCATTCGGCCTTCAACGCCGCCAACGCCCTGGGCGCGATCATCGGGGCCTCGGTGATCGACGCTGGGTGGGGCCTGCGCGCACCCAGCTATGTCGGCGCCGCCGCCGCCGCGGTGGGTGTGCTGATCGCCGGGTACGTCATCTGGCTGAGCCGGCGGGAGCAGGCGCAGGGCTGAGTCCCTCCGGGTTGGTGCGGTGCTGGGTACGTCGTGTAGAAGCCTGCTCAGCTCGGCTGGCCGGGTGATGGCTGGCAGGTCGGGCAGACGTAGATGACCCGGTCCTCCTGGGCTGCGCGTCGCTGGGACTCCTCCCCAGAGTGGGACCGGATGATGCGGCTCTGGCAGCGCATGCAGAGCTTCCCGCCTCGCCCGTAGACCCAGTACTGCACCGCTGCGGTCGGTGTGCCGGTGGTGCTCCGGCGGCCGCGGAGCTTGTTGATCTGCAGCAGCCGATGGGCAATGTCGATGATCCGGCTCAGATCCGGGACTGCGCCGATCGGGGTGTCCGGGTGGACGCCGGCGAGGAAGCAGATCTCACTGCGGTAGACGTTGCCGACCCCGGCCAGATTGCGCTGGTCCAGCAGCGCGACGCCGATGGCCCGGTCCGGCTGGGAGCCCATCCGGCGTGCGGCGTCGGCTGCGTTCCAGTCCTCTCCGAGCAGGTCAGGGCCGAGATGGGCGATGTGTTCATCCATCTCGGCGGGGGTGAAGACGTGCAGCTCCCCCAAGGAGAAGCCGACCGCCTGGTGATGTTCGGCGGTCAGCACGCATCGGGCGGTATGGGCGGGGCGCTTCCATCGGGGTCCCCCTCGTCTGGCTCCTGGCCCACCGGTACCGCGTGGGTAGACGTGCCAGGTACCCTCCATCTTCAGATGGGAATGCACGACGGCGTCACCGACGGTGATCAGCAGGTGCTTGCCTCGCGCCTGGACCCGGTCCACCCTCTGCCTGGAGAAGTCGACAGTGGCGAAGGCGGGTACTCGGAAGTCGGTGGAGAGCAGGGTGCGGCCGGCCAGTGCTTCGTGGAGCATGGCCGCTTCGCGGAAGACGCTGTCACCTTCGGGCATGATTGTGACCTAACCTAGCGGCGTCGCCGTCTTGAATGTATCGAAACGCTCCGCCAGGGCTTCTCGATCCGGGTGCCATGTGCGATTCGCAGGAAGAACCCGCAGTTGCTGACCTTCGTGGTCCTGCAAACCATGCCGCAACATGGGCCCGTCGGTTTCCTCAAGGATGTCTCGGCGGATGTGAATCCGATGATCGGGCGAAATCCCCATGATGTTGGAGTCGTATGCGGCGTGGTGGATCTTGCACAGTGCGAGACCGTTGCTGATCTCCGGTCGTCCGCCTTGACTGTCTTCAACGATATGCGCGGCGTCGAGCAGTTTCGAATGGCCCAAGGTGCAGACCGCGCAATGCTTCTGGTACGCAGTCATCACATTGGCCCTAAAGTCCCGTTGGTGCAAGCGCGAACGCACAGTACGTTCACCATGTTCAGGGTCGACCTCAATTAAGGAACCGGAGTAGCCGAAGTCGACGAGTCCCGTAGGAAGGGACCGGGAGGTGAGATCCAATAGCGCCGTACGGCGTCCCGGAGGAATCTGGACATACACGGGGAAGTAGACGTCGAATGCCCCAGATACAGTGCCTCGAAAGTAGATGACGGGAAGATTGAGCTCGGCAGCTTGGACGAGACCTTTGTTCTGGTGTTGCTTCTTGGGAGAAGCGGTGAACTGATAATCCACAAGCCCACCAGACATCTCGTCATGGTAGATGGTCCGATCTTTCCGTCCGTGCGGCAGTCCGGTCGTCACGGAGAGAGTCCCCAATAGCTCCGCAGGCTTCCAGATACCCTCCTGAAGAATTAGATGGTGTCTAGCCTCGGGGCGATGCCCCTTGAACTCCTGAATCTCTCCACGGCTGAGAGGCTTCGCCCCTCCTTCTGTTCTCTGCTCGAGCCAGCCGAAAGCCAACCGACGAAAATCCAGATCCTGCGCCAAACCGGTACTCAGCGCCGAACCATCGGGAATTGGCAAGGTCATATCCTTTACCTTAGGCCATGAGAAATCATCTGAGAAGCGAGACAACGGCTACGCTTCTGCATTGAAAAATCCCCTAGCGGACCGGATGTGGTTCTCCAGGGCCTCGGCCTCGGGGAGGTCCTCACCGGGCACGGTCACCCCGCGCTCCACGTAGAAGAACGATGCCTCAATCTGGTCCAGCGGGATTCCGTAGAGCCGGTGGAAGGCCAGCCGGTAGACGGCTAGCTGCAGCTGCTTCTCGGTGAGGTCCTTGCCGGTGGGGACCATGCCGGTCTTCCAGTCCACCAGGTGCCAGGTGCAGCGGCGCATCTGGGCGTCGCGTTCCTCTCCAGGCATCAGTTCCCAGCGGTGCTGGTCCGCAGCGGTGAGGTCGCGGCCGTCCTCGGTCCGCCCGAACACGGCGTCAATACGTCCGCGGACCACCACGCCGTCGATGGAGGTCTCCACCGGGATCTCGGCCGCGTACAACTGCCGCTGCGCCCACTCGGTCCGGGTGAACTGCTCCTTGACCCGGGCCAGGTCGAAAGCGTCGTCGAGCTCCTCGTCTCCACGCCCGGGCTCCTCGATGTCCGGCAGGCGACTGCGCGTCTCGTAGAACTCCTCGATCCACTCGTGCATCACCGTGCCACGGCGGGCCGCCTGAGACGGTTTCACCGGCACCGGGCGACGTGCGAACTCCGCCATCCCCTTCGCATTGCGCGCCATGCCCACCACTCCAGAGACACTGATGTGCGCAGGGAACGCCGACAACCCGCTGCCCCGCTGCTGAGCGCGGGCCCGGTCCACGATCCATTGGGCCTCCTGCTCCCACGGAGTCAGCTCGCCCTCGCTCGAGTACGCCTCCCGTCCCCTGGCCTGCCGGACCAGTTCCGCGGCGCGGGTGAGTGCCGGACGGCGTCCAGGATCCTGCGCCGGGGCGTCGATCTGCTCCTTGGTCGCCAGCCGGGCCTCACCTTCGGGCGCCTTCTGCTCCTGATAGCGGGCGATGGGCATCGGCGCCAGCGGATCATAGGGCCAGTGCGCCCCGAACATCTGCCCCGCCAACGGGTTGGACGTCATGTCCTCGACCTCGGCCCACGCCAACTGGTTCTGCCCAGCCCCACCGCCGGCGTCGAGGACCTCGCGGATCTCCTCCAGGAACTCCGAGGGCCCCTTGCCCTTGGTATGCGCGTAGAAGCACGCTCCTGTGCAGATCAGCAGCTTCTTCGCCCGGGTGACGGCCACATAGGCCAGGCGACGCTCCTCCTCCCGGCTGAAGTCCTCCATGTCCTGCGAGTAGACGGAGTTCTCGTCCGTGAACGATTTCAAGGTCCCGGCACCGGCGGCCACAGCCCATTCCTGCAAGGTGTCCTGATCCGACTCCCACTGCGGAATGCTCAGCCGGTCACCCCGCAGCCGGGCCGGAAGCATCCCCTTCTTCCCGGTCCACCGGTCCGTCTGCTGAGTGGGGAACTTCTCCTCCCGCAGCCCGGCGACGACGACCACGTCCCACTCCAAGCCCTTCGAGGCATGGATGGTCAGCAGCTGCACCGCGCCCTCCTGGGGTTCGATGTCGGCCTGCTCGAGCCCCCGCTCCTTCTCCTCGGCGGCATCGAGCCAGTCCAAGAAGCTGCGCAGATCCGGCGTGGTCTCGGTGGAGGCGTAGCCCTCCGCCTCATCGATCAGCGCGTCCAGCTGCCGAGTCGCGTAGTGCTGCTCCTCCCAGGGGCGGGCCGCGACCTCCACATCCAGGCCCGTGTCACTGACGATCCGCTGGATCAGCACGCCCAGGTCCAGTCCGGCCCACTGCCGCAGGCGACGGATCTGCTCCTTGGCCAGCAGCAGCCGGCGGTGCCCTTCCGCCGAGAGTCCCAGACGCTCCGCCTGCTCTGGGGCGTCCCGCAGCCGCTCCAAAGCCTCCACCAGAGACGACCGTTCGTCCATCTCCAGGACCGTGGACTCATACCGGTCCTCGGCATCCGGGGCGTCGGCCGACTCGCTCTGCACTTCGCCGCCGCTGTCGACACGCTGTCGGAAGCCCTCCAGGTCACGCGCCGAGCGCTGCAGCTGGACGAGGTCCTTCGGACCGATCCGGTAGCGCGCACCGCCCAGGATGCGGATCAGCGCATCCGAGCGGCCCGGGTCCGCGATGACGCGGAGATAGGCCAGCACCTCCGCGACCTCCGGGGTCCGTAGCAGGCCCGAGAGCCCCACCAGCTCATACTCGATGCCCGCGGCCCGCAGATGTTCCGCCACAGTCCCCAGCTGCGCCCGAGTACGGGCCAGCACCGCACAGCTGGGCCGTGCCGAAGCGTCCGGCACGTCCAAGGCCTCCCCCAGCTGCGCCGCGATGGCACCGGCTTCCTCGGCCTGTGAGGCGAACCAGCCGTAGCTCACCGTGCCATCGGCCGCGCCGGACGGGGAGCTGAGCGGCTTGAGCTGGTCCCGCAGATGAGCGTTGTGCTGCCTCCAGGGCTTGCCCAGAGAATCCGCCGAGTCCCGTCGGAACGGCTCTACCATCCGGTTGGCGACATCCAGGATGCTGCGCCCGTTGCGCCACGCCACGGTCAGCTGCAGCAGATCGGCCGGCCGCCGGTCGCCGGTCTGCGGGTCCAATGCGGGGAAGGACTGCGGGAAGTCGAAGAGCTGCCCGGCCGAGGCCCCACGGAACCCATAGATGGACTGGTTCGGGTCCCCCACCGCGGTGACGGCGTGCCCGACCCCCTCCCCTGAGCCGCCGGTGCCATAGAGACTGCTGAACAGGGCCAGCTGGGCGTACGAGGTGTCCTGGAACTCGTCGAGCAGCACGACCTTGTACTTCTCCCGCTCCGCCTCACCGGCGCTGGGGACCTCCATGGCTATCTGTGCGGCGAATCGCAGCAGGTCACCGAAGTCCATGAACCCCTCGCGATGCTTGGCCTCCTGAAAACGGCGCACCAATTCGGCCATCTCGCGTCGCACCCGGAGGTTCTGGACCAGTCCGGCCTGCCCCTTGTTGGGTTTCGCCCCCGCGGCGAGCCAGGAATCCACCCGGGCCAGCTCCTCACCCAGGTGTGCCTCGACGTCGTCGGGGGTGCGGAGGTGCTCCGCACAGTCCGAGGCGAGCTGCATGACATACCCGGCCAGGCTGCCGGCGGACTGATCCGCCTCCACCAGCACCTGGGCACGTTCATAGCTGCTGGCGATCTGGTGGACCATCTGCCACGCCTTGGCCTCACCGACCAGCTGGGTCTCCGGCTCCAGGCCGATCTGAAGTCCGTATTCGCTGACCAGAGTGTTCGCATAGGAGTGATAGGTCGACACCGCCGGGGCCAGCAGATCCGAGAGGGACTGGGTGCGGGCCGACTCCACCAGCTCGGCGGGAACGATGTCCTCCGGGGCGATCAGCTCGGCGTCGACGAGCTGGCGGAGCCGTCCGGCGATCCGTTCCTTCAGCTCTCCAGCGGCCTTCTTGGTGAAGGTGACCCCCAGGATCTGATCCGGCCGGACGATGCCGTTGGCCACCAGCCACACCACTCGATCAGCCATGGTGGCGGTCTTCCCGGAGCCCGCGCCGGCGACCACGAGCATCGGATCCATTCCGGCCTCGATCACAGCCTGCTGTTCGGCGGTGGGATAGAGACGCTTCTCCGGCGGGACGTCCCGCTGCAGGGCGTCGACGATGTCACAGGCGGTATAGCGCACCGCAGGGCGGGCAGTCATGGTCTCCCCCGTGGTCGTGGTGTGCGTCGGTGTGCTCATGGCTGGGTCACCTGTTTCGCGTTCTCGCAGAGCGGGCAGAGTGCCCCGATGCGGCAGGACTGCTGGCCATTGGGGTGGTAGGCGTCGAAGCGGGACCCGGACATCACCCGAGCCGCCAGAGTGACCTGCTGGACCGGCCAGTCCTCGTCCTCGGACAGAGCGGGCTGTCCCTGGAGGTCGAGCTGCGCCACCGGCGTGCCGACGTGCAGCAGCGCAGCGCCGAGGGACGGGGAGGCAGCGTCCGGCGAACCTTGGTCTCCGTCGTCTCCGGTTGCGCTCGCGTCACCGGCCAGGCCCGCATCGACAGCGCCGAGGGAGACCAGCAGCTGGTAGGCCCCCAGCTGCGCATGGGTGGTGATGTCCTTCTTGCCGGGCTTGGTCTTTCCGGTCTTCAGATCGATGACGAACAGCCGGCCGTCTGCGGAGCGTTCGACCCGGTCGATCACACCGCGGATCTGGACCGTGCGACGCCCGGGAGCTTCGGCACCGTCACGGTCGGGCTCGCCCGCGGGGACCTCCAGGGTCGCTTCGACCTTCAGCTCTCGGGCCGCGACCTCGCGGCCGTCGCGTTCGACGGCGCGATAGTACTGGGCCAGCTTGCCGATCATCTGCTCGGCCCGCAGCCGGTCCTTCTCGGATTCCCAGCCCTCATCGCGTCCCAGAGTGTGCCACCGGTCCTCCAGCTCCCGGTGCAGCACCTCGAGGTCGGTCTCTGTGGGGTGGTGTTCGGCGATCTCATGGATCAGCGAGCCCAGCATGCGGGTGAAGTCGGTGGGCTCCACTCCCCCGGCGGCCTGGGTGAACCACTGCAGCGGCGACTCGACGGCGGTCTGCACGCTCGACGGCGAGACCCGCACGACCTCCTCGGGCTCCAGCAACGGCGCATCGGTGCTGAGCTCGGGCAGCCCCCACCACTGGTCCGGGTCGGCTCCGGTGAGGCCGGCTGAAGCCAGACGGGCCAGTGCCCGAGCGGCAGCCTCCCGCTCCTGGACAACCGCGGGACCGGCCTCAGCGCCGTCGAGCTCCCGCTGGACACTGTCCTCCAGGTGACGGCGCAGCTCCGCGATGAGCCGCGGTGCGGTGATGGGTCGCGGAATGGCCGAGCCGCGGGAGGAGCGTTCATCGGGCGGGACCACCAGGTCCAGCAGCATCGAGGGGCTCTCCTCCTGCCCGTGGACGGCCACTGCGAAGAGGCGTCGCCTCGCGCGGGAGACCGCCGAGGCGAAGAGGCGGTACTCGTCCTGCAGCACGTTCATCCGCTTCACGAGCGGCGACTGGGCCGCAGCGTCGGTACGCCCCTCGACGACGTCGACCAGCTGCCCGCTGCCGAGCAGCTGGCCCCGCGGGTTCAGGTTCGGCCAGGCTCCCTCCTGCAGACCGGTGAGGATCACGGTGTCGAACTCCCGCCCGGCCGCACTGGCGGGAGTGAGCACCTCCACGGCATGGTCGCCTGCGGAGGTCTTCGCCAGGGTGTCCATGGGCAGCTCGAGGCGTTCCATGTGGTCCACGAAGGCCTGCGGGGTCGCCCCGGGGTTCTGGTCGGCGAAGCGTTCGGCGGCCTGGAACAGCGCCATCACGGCGTCGAGGTCCTGGTCCGCGACCCGACCCTCAGCGGTGGGCTTGCGGGAGACCCCCGCCCAGTGGGCGCTGACCCCGGCGGCATCCCAGATCTCCCAGAGCAGCTCCTCAGGCCCGGCGGCGGCGTCGAAGGCCGTGCGCCCGGCACGGATCATCGCGGCGATACGCTCCACCCCGCGGGTGAGGTGCCGGTATCGCTCCTGGGCACGCACCGCGGCGACGACCGGATCCTCCGGGGAGTTGATCGCCGCACACAGCAGCTCGTCCGAGCTGCGCGGCTCACCCTCGACGCTGCGGCGCTCCTGCTGCCGGAGCACCTGGCGCAGGCTGCGCAGTGACATCGAGTCAGCATCCCCGTAGCGGCTGGTGAGCAGCACCAGCACCTCCGGCAGCTCGACCTCCCTGGCCTCCGGGTCAGCGACGATGCTCAGCACCTGCAGCAGCGGCGCCACACCGGGCTCCTGGTTGAGGATGACGTCGCTCATCGACTGCCGCACCGGGACGCCCTGGGCCTGGAACATGCGCACCAGACGCGTCAGCATGGTCCCGTTGCGGGCGATGACGGCGATCTCCTCGAAGGGCACTCCGGCCCGGTGATGCCGGTCGAGCACCTCCTGGAGCACGAACTGTTCAGCCAGATAGTCCTGGGGCACGACCTCCACAGCGCAGGAGCCGGGGACGGCGTCGTCCTCCTCGCCGTCGTGAGTGCTGGTGCCCTGGCCGACGTCCTCACCACCGGCCGCCAGCAGATCCTCCCATCGCCTGCGGGCCGACTGAGGTCCGATCGGAGCCAGCCGACGCAGCACCCGGGCGTAGACCCGGCCCAGCGCCGGCGCGATCCGGTGGTTCTCCTCCAGCACCATGACTGCAGGCTCTGCCCCGGGCAGTCCACCGTGCGGATCCGGCGTCATCGCCCCGGAGACGCTGCGGCGCACGATGCCGTCCACGTCGAGGTCGGTCTCCGGATCCAGTCCGGCGGCGGCCTCGGAGCTGAGACGCTGCGGAGATGTCGTCCAATTGCGCAGCTTGTCCGGACGGGCGCCGCGGAATCCCTGGACCGCCGTCTCCGGATTCGCGAAGGCGACGACGTCCCCACCGGCGCCGACGAGCCGCAGCAGACGGAAGACGCTGGGAGTGGCCTCCTGGATGTCGTCGACGATGATCCGGCGCAGGCGCAGGCGTTCGTCCTCGAGCAGCTGAGGGTTCTCCTCCAACAGGTTGCAGGCTTCGTTGATCAGCCCGGCGGGGTCGAAGGCGTCCGCGTTGGAGCCGGCATCGAGATCCTCCCGGTACTGCTCGTAGAGGTCGGCCGCGGCCCGCCACTCGGGGCGACGGCAGGACTCGGCCAGCGCGCGCAGGCGCTCCGGCGAGACCCCGTACTCGGCGGCGCGGTCGAAGAGCTCGCGGATCTCCTTGCGGAATCCGTCGGTGCCTGCCGCTTCCTGCAGTGCGGCCGGCCAGCTGATCGTGGTCAGCCCGGTGGCGGGGTCCGGTGCCAGCAGCTGACGAATGATGCTGTCCTGCTCCGCACCGGAGAGCAGGCGTGGCTGGCGGGCGCGGAAGGTGAGGATCTCGCGGCGGCGGGCCTCGCCCAGCAGCCAGAAGGCGTAGGAGGAGAAGGAACGCGACGGCTGCTCGGAGAGGGAGCCGCCGCGGCCGCTGGTGTCCCGGCGCGCCCAGGAGGTCTCGATCTCGTCGCGCAGCGCCGCCGACGTCGCCCGGGTGGGTGAGAGCACGAGGAGTCGATGGGAGTCTTGGCCGGACTCCAGGTGACGCAGGGCCAGCTCCACCGCGAGCGTGGACTTGCCGCTGCCTGGTCCGCCGTGCACCAGGATCGGGCCGTGGCCGGGCTCGGCGACGGCGGCGAGGACCTGGCGCTGGGACTCATCGAACTCCATGCCAGTCATTCAACCAGAGCGGTGTGACACGCAGGTCCCGGCCCGCATGACCGTCGCAGACATGTCATGGGACCGGGATAGTCTGGAGGTGTGGACAACCCGATGCTCTTCGACCTCCCCGCCAACGGCGACTCATGGCACCTCGGCCGCCGAGTCGGCTTCGACCTGGAGACCACCTCCCGAGACCCCCGAGTCGCTCGGATCGTCTCCGCGGCCCTGGTGATCTTCGAACCCCAGGCCGAGGTCGCTCCCGGCCTGAGCGCACCCGAACCCGCAGTGCGCGTCCAGGACTGGCTGGTCAACCCGGGGGTCGAGATCCCCGCGGAGACCACCGCCATCCATGGCATCACCACTGAACGTGCGCAGGCCGAGGGTCAGCTCGCCGCCGAAGCGATCCCGCAGATCGTCTACGCGCTCTCCCAGGAGTTCGCCACCGGAACCCCGGTGGTGGTCTTCAACGCTCCCTACGACCTCACCGTCCTCGCCGAGGAGGCCCTGCGCTACGGGGCAGACTTCCCCGAGGCGGCTCCGGTCATCGACCCCCTGGTGATCGACAAGCAGGTGGACAAGTTCCGCCGCGGCAAACGCACCCTGGGCCACCTCTCCGAGCACTACCGCGTGGTGCTCGACGACGCACACTCGGCCTCCGCCGACGCCCGGGCCGCCGTCGAAGTCGCCGATGCCCTGGCCTCCCGCTTCCCGCAGATCCAGATCACCGCGGACGAGCTCCACCAGCTGCAGATCGGGTGGAAGGCCGAGCAGGCCGCCTCGCTGCAGGACCACTTCCGCAAGACCCGGCCGGACGCCGTCGTGGATCCGAGGTGGCCGGTGTGATGCAGTGGATCCATGAGTGATTCGCAGACGGAACAGAACCAGGACACGCAAGTGGCGAAACCGGCTCTCGGGGCGCCCCATGACGGGTACGCCGCCTTCCTGCTGACGATCTCTGCGGCCGCGTTCTTCTTCGGCCACGGATCCCTGCCAGTCTTCACCGAACACCACTCACCCAGCTTCTGGATGCTGCTCCTGCTGAACACCGTCCTCCTCGGCGGTGCAGTCATCGGGTCCATCCATTACGGCATGCGCGCCCACGGTGCCACACACCTGACCGGTGCTGCGATGCCGCTGATGTCCCTGCTCGCCGCGGTGACGGCACTGATCATGTGGGTGCTTCCGCACCTGCGGGACTCCCTCGACAGCCACCTCGGCTACGCCATCGCCTGTCTGACCATCGCCACGCTCGCCGTCGCGCCGCTGCAGGCTGTGATCTCCCACGACCCTCAGAAGAGCTCCGAGCTCACCTGAAGCCCACCGGCCGAGGCAGCGTCTGCGCTCCGGCCACAGGCTCAGCCGCTCACCGGCTCAGCGCGAGCCGGAACCCGGTGTGGCCCAGCGAGGTGTCTGCCGTGGCCGAGCTGCGTGCCGAGGTCCGATACCGGCGGCAGTAGGACTCATGGCACATATAGGAGCCGCCGCGCATCGCCGGCACCGCCGGGTCGCCCTGGAACGGGCTCGCCGTCCACTCCCACACGTTGCCGGTGACGTTGAACAGCCCATACCCGTTCGGCGCGTAGGACCGCACCGGGACGGTGCCCACCGGCCCGTCGGGAGCATCCGGGAAGCTGCCCGGGAAGATGTTCATCCGACGCTGCCCCTCAGGATCCCGCACCCCACCCCACGGGTACGGCTGCTGGTCCAGGCCCCCACGGGCGGCGAACTCCCACTCCTCTTCGGAGGGCAGCCGAGCACCCACCCACTCGGCATAGGCCTGCGCGTCCCGTTGGGAGACATGGGTGACCGGATGATCCTCGCGTCCGCGCACCTCGGAGCCCGGCCCTTCGGGTGAGAACCAGGTGGCCCCCGGCACCACAGCCCACCAGGGCGCGTCCGCCACCCGGGGCAGCGAATCAGCCACCCCGGACTCGAGCTTTCCGCTGAACACCAGCGAGTCCCCCATTCGTTCCGCATCGCTGCGATGCCCGGTGGCCAGCACGAATGTGGCGAACTCCGCCACCGTCACCGTGGTCGCCGCGATCGCGAACGGAGCCACCTCCACGCTTCGCACCGGCCCTTCGCCGTCCTGCGGATAGGCCAGCTGATCCTCACTGCCCATCCGGAAGGCGCCGCCGTCGAGCCCCAGCAGGGACAGCTGCCCCGAGGCGGCTGCCGTGAGCGCCTGGAGCGCCGCACGGGGTGGGCCAGGCACGGCAGGCCCATCGGACTCGCTCTGCGCAGACTCTGGTGCGCCGGCGTCGTCGGCCTCTCCGCGGGAGGCTCCGCAGCAGGAGGGTGCGTCATGCGTGGAGACCATGCCCTCCAGCTTAGCCATCGCGAACCTGTACGCTGGCCACGGCCTGCACGTCGCAGGTCGCCCCGGAATGACCCCGAAGGAGGGATGCAGGATGACAGCAGAACACGTCTCCCACCACGACGGAACCGTGTCTCCCCCTGCCGACGGAGCCACCGTCTCCCCTCCGAACATCGTCGTCATCCAGGCCGACCAGATGGCCGCCCAGGCGATGGGGGCCTACGGCGACCAGGCCGCGAAGACCCCGCACATGGACGCCCTCGCCGCCGAGGGAGCCGTCTTCGACCGGGCGTACTGCAACACCCCGCTGTGCGCCCCGTCCCGCGCGTCGATGATGACCGGCCTCATGCCCTCAGAACTGGGCTGCTACGACAACGGCGATGACTTCCCGTCCTCGACGCCGACCTTCGCGCACCATCTGCGCCACGCCGGATACCACACGGCGCTGGTGGGCCGGATGCACTTCATCGGCCCGGACCAGCAGCACGGGTTCGAGGAGCGTCTCACCACCGACGTCTACCCCGCCGATCTGGACATGGTCCCGGACTGGACCCGGCCGCTGGACCAGAAGCTGCAGTGGTACCACGACGCCGACGCCGTCTTCTCCGCCGGCGTCTCGAAGGCCACCGTCCAGCAGGACTTCGACGACGAGGTGGGCTTCCGCACGCTGCGCCACCTCAACGACCGGGCCCGGGCGAACCAGTGGGCGACCTCCCACGGCGAGCAGGCCCGGCCGTTCCTGATGGTCAGCAGCTTCATCCACCCGCACGACCCCTACGAGCCGCCCCCGGAGCACTGGGACCGGTTCGCCGACGGCGACATCCCCGACCCCGCGCACCCTCAGGTGCCCGACGCCGCGACCGACCCGCACAGCCACCGGCTGCGGGCGATGAGCGGCTTCGACGTCCGGGAGCCGGGGATCGAGGAGGTCCGGCGGGCCCGACGCGCCTACTACGCTGCCGTCAGCTACATCGACGACCACGTGGGTCGCATCCGCGAGCGCCTCGACACGCTCGGCCTGGCGGAGAGCACGGTGATCATCGTGACCTCCGACCACGGCGACATGGTCGGTGAGAAGGGCCTCTGGTACAAGATGTCCCCCTACGAGCAGTCCTCGCGGGTGCCGCTGATCGTCTATGGCCCAGAGCGTCTGGTGCCGCGCGGACGGTTCAGCACGGCGGTCTCCCTGCTGGACCTGATGCCCACCCTGCTGGAGCTGGGCCGGGCACCCGCGGCCGAGACCGCCGGGGACTCTGTGCTGGAGGTGGCCCGCCGGGAGCGTGCCGGGGAGCTGGGCCCGGAGGATCGGGACGTGGTCATCGAGTATCTGGCCGAGGGCACCTACCGTCCCCAGCTGACGATCGTGCGCGGGCGGCACAAGTACATCACCTGCCCCGGGGACCCGGACCAGCTCTTCGACCTGGAGACTGATCCAGACGAACTGCGCAACCTGGCTTCGGACCCGGGGCATGCCGACGTCGTCGCCGCCCTGCACGCAGAGCTGGACGCGCGGTACGACCTCACCGGGCTGGAGGCGAAGGTCCTGGCCAGCCAGGGCCGCCGTCGTCTGGTGGCCTCGTCGCTGCAGCAGGGCACGGTCCGAAGCTTCGACTTCAACCCGGAGCCGGAGCAGCGATACGTGCGCGGCGACTTCTGGTCCGCCCTGGAGTACGGCACCATCCGCGACGCCGGGCGCTGAGCCAGCCCAGGCCCTGAGGCCTGCTCACACATATCGGGTGGCCACGAATCACGGCATCTCCGGGGCACGCACGGCGTGTCACCCTGAAGATCCGGTGATTCGTGGCCACTCGGTCTATCTGGGGCCTCAGCCCGCGGGAGCCTCTGCAGCGGCCGCGGCCTCGGCCGCAGCCGGCAGTGCGTCGACGATTCGCTGGACGGCGCCGTCGTCATGCGCGGCGGAGAGGAACCAGGCCTCGAAGACGCTCGGCGGCAGGTACACCCCGGCCTGAAGCATCGCGTGGAAGAACGGGCCGTACCGGAAGGTCTCCTGCGCCTGGGCGGCGGCATAGTCCTTCACCCCGGTGGCGGAGGTGCCGAAGGCCAGCGAGAACAGCGAGCCGACCTTCTGGATCGAGTGGTCCACCCCGGCGGCGTCCAACGCCTGGCCCAGGGCGGAGGCCACGACCTCGGCCTGCCGGTCGATGTGCTGGTAGACCTCCGAGGTGGCGTGCTCCAGGGTGGCCACTCCGGCGGCCATCGCCACCGGGTTCCCGGACAGCGTGCCCGCGTGGTACACCGGCCCGGTCGGCGCCAGGTGCTCCATGACGTCGCGGCGCCCGGCCACCGCCGCGGTGGGCAGGCCGCCGCCGATGACCTTCCCGAAGGTGAACAGGTCCGGGGTCCAGCCTTCGGTGCGCCCGGAGGCGCCCCAGTAGCCGGCCTCGGTGATACGGAAGCCGGTCATGACCTCGTCGAAGATCATCAGCGCACCGTGCCGCTCGGTGATCTCCCGGAGGAACGCGTTGAAGCCCTCCGCCGGGGGCACCACGCCCATGTTGGCCGGAGTGGCCTCGGTGATGACGGCGGCGACGTCGTTGCCCCGCTCGGCGAAGACCTGCTCCAGGGCCTCCTGGTCGTTGTATTCCACGACGATGGTCTCCGAGGCCTGAGCCTCGGTGACGCCCGCGGAGCCTGGAAGCCCCAGAGTGGCGACCCCGGATCCGGCGGCGGCGAGCAGCCCGTCGGAGTGGCCGTGGTAGCAGCCGGCGAACTTGACCACCAGGTTGCGGCCGGTGGCCCCGCGCGCCAGGCGGATCGCCGTCATCGTGGCTTCGGTGCCGGTGGAGACCATGCGGATCATCTCCGCCCCGGGCACTCGGGAGCGCACCAGCTCGGCCAGTCGGGTCTCTGAGGGGTGAGAGGTGCCGAAGCCCAGGCCGGCGTCGACGGCGGCGTGGACGGCCTCGATGACCCGAGGGTGTTTGTGGCCCAGCAGGGCCGGGCCCCAGGAGCCGACGAGGTCCACGTACTGGGTACCCTCGGCGTCGGTGAGGTGGGGGCCCTCCGCGGAGACCATGAACGCCGGGGTGCCGCCGACCGAGCCGAACGCTCGCACCGGGGAGTTCACCCCGCCAGGCATCAGGTCACGGGCCGAGTCGAAGAGCTGCTGGTTGGTGGTCTGCGGGTCAGTCACAGGGTCCTCTCGGATCACGGGTTCAACGGTTGCGAAAGATCGGGGGTTCGGCAAGGTCGGGGCCGCAGGCGCGACGACGGCGGCGCGGGCCTCAGCCCTCGTGCAGCCAGCCGGCGATCTCGGCGGCGTGATAGGTCAGCACGTTCGTCGCTCCGGCGCGGCGGATCGCGGTGATGGACTCGAGGATGACGCCTCGGCGATCCACCCAGCCCTGGGCGGCGGCGGCCTCGATCATCGCGTACTCGCCGCTGACCTGGTAGGCGGCCACGGGGACGTCGCTGAACGCGGCGACGTCGGCCAGGATGTCCAGATAGGCGGTGGCGGGCTTGACCATGATCATGTCCGCACCCTCGGTGATGTCCATCTCGGCCTCGCGCAGCGCCTCGGTGCGGTTCGGGGCGTCCATCTGGTAGGTGCGCCGGTCCCCGCTGAGCTGGGAGTCCACGGCCTCACGGAAAGGACCGTAGAACGCCGAGGCGTACTTCGCCGAGTACGCGAGGATCGGCACCTCCTGGTGCCCGGCCTCGTCGAGCGCCTGACGGATCACCGCGACCTGGCCGTCCATCATCCCGGAGGGCGCGACGACGTCGGCACCGGCCTCGGCCTGGGCCACCCCCATCTGCGCGTAGATCTCCAGGGTGGCGTCGTTGTCCACCGCGCCCTCGGCGGTGAGCACTCCGCAGTGGCCGTGATCGGTGAACTCGTCCAGGCAGAGGTCGCTCATCACCGGCAGGTCCTCCCCCACCCGTGCCTTCACCGCACGGATGCTGCGGTTCAGGATGCCCTCCGGATCCAGGGAGGCGGTTCCGACGGCGTCTCGGACGGCGGGGATGCCGAAGAGCATGATGCCGCCCAGCCCCAGCTCGCGGGCCTCCTCGGCGGCCTCCAGCAGGGAGGCCTCGCTGTGCTGCACCACCCCGGGCATGGAGCTGATCGGAGCAGGCGCGTCCAGACCCTCCCGGACGAAGACCGGCAGGATCAGGTCGGCCGGGTGCAGCCGGGTCTCGGCCACCAGTCGGCGCAGGGCGGGGGTGCGGCGCAGGCGTCGCGGACGGCGGGCGGGGAAACTCACGCAGGCTCTCCAGAGTGTCGGGGACGGCGATCGTGCAGACGATGCTCCGGCGCACGGGTCTTCGCGGCCGAGGTGCGGCGCCGGTCCAGGCCCTGCGGCGCAGGGGCTGCGGCTGACGCCGGGCGGTCGGAGCACCACGGTGGCGGCACCGGCACCGCCTCCATTCTAGTGACCGGTCCCCGGCCTGCGATCCACCGGACGGGGCCGTGCGTGCTCAGGGCCCGGGGCGACGCCGAGCGCCCGGAGGACGGCCGCCGCAGAGACATCCTCCAGCATCCGGGCCGAGAGTTGCAGCTCGTCCAGCGTCTGCGCGGTGGGTCTGCCGATCGCCAGCAGCGCGGGGGTGTCGGACTCACCAGGCAGCGTGAGACGAGCCCAGGCACGAGCGGCTGTGGAGCTGGTGATCAGCACGGCCTCGGCTCCGGCCAGCTCCGCGGGGCCGACGACGCCGGCACACCGGTCGTCGGCTCCCGACGGCGGCAGGGTGCCCTCACGGACCCGGTCCACGGTCTCGTAGGCGGTCACCTGGGTGACCTCCCATCCGGCGGACCGCAGGCCGTTGACCAGCTGGGGCCGAGCCTGGGCGGACTGCGGCAGCAGGACCTGCTCCCCCGGGCGCGGTGCGGGCAGCTCGGCGAGGATCCCCGCCGCGCTGGCCTCCCTGTGAGGCATCCAGGCCTGCGGCGCGGCACTCGGGAGCGCCTGTGCGGTCCCGGGGCCGGTCACCCCGATGCGGGTGCCCTCGGGCACGTCGCCGTCCCAGCCGGCCTCCTGCAGCGCCCAGACCGTGGTGGCGCTGGTCAGCAGCAGCCACTGGAACCGACCCTCGGCCAGATCAGTCACCGCGGCCCGCAGCACGGTGAGATCGGCGGGCAGCCGTTGCTCGGTGAGCGGGAGGAAGCCGACGTCGATCCCCGCCGCACGCAGCCCTTCCTCCAGACGGCCGGCCTGATGGGGCCAGCGGGTGAGGACGATGCGCATGCCCCACAGTCTGCCACGCGCTCACCGCCGGGGGCCGCCGAGGGGCGGCTCCCGGCGTCGTCGTGTGCTGCGGGAATGGTGGCCGTCAGACAGCGATGACCCGGCGCAGCGTCGGCCGACTTGCCAGCACGCCCAGCAGCACCACCAGCACCCCGGCCACCAGCACGCCCGCCACAGTGGCCGTGGAGGCCGGGGCCAGCAGCACGGCCGCGCCCAGCAGCGGCAGAGCGCTCAGCGCGGCGGCGATCACCGCGATGGCCACCACGGCGATCAGCGAACGCATCACCGCCAGCCGGCGGATCGCCGAGAGCTGCGAGAGCTCCAGGCCCACCTTCGCCAGCGAGGAGTAGAGGTCCCGACGATCCAGCACCTGGGCGGTCTGGCTGATGCCCACCGCGCAGGCGGTCATCACGAAGGAGACACCCAGCGTGAGCAGCACGCCTCGCTGGATGTCACCCAGCAGCACGAGCTCCTCGGCATCCGCCCCGGTCATCCCCAGAGACGCCAGGCCCATCCCCGCGCCGGCGATCACCCCCACATACGTGGTGATCGCGACCCCGCCGATCTGCTGCCACATCTGCTGCGGCGACTCCAGCACGCTGCGTGCGGCGATCAGCCGTTCCGCGGTGCGTGCCCGGCGCAGCTGGAGCTGCGCCACCAGCTTCAGCACCCAGGGGCCGAGCAGATGCACCGCCACCAGGGGCACGGCGATGATCGCCAGGACCATGGCCACCAGCACCGCCATGGATCCGACGCCGACCACCTGGGCGATCACCTGGGCCAGCACGAAGCCGACGGCGGCGATCAGCAGCCGGATCCAATGGACCCGGGCCGGCAGGGTGCGGGTGCGCACCCCCAGCGGGGTGATTTCGATGCGCCGCATCCCGGCCGCGGCACTGGCCACGGCCACGGCCAGCAGCCCCGCCGCTGTGGCCCCGAGCGCCAGCGGCCCCATCCAGAGGCCCTCGGTCCCGATCCGGGAGCCGGCGAAGGGCAGCAGACCCACCAGCGGCATCAGCGCCAGGTAGACCACCGCACCCATCCCGACGCCGACGGCGGCCAGCACCGCGGCCTCGGACAGGGCCAGTCCGCGCAGCTGTCGGCTCGAGGCGCCGAGCAGCCGCAGGCTGGAGAGCCGCTCATCGCGCCGTCGGGCCATCAGCCGTGCGGAGGATGCCATGAGCAGCACCATCGGCACCGCCAGCAGCACCAGCGCGATGGCAGCCAGCATCAGATACAGCCCGGCCAGCTCACCCTCGAGCCGGAAGAACCACCCGGCACCGCCGATCACCATGTAGGCGATGCCGCTGGTGATCGCGAACGCCGCCACCGGCAGCCCCCACACCTGACGCTGGGAGAGGAGACGGGAGAGGAACAGCCGGTTCATGCGTGCACCCCTGCGGAGTCATGGACGACCCGTCCGTCCTGAAGCCGGATCAGCCGGGAGCAGCGTGCGGCGACTGCCTCGTCATGGGTGACCATCACCAGCGGGGCACCTCGGGAGACAGTGGAGCCCAACAGCGCATCCAGCACCGCCTCGGAGGTCGCCGAGTCCAGCGCACCGGTGGGCTCATCGGCGAAGACGACGGCGGGGCCGGTCACCTGCGCGCGGGCGATGGCGACCCGCTGGGCCTGACCGCCG
This sequence comes from Nesterenkonia xinjiangensis, assembly GCF_013410745.1. NCBI lineage: Bacteria > Bacillati > Actinomycetota > Actinomycetes > Micrococcales > Micrococcaceae > Nesterenkonia > Nesterenkonia xinjiangensis. Next base: position 2,587,892 of record NZ_JACCFY010000001.1, on the reverse strand, counting down.
GAGAGCTGTCCCGGGCGCCGCTGCTCATAGCCAGCCAACCCCAGGGCCCCCAGCCAGCCCGCGGCCTCCTGCTGGGCCTGGGCCCGCGGTACCCCGGCGACCATGCGGGCGACGGCCACGTTCTCCAGGGCGGTCAGCTCCGGCAGCAGCAGGCCGTCCTGGAAGACGAACCCGATGTGCTCACGACGCAGCCGGGCCCGCTGTTCGGAGGTCCGGGTGGCGAGGTTCACCGGCGCGTGACCCGGTGCGGGGGTGAAGACGACGTCGCCGGTGTCCGACTGGATGATGCCGGAGAGCACATGCATCAGCGTGGTCTTCCCAGAGCCGGAGGGGCCCATGATGGCCACCGATTCTCCGGGGTGGACGGTCAGCCCGGCGTCGACGAGCGCGTGGGCGGAGTCATAGGTCTTCGAGAGCGAATGCGCCTGCAGCACAGGCGGGGCGGTGGTGATCATGCCTCCAGCATCGTCCGCCGGAGGCCCCGGGCGCATCGGAGCACAGGCTGAACCCGGCCTCATCCCGCAGGATGAGGCCCTCCACCGTGGGGGGGGGTCAGGTGTCGATGACGTGGGCCAGCAGCCCGGTGTCCTCGGCGAGCAGCTGCTCCGCCACTCGGGTGCCCAGCTCGACGGCCGCCTGCAGAGACTCTGCGCTGCGGCTGAAGGACACCTCGGCCCGCGCGCGCTGGACGGCCGAGCCGTCCGGGGCACAGACCATGGAGTCCAGCTGCAGCACCGCCGGGCCGTCGGTGTCCTCCGAGAACCTCGCGAGTCCGCCGATCGGGGCCGAGCAGCCGGCGTTGAGCCGCGCCAGCAGGGCCCGCTCGGCGGTGGTCTCCAGGCGGGCGGCGACGTCGTCGTACGCGCTGAGGGCTGGGGCCAACGGAGCACCGGCGACGACATCCTCGGCGCGGACCTCCACCGCCAGGGATCCCTGCCCGGGAGCAGGCAGCATGATGCCCGGCTCCAGCAGCTCGGAGATGTGATGCTCCAGTCCCAGCCGGCGCAACCCGGCGCCGGCCAGCACGACGGCGTCCAGGTCTCCGCGGGCGGCGTCGGGCGCCTGGGTGGAGACCTCGGCGGCGTCCTCCCGACCCTTCACCCGGGCCAGGCGGGTGCCGACATTGCCGCGGATGTCCACGACCCGCAGATCAGGTCTCGCCGCGAGCAGCTGGGCAGCGCGCCGCGGGGATCCTGTGCCCACGGTGGCACCGTCCCGAAGGTCGGCCAGCGGCACATCCCCGGCGGAGCACAGGGCGTCACGGACGTCCTCGCGCACCGGGACCGCGGCGATGCTCAACCCGTCGAGATCCTTGGCCGGCAGGTCCTTCAGAGAGTGGACCGCGACGTCGCAGGTGCGGTCGAACAGCGCCTGCCGGAGGGCGGAGGCGAAGACGCCGGTGCCGCCCATCTGTGCGAGCGGACCAGTGAGGATGTCGCCGTCGGTGCGCACGGTGATCAGCTCATGGCTCATCCCCGAGGCCGCCGTGAGCGCCTCGGCCACGAGGGTGGTCTGGGTCAGCGCGAGCCGGCTGCCGCGCGTGCCGACGCGGAACATGCGGGAGTCCACCATCAGGCCTGCGGCACTCCGACCTCGGAGTCCACCGCGGCCACCGTGGGTTTCTCCGTACCGTCCAGCATGACCTTCACGCAGCAGTTGGGCCGGCAGACGTCGTACCAGGGTCCGAAGTCCGTCAGGCCCTCCCGGACAGGGCGGTCCTCCGCCTGGGCGAGCCGCTCGCCGATCAGGTCCACGAGTCCGCCCACGAACTCCTGGTGAGTGCCCGGGGTCGGAGTCCGGACGAAGTCCAGGCCCAGCTCCTCCGCGGTCTCCTTGGCCTCCGTGTCGAGGTCCCAGAGGACCTCCATGTGGTCTGAGACGAAGCCCAGCGGAACCACGACGACGGCGGTGACGCCCTGCTCCTTGGCGAGGGTCTCCATGGCGTCATTGATGTCAGGCTCCAGCCAAGGCACCGAGGGCGGGCCCGACCGGGACTGGTACACCAGGGACCAGTCGACGCCCTCGGCCTCGGGTGCCATCGCCATCAGCAGCTCGGCCACCGCCAGGTGCTGGGCGGAGTACACGTCGGCGCCGTTGGCCTCCCCCGCTGCGGCGCCGGTCTGCTCGACCAGCTCGGCGGCCAGCGGACGCGGACCGGCCGCGGCGGCGTCGGAGTTCGGGATCGAGTGGGTGGCGAAGAGCACATGGACCTTGCCGTCCTGGCCCGCGGCCTCCCGCATCTGCGCCAGCCCAGCCTGCAGGCCCGGCAGGAAGGCCTTCACGAAGCCGGGGTGGTCGAAGTACTGGCGGATCTTGTCCACCTCGAGGCGGCCCTCCAGCCCGGTCTCGCGCAGCGCCACGCCGAGGTCCTCGCGGTACTGGCGGCAGGAGGAGTAGCAGGAGTAGGCCGAGGTGGTCACGGTCAGCACCCGACGGTGCCCGGCGTCGTGGATCTCCTGGAGGGTCTCAGGCACGTAGGGCGCCCAGTTCCGGTTGCCCCAGTACACGGGCAGGTCGATCTCGCGCGCGGCGAGCTCGGCCTCCAGCGCCGCCTTCAGCGCACGGTTCTGCGCATTGATCGGGCTCACGCCGCCGTTGGCCCGGTAGTGCGTGGCGACCTCTTCGAGGCGCTCGTCCGGGATCCCCCGCCCTCGGGTCACGTTGCGCAGGAACGGGATCACGTCATCCTGCCCCTCCGGCCCCCCGAAGGAGGCGAGCAGGACGGCGTCGTACTGTTTGGGGGCCATGACGCCCTCGGCATCATAGCCCCGGCGGGGGTCGAAGCCGGCGTCATTCGTCGGGGAGCTCATGTCAGCGCAGCACCTCTGCGATCTCGGTGGTGGTGGGGAGGCGGCGTCCGGTGTAGAACGGGGTCTCGTCCCGGACGTGGTATCGGGTCTCGGACTCCCGCAGACGCCGCATCATGTCCACGAGGTCGGTCAGCTGGGGTGACTCCAGGGCGAGCAGCCACTCCCAGTCATTCAGGGCGAAGGCGCTGGTGGTGTTGGCCAGGACGGAGGGGAACTCCTGGCCGAGCATGCCGTGCTCACGCAGCAGGGCCCCACGCTTCTTCGGGTCCATCAGGTACCAGTCATAGGACCGGTTGAACGGGTAGACCACCAGCCAGTCCTCGGCCTCGACGCCGCGGGCGAAGGCCGGCACGTGGCTGCGGGCGAACTCGGCCGTGCGGTGCACGCCCAGAGCCGAGAACACGATGCGCGAGGAGCCCAGCAGGGCGGTGCGGTGGAGCCGACGCAGGGCAGCCTGCAGAGCCTCGGCGGAGTGGCCGGTCAGCCAGGTCATGACATCGGCCTCGGCACGCATGCCGGAGACGTCATAGACCCCGCGGAGGATGACCTCGTCCTGGTCCAGGCCGGCGACGACGGCGTCGAATTCCTCGGCCAGCGGCGCGATCTCCTCAGGGCTGGCCTGCGGGCCGCGAACGACCCCCTCGGAGCTGTCCGCGCGGGCGAAGACGGTGTACAGGGTGTACCAGTCCCGTCCCGAGGCGTTGACCTCTTCCGGGGTCCTCTGGGCGTTGCGACCGTAGCTCATGCATTCCTCCTGCTTCTCGACGCCGTCCCAGCCTAGCGGGAGGGAATGACACGGCGCCGGATCGTCCTTCTACATTCTGTAGAAAATTCGGTGCTCCGCAAAGTCACGGCCGGGGTCATGTGGCGAGGATCTCCGCCGCGGCCCGCCGGGCGTCGGGCACCACCCGGGCCAGACCCGTGCCCGCGAACCAGCTTCCCACCACGCTGACGGCCGAGTCGGCCAGCTCCTCGCGCAGGCCTCGGATCCGCCGGGCATGCCCGGCCGAGGCCTGCGGCAGCGCCTTCTCCCAGCGCACCACATCGGCCTCCAGGACCTGCTCCCTCAGCCGCGGCAGCTCGAAGAGCGCGGCGACGTCGGCGCGTGCAGCGGCCAGCAGGAGCTCATCAGTTGACTCCAAGCCCAGCGCACCGGTGCCCGGGACGTCCGTGACACGCCCGTAGGAGAGCCGCACCAGGTGCCGACCGGGCCCCAGCGCCTCGGCCACCCAGGGCCACTTCGAGGAGACATGGGTCATGGCTTTCGCGCCCACCCCGTCCACGCCGGGGGCCACGAGCATCCCCGTGCCCCGCGGGCGGGCATCCAGCTCGGGCGCGTCCAGCAGCAGGGAGACCAGCGCGACGCCGCGTCCGGCGCGGGACGCAGCGGGTTCACCCGGGGTGCCGTCGTCGTGCTGCCCAGTGTCGTGCTGCCCTGTGTCGTGCTGCGCGGACGCCTGCGGGGCGACAGGCTCCAGCAGCCGGAGGGCGGCCGGGGCGTCCACCGCCAGCACCACATGGTCATGCGCGCTCAGCAGCGCCGGCAGATCCGTGACCCGCTCACCCAGCCGGATCTCCGCACCCTGGGCGCGCAGCGCCTCGTCGAGCGCGCGGATCAGGGTGGAGAGACCCCCGTGCAGCGAGTTCACCGCCGCGCCGGCCGGGGCCTGAGCCTTCACCGAGGCCACCGCTCCGGCCAGGGATCCCTCGCGCAGCATCGCCTCGACCAGTCCGGGGGCGGCGTTGCCTGCGTCGAGCTGCTCGGGCCGGGCCGAGTGCACCCCGGAGACGATGGGCGTGACCAGCTTCTCCAGCACTGCCGGGCCCATCCGATCGAGCACGAGCTCCCCGACGGTGATGTCCTCACGTCCGCGCCAGGCATCCACCGGCATCTCACGATCCGCCGCCGCCCGCGCGGCGGCCTCGGCACCGATGATGCGCACCACGTCAGCGGCGAGCGGGTCCGCGGGGATGCCCAGGATCCCGGTGGCCGGCAGCGGCGCGGCGAGATCGGGCAGCTGCAGCCAGGCCCCGGAGGGGTGAGGGGCGATGACCGAGTCCTGCAGGCCCAGCTCCCCGATCAGCCGGGGCACCGCGGCGGAGCGGGTGGCGAAGGACTCGGCGCCGGCGTCGACCTCGACGCCGCCCAGCCGATGGGTGCCGATGGCTCCCCCGGGCCGGGGACCGGCCTCGAGGAGGGTCACCGCGCAGCCGCCGCGGACCAGGTCCCAGGCGGCCACCAGACCGGCGATTCCCCCGCCGACGACGGCGACCCGCCGCCTCATGGCTGCGCGGGGCTGATCTCGTGGATCAGCGAGACCACCCGGGTCAGGACCTCCGGATCGGTGCTCGGCGGCACACCGTGGCCCAGGTTGAGCACATGGCCCGCCGCCCCGGAGCCGGCGGCGACGACCTCACGCACATGGGTCTCCAGCACGTCCCAGTCCGCGGTGAGCAGCGCCGGGTCGATGTTGCCCTGCAGCGGGGTCTCCGCGCCCAGGCGGCGGGTGGCCTCGGCCAGGTTCACCCGGTAGTCGATGCCGACGACGTCGGCCCCGGCCTCCTTCAGCAGGTCCAGGATCTCGCCGGTGCCGGTACCGAAGTGGATCAGCGGGGCACCGAGGCCGGCGACGTGGGAGAACGCGGCGGCGGAGTGCTTCTGGACGTGGGCGGCGTAGTCGTCCCGGCCCAGCGAACCGGCCCAGGAGTCGAAGAGCTGCGCCGCCGAGGCGCCCGCCATCAGCTGGGCTCGCATGAATCGGCCCGAGACGTCGGCGGCCCAGGAGGCCAGCGCGTCCCAGGTGTCCGGGTCCGCGTGCATCATGGTGCGTGGACCCAGGTGGTCACGTGAGGGACGCCCCTCCACCATGTAGGCGGCCAAGGTGAACGGCGCCCCGGCGAAGCCGATCAGCGGGGTGGAGCCCAGCTGCGCCACGGTCCGACGCACCGCCTCGGTGATCGGCGCGAAGGCGTCGTCGTCGAGCGTCGGCAGCGCCTCGACGTCTGCACGGGTACGGACCGGGCTGCCGAGGACCGGGCCCACATTGGGGACGATCTCGACGTCGATGCCGGCCAGGCGCAGCGGGATCACGATGTCCGAGAAGAAGATCGCGGCGTCGACGTCGTGGCGGCGCACCGGCTGGAGGGTGATCTCCGCCGCCATCTCCGGGTCCAGGCAGGCGTCGAGCATGGAGGTGCCCTCGCGCAGCGTCCGGTACTCCGGCAGCGAGCGGCCGGCCTGTCGCATGAACCACACCGGGCGGCGGTTCGGACGGACCGGGTTCCCCGCGGCGTCGCGACCGCCGCGGTACTCCACCAGCAGCGGGGAGTCCGCAGTGACGCCGCTGGTCAGGGGATGGTCGGCGGGCAGCGCGGACCTGACGGTCCGGGAGTTCCTGCCGGCCGCGGCACGGCGGACCTCGACGGTCCGCACGGGTGCCGTGAGGGGCGAGGTGGCGGCCATGCCGGAGAATGTTTCAGAAGACATGCCCCCAATTCTGCCTCTTTCTACGACGCGTTGTAGAATTGACTCTGTCGTGACTCTGTTCTCCCTGGTGGCAACCCACGCCGATCTCGATCTCGAGACCGTCGGCATCCTCAGCTCAGGAGCGGCCGAAGTGGCCGGTTCTGTCAATGTGCCTGCCGTCACGCTGGCCACCTGCAATCGCTTGGAGATCTACGCCGAGTCCCCCGCCGACGATCCCACCGCCGTCGAGTCCAGCCGTGAGCAGCTCATCGACGCGGTGGCCGAGACCTCCGGCGTCGACCGGCAGACCATCGCCTCCACGTTCCGGACTCTGGTGGAGGACGACGCCGTCAGCCACCTCTTTGAGGTCGGGGCGGGCCTAGACTCCGCAGTGGTCGGTGAGCGGGAGATCGCCGGACAGGTGCGCAAGTCCCTGGCCGACGCACAGAACTCCGGCACCGTCTCCGGCAGCCTCACCCGGCTGTTCGAGACCGCCACCCGCACCGCCAAGGACGTCGGCACCCGCACCGCTCTGGGCTCCCGTGGCCGCTCCATCGTCTCGGTGGCCCTGGACATCGCCGGAGACATGCGTGGCAACGGCGCCTCCTTCTATCGCGGCGCCTCCGTCGTGCTGGTCGGCACCGGCGCCTACGCGGGCACCTCACTGGCCCAGCTGCAGGAACGTGGGGTGCACGACATCGCCGTCTTCTCCGGCTCCGGACGTGCTGAGCAGTTCGTCGCCGAGCGTGGTGCCGCGGCCCGTGCGCTGAGGATGGAGGACCTGGCCGAGGCCTTCGCCTCCGCGGACCTCATCATCGGCTGCTCGGGGGGAAATCGGCAGATCACCGCCCGGGAGATCCGCTCCCTGGCCGGGGTCGGCCCCACCGGTCGCCAGAAGGACCTGACGATCATCGACCTGGCGCTTTCGCACGACTTCACCCCTGATGTGGCCGAGCTGCCCGGCGTCGAGCTGATCACCCTGGAGTCGGTGAAGATGGCAGCGCCCTCCGAGACCGAGGACTCCCTGGAGCAGGCCCGCGAGGTCGTGCAGTCGGCGGTCCAGGAGTACCTGACCGAGCGCCAGCAGCGGAGCGCCGACGACGCCATCGTGGCGCTGCGCCGCCACACCCAGTCCGTGCTGGACGGGGAGATGGAGAAGGTCCGCAGGCAGCACGGCTGTACCGCGGCGGCCGAGGAGGTCGAGTTCGCCGTGCGGCGGATCGTCCGCAAGCTGCTGCACACCCCCACCGTCCGTGCCCGGGAGCTGGCCGCCGAGGGCCGCACCGAGGACTATGTGAGGGCGCTGGAGGACGTGTTCGGCCTGGAGGTCGAGCCGCGGGACAGGCCCGAACGCGCGCAGCCGGCCAAGCGCCGTCGTGCCGAGGAGTTCAGCCCCGTGGAGCTGGCCCAGATGGCCGCGCACCTGCAGAAGGTCCCCGACGGAGGCTTCTGCCAGCACCACCGCCCCGGTGAGTTCGCCGTGGAGCGCCTCGCGATCGCGCAGCGGCTGGCCGAGGCCCAGGCCTCCTGAGGGCCTTCCCGCACAGCATCTCCCTTCCCCGTCTCCGGGCTCACTCTCCCCGGCGCGAGAGTGGCTGGTCGCACAGGGTGCCCAGGACATCACCTCCGTTGCTACCGTGCCCTCATGCTCGATCTCTCGACACTTCTGACCCTGGAGCACGAGGGTTGGAACGCCCTGTGTGAGAATCGGGGCGGCGCGTTCTACGGCGACCTGATGGCCCCCGACGCGCGGATGATCCTGGTCAACGGCATGGTGCTGGACCGTGACGGCGTCGTCGGTTCCCTCGATGGGGCTCCCGCCTGGGACACCTACGAGATCACCGACCCGGCGCTGATCCCGCTGGGCGCAGACTGTGCGGCACTGATCTATCGAGCCCGCGCCACGCGCACCGGTGAGGACCCGTTCGTGGCGCTGATGTCCAGCACCTACCGTCTGATCGAGGCCCGAGTCCGGCTGGTCCTATACCAGCAGACCGCGATCACCCACTGACGTTCCCACCCGAAGGCACGTTGAGCTGGTGAGTTTCCGCCCTTATGCGGCTCTGTGAGCGCTGATTCGGGCGGAAACTCACCAGCTCAACGGATGCTAGGGGCGCCTCACACACGCACGGCGCTGCCGCTGCGGGAGACGCCCACCATCTCCGCGCGCTCGACGACCTTCACCCGCTCACGAGCCGAGCCGTCCGGCAGCTCCCCGTACTCGGCACCCAAGGTGCGCTCGTGATCGTCCAGCCGCAGCCAGCCATCCCATGAGGTGACCTCCACCCCGCGGGACTCGAGCAGCTCGACGACGTCGACCTCTTCCCCTCCCCCGGTCCGGCCGGGCAGCGCGGGCAGGTCCTCCAGCAGACAGCCCACCGTCTCCAGCGCATCGCCCTTGGTGTGCCCGATCAGCCCCACCGGCCCCCGCTTGATCCAGCCGGTGGCGTAGACGCCGGGCAGCGGGTGACCGTCCTCGCCGAGCACCCGGCCGGCCTCGTGCGGGATGACGCCCCGGTCGGCGTCGAAGGGCACGTCCGCCAGCGGAGAGCCGAAGTAGCCCACCGCGCGATACACCGCCTGCACCGGGTACTCGAGGAACTCTCCGGTGCCGCGGACGTTGCCGGTGCCGTCGAGCTCCTGGCGCTCCAGCCGAATGCCGTCCACCTTCCCGGCCCGCTCCCCCTCGCCGGCGAGGATCTCCACCGGGGACTGCAGGAAGTGCAGGTGCAGCCGCCGGGAGGCCGGGCGGTGCTCCGGATCCTCCTCACGCTCCTCCTGCTCCACCAGCCAGTTGGTGAGGGTGTTGACCATCGTCTTGACCTGGTTGTTGGACCTGATGGCCTCGTCAGAGCCGGCGTCGAACTCGAAGTCCTCCGGGTGCAGGACGATGTCCACGTCGTGGCTGTGCGCCAGTTCGCGCAGCTCCAGCGGGGTGAACTTCACCTGTGCGGGGCCACGCCGTCCGAAGACGTGGACGTCCGTCACCGGGGAAGCCTTCAGCCCCTGGTACACGTTGTCCGGGATCTCGGTGGTGAGCAGGTCGTCCGCATGCTTGGAGAGCACCCGGGCCACGTCGAGGGCGACGTTCCCGTTGCCGATCACCGCGATCTCCTTCGCCTCCAGCGGCCACTCGCGGGGGTAGTCGGGGTGGCCGTCGTACCAGGAGACGAAGTCGGCCGCACCGAAGGAGCCCTCGAGGTCGATGCCCTCGATGTTCAGGGCGGCATCGTCGATCGCTCCGGTGGAGAAGATGACGGCGTCGTAATGCTCCTGAAGCTCCGCCAGCGTGATGTCAGTGCCGAAGTCCACATTGCCGATGAACCGGATGCCGCCGCGGTCCATCACCTTGTGCAGGGCCTTGATGATGCCCTTGATCCGCGGGTGGTCCGGGGCGACGCCGTAACGGATCAGCCCGAAAGGCGCCGGGTAGCGGTCGAAGAGATCGATGGCGATCTGCTCGCCATGCTCCGAGCGGGCGATGATGTCAGCGGCGTAGACGCCGGCCGGGCCGGCGCCGACCACGGCGACGCGATGCGTGATGTCAGTGCTCATAGTCTTGTCTGTCCTTCGTTCGTCAGGGGGAGGTCACAGTGGCCGCGGTGCGGCGGCCCGAGAGGGGAGCGTCGGTGTCGAGCTCCAGCGGCCAGTCGTCGGCCAAGGTCACCACCGCACCCACGACGATCACCGCAGGATTGGCCACCTTCCGGCGTGCGGCGACGTCGGCCACCGCGTGGAGCCTGGACAGGGTGACCCGCTGCTCCGGGGTGCCGCCTGACTCGATGATCGCCACCGGAGTGGATGCGTCATGACCGTTGACCATCAGATGTGTGGCGGTGCGCCGCAGGGTGGAGACACCCATGAGGATCACCAGAGTGTGCTGCTCGGAGCGCGGGACCACATCGAGGTCGTCATGACCGGTGATCACGGTGAAGCCGCGCGACAGACCGCGGTGGGTCAGCGGGATGCCGGCCTCCGCCGGGACCCCGACCGCCGAGGTGATCCCGGGGACCACCTCCACGGGGATCCCGAAGCGGCGGCAATGCTCCCGCTCCTCGGATCCGCGGCCCAGCACGTAGGGGTCGCCGCCCTTCAGCCGGGCCACCCGCAGTCCGCGCAGCGCCCGGTCCACCAGCAGGTCGTTGATCTCGTCCTGGGTGGCGGTGTGGCAGCCCGGAGCCTTGCCGACGTCGATCACCTCGACGCCCTCGGCGAGCTCCTCCAGCAGGGCCCGGGGGCCCAGCCTGTCTGCCACCACGACGTCGGCGGCCAGCAGCAGCTCATGGCCACGATGGGTGATCAGGTCCGCCTGGGCCGGGCCTCCGCCGATCAGGGCCACATGGCCGCCCGGAGCGGGCACGTCGGTCCGCGAGGTGCGGGGATGGATGTTCGTGGTCTCTCTCATCGTTCCAGAAGTCCTCTCGTCTTCAGCAGACGGCGTTCGATCGGGGCGAAGACCAGCAGCTCCACGATCACCCCGACCAGCAGGATGATCAGCACCGCGGTCAATACCACCGACATGTCGGCGAGCGCTCGTCCCTGGTCCAGCAGCGTGCCCAGCCCGTAGCCCATGGAGCCACCGGTGGCGATGATCTCGGCGGCCATCAGCGACCGCCAGGAGAAGGCCCAGCCCTGCCGCAGGCCCCCGACATAGGAGGGCAGGATGGCCGGCAGCAGGATGCGGGTCGTCATCTGCCAGCGCCCGGCTCCCAGCACCCGGCCCACCCGATGGTGCTGAGGTGGGACCTGCCGCACCCCGGCGATGAGCCCGTTGACCACCGAGGGGATGGCGCCCATGAAGATCACGAAGTACACGGTGGCGTCGGTGAGTCCGAACCAGATGATCGCCGCGGGCACCCAGGCCACCGAGGGAAGCACCTGCAGCCCGGAGATCAGCGGTCCGAAGGCCTGCCGCAGCAGGCGCACCTGCGCGATGATCAGCCCCACCGGGGTGGCGATGAGGATGCTCAGCGCGAATCCGGTGAGCCCTCGCCCCAGTGACGTGCTCACCGCCTCCCAGAACGCTCCGGTGAGCCAGAGCTCCCAAGCGGTGGCGGCGACGTCGAAGGGCCCGGGGACCAGGTCGCCACGCCGGTGGCCGGTCATCACGTAGAGCTGCCAGGCGACGATGACCACCGCGAGGGCGGCCACCGGCAGCAGCACGGACTGCGGGTCCAGACGCCTCCGGGCGGATGAACCCGGGGTCTCCAGGGCGTCCAGCCCGCGGGAGACATCGGCGACGTCGGGCGCTGACCCGCCAGGGCGGGTCTGGGAGCCGGTGCCCGCCTCGGCCTGGCCGAGGCCCTGGCCGGTGCCCCGGGAGGCACCGTGGTGGGCGTGCTCCTCAGTTCGCGTGACCACCATGGCGCCCCACCTCGTTCCGCAGCCGCTCGGTGATCTCGTCGACCAGTCCTGCCCGTCGAGCGCCCTCTCGGTCCTGTTCCTCAACCTCCCACTCACCGATGATCCGGCCCGGTCGGGAGGAGAGCAGGAGCACCCGCTGCCCCAGATGCACCGCCTCGTCCACAGAGTGGGTGACGAAGACGACGGTGCGCCCGGTGGCCCGCCAGATGCGCAGCAGCTCCTCGTGCAGCAGGGAACGGGTGATGGCGTCCAGGGCCCCGAAGGGCTCGTCCATGAGCATCACCGGCCGCTCCTGCGCCAGCGCACGAGCCAGGGCCACCCGCTGGCGCATGCCGCCGGAGAGCTCGTGGGGCCGGCGGCCGGCGTGGTCGGAGAGCCGCACCAGATCCAACAGCGCGGCCGCACGCTCGCGCCGAGCCTTCCGCTGACGGATCTGGCAGCGACCCTCGGCCAGACGCAGGGCGAGCATGATGTTCTGCTCGGCGGTCAGCCAGGGGAACAGCGAGGGGTCCTGGAACATGAACGCCGCCCCGCCCTCGGTGACCTCGATGGCGCCCCCGGTGGGCCGCTCCAGCTGGGCGATCATGCTCAGCAGGGTGGACTTTCCGCATCCGGAAGCGCCCAGCAGGCAGACGAACTCTCCCTCGGCGATGTCGAAGCTGACCTGGGAGAGCACCTCCGGTCCCGCGGCGAAGGACTTGTCCACGGCGTCGAAGACCACGGCCTCGTTCATCAGTCCTCCTCCTCGACGCCCGGGGCGCCGCTCTGGTCTGTGGGGGTCTCCCCCGGGGCCGGGATGACCAGGCCGCCGACGTCGACGGAATCGCCGGTGCCGGCGGTCTCGGAGTCCTCCACCAGCTGGGGGAAGGCCTCCTGAAGCGGATCGGTGGTGAAGCTCAGCTGCTCCAGGGACCGGGTGAGCACCGGGGCAGGAAGCTCCAGGCCCAGATCCTCGTCCAGCTGGGCGTTCAGGGTGCGGTGCACCTCGCCCTCCTCGGTGTCCTCCAGCCAGGTGACGGCGGCCTCCGTGGCTGCCGCCAGATCCTTGACGGTCTGCGGATATGCCTGGGCGAACTCCTGGTTCACCGCGAGCACCGTGGTGGGGAACCGGTCCTCGGGCCACAGGTCCCGCTCGTCGACGAGCACCTGCCCGCCGGCCTCGTGCACCAGCCTGGAGGCCCACGGCTCGGGCACCCAGGCGGCGTCGATCCTGCCCTGTTCGAAGAGCCGCAGCGTCTGCGGGTTGTCCGTGGGCGTGATCGCCACGTCCTCGGTCAGGCCCTGCTCGGCCAGCCACACCCGGGCGGCGACGTCCTGGGTCCCTCCCAGCTGCGGGGTGGCCAGGTCCGCCCCGGCCAGGTCCTCCGGGCTCTCGATCCCTTCTCGGACGATGAGCTGGACTCCTCCGGCTGCCGCCCCGGAGACCACGTAGAGGCTCTCCCCCGCCGACTGGGCGTAGGAGTGGATGGCTGGGGTAGGGCCGATGAACGCGGCGTCCACCGCACCGGCGGTGAGCGCCTCCACTGCCGCAGGCCCCGCGTTGAAGGTCTCGGCGTGGAAGGCGGTCCCGGCGAGGTGCTCGGTGAAGAGCTCCTCCTGCAGACCCACCAATGCGGGAGCGTGGGTGACGTTGGGGAAGTACCCCAGTCGCACAGAGTCTGCCCGCTGGTCCCCGGCGTAGAGCTGCTCGGCGGAGATCTCCGCACCAGGCTCCGGCTCTCCCTGCCAGGTCGCTCCCAACACCGCGGTGCTGCCCACCAGCAGGGCGGTGCCGGAGGCGACGGCGAGCGCGAGCGCGCGCCGCGGCCCGGCGGCCCGGGTGAGGACCCGTCCGTCGGGAGCGGTCGTCAGCTCAGAGGTGATGCGGACGCGACGCATGGCTCACCCCGCCAACCACGCGGCATCGTCGTCCTGGTCCTCGGACTCCTCGAAGACCGGAAGACGCACCATGCCGGCGGCCAGGGTGTCCCCGCTGTCCGGGTCGATGAGCAGCACCGCGCCGGTGCGCTTGGCGGTGGCATAGTCGTCCACCGACAGCGCCCCGGCCAGCCGCAGGGTGACGGTCCCGATGTCGTTGAGCACCAGCTCCCGGGTCGGCTGGCCGGTCAGCGTGGCCAGGTCCAGCCGATCGGTGATCTCCTCGACCAGGCCCTTCACGGTCTGAGTGCCGTGCTTGACCAGCACACGGGCGCCCGGGGTGAGCGCGCCGTCGCCGAGCCAGGCCAGGGCCAGGGTCAGCTCGTCACGCTCCGTGGCCGGGGCCTCGCAAGCGGCCAGCAGGTGGCCCCGGGCGACGTCGAACTGGCCGGCCAGCTCCACCACCACGGACTCCGGGGCCTCGGCGCGCAGGCTCGCTCCACCCTGCTCTGCGGCGGCACGGGCCTGCAGGGCGGTCCGGTGAACGGCGGTCACCGCGGTGCGATGCCCGCCGGGCTGGATCAGCACCTCGTCCCCGGCGGCCAGGGAGCCGGAGACGATCTGTCCGGCATAGCCGCGGAACTCCGAATGGGGACGGATGACGGTCTGCACCGGAAGCCGCAGCGGCTCGGTGCGGCGCCGGGCGTGGTCGGCGTCGGGCAGCTGCTCCAGGATGGGCAGCAGCGCCTCGCCCTCGTACCAGGGGGTGTTCGCCGAGGGTGCCACCACGTTGTCCCCGCGCAGCGCGGAGACCGGGATCACGATCGGGGCGCACGCTCCGGAGACTCCGCTGGAGTCCGCTCCGAGCTCGGCGGCGATGCGGGCGACGTCGGCCTCCACCTGCCGGAAGGGCTCCTCCCGATGGTCGACCGCGTCGATCTTGTTGACCGCGATGATCACGTGCTCCACCCTCAGCAGGTGCGCCACCGCCAGGTGGCGACGGGTCTGCTCGACCACGCCGTGGCGGACGTCGACCAGCAGCACCACCGCATCCGCAGTGGAGGTGCCGGTGACCGTGTTGCGCGTGTACTGCACGTGCCCGGGGCAGTCGGCGAGCACGAAGCTGCGCCGATCCGTGGCGAAGTAGCGGTAGGCCACGTCGATGGTGATCCCCTGCTCGCGCTCGGCGCGCAGACCGTCGGTGAGCAGGGCGAGGTCCAGCTCCGCGCCGTCTTCGCCGAAGCCGCGATCCTTGGAGGAGCGGGCGACGGCGTCGAGCTGATCGGAGAGGATGGCCTGGGCGTCGTGGAGCAGGCGGCCCACCAGGGTGGACTTGCCGTCGTCGACGCTGCCGGCGGTGGCCAGCCTGAACAGTGTGGCGGTCATCAGAAGTATCCGTCCTTCTTGCGGTCCTCCATGGCAGCTTCGGAGAGCCGGTCGTCAGCGCGGGTCGCGCCACGTTCGGTGATGGTGGCGGCGGCGACCTCGCGCAGCACGGCGGCGTTGTCCGCGGCATCGGAGAGCACCGCCCCGGTGCAGGACATGTCCCCCACTGTCCGGTAGCGCACGCGCAGCTGCTCCGTGGGCTCCTCAGGGGTGGGCAGGCTGTGCGGCCCCACGGCCCGGATCATGCCGTCGCGGTGGAAGACCTCGCGCTCATGGGCGTAGTACAGCGGGGGCAGCTCGATCTCCTCGGCGGCGATATAGCGCCACACGTCCAACTCGGTCCAGTTGCTGATCGGGAAAGCCCGCACGTGCTGGCCCGGGCGGTGGCGTCCGTTGTAGAGGTTCCACAGCTCGGGGCGCTGGCTGCGCGGGTCCCACTGGCCGAACTCGTCACGCAGCGAGAGGATGCGCTCCTTGGCCCGGGCGCGGTCCTCGTCCCGGCGGGCGCCGCCGAAGACGGCGTCGAAGCGGTGCTGGGCGATGGTGCGCAGCAGCGGCACGGTCTGCAGCGGGTTGCGGGTGCCGTCAGCACGTTCTGCCAGCTCCCCGGAGTCGATGAGCTCCTGGACGCTGCCGACCACCAGCTTCAGGCCGAGCCGCTCCACGGTGCGGTCCCGGAAGTCCAGGACCTCCTCGAAGTTATGGCCCGTGTCGATGTGCACCACGGGGAACGGGATCTTCCCGGGCCAGAAGGCCTTGGCGGCCAGGTGCAGCATCACCACCGAGTCCTTGCCTCCGGAGAAGAGCATGGCGGGGCGGTCGAACTCGGCGACGACCTCGCGGATGATGTGGATGGACTCGGCCTCCAGCCGGGCCAGGGCGGACTGGCCGGTGAGGTCGACGACGTCGGCGGCCCGCTGGGCGGGTGCGGCGGTGGCGGTGCTCATCTCAGGCTCCTGTGGCGGTGGTGGTGTGGATGCCGCATTCGACCTTCCCGCTGCCGGCCCAGCGGCCGGCTCGGGGGTCCTCGCCCGCGGCGACCGGGCGGGTGCAGGGACGGCAGCCGATGGAGGGGTAGCCGTTCTGCAGCAGCAGGTTCACCGGGAGGTCGTGACGGTTCGAGTGGTCGACGAGGTCGTCGAAGGTCCAGGCGGCGACCGGATTGACCTTGATCAGCCCGTGCAGCTCGTCGAAGGTGATCAGCGGGGTGTCCACGCGGGTGGGCGCCTCGTCACGGCGCACTCCGGTGAACCAGAGCCTGTACCCGCTCAGCGCCTCCCCGAGGGGCTCCATCTTCCGCATCCGGCAGCAGGCAGCGGGGTCCCGGCTGAACAGGTCCTTGCCGTGCTCGACGTCCTGCTCCGCCACGGTCAGCCGCGGAGTCACGTCGACGACGTTGACGTCCAGCCGGCGGGCGACCTCGTCACGGGCGGCGATGGTCTCACTGAAGTGGTAGCCGGTCTCGAGGAACAGCACATCCACCCCGGGCAGCTGCTCGGCGACCAGCGCCGGCAGCACCGCGTCGGCCATGGAGCAGGCGACGGCGACGTCGGCGGTCGCGACGTTCCGAGCCACCCAGCCGATGATCTGCTCGGCAGGGGCGTTCCAGCCGAGCTCCTCGGCGCCGGCGGCGGCCAGCGCCCGCAGCTGCTGGCCGGTCTGGGGGTCAGTCGTGGCCGTCATACCGGCTCGACCTCCTTCTGCAGCTCGGACTCGTCCACGCGGTGGCTCCATCGGGCGAAGGTCTCGCCCGTCTGGCGTCCTGCGAGATAGCGGCGCACCAGCAGCTCCACATAGTCGACAAGCTCCTCGGCGGTGACCTTCAGTCCGCGCACGGTGCGCCCCAGGCCAGCCTCGTCACGGTCCACGAAGGTGAGGCCTCCGCCGAGATGGACCTGGAACCCCGGGCTCGTGCCGCCGTCGCCGTCGGGCAGCAGCTGGCCCTTGAGCCCGATGTCTGCGGTCTGGATGCGGGCGCAGGAGTTGGGGCAGCCGTTGATGTGCAGGGTCAGCCGCACCGGCATCTGGTCGGCGACGTCGGCCAGGCGCTCCTCCAGGGCGTCGATGGTCCGAGCCGCGGTGGTCTTGGTCTCCACGATGGCCAGCTTGCAGAACTCGATGCCGGTGCAGGCGATGGTGGAGCGGCGGAAGACGCTCGGCCGGGGGTCCAGCCCCAGGTCAGCCAGCGCGGCGGAGGCGGCCTCGACCTCCTCCTCCGGGATGTCGAGGACCACCAGCTTCTGATGGGGGGTGGTGCGCAGCCGGTGGGAGCCGTGCTTCTCGAGCAGATCGGCCAGCTGGACCAGCAGCGTGCCGGAGACCCGACCCACCGTGGGGGTGATCCCGATGTAGAACTTCCCGTCCTTCTGCCGGTGGACGCCCACGTGGTCTCCCGGGGTGTCCGGGGCGGCGGGCGCCGGGCCGTCGGTGAGACGCCGGCCGAGGTACTCGTCCTCGATGATCCGACGGAACTTCTCAGGACCCCATTCGGCCAGCAGGA
Organism: Nesterenkonia xinjiangensis; assembly: GCF_013410745.1. NCBI lineage: Bacteria > Bacillati > Actinomycetota > Actinomycetes > Micrococcales > Micrococcaceae > Nesterenkonia > Nesterenkonia xinjiangensis. The sequence goes on along the minus strand of NZ_JACCFY010000001.1, from coordinate 2,570,509 downwards.
ACTTCAGCCGGGCCTTGTTCCGCAGCCGACGGAAACCGTAGTCGCGGAAGGTCTGGGTGACGGCGTGCCAGACCTCGGCGGCCTCCTCCTGCCGGACGAAGACCCCCAGCCGCTCGGCCAGCCGGGCATTGGTGGAGAGTCCGCCCCCGACCCACAGGTCGTAGCCGGGGCCGTGGTCGGGGTGCACGACGCCGACCAGCGCGAAGTCGTTGATCTCATGGACGACGTCCTGGGAGGGGTGGCCGGTGATGGCCGACTTGTACTTGCGCGGCAGGTTCGCCAGCTCCGGGTCTCCGATGTAGAGCTGTGCGATCTCCTGGATGACCGGGGTGGGATCGATGATCTCGTCGGCGGCGATGCCGGCCACAGGGGAACCGAGGATCACCCGCGGGGTGTCCCCGCAGGCCTCGGTGGTGCCCAGGCCGACGGATTCGAGACGGCGCCAGATCTCCGGGACGTCCTCCACCCCGACCCAGTGCAGCTGGATGTTCTGCCGGTCGGTGACGTCGGCGGTGTCCCGGGCGAACTCCCGGGAGATCTCCCCGATGACTCGCAGCTGCTCGGTGCTCAGCGCGCCGCCGTCTATGCGCACCCGGAGCATGAAGTACTTGTCATCCACTTCTTCGGGCGGCAGCGAGTTGTGCGCGCCTGCCGGCACTCCCGGGCGACGCTGGGTGTAGAGACCCCACCAGCGGAAGCGGCCGCGCAGGTCGTCCTGGTCGATGGAGTCGAAGCCCTGCTTCGAGTAGATCGTCTCGATGCGCTCGCGGACGTTCAATCCGTTGTCGGCCTGTTTGAACTCTTCGTTGTGGTTCAGCGGCTCGGTGCCATCGATCTTCCACTGTCCGTTCGGGCGCTTCTGCGGCCGGCGAGTGGACACGGCAGACACATCGGTGCTCATGCTCCTCCATCGGTTCTGGCGTGAGCACCCGGCTCTCCCGGGTTGCTGCGGCGTCGTGGAGCCAGATCTCTCGGCCGCTCTGGATGGTCGGTGGTGAGCACCACGCTACTGCACGTCAGGGCACAGGAGAAGATAAGACGTCATATGCCGTCATCTATGTTCATGTGTTCATTCAGGATTGCGCGGTGGTCGCGACGGAGCCGCGGACGCGCTGCCGATCCCGTCGAGTGGGGGATTCGCTACCGCTTTCAGGCGACATCGGCGCCATAGCGGCACTGGATCCCCCACTCGATGAGAGGCGGAGGTGCTCAGGCGTCGTCGAGCCCCTGCTCCTCGAGCCACTGGGTGGCGACGTCCGCGGCCGCGGCCTGGTCATCGACGCTGACGGCGTTGAGTCCGTTGAGCTCCTCCTGGGTCAGCTCCGCGTTGACCTCCTCGATCAGCGCCGCCGCCTCCTCATCCACGGCCTCCGAGACCAGGGGGACGATGTTCTGGGGAAGCACCAGATCCTCCGGGTCCTCCAGCATGACCAGGTCATTGGCCTCGATGGCGGGATCGGCGCTGTAGATGTCGGCCACCTGCACGTCCCCGTCCAGCAGCGCCTGCACGGTCAACGGCCCGCCGGAGTCCTCCACCGGCACCAGGGTGACCTCCACCCCGTAGACCTCCTGGAGGCCGTCCGGCCCGTAGGGACGGGTCTCGAACTCGGAGTTCGCCGCGATCCGCAGCTCCTCCTCGACCCCGGCCAGATCCCCCACGCTGCTGAGCCCGTTCTCCTGGGCGAAATCCTCGGTGACCACGAAGCTGTCCTGATCGGTGGCCTCGGCAGGCGCCAGCGCGGTGATCCCCTCCGGCAGGCCCTCCTCGAGACCGCTCAGGATGCTCTCCAGGTCCGCGGCCTCCGACTCCGGATCCACATACTGCAGCAGGTTCCCGGCGTACTCGGGGAAGACGTCGATGTCCCCGGCCTCCAGCTCCGGCATGTAGACCTCCCGCTGGCCGATGTCGAACTGCCGGTCCACCTCGTGGCCGGCCGCCTCCAGGCGCTGGGCGTACAGCTCCGCGATGATCGTGTTCGAGTAGTACTGCTGGGAGCCGACGACGATCGGGCCCCCTTCTCCCCCGCCGTCGTCGCCACCCCCGCCCTCCGCCAGCGGATCATCCGCTGCACAGGCGGTCAGACCGAGAGCGGCCACGCCGCCCAGGGAGAGGGCGAGACGCATACGAACGGCCCGGGGGCCGGAAGATTCACTGATGGGGCAGGGCACGGGGACCATCCTCTCCTGAGGCTCAGACGATCCCGGGGATCCTCCTGAGCGTCCGCTGGGCGATGACGAACATGGCGTCGACCAGGACCGCCACGGCGATGACCATGAGCGACGCTCCCAGCATCATGGCATAGTCATGGTTGCGCAGGCCCAGGAACAGCGGCCGCCCCAAGCCCCCGGCACCCACGTAGGCGGCCAGCGTGGCTGTGGCGATGACCTGGAGCGTCGCCAGGCGAATGCCGCCGAGGATCATCCTCAGCCCCAGCGGCACCTCGACCGTGGTCAGCACCTGCCAGGGACTCAGCCCCTGTGCGCGGGCCGCGTCGACCACCCGCCGATCCACTGCTTCCACGCCGGAGTATGCCCCTGCGATGATCGAGGGCACCGCGAGCACCACGAAGGCGATCATCGGGGCTGTGAGTCCGATGCCCACCGCCAGTGCGGCCAGCGTGATCAGCCCCAGAGTGGGCAGCGCGCGTGCGGCTCCGGTGGAGAGCACCGCCACGGCACGCCCCCGGCCCGTATGGCCGATGATCAGGCCCGCCGGCAGAGCCACCAGCACCGAGAGTCCGACCGCGATCAGGGTGTACCAGAGGTGTTCGGCCGTGCGCGCCCCGAGCCCGCCGGGACCGGTCCAGGCTTCGGCGCTGAGCACCCAGTGGAGCGCTTCGACGAGCTGGTTCATGCCGCACCTGCCCGGATCCGGGGGCGCTGCCAGGGCATGATCCACCGACCCAGCGCCACCAGCAGCAGGTCCACGACGACGGCGAGCAGCACCGTCATCACGATGCCCGCCACGATCGAGGGCACGATGCCGCGCTGAAACCCGTCGGTGAACAACGATCCGAGGCTGGTCACCCCCAGCACCGCGGACACGCTGACCATGCTGATGGTGCTCACCGACACCACCCGGAGCCCGGCGAGCAGCGCCGGCCCGGCCAGCGGAAGCTCCACGGTGAGGAACCCGCCCCACCGGGAGTGGCCCACCGCCGTGGCGGCCAGCCGGACGTCCTCGGAGACGGCGGCGAAGGCGTCCGCGGAGGAACGGGCCATCAGGGCCAGGCCGAAGAGGGTGAGGGCGACGATGACGTTCAGGCTGTCACGGACGCCGGTACCGATCAGGATCGGCAGGACGATGAACAGTGGCAGGGACGGGATCGCGTAGAGCAGCCCCACCGAGCCGAGAAGCGGCTCACGGAGCCGCCCGAGCCGATCGGCGAGTCGCCCCACCGGCAGGGAGATCAGGAACGCGGCCGCCACGGCAGGAAGACTGAGCAGGAGGTGGTCCGCGGTCAGGCCGAGGATGCGTGGCAGGTTCGCCAGGATCCACTCCATCAGTGCTCTCCGGGCAGATGACCCAGGCTCTCGGCGCCAGCGGCTCCGTCGATCAGTCCCACCGGCCGCCCGACTCCGTCGGTGACGGTCCACCCGCCGTCGGCGCGGGGTGAGGCATGGAGGCGACGCCGGCCTTCCTCCAGACCCAGGAAGCGCGAGACGAAGGCGTCGGCCGGGTCCTCCACGAGCTCGCGGGGAGAACCGACCTGCGCCACTTCTCCCCCGGCGCGCAGCACCACGATCTGGTCGCCCAGGGTGAGCGCCTCGTCGATGTCATGGGTGACGAAGATGGTCGTCTTGCGCAGGTCCTCCTGCAGCCGCTTCAGCTGCACCTGAAGCTCCACACGCACCAGAGGATCCACCGCGCCGAAGGGCTCGTCCATCAGCAGGATGTTCGGGTCATCGGCCAGCGCACGCGCCACACCGACCCTCTGCTGCTGCCCCCCGGAGAGCTGGCCCGGGAAACGCTGCGCCAGCTCGGCAGACAGATCCACCAGCTCCATGAGGTCCCTGGCGCGCCCATGCGCCTCCGCGCGGGAGACCCCGTTGAGCCGGGGCACGGTGGCGATGTTGTCCAGCACCCGACGGTGCGGCATCAGCCCGGAATGCTGCATGACGTATCCGATGCTGCGCCGCAGCTGCACCGGTGGGCGGGCGGCGATGTCCTGGCCGTCGATGCGCACCGCCCCGGAGGTCGGCTCCACCATCCGATTGACCATGCGCAGCAGCGTGGTCTTGCCGCAGCCGGAGGAGCCCAGCAGCACTGTGGTCGTGTGGGAGGGCACGGTCAGGCTGAAGCTGCGCACCGCCGTCGTGCCGTCCGGATAGGTCTTGGTCACCTGGTCGAACTCGATCATGATGCCGGGGCCTCCCTCTCATCGCCGACCAGGACGGCATCTGCCACAGTGTCCTCGCGCAGCGCCCGATGCACCTCCGCGTGCTCTTCGAGGCGCGAGGCCATGACGTCCACGGCTTCCGCGGAGGAGTCGATGCAGACGAACCGACGGTCGGTCTCGACGGCGGCCGCGCCGAGCGTCCCGGACCCGGCGAAGAAGTCGAGCACCCAGTCGCCGGGGCGCGAGGAGGCCTGCACCATGCGGCGGACCAGGCCCACGGGCTTCTGCGTGGGGTAACCGGTCTTCTCCCTGCCCGTCGGGGAGACGATCGTGTGCCACCAGACGTCGGTGGGCAGCTTGCCCCGGGCGGCCTTCTCCGGGGTCACGAGACCGGGGGCCATGTAGGGCTCGCGGTCGACCTCCTCGGAGTCGAAGTGGTACTTCGAGGGGTCCTTCACATAGACCAGGATGGTCTCGTGCTTGGTGGGCCAGCGCTTCCGTGTACGGGCGCCGTAGTCATAGGCCCAGATGATCTCATTGAGGAAGCTGTCCCGCCCGAAGATCACATCGCACATGACCTTGGCGTAGTGGACCTCGCGGTAATCGAGGTGCAGGTAGAGGGTCCCGGTCTCATCGAGCAGCCGCCAGGCTTCGAGCAGGCGGGGCTCCAAAAACTCCCAGTAGTCCGGGAAGGAGTCGTCATACTGGGCCAGCAGCTCACGAAAGGTGTCATAGCTGCGCCCGGCGAATCCGACGCGTCCACCGGTGCCCTCCTGACGGCGGACGGTGGTGGTGCGGACCGCCCGTTGGGCCCGCCCGGTGTTGAACGGCGGATCCAGGTAGATCATCGCGAAGGCCCCGTCGGGGAGCCGCCGCAGGTGTTCGAGGTTCTCGCCCTCGAGCACCAACGACGGCCCGTCCACGGCGAAGGTGGTCATCCTCGGGTCCTCGCAGGTCCGGGGGCGCTCAGTCGCCGGAGGACGAGTTCGAGCCGGAGCCGGTGCGACGACGGCGGCGGCGCCTCCGCTGCCCGCCCGAGGCCTCCTCGCTCTGGGCCGAGGCCGTGGTGCCGTTCTGCTTCTCCCCGGACTCCTGACGCTCCCCATCGGAGGAACGACGCGTACGGTCGCGGCCGCCCCGAGAGCCGCCGCGCGAACCACCGCGCGAACCGCCGCGGGAGCCTTCACGGGCGCCCTCACGGGAGCCTCCGCCGGAACGGGAGTCGCGGCCCTCGCGGGAGCCGCCGCGGCCCTTGCCGGCAGAGGGCCCGCCGAGGTCCTCGAGAGTCTCGTCGTCCAGGTTGGTCTTGGAGCGCTTATGGCGCGGAAGCCGCCCCTTCGTGCCCTTGGGAATGTCCAGGTCGGCGAACAGGTGCGGTGACGAGGAATAGGTCTCCACCGGGTCATCGATGCCCAGGTCCAGCGCCCGGTTGATCAGCTTCCAGCGCGGGACGTCCTCCCAGTCCACGAAGGTCACCGCAGTGCCCTTCTGCCCGGCCCGGCCGGTGCGACCGATGCGGTGGAGGTAGGTCTTCTCGTCATCCGGTGCCGTCAGATTGATGACGTGGGTGACGTCGGTGACGTCGATGCCCCGGGCGGCGACGTCGGTGGCGACCAGGACGTCGATCTTCTCATTGCGGAACGCCCGCAGGGCCTGCTCGCGAGCGCCCTGACCGAGGTCGCCGTGGATGGCGCCGGCGGCGAAGCCACGAGAGATCAGCTCCGTGGAGAGCCTGTCGGCCTGGCGCTTGGTCCGGGTGAAGACGATCGTCCGCCCCCGGCCCTCGGCCTGCAGGATCCGGGCCACGACCTCGTCCTTGTCCAGGTGGTGCGCCCGGTAGACGACCTGCCGGATGTCCTTCTTGGTCACACCCTCATCCAGGGGGTCCGCCGCGCTGATGTGGGTCGGCTTGGTCATGTAGCGGCGAGCCATGCTCACCACCGGACCCGGCATGGTGGCCGAGAACAGCATCGTCTGACGCACCGGGGGCAGAGCGCCGAGGATGGTCTCGACGTCGGGCAGGAAGCCCAGGTCGAGCATCTCATCGGCCTCGTCGAGCACGACGATCTGGACGTTCTTCAGCTTCAGGTGCCGCTGGCGGTGCAGGTCGATGAGACGACCCGGGGTGCCGACGACGATCTCGACGCCGCGCTGCAGCTCCTCGATCTGCGGCTCGTAGGCCCGTCCGCCGTAGATGGTGGCCACCCGGGCGCCGCGCGTGGAGCCGGCGACCTTGATGTCCGAGGCGACCTGCACGGCCAGCTCACGGGTCGGCGCGACGACCAGCGCCTGCGGCGCACCCGGGACGGGCAGCTCGTCGAAACCGGGGTCCTGCGGCGCGGTGACGCGCTGGAGAGCGGGGATTCCGAAACCGAGGGTCTTGCCCGTGCCGGTCTTGGCCTGCCCGATGATGTCATAGCCGCCCAGGGCGATCGGCAGCGTCTCGGCCTGGATGGGGAACGGTGTGATGATCCCCTTCTCCGCGAGCGCCTCGACGATCTCTGGGCGGACGTTGAAGTCGGCGAAGGTCACGACGGACTCGGCGGTCTCGCCGCCGTCGTCCTGCGCGAGGCCCTCGGCCGATTCAGCAGTCTTTTCAGTCATAGGTACTTTCATTCGGCGACTGCGGCGAAGCCGACAGTCTGTTTGGTGTCGGAGCCGATCTCCACATATCCGATGCTGGCGACCGGCACCACGATCTTCTTCTCACGACGGTCCGTGAGGGTCAGCAGCGGCTTGGCGTTCTCCAGTGCGTCGGCCACCGACTTCTCGACCTCCTCCGCGGAGACGTCCGTCTCGATGACGATCTCGCGGGAGACGTTCTGGATTCCGATGCGAATTTCCATGCCACTCCTTCGACTCGGCGCGATCTGTGCCGATCCGATACTACCTACTGTGTCGGCACGACGCCGTCCTGCTCCCTGGGGAAGCCCGAGATTCCGCGCCAAGCCAAACGAGAGGTCAGCTGCGAGGAGACATCCAGGTCCGGCCGCTCGGAGAGTCTGCTCCAGTGCCGGGCCGCCGAGGTGACCATGCCGATGAGCCCGTGGCCCAGCAGCGTGGCCTCGGCCATCGGCTGACCGGTGTCGTCGGCGATGACCTCGGCGATGGCGACGGCGACGTTGTCATGGAACCGGTCCATGCGGGGCTGCACGGCCTCGTCATTGTCCATCCCCGAGGTGAAGAGCAGCCGATAGGCCTCATCCTCACGGGAGATGAACTCGTAGAACGCCGTCATCGTGGCCGAGACGCGCTCCTTGTTGTCCTCCGTGGAGCCCAGAGCCTGGGTGAGCATCTGCTCCAGCTGGCCCAGGTGGGAGTCCAGCAGATCCAGGAACAGCTCATGCTTGCCCGGGAAATGTTGATAGAGCACGGGTTTGGAGACCTGCGCGACGTCGGCGATGTCGTCCATCGAGGCGCTGTGGTACCCCTTGGCCACGAAGACCTGCAGGGCACAGTCCAGCAGCTGGCGTCGCCGCATCTCTCGCGGCATCCGCTTGGCCCGCTGCGGCGCCGGAGTGGAGATGGTCTCGTCCTGTGTCATGGACACCCAGTGTACGGAACCCCGCCGACCAGCACAGCCGGACTCCCTCAGAGCCCCTGCACCCGCCCATAGGCTGGCGATCCGGAGGCCATATCCATCAGCTCGGCGACCGTGTCCAGGTCGGTGGTGTTCTCCCCGATGAGGTTCGGCTTGCCGGCCCCGTGGTAGTCCGAGGAGCCGGTCACCAGCAGTCCGTGGCGGCGGGCCAGCTCCAGCAGCGTCCGCCGACCGGACTCCGGGTTGTCCCGGTGCCAGACCTCGACGCCGGCCAGGCCGACGTCGATCATCTCCTCCATCTGCTCCATGGACACCGTGCGTCCACGTCCGGAGGCCATCGAATGGGCGATCACGGGAACTCCCCCGGCCTCGCGGACCAGACGGATCGCCGTCGTCGGGTGCATGTTCTCCTGGCTGACGTAGTAGGGCGAGCCCCTGAACAGCAGGCGGTCGAAGGCCTCCTGCCGGTCGGCCACCGCTCCCACCGCGACCAGCGCATCGGCCAGGTGGGGTCTGCCCACCGTGGCGCCGTCGGCCACCTGATTCAGCACATCGTCCCAGGTCAGAGGAAAGTCGATGCTCAGCCGCTCCGCCATGCGGCGGGCACGGACCATCCGACCGGAACGGGCGTCGCGGATCGCGCGCGCCAGACCCTCATGGTGGGGGTCATGGAGGTAGCTGAGCATGTGGACGCTGATCCGATCATCGGTCAGTGTGGTGATCTCCATGCCCGGGATCAGCAGGATCTCGTGCTCCTGGGCCGCGCGCATCGCCTCCGCCCACCCGACGGTGGTGTCGTGGTCGGTGAGCGCCAGTCCGTCGAGACCCGCCCGACGGGCGCTGGCCACGACGTCTGCCGGCGACTGCGTACCGTCGGAGCAGTACGAATGCGTGTGGAGATCGACGCCCATGGACTCACTGTAACCGTCATCCCCTGGGAGCCGCCTCCCGAAGGTGGAAGACTGGGGCCATGCTCAGTTCGCAGAATCACGCTTCCTCATCCGAGGCGCCCGCCGCGGCGCCCCCGACGTCGGCGGAGGACTCCGCCGCCCAGCCGCTGCAGGACCGCGGCTCCAACCGCTCCCAGCGCCCCACCTCTGAGGCGTTCCGGGAGTTCATGGCCTCCTCCTGGGCGCCCGCAGAGAGGGTCGAGCATCCGCGGGACGCCGTGGCCGACCACGCCGCCCTCCGCCGCCGTCGCGTCTCCGAGGCGTACCCCGGCGAGCGGCTGGTGCTGCCGGCGGGCCCCCTGAAGGTCCGCTCCAACGACACTGACTACCGGTTCCGCCCGCACTCGGCCTTCGCCCACCTCACCGGCCTGGGCGTGGACCACGAGCCGGACGCGACGCTGGTCTTCGAGCCGGTGGACGAAGGCACCGGGGACGACGGCGGCGACCATGAGTGCACGCTCTACTTCAAGCCCATGGCCGGCCGGGACAGCGAGGAGTTCTACGCCGACGCCCGCCACGGCGAGTTCTGGATCGGCCCCCGCCCGGGACTGGAGGAGTTCAGCCAGCGGCTGGGGATCCGCGCGGCAGACATCTCCGAGCTCGAGGTGGGCGTGACCAAGAACGCCGGCGCGGTGGAGATCGGCGGCACCCGAATCCGTCTGCTGCGCGAGGTGGACCTCAATGTGGATGCGCTGGTGGACACGTCGCGCATCAACACCGGTGTGGACCTGGAGGCCTCCGACGCCCTCGACGCCGAGCTGGCCGAGTCGCTCTCGGCACTGCGCCTGGTCAAGGACGACTGGGAGGTCGGACAGCTGCGCGAATCGGTGAACTCCACGATCGCCGGGTTCCACGACGTCGTCGCCGCGCTTCCCCGCGCGGTGGGTCACGCCCGCGGAGAGCGGGTGGTCGAGGGCGCGTTCTTCGCCCGGGCCCGGATGGAGGGCAACGATCTCGGCTACGACACCATCGCGGCAAGCGGCAACAACGCCACGGTGCTGCACTGGATCCGCAACACCGGCGAGGTCCGCGAGGGCGACCTGCTGCTGCTGGACGCCGGAGTGGAGGCGGACTCCCTCTACACGGCCGACATCACGCGCACCCTGCCGGTCAGCGGCAGTTTCACCCCGGTGCAGCGCCGGGTCTATGAGGCTGTGCTGGCGGCCGCCGACGCCGCCTTCGAGGTGGTGCGCCCCGGCATCCGGTTTCGAGAGATCCATCAGACGGCGGTCCGTGTGCTCGCCGAGCACCTGGACTCTTGGGGTCTGCTGCCGGTCGGCCTGGAGGAGGCCCTCTCCGAGGAGGGTCAGCATCATCGTCGGTGGATGCCGCATGGCACCTCCCATCACCTGGGGCTCGACGTCCACGACTGCGCACAGGCCAAGCGTGAGCTCTACCTGGACGGCGTGCTCGAGGAAGGCATGGTGTTCACCATCGAGCCGGGCCTGTACTTCAAGGCCGAGGACCTCGCCGTGCCGGAGGAGTACCGCAGCATCGGGGTGCGGATCGAGGACGACGTCCTGGTGACCGCCGACGGCGCGGAGAACCTCTCGGCGGCGCTCCCGCGGGGCGCTGACGAGGTCGAGGCCTGGATGCGCCGGATCTGGGAGAGCTGACCCCTCTCGACCACGACGAGCCCCGGGCGCCCTGTGTCGGCGCCCGGGGCTCGTCCTGCGTGGATTGAACGCGGCACCTGTGCCCGCCCCCGGAATCCGGGGCCTGACCTGGGCGAACAATGCTGTTGTTGCAGGATCTCCCGGTCTATCCTGTGATCACCGGCCACATGGCTCGGAAACCTGATCAGGAGGAACTCATGAGTATCATCGGTTGGCTCATCCTCGGTCTCATCGCGGGGGCGATCGCACGGGCGATCCTGCCCGGCAGGCAGCCGGGAGGCTGGATTGCAGCGCTGATCACCGGCGTGCTCGGCGCCCTGGTCGGCGGGTTCATCGCCTCCGCCATCTTCGGGGTGAACGTGAATGACGCGTTCTTCGATCTCCCGACCTGGCTGTTCGCCATCGGCGGCGGCGTGATCGTCGCCTTCATCTGGCAGGCGATCGCCGGACGACGCGGCGCCGACGTCTGACCGCAGTCACCGCGGAGGCGGAGACACCACAGCAGCAGAGACACAGCACACCCCGTCGCACCGCTCCCCGACGATATGGGGGCCAGGTGCTGGCGGGGTGTGCTGTGTCTCGGTGTGGGGTGTCCCTGCGTGCCGTTTCTCTGTCCTTGGGCCCCGGTCAGCCGCGCTCGCCCGGCCGCTGCGCGGCGTCGTCCTGGGCAGCGTCGTCCTGGGGAGCCTCACCCGGGGCGGTCTCCTCCGGGGCCGTGCCGTCGGGCACATCCCGCTGCGCCTCGCCCTGCTCCTGAGACTGCTCCATGACGCGGACCCCGAACCGCGGCCGACCGTCGGGGAGGTCGTCATAGCCGGTGCGGAACTGCGCGGTCGGTTCGAGCACGGCGTCCTGCCGTGCCTGGTCTTCCGCGGCCGGCTGGCCACGATGCGCGGAGTCGGGTGGGGCCGGCGCGGCCGGGGTGCCCGCGGCGGGGGCACCGGCGATCTCGGATCCACCCTGCGGTGCGGCCACCGTCCGGGCCGGCGCGGCATGGGGTCGATGCGCCGGGGCGAGCGGCTGGGAGGTCGGGTCGTCATACGCCGTCACCCCGCGAACTCCTGCACCGGCCACCAGCTGCCGCGCACGATGTGCCACGGAGAAGTCGCACACGACGTCGAAGGTGGTGGCCACCAGCTGCGAGGAGGAGGCGAAGTCACGCTGCCCCCGCCGGATGGCGTAGCTGATCACCCCGACGATCATCCAGATCGCCATGCCGAGCAGCACCGCCAGGAGCAGATCAGGGATGCCGGCCTCCGGGCTGAACAGCACGATCAGCAGACCGATGAACGCACCGAACATGGCGCCCTGTGCGGCCCCGGCCCCCGCCACACGCGGGTAGGAGAGCCGACGGCGGATATGTTCCACGGTGCGCAGGTCATTGCCCACGATGGAGAGCGTCTTGATGTCGAAGTCCTCGGCCGCCGCCAGGTGGTCCACCACCTTCTGGGCGTCCTCGTAGGAGCGGTACCGGCCCAGCAGCTCACCCCGGGGCAGCCCGCTGTTCTGGGGAGACGTCATCGGAGCATTGGTCGACATGGCACCATTCTGCCCGCTCTCCGACGTCGTGCAGGCTCAGCGGCGCGACGTTCGCACTGGGCGCACTCTTCGAGGACGATATCCCGGCACGGGAGCCCCCTCGCGCCCCTAGACTGGTGGGGTGTCTGAATCCCCCGTCATCGAGCGCATCCGCACCCGACTCTCCGAGGTGCTCGACCCGGAGATCCGGCTCCCGATCACGCAGCTGGGCATGGTCGGGGCGATCCACGTCGACGAGGCCGGCGCGGCCGAGATCCGCATCAAACTGACCATCGAGGGCTGTCCGATGCGCAGCCGGATCATCGATGACGTCACCGCCGCCGCAGTGCGCGCCGAGGGCGTGACCACCGCATCGGTGGAGCTGGGAGTGATGACCCCCGAGGAGCGCGCGGAGCTGAAGGACCAGCTGCGCGGCGGCGAGTCCGGGCGCATCAACCGCTTCGCGCAGCCGGACAGCCTGACCCGCGTCTACGCGGTCGCCTCCGGCAAGGGCGGGGTCGGGAAGTCGACAGTGACGGTCAACCTCGCCTGCGCGCTGGCCGCGGAGGGCCTGAAGGTCGGACTCATCGACGCCGACATCCACGGGTTCTCCGTGCCGGGCCTGATGGGCATCACCGACAAGCCCACCCGCCTGGACGAGATGATCCTGCCTCCGGTCGCGCATGGGGTGAAGACGATCTCGATCGGTATGTTCCTCGACGGCAACCAGGCCGTGGCCTGGCGCGGACCGATGCTGCACCGGGCGGTCGAGCAGTTCCTCACCGATGTGCATTTCGGCGACCTCGACGTGCTGCTGCTGGACCTTCCTCCGGGCACCGGGGACATCGCCATCTCGGTGGCGCAGCTGCTGCCCGGCTCCGAGCTGCTGGTGGTCACCACTCCGCAGGCGGCCGCCTCGACCATCGCCGAACGCGCCGGAGGGCTGAGCACCCAGACCGAGCAGAAGGTGACCGGAGTGGTGGAGAACATGGGTCCGATGACGCTGCCCGACGGCACGACCCTGGACCTCTTCGGCACCGGCGGCGGGCAGATCGTCGCCGACAGGCTCACCGAACAGCTCGAGATCTCGGTCCCGCTGCTGGGCAGCGTCCCCTTGGACACCCGCCTGCGGCAGGCCGGCGACGACGGCGCTCCGGTGGTGCTCTCCGCGCCGGACTCCCCCTCCGGGTTCGCGCTGCGCGAGATCGCCTCCCGGATGGCCCGCCGTCCCCGCAGCCTCGCCGAGCGCCGTCTGCCCTTCGGCCCGGCCTGATCGGGTCGGCCTGATCGGCCCGGCCTGATCGGGTCGGCCTGATCGGCCCGGCCTGATCGGGTCGGCCTGATCGGGTCGGCCTGATCGGGTCGGCCTGGCACATCCGGTGATACCCCTCACTTAGTATGGTGCTGTGCGTCACGGCACTGCGTGCTCCGCACGGCATCAGCACTGCAGAATGACGAGGGAGAACATCATGATCCGCACCCATGCACGAGCCCGCACTGCGGGAGCCGCGCTGGCGGCTTCAGCACTGCTGCTGACCGCCTGCGGCGACGACGGCGACTCCGCCGCGGAGGGCGGGGAGGAGGTCGGCAGCCAGGACGCCGACTTCCTGACCATCGCCACCGGCGGCTCTTCGGGCGTCTACTACCAGATCGGCGCCACCATGGCGGATCTGCTCGCCGACGAGCTGGGGGCCGACACCTCCGTGCAGGCCACCGGCGCCTCCGCAGAGAACATCAACCTGCTCACCGACGGCAACGCCGAGATCGCCTTCACCATGGGTGACGCGACCGTCCAGGCCCTCGAGGGCACCGGCCCCTTCGAGGACGACCCGCGCGAGGGCCTCCTGGCCATCATGACCATGTACCCCAACACCGTGCAGCTCATCGCCCGCGCCGATGCGGGCATCGAGTCGGTGGAGGACCTCGAGGGCGCCAATGTCGCCGTCGGCGACGTGGGGTCCGGGGTGGAGCTCAACGCGCAGATGGTCCTGGGCGCCTACGACCTCTCCTACGACGACATCAACGAGGACTACCTCTCCTACGCGGAGGCCACGGATCAGATGGCCAACGGCCACATCGACGCGCTCTTCGCCACCTCGGGCCTGCCCAATCCCTCGCTGACCGAGCTGGCGACGAACACCGACTTCGTCACCGTCCCGATCGACGGGGAGGGCCGGGAGAACCTGCTCGCCGAGTACGAGTTCTTCGGGGAGAACATCATCCCGGCCGGCACCTACGAGGACGATGAGGACGTGGAGACGGTCAGCGTCACCAATCACCTGCTGGTCTCCTCCGAGATGAGCGAGGAAGCGGTCCATGACGTCACCGCCGCCATCTTCGACAACATCGACCGACTGCATGCCTCCCATGCAGAGGCGGAGAGCATCACCCTCGAGACGGCCACCGAAGGACTGGTCGTGCCGCTGCACCCCGGAGCCGAGCAGTACTTCGAGGAGCAGGGTGTGGACACCGACGCCGACGCCGACGCCGAGGACGCCGACTCCGAGGATGACGCGGAGGACGAGACCGACGACGAGTGACCTCCCTGAGGACCTGACACGGCGGCGGCTGCTCACCCATGCCGGTGCGGCAGCCGCCGTCGCGCTCACCTCGCCCCTGCTGCTGGTCGGCTGCGGCAGCGGGAGCCGCCTGATCTGCCGCCACCAGCGCACCGAGGAGGTCTACGCCTCCGTGCCGGTGGAGATCGGCTCGATCATCACCCACTCGTGGGTGCACTCCATCGAGCGTTCGCGATGGACCGACAGCTACCGAGTCGACGGAGACACCCTGATGCTGGTGCGCACCGAGTTCGAAGAATATGGCGCGGGGATGCCCCTGGATGAGGGCACGGTCAGCATCCAGGACGGCACAGTCGTCATCGAGGACATCGATCGTGCCTTCGAGGCGATCCGTTGGATCCATTCCCACCGGGTGGACTACCGCATCGGCGTCGACGGCGACACCGGACTCATCGACGCCCGAGAGCTTCCCGACAGCGAACCCCTAGAACTGAGGCCAGGATGATCAAGGAGAAGAAGACCTCCGACGACGACGGCACCTCCCGCGACACGAAGGATGCGCGGACCACCGCCGCCGACTCCGACCTTCCTCTCGGCGCCGACGGAACACTGGAGCTGATCCCGGATTCGGAGTCGGAACGGCAGGTGCTGGAGCAGGAGGCGGCCGAGGCGGTCTCGAAGTACGACGCGGAGTCCCGCATCCGACGGGCGCCATGGCGTCCATTGGCCCTGCTGATCAGCGCGGTGGCGGTCTTCACCGCGCTCTATCACCTCTACACGGCCTACTTCGGCGCACCCCCGACCCTGATCCACCGTTCGCTGCACGTCAGTCTGATCCTGTTCCTGGTCTTCATGCTCTACCCGCCGTCGGCACGCGCCACCTCGCAGTGGTGGCGCATCCCCGACGCCGTGCTGGCGATCGCCTCGCTGGTGCCTTGGCTCTACATCTGGCTGAACTACGAAGACGTGGTGCTGCAGGCAGGGCGGTTCACCGCCGCCGACATCGCCGTGGCCAGCCTGCTGGTGGTGCTGGTGCTGGAGGCCGCACGCCGCGTGACGGGCTGGGCACTGCCGATCCTGGCACTGCTGTTCGTCCTGTTCGGCATGTACGGCCGAGAGCTGCCCGGCCTGCTGCGGCATCGCGGCTATGACTGGGACACACTGGCCTATCAGTTCTTCGCCACCACCGAGGGAGTCTTCGGCACCGCGATCGGGGTCTCCTCCACCTACATCTTCCTGTTCATCCTCTTCGGAGCCTTCCTGGCGAAGTCCGGGATGAGCCAGATGTTCAACGACCTCGCCCTGGCGATCGCCGGTCAGAGCCGCGGAGGCCCCGCGAAGGTCGCCACTCTGGCCTCGGGGTTCATGGGCTCGATCAACGGGTCGGCCATCGCCAACGTGGTCTCCACCGGGGCCTTCACCATTCCGCTGATGAAGAAGATCGGCTACAGCCGCAACTTCGCCGGGGCCGTCGAGTCCAGCGCCTCTGTGGGCGGCCAGGTGCTGCCGCCGATCATGGGGGCGGCGGCGTTCATCATGGCCGAGACCATCGGAGTCCCCTACACCACGGTCGCCCTGGCGGCGATCGTGCCCGCTCTGCTGTACTACGTCAGCCTCATCGCGCAGATCCACCTGCGTGCCACGCGCATGGGTCTGAAAGGCATCGCCAAGGAGAACCTGCCCGATGTGCTCGGGGTGCTCAAGGAGCGCGGGCATCTGATGCTCCCCCTGGTGTTCCTGCTCTACATGCTGTTCTTCTCCGGCCGGACGATCCTCTACTCGGCGTTCCTGACCATCCTGGTCACCATCGCCGTGGCGATGCTGTGGCGCACCAGCCGGATGAGCCTCCGAGACCTCCTGCAGGCCCTGGAGGACGGCACCCGCTCCGCGCTGGGCGTGGCGGTGGCCTGCGCCTCAGTGGGTGTGATCGTCGGCGTGGTGACCATCTCCGGATTCGGTGTGACCCTGGCCTCAGCCATCGTGCAGCTCTCCGGAGGGGTGCTGTTCTGGACCCTGGTGATGACGATGCTGGCCTGCCTGGTGCTCGGGATGGGGCTCCCGTCGATCCCTGCCTACATCGTCACCGCCACCATGGCGGCCCCGGCCCTGACCACCCTCGGGGTGGAGCCGCTGGTGGCGCATCTGTTCGTGTTCTACTTCGGCCTGTTCGCCAACATCACTCCCCCGGTGGCGCTGGCGGCCTTCGCGGCCTCCGGGATCAGCGGCGGCAAGCCGATGGCCACAGGCGGCGCGGCATTCAAACTGGCGTCGGCCGGCTTCGTCATCCCGTACATGTTCGTCTACAACCCGGATCTGCTCCTGCGCGACGTCGACCTGATCACCGGCGTCACCGTCGTCGCCTCCGCCCTGCTGGCCGTGCTGCTGCTGGGCGTGGCGCTGGAGGGCCACTTCATGGTGCCGATGGCCTGGTACCTGCGGATCGTGCTGGCTGTGGGCGCGGTGATGATGCTCTCGGCCGACATCCTCTACGACGTCGTCGGCGCGGTGCTGGTGGTGGCGGTGCTGGGCGTGCAGCTGCTCAAGGCCCGGAGCGCCGGGAAGCTGAGCATCCGCGCGATCTGATCCTGGGCCGTGTGTCCTGGGATCACAGGGCACACGGCCCAGGTTCAGGTCATCCCCGGGTCACGGGGCCCTGCGACGACGGCGGCGCACCGAGATCGCGGCCAGCAGGTCCTCCTCGGCGCGGGCACCGGGCTTCACCCCGCCCGGCAGGCGCAGCGCGAAGGTGATCCCCAGCAGCCACCACAGCCCGAACATGAGCCAGGGCTGCGGCTCCAGGAAGGCCGGCATCCCCGGCAGGTACAGGATCAGCATCGCCGCGGAAGCGACCACGGCGCTCACTCCCACGACGAGACCGCCGACCTCGGAGCGGCCGCCCACCCGCATGGGCCGGGGCATCTCGGGTTCCCGGCGCCGCAGCACCAGGAACACCACGGCCACCAGCAGGTAGGTGATGACGATGCTCGGTGAGCCGGAGTCCACCAGCCACACCAGCATCGCCTCCCCGAAGAACGGGGCGATCACCGAAAGGCCTCCGATGAAGAGCAGCGCGTTGACCGGTGTGCCGTTGCGGGCATGCAGCGTGGCGAACCAGGCGGGCAGCATCCCCGAGTTCGCCATCGCCCAGATGAGCCGGGAGGCGCCGATCAGGAAGGCGTTCCAGGAGGTGAGCAGGCCGGCCAGCCCACCGGCCACCACGATGTTCCCCCAGAACTGAGCTCCCATCAGCACGGTCATGGCGTCAGCGGTGGCGAGGTCGAAGTCGCCCATCTCGTCGGCGGGCAGCGCCACCGAGGTGGTCAGCACGATGAGGACGTAGAAGGCCGCGGCGGCCAGCACGGAGAAGACCACCAGCCGCCCGATCTTCTGCGGCGGCAGCTTGACCTCCTCAGCGGACTGCGGGATGACGTCGAAGCCGACGAACAGGAAGGGCACCATCACCAGCACGGCGATGATCCCGGCTGACCCTCCCGTGAACAGCGGCTCAGCATTCGAGGGCTCCCCGCCGAACAGCGCAGCGGCGAGCATGACCACGGCGACGACCACCACGAACATGATCACCGAGGTCTGGAAGAGACTGGCCTGCTTGATGCCGCGGATGTTCAGCCAGGTCAGCAGCACCGCTGTACCGGATCCGATCAGCGCCCAGGTCAGGTGCACCTGGGAGTCGGCGATGGTCCACAGCGGAATCTGATGGACCTGCGGAAAGATGTAGGCCACCGTCCGCGGGATGGCCACCGCTTCGAAGGCCACCACCGTGACGTAGCCTCCGACGATCCCCCAGGAGCCCAGCATCGCCACTCGGGGATCGAAGCCGCGCAGCAGGTAGTTGTGCTCACCACCGGCCAGCGGCATGGCCGAGACCAGCTCCGAATAGACCAGCCCGACCAGCGCCATGATGACCGCACCGATCAGGAACGCCGAGACCGCCCCGAACGTGCCGGCACTGGTGAGCCAGTCCCCGGTCAGGACGATCCAGCCGAAGCCGATCATCGCCCCGAACCCGAGGAAGAACGTCTCCAAGCGTCCCAGAGACGGAATGAACCGTCTCGGCGTCGCTGTCTCATCCATGGTGCCCCTCCGTGTCTCCTCGACGAGTGATGCCACACACGCTCAGGTGTGGATCACACCCTAGAGATGTTTCACGAAGGTGTCACCGCAGGGTTCCAGGGCCGCCTGAGACACGGCAGGCGACCGGCGTCGTCTCAGGTGGCGTCGATGTCGAAGGGCGCAGGCTGCGGGGCGTCCTGAGTCTCGTCGCCGACCTCGCCCGTCCCGAGCTGCGGAGAGCCGGCGACGGCGGCGCCCGCCAGTCCGGCGGCCAGGGCTCCGGAAGCCGTGTCCCGCTCCCGGGAGCCGAAGACCTCCCGAGGGTCCGGAGCATCGGAGCGCTTCGCCGCCCCGGCGGTGCCGGCACGCTGGGCCGCGCTGGAGTCCGTGCCGGCGCCTCTGCTCGGGCTGGTCCGTGGGGCGGACCCTGCGGCGCTCGAGGCCGTGCGGGAACTGCCGGAGGATCCTGTCCGTGGCCCCTGGCCGGACCGGCGGCCGCCGGCTCGTCCGGCCCCTGAGCGTGGCAGACGGGGCGCCTCGATGCGTGCGGCGTCGCGGACCTCTCCGACGGCGCGGCGGGTGCTCTCGAAATCCTCGGCCAGAGCCTCGCGGATGATCCTCCGCGGGTCGTACTGACGCGGGTCGTACTTCTTCCAGTCGACGTCCTCGAAGTCCGCCCCGGTCTCCTCCTTGAACTGCTGCTTGGCGTCCTCGGCCATGCCGCGGGCCTTCCGGACCCATTCAGCGAGCGTCTGGGCATACTGCGGCAGTCGTTCAGGGCCGAGGATGACCAGAGCGAGCACCACCAGGATGATGAGCTCATAACCGTTGATACCAAGCACAGATCAAATCTACCGTGAACTCAGTCGATCCACCTGAACAGCTCGTCGAGTCCACGTTCCAGACGGTCGACACCGGAGGGTGAGCCGGGCAGCATCTGCACCCGTGCTCGGTCGGCGGCCATCACCCAGTCCGCCACCTGCTGGGCTGCGGAGTCCGGGAGGTTCGAGGTGATCACGTACTGCACTCCGGCCGACTCCACCGTCGCTGTCCAGCGGTCATCCTGGCGGGCCACGTAGATGTCGCAGTCCTCGCCGGTGCTCAGCGTGACCTGCTGATGCTCCACCTTCTCGTCATCGAGGATCTCGGTGAACTTCTCGTCCAGCGTGGTGAGCTCGACGGCCTCACCCTCCGGGCGGGTCTCCGCGATGCTGATGTACTCGCCTCCCTCGGAGAGCTGCAGCTCCACGGTCCGTACGCCGTCGACCACGGCGGTCTCGACGTGCTCGGGGTCGAACCCGAATCCGAAGTCCACCAGGTGACCGACCGTCCAGCCCAGCGGCTTGAGCTTGTCCAGGCTGGCCACATCGACCTCGTGGACAGTGGTCCGCTCGACTGCTCCAGGCAGCTGCGCGGTGCCGTCGGCCCGGATCTGCGGCTCGGACGCTCCGGCCGGCGCAGGGACGGCCGAGGGCACGGAGGCGCGCCCCTCGGTGGGCAGCAAGGACTCCACGGAGTCAGGCTGGGCGGCCGTGCGCCCTCCCACGATCCAGGCTGCTGCGAAGACCACGACACCTGCCGCCACGGTGATCACGAGACACAGCGCGACGAGCCAGCCGGCGCGGGGCCTGGCGGAACGACGATCAGTGAGGGGACGGCGCGTGACGGACGTGGGCATCGGAGACAATTCTGCGAGTCAATGCTGAGTGCAGGCTGGGAAACCTCTGGAAGAATCAGGGCTCTATAGGATGGTGGCCGAGCGCGTCGGCGAGCGACGCCCGAGGCTCCGCCACGGAGCCCGAGGTCAGCGCAGGAAGGCCAGATGAGAACCCTCAACAGTCCGCAGACTGCCAAGCACGCCAGCTGGGAGTATGCCGAGCAGCATCAGGCGGAGGATCACGCCCTGGAGGCAGCCCGCCTGCGCGGCGAGGACCTGGGAGTGACCCCGGTCAGCGAGGGCACCGCCGCGGCGCTGACCGTGCTGGCAGCCGCCGCCCAGGCGCGTGGCGTCGTCGAGGTCGGCACCGGGGTCGGCGTCTCCGGACTCTCGCTGCTGCGCGGGGCCTCCCCGGAGGCGGTGCTGACCAGCATCGACCCCGACGCCGATCATCTGCATGCGGCTCGTGGCACGTTCCGGGACGGCGGAGTGCCCGCCGCGCGCACCCGGCTGATCACCGGACGGGCCGAGGAGGTCCTGCCCCGGCTCACCACCGGCGGCTACTGCGTGGTGCATCTGGACGCGGACAGTCCGGCCCTGGAAGATTTCGTCGAGCAGGCCGTGCGACTGCTCCGGCCCGGAGGGCTGCTGATACTCAACGATGCGCTCGACCATGACCGCCTGCCGCGGCCTGCGGTCCGAGAGGAGCCCACCGTCAGGAAACGGGCGGTGGAACGTACCGTGCGCGACGACGAGCGCCTGGTCACCACGATGCTCGGTACCGGCACCGGGCTGCTCGTCGCCGTCAGGCGCTGACCGGAGAGCCCGTGAAGGGAAGCCTCACTCCCCCACAGCTTTGACCAGGCACTCCTTGAGCGCCTGCGCCTCCTCCTGGTTGATCTCCAGCACCAGGCGACCCCCACCGTCGATGGGCACCCGCATGATGAGGCTGCGACCTTCCTGAGCTACCTCCATAGGACCGTCGCCGGTACGCGGTTTCATTGCAGCCATCGAGTGCATCCCTTCTGGTGTTCCTCTGGGCGGATGTGTCCCACATCCCCTTCCATTATCCCCCACCGGGGGCGAATGTCACCCGGAGAACCGGTGTATGACCTGATCAGCACGGCCTCATCCCTGCCCGGGGCCCTTCCGGCCACTCGGCTGATCCGGGTTCCGCGGCGTCTCGAGCTGATCGGCGAGTGCGTCGAGCAGTCGGTCCACCTGCTCCATGCGGTAGCCGCGCAGGGCCGGCTGGAGCCGGATCCCGCGCAGATCTGCTGCGGTGAGGGGGGCGGCCGCGCGCTCTGCGAGCAGCTCGGCCACCTCATCGGCGGTGGTCTCCTCCGCCGGAGGTTCGGCGCCTTCAGCTCGGCCGACCAGGAGCACGACGACGACGCCCAGCAGCGCCACGGCGAGCAGGTAGAGCCAGATCATGGTTCCGCCCTGTCCACGGGCGCCGAGTCTGCGGCCTGGACGACCTCCTGGACCTCCGGTGCGCCGGAGGTGCCGGCGAGCTCCTCCGGCTCAGACTCGGGCTGGACGATCAGGGTGACCACCGCGAGGATCAGGACATAGACCGCGAAGACCCGGAAATGTCCGCGGTAGAGCATGCGCAGCACCAGCCACAGCGCCGCCGCGCCCACCAGCGCAGACACCAGGAACGCCACCACGTAGGCGTCGACACCGATCATCAACGGTCCGCGATGGTCCAGCAGGCTCAGTGACTGCAGGCCCGTGGCCGCCACGATGGTCGGGATGGCCACGAAGAAGCTGTACTGCGCGGCGATCTTGCGGTGCATGCCCAGTGCCAGGGCCACGGCGATGGTCAGTCCGGAGCGGCTCAGCCCTGGAAACAGCGCGGCGGCCTGAGCCAGGCCGATCAGCAGCGCGACCCAGATCGTCATCTGCGCCGCACCTCTCCAGGTGTCTCGGACGGTGTCAGTCCACCAGAGGATCGCTCCGGTGACCAGCAGCATCACAGAGACGGCCCACGGAGTGGCGAACACCCCGGTCCCGTACTCGCGGACCAGCAGTCCCAACACTCCGGTGACACCGGTGGTGACCACCCCGAAGAGCATCAGCCGCAGATGGATCATGTGGCGCAGGGAGCGACGGCGGGCAAAAAGTCGCAGCTCCCGGACGGTGCCGCTCAGCAGCTGCACCAGGGGGCGGTGCATCACCACCACCACCGAGACCATCGTGCCCATGTGGACCACCAGGTTGAACAGGATCATCTCCGGGGTGTCCGGGGAGGGCACCGGAGATCCGGTGGCCGCCATCCAGTGCTGGGTCAGCACCAGATGAGAGGAGGAGCTCACCGGAATGAACATGAACAGCCCCTGGACCACGCCCAGGAGCAGGGATTCCCACAGGGTCACCGCGTCACCTTCTGCCAGTCGGAACGCCAGCGGCGGAGAGCAGTCGAGGAAGAACCTCGCCGGACCGCCCACGGATCGCGAAGTCCATGACCTCGGTCAGGCCGGTCTCCTCCGGGTTGATCTCGATCAGCGGGATGCCGCGCTCCAGCCCCAGCAGCGGCAGAGAGGCCGCCGGCTGCACGATCCCTGACGTGCCGACCACGACCACCAGGTCCGCTGCACGGATGGCGGCGGCAGCAGCGTCGAAGGCCGGGGCGGGCAGCATCTCGCCGAACCAGACCACGTCGGGCCGCAGCACTCCGTCCGGGCAGCTCTCGCAGCCAGGCGGGTCCTCAGGCGTCGGGGGCGCGGTGAAGCCGTCATAGCGCGGAGCCGGCAGCTCAGCCGGCTCGCCGCAGTCGGCGCAGCGGTGGGCGGCGAGGCTGCCGTGCAGGTGGCCCAGCACCTCAGCCCCTGCGCGCTCGTGCAGGTCATCCACGTTCTGAGTCACCACCGCCAGCCAACCGTGCTGGGCGGAGAGGTGCTCCTGCCACGCGGCCAGGCACCGGTGCCCGGCGTTCGGCTCAACGGCGTCGATCAGTGACTGCCGCCAGCGGTACCAGGTCCACACCAGGGCCGGATCGTTGTCGAAGGCATCGGGGGTGGCGAGCTCCTCTGCGGAGAACCGTTCCCAGAGCCCGCGCTGGACCTCACGAAAGGTGGGCACCCCGGACTCGGCGGAGATCCCCGCCCCGCTGAGCACCACCACCCGGCGGGCATCGCGGACCAGGGCCACCACGTCCTCCGGCACCGATTCGGTCACAGACAGCTCTCGCATGCTCACCACCGTATCCACTCCCGCCCCGGCGCACTAAGCTGAGAAGATCCTGGACACACTTTCACTCGCAGGAGGAACCATGACGCAGCAGCCCATCGGGCAGGGGCCTGAGCCCTTCGACCCGAACAACCCGCAGCAGCCCCCGCAGCCTGTGGGCGGTGCGCAGCCCAGCGTCCAGGCACTCTCCCCCGGGGAGGAGCAGGGGTGGGGTGTCGCCGTGCACCTCGGCGGTGTCTTCCTCTCCTGGCTGGTCCCGCTGGTGGTGTGGCTGGTCTTCCGCGAACGCAGCCGGCTGATCGACGATCATGGCAAGGAGGCGCTGAACTTCCAGATCACGCTCTTCATCGGCTATATGATCTCCGTCGTCCTCATGTTCGTCCTCGTCGGGATCCTGCTCTGGATCGCCCTGTGGATCTGCGCGATCATCTTCGGAATCATGGCCTCCATGGCCGCCTACAACCGCCGTCCGTACCGCTACCCGATCAGCATCCGATTCATCAAGTGATCCGACCGACATTCGACGACCCAGGACGGGCGCGGCTCAGCTCTTCCGGTTATAGATGAACATCGAGATCGGCCCGAACACGGCGACCAGCACCGCGCAGTAGATCAGCACCGACGTGATGCCGGCGGGATCCACCGTGCCGTCCATCAGGTCCCGGATCGCGGCGACCACGGTGGAGACCGGGTTGACCTCGGCGAAGGCCTGCACGGGGCCGGGCATGGTGGCCGGGTCGGCGAAGATGTTGGAGACGAAGGTCAGCGGCATCATGATGAACATCGACACGCCCATGGCTGCCTGCTCGGTGCGCATCAGCAGCGCCACCGTGGTCCACACCCAGGAGAGGCAGAAGCTGAACACCAGCAGCAGCACGAAGGCCGTGAGCACGCCGCCGAGACCGCCCTCGGGGCGGAATCCCATGACGAAGCCCACAGCGAGGATGATCACCCCTGCGATGGTGTAGCGCACCTGGTCTCCCAGCAGCGCCCCGACCAGCTGGGCGGGACGCCATGTGGGCAGCGAGCGGAAGCGGTCGAAGACACCTTTGGAGATGTCACGGTTCAGCGTCAGCCCGGTGTACATCGTGATCATCACCAGGGTCTGCACGAAGACCCCGGGGATGAGGAACTGGATGTAGGCGTCCAGCGCCGCATCGGAGTCCCCTCCCGCCAGCCCTTCCCCGATGGCCCCGCCGAAGACGTAGGTCATCATCACCGTCATCATGATGGGGAAGATCGTCACGTCGAAGAGCTGCTCGGGCACATGCTTGATCTTCAACAGAGCCCGCCACCCGTAGGTCAACGAGGCGCTCAACGCCCCGGCACGGGCCGGCCTGTCCTGCGGGCTGACCAGGATGCGGCGGATCCTGTCGGCCTCGGTCGCCGTCGTCGTCCCGTTCGTGCTCATCGGATGTTCGCCTCCGTCTCATCGCCATGCCCGGCGGACCCGGCCTCGGAGTCAGCGACGTCGTCGCCGGCACCTTCGGGCTCAGCCTTCTTCCCGGTCAGCGCCAGGAAGACCTCATCCAGACTCGGCTGGCCCAGTGCGAAGGTCTCCACGGCGATGCCTGCCTCCTCCAGCGCGGTCAGCGCCGCGGCGGCGCGCGACCCCTCGTTGAGCCGTGCCGTCAGCGCCGTCGGGTCCGATTCACGGATCACCTGCGCCTGGATCGTCTGAGTCAGCAGCTCGGCGGCCTCCTCACGCTGTGCCGCCTCCACCACCCGCACGGTCAGCGCTCCGGAGCCGACCTGGGCCTTCAGCTGCCCCGGGGTGCCCTCGGCGATGACCCGCCCGTGGTCGATGACGGCGAGCCGATCGACCAGCTGGTCGGCCTCCTCCAGGTACTGCGTGGTCAGCAGCACCGTGGTGCCCGAGCCGACCAGGGTACGGATGATGTCCCAGACCTGGTTGCGTGAACGGGGGTCGATCCCGGTGGTCGGCTCGTCGAGGAACATGAGCTCCGGGGTCACCAGCAGGGAACCGGCGATGTCCAGACGTCGGCGCATGCCACCCGAATACTTCTTCACCTGCCGGCTCGCGGCCTCGGCGAGGTTGAAGGCCTCGAGCAGCTCCTGCCCCCGGCGTCGGGCATTCCGTGCGGTGAAGCCCAGCAGTCGCCCGAGCAGCACGAGGTTCTCGATGCCGGTGAGGTCTTCGTCCAGGGAGGCGAACTGCCCGGTGAGTGCGATCTTCTCGCGGATGGCCGCCGGCTCGGCGAAGACATCATGGCCGAGGACCGTGGCCTGGCCGCCGTCGGGGCGCAGCAGAGTGGCCAGCATGCGGATCACGGTGGTCTTGCCGGCACCGTTGGGCCCGAGCACCCCGTAGATGCCGCCGCGCGGGATGGTCAGATCCACGCCGTCCACGGCGGTCGTGTCGCCGAAGCTCTTGATCAGACCTCGGGTCTCGATGGCCGGATCTGCTGGCAGCACGCTCATGCGGGCTCCATTCTGCAACAGGGGGGCTGGGATGATCCGACCAGCCTACCGTACGGCGTACTCAGAAGTACAGGCTCTCGGGCATCCGCTGCGCGGCCTCCACCGGGCCGAGACGGCTGGGACCCCGGAGCAGATCAGCGCAGCTGCTGCTGGAGGAACCGATGGATGACGCTGTTCAGCCGCGCCTGCTGCTCCGGGCTGGCGGCGCCGCCGTGCCCGCCCTCGATGTTCTCCCAGTACCGCACGTCCGCCCCCAGCGACTCCAGCGCTGCCGTCATCTTCCGGGCATGCCCGGGGTGGACCCGGTCATCCCGGGTGGAGGTGGTCAGCAGCACCGCCGGATAGGAACCGCCCTCCTGCAGCAGGTGATACGGAGAGAAGCTCCTCATGAACTCCCAGTCCTCGGTCTCCGGATCACCATACTCAGCCCGCCAGGAGGCTCCGGCCAGCAGGTCGGCGAAGCGTCTCATGTCCAGGAGCGGAACCTGGATGACCACCGCACCGAAGAGCTCCGGGTACTGGGTGAGCATGTTGCCGGTGAGCAGCCCTCCGTTGGAGCCGCCCCGGCAGGCCAGCTGGGGCACGGTGGTCACTCCGGTGGTGACAAGATGCCTCGCCACCGCCGCGAAGTCCTCATAGGCGCGAGGCCGGTTCTCCCGCAGCGCCGCACGGTGCCAGCCCGGCCCATACTCCCCTCCCCCGCGGATGTTGGCCACCGCATACACACCGCCGGACTCCATCCAGGCCTTGCCGATGACGGCCAGGTAGCCCGGGGTCATGGAGATCTCGAACCCTCCGTAGCCGTAGAGCACGGTGGGGCGGGGGCCCGCCTCGGAGCTCTCGGCGAGCAGCTCGGCGGAACCGATGAGGAAGTACGGCACCCTGGTGCCGTCGTCGCTGGTCGCGAAGCGCTGCACCGAGGTGAGTCCGGTGGCGTCGAATCGCTCAGGCGCACGCTTGAGGACCTCGTGGGTCTCACGACCGCCGTCGAGCAGACCCGAGAGGTCCCCCAGATGCAGGGCCGAGGGACTCAGATGATCCTCAGAGGTGATCCAGACCTCCTCGGACTCCCGGGGGTCGACGGCGGCGACGGAGAGGGTTCCGGTGACGTCTGTGAAGATGTCTTCTCGGCGCCAGGCGGAGGAGCCCTCACTGATGCGGACATGGGCCTCCACGCGGTGGACCACGTCCTCCATGACTGTGAGCACCAGGCAGCTCGGCGTGGCCGTGACGTCCTGCAGAGACGTGGAGGCGTCCGGGAGGAACAACGGGGTCAGCTCGGCCTCACCGGACATGAAGTCCTCGATGTCCGCGACGACGAGGCTGCCGCCCGGGAAGTCCTGCCCCAGCAGGGTGAGCTCGGTACGGGGCATGAACAGGAACAGGTCCCGATGGATGCTGACCCGCACGTCCGTGGGCACCTCGACCCGGTGCAGCTCGTCCCCCTCGATGAGCAGGGTCTCGCTGTCGTAGAAGCCCAGCACGCGCACCGCGACGTCGCGCTCGAAGCCAGGGGTGCTGATGTGCCCGGCGGCGGCGACCATGTGATCGGGCTCCACAGAGACGACGGGCTCGGCCTCCTCGAGCCGGGTGCCACGGCGCCAGCGGCGAGCAGTGCGCGGGTACCCGGAGGTGGTGACGGCATCTTCCCCCTGATCGGTGGCGACATAGACCGTGTCCGCGTCGATCCAGCTCATCGATCCTTTGCCCTCGGGCTTGGAGAACCCGCCATCCACCGGGTCGACGAACTCTCGCGTGACGAGGTCGAACTCCCGGGTGATGTCAGCGTCGGATCCGCCCCGGGAGAGGGAGATCAGCGCATGGCGCCACGGCTCGCCCTCGGCGGCGGGCCGCAGCACGGTGGCACCGTGCCAGACCCAGGTGACGCCGTCGGCGGCGGAGAGGGCGTCCAGATCGAGGAGCACATCCCACTCGGGAGCCTCGGTGCGGTACGACTCCAGGGTGGTCCGGCGCCACAGGCCCTGCGGGTGCTCTGCGTCGGTCCAGTAATTGTAGAGGTGCTCACCCCTGCGCGAGACCCCCGGAATGCGGTCCGAGGCGTCGAGGATCTCCCGAATGCTGGACTCCAGCTCGATGAACTCCTCGTCGACCAGCTCCGCCTCCGCGCGCGCGTTGCGCGCACGCACCCAGGACAGGGCGTCTTCGCCGGTGACGTCCTCCAGCCAGAGGTGAGGGTCGTGCTCCGGGGTGATGAGCGGCGGTGCGGAACGGTTGCGCGAGGTAACGGCCATGGGGGACATCATACTGGCGGCCGCCGGTGCCCGCGGCTCAGCCGGTGTTCTGCAGGCCGGCGGCGACGCCCTTGAGCGTGATCAGCAGCAGGTTCCGCGGATCCTCGATCTCAGCGTCGTCCAGCTCGGTGGTCCGCAGGGCCCGCAGCGCCCGCAGCTGCAGCAGCGAGAGGGCGTCCACGTAGGGATTGCGCAGCTCCACCGCACGTCCGAGCACGCGGTGGTCCTCCAGCAGACGGGACTGGTCCGTGATGGCCAGCACCCACTTGGTGGTCAGATCCAGCTCCTCGAGGACCAGACCGGCCAGGTCCTCGCGGTCGCCGAGGTTCAGGTATCGTTCGGCGATCCGCCGGTCCGTCTTGGCCAGCGACATCTCGATGTTGTCGATCAGCGCCCGGAACAGCGGCCACTCGGCATAGGCCTCGCGCAGCTCCTCCAGGTCCCCCACGGCCTCCAACGCGGAGCCCAACCCGAACCAGCCGGTCAGATTGATGCGCGCCTGCGCCCAGGCGAAGTTCCACGGGATGGCCCGCAGGTCCTCCAGGGACTCCACGGAGAGGCCGCGCTTGGCCGGGCGGGAGCCGATGGCCAGCAGCCCGACCTCGTCCTGCGGGGTGACCTGGGCGAACCACGGGGCGAAGCCCTCGGCGTCGACCAGCCCGTGGAAGCGTCGCCTGGAGACCGCGTCCATCTTCTCGGCCAACGGAGCGAACCGTCGGGCAGCCTCGGCGTTGCGCTGCTCGGTCGAGGGCGCGGAGGCCATCAGCGTGGCCGCGGCGACCTGCTCGATGTGACGCAGCGCGATCTCCGGGTGGCCGTAGCGCGCGGAGATCACCTCTCCCTGCTCGGTGACCTTGAACCGAAGATCCACCGAATGCGGCGGCTGCGCGAGGATCGCCCGGTTGGCCGGGCCGCCGCCGCGTCCCAGGGCGCCTCCCCGTCCATGGAACTGGGTCAGCGAGATGCTGTTCGCCACCGCCCATGCAGCGATCTTCTCCTGCGCCTCGTAGAGGGCCAGCGTGGCGCCCACGGGGCCGACGTCCTTGGCCGAGTCCGAGTAGCCGAGCATGACCTCCATGCGACGACCCGTCTGCTCCAGCCGGCGCTGGACCGCAGGATGCTGGAGCATCTCTTCGAGGATCCGAGGAGCGTTCTGCAGGTCCTCATAGGTCTCGAACAGCGGGATGACATCGAGCACCGGGGCGTTCTCCACCCCGCCGAGGGCCTTCTCCGCCAGCGTGTAGACGTCGGCGAGGTTCTGCGCGGACTGGGTGAAGGAGACGATGTAGCGTCGGCAGGCGTCGACACCGAAGCGCTGCTGCACCGAGGCGATCGCACGGAACGTCTCGATGACCTCCTCTCCCGGCACCGCCGTCTTCCCGGCGCCCTCCGGGTCCTCGAGCCAGGCCAGGGTCTGGGCATGCACCTTGGAGTGCTGGCGGACCTCCAGCTCGGCCAGGTGGAAGCCGAAGGTCTCCACCTGCCAGATCAGCTCCTGCAGATCACCATGGGCCGCGCGCGTCGCCCCGCCGGAGACCAGCGAGGCCTGGACGATCCGGAGATCGGCGATGAGCTCCTCGGGTCCGTCATAGGACAGGTCCGCGTCGCGGGCACGGGTGGCGGCCAGGCGGCCGGCCACGGCCAGCAGCACCTGGCGGTGCTGTTCGCGGGGAGAGTGCTGGGCGGCCTGGTCGGTGAGCTCCTCCGAAAGCTGACGCTGGCGGCCCCACAGGGCGGAGAGCTCGTCGCTGGGCGAGGTGTAGCGGTCGTCGAGGGTCATCGCCAGCCCTACGGCGCGAGCACGCGCCTCCAGGTCACCGAGTACCCGGTCGGCAGCCTGTGCGACGGCGGCACGGGTGATCGAGGCGGTGACGTTGGGGTTCCCGTCCCGGTCGCCGCCGATCCAGGAGCCCAGCCGGATGAAGGCCGGCGCCTTGGGCGCTGCGGTGCCGCCCGCCTGACCCTGGAGCCAGTCGTCCATGCGGCGGTAGGCCCGGGTGAAGACCTTCGAGAAGGAGGAGTCGAAGACTGCCAGCGCGGTGCGCACCTCGTCCAGCGGGGATGGGCTGGACACCCGCAGCTGGGCGGTGCGCCACATGTTGTCGATCTCTTCGAGCAGCTCACGACGGTTCTGCGCCAGCGCGCCGGTGCCCATGCGCGGGTCGTCCCGACGATCGACGAGGTCCCCGATGCGACGCACCGATGCGGCGATCGCGTTGCGGCGCGCCTCCGTGGGGTGGGCCGTGAGCACCGCGTGGAAGCGCAGCTCCCTGAGCCTGCGCTCGGCTTCCTCCTGGCCGACCTCCTCCCGGAGGTGCGCGAACGCGGCGGCCACGGAGTCCGCCGGCTGCTGCTCTTCCAGCGGCACTTCTCCGTCCCGCACACGCAGGGTGCGGATGCGGTGCTGCTCCTCGGCGAGGTTGGCCAGCAGGAAGTAGCAGGTGAAGGCGCGGGCGACCTCCTTGGCCCGGTCCGCGGAGAACGACTCGACCAGCTCCTCGGCCCGCGCCAGGATTTGGCCGTCGGCGTCCTCCAGGGCGGCGATGGTCAGCTCCCGCAGCGCCTCGACGTCCTCGAGCAGGCCAGGGCTGCCGTACTCGGTGAGGACCTGCCCGAGCAGCTCGCCGAGGAGGCCGACGTCGCGACGCATGGCCTCGGGGATCTCGTGCGTGGCGGCGATGCGGGTGCGCGCAGGTGCCAGGGACTGATGGGGCATGCGAATCTCCTGTGTCTGGCCGCGGAGAGACTCCGCGAGATGTACATGAGGGAGGTGCGCGCGACCCCGTCGTCACGCAGAAGCGTAGTCCACGGTACCAAGCCCCGCGCCTGTGATGAGATCCACAGCACGTGGAGGGCCACATGCCGAGACGGCGCGCGGGCCTCACGACGACGGCGCAGCCTGCGGTCCGTAGGCTGAATCAGTCCTCGGCGCGAAGTGCGCGACGGCGCCGTTCGAGCTCCATGACCTCGCGGTTGAGCCGCTGATACTCCTCCGGGTCCGCCGCCGGGTCCATGCGCTGCAGCCGCCCCAGCAGATCAGCCTTCTGATGCGTGATCTTCAGCTCCACCAGGCGGTTGAGGATGGACTGGCAATAGGCCTCGACGCCGTCCTCGGTGCGGGCCGGAAGCTGGGCCAGGGCCAGCTCCCCGACCAGAGAGCGCAGCGGCTGCGGCACCTCCTCGCTGACCGCACTGACCCAGTTCCGCGGGTCCGTGGCCGAGGCGGCTGCACTGCGGATCCCCGCATGCACCGCCGCGTGAGCCGGGGCGGTGAAACGGACGGTGAAGATCTCCTCCCATTGCTCGGCGGTCAGCCGGGTGGGGTGCTGGATGATCACCTCCAGAGCCTGCCGCTCCATCATGACCGCGGGGTCACGGGTGTCCGGCCGGGGGAACTGCTGCGCCCGGGAGGCGGTCCCGGGGCCCCGGCCAGGATGCGGCTCACCGAAGTCCTCAGGGCCGGGGGCATACATGTCCTCCGAAGGGACGTGGGCATGCTGGTGCCCGACGTCGCCGCCAGGCGCTTCCTGGGGTCCGCGCTGCTGCCCGCGCTGAGGGCCCTGCCCTGCGGAGCCGCCGCGCTGCGGAGCCTGCCCGCGAGACTGGTGCACCGCGCGGGCCACGTCATCCATGTCCATGCCCAGCCAACCTGCCAGCTCCCGGGTGTAGGCCGGGCGCAGGGCCGAGTCCTTGATGCCGGCCACCACCGGGGCGGCGTAGCGCAGCGCCCCGACCCGCCCCTCCACCGTGGAGAGGTCGTAGTCCTTCATGCCGGCACGGATCGCGAACTCGAACAGCGGCCGCCGAGAGCGGATGAGTTCCTCCACCGCGTCATCACCGCGATGTTGGCGCACATCGCAGGGGTCCATACCCTCAGGTCCGATCGCGATGAACGTATGGGCCAGGAACATGTGGTCCTCTTTGAAGGCCTTCAGCGCGGCGGTCTGACCGGCCTCATCGCCGTCGAAGGTGAAGATGACCTCTCCGCCTCCGCCGTCGTCGGAGAGCAGCCGCCGGGAGATCTTCACGTGCCCCTCGCCGAATGCGGTGCCACAGGTGGCCACCGCGGTGTCCACCCCGGCCACATGGCAGGCCATCACATCGGTGTAGCCCTCGACGACGACCAGCTCACGCTTCTTCGCGATGCTCCGCTTGGCCAGGTCGATGCCGTAGAGCACCTGCGACTTCTTGTAGATCTGGGTCTCCGGGGAGTTCAGGTACTTCGGGCCCTTGTCGTCATCGAAGAGACGTCGGCCGCCGAACCCCACGGTGTTGCCGGTCATGTCCCGGATGGGCCAGATCAGGCGGCCCCGGAAACGGTCGTAGAGTCCACGGCTCCCCTCGGAGAACAGCCCGGTCTGCCGCAGCTCCTCCTCATCGTGGAACCGCTGGGCACGCAGATGCTTCAGCAGAGCGTCCCAGCTCTTGGGCGCGAAGCCCACCGAGAACTGCTGGGCGTGCTCCCGGGTGAAGCCACGCCCGGTCAGGAACTCCCGGCCGATCTGCGCCTCAGGGGTCTGCAGCTGGGCCTGGAAGAATTCGTCGGCGATCTTGTGTGCGTCCAGCAGGCGCTGCCGGCGGCCGACCTCCTGCTTGGTGGGCCCGGTGCCGCCGTCCTCGTAGCGCAACGTGATCCCGGCCTTCTCCGCCAGCCGCTCCACCGTCTCCTGGAACGAGGTGTGCTCCAGTGCCATCAGGAAGGCGATGACATCGCCGGACTCGCCACAGCCGAAGCAGTGGTAGGTGCCCACATGGGGGCGGATGTGAAAGCTGGGAGTGCGCTCGTCGTGGAACGGGCAGAGCCCTTTCCACGAGCCGATGCCCGCACCCTTGAGCGTCACGAACTGCTCGACGACCTCGCGCAGGTCGACACGCTCGCGCACGGCGTCGATGTCTTCACGCTTGATCAGTCCTGCCACAGGACAACTCTAGCCAGTCGTGGCAAATCCTCGCGCCTGTTGTCCACAGGCCCACGACGTCGGTGGTGAACCGGCGCGACCACCCAGGGGTGGCACCCGGTGCGCGGCCCCGGATAGGGTCCGCCCATGCCTCACATGGAGACACCGATCACATCCCAGGACGCCACCGTGCCCTCAGGACCTCCGGTCAACGGCCTCGATCTCGCCTTCGGCTCCCCCATGAGCGTCACCCGGTCCGAGCAGCTCATCACCGAGCTCACCGAGATCTCACCGCGCCGGATCATCGACGTCGGCTGTGGCTGGGCGGAGCAGCTGCTGCGCACGGTGATGGCGGTGCCCGGCGCCCACGGCCTGGGCGTCGACCTCGAGGAGCAGGACATCCTCCGCGGCCAGGAGCGCGCCGCACGGCTGGGCGTCCAGGACCGCGTGGAGCTGCGCGTGCAGGACGGCGTGGAGCTGGCCGGGACGGCCGAGAGCGCCGATGCCCTGATCTGCCTCGGCTCCTGGCACGCACTGGGCGGCTCCCCCGCCGCAGCGCTGCTGCGGCTGCGGGGACTCGCCGCCCCCGGCACACGGCTGCTCTTCGGCGTCGACCACTGGGCCCGGCTGCCGGACCAGGACCGCCTGGCCCAGATGTGGGAGGGCGCGTCCCTATCCGACAGCCACCTGCTGCCCGACGTCGTCGAGGCCGCCGCCCAGGCCGGCTGGCGCCTTCTGGACCTGCACGAGGCAACCGTCGACGAATGGAATCACTTCGAGTGTGGGATGACCCGCAACCAGGAAGAGTGGCTGCTGGAGAACCCGGATCATCCGGAGGCCCCTGCGCTGCGCGAGCGGCTCGACACCCTGCGCCGCTCCTGGCTGCGCGGACACCACGGGCATATGGGCTTCGCGACGCTCGTGCTGGCCGCGGGCTCAGCGCGCGGGGAATCAGGGGCCTCGATCTCGGGTTGACCCCGTCATGGAGACGACCCCTGATCCGGCGGCCACCGCCGGACTCGCCGCCGGCGGGCCGGCAGATGCCATCCTCAGCGAGGAGGACCGCGCCTCCGTGGAGCGGCTGCTCCGCGACGCCGACGCCCATGGGGTCCAGCTGCGATTCATCCGGCGCGGCCAGGCGAACTCACTCCAGGAGGCCGCCGCAGCCGTCGGCGTCGAACCTCGGGAGATCGTCAAGACGCTGGTGGCCAGAGCCAAGGTCACCCAGACCACCAAGGAGCACAGCTACGTGCTCGCCCTGATCCCCGGGGACCGGCAGGTCGACTGGGCCAAACTGCGGCGCCTCGCAGGGATGAAGAAGATGTCCATGACCGCCCCGGAGGAAGCCGTGGAGGCCACCGGGCACCGGCCCGGCACGATCACGCCCTTCGGAGCCGAGAGCGCCGAGGGCGTCCGTTGGCCGATCTATGCCGACGAGTCCATCACCGGGCGCATCGCCATGGGCGCAGGAGCCGCCGGGCTGAGCCTGTTCGTCGATTCTGCGGCGCTGTTCGCCGCCTATGACGTCGTCACCGCCGACATCACCAGGACCGCGCCG
The DNA here is from genome assembly GCF_013410745.1 of Nesterenkonia xinjiangensis. Classification (NCBI taxonomy): domain Bacteria; kingdom Bacillati; phylum Actinomycetota; class Actinomycetes; order Micrococcales; family Micrococcaceae; genus Nesterenkonia; species Nesterenkonia xinjiangensis. The sequence continues at coordinate 2,535,955 of NZ_JACCFY010000001.1, read as the reverse complement.
CCGGGCTGAGCGCCCGCGGTGTTCCGAGCCTGAGGCGCTCAGTTCAGCCGAGTCAGGACGTCCTGGAGGCCGATGGGTGCGTCCTGGCTCTGGTTCCACGGCATCCGGGCCAGGACTTTCGCCATCCCGCAGGTGTCCGAGGCGGCTGAGTAGATCAGCCCGGACGCGATCGCTCCGGACACCACGCGGGCCTTCGGACCGAGGAAGCGCCCGCCGACCAGCCCGGCCAGCACCAGCGAGCCGGCCGCCATGCGGACCTGGCGTTCCATCGCCCAGGGGCCTGAGCCCAGCTCGACGGCGCCGTCTCCGGCCACGGCGCGGTAGCGAACCAGGCCGCCGTCGAGCACCCGGAGCCCTTCAGCCCCGGCGCCGACCAGCCGATCATGGGCCTGCTGAGAGCGCGGCCCGGCCTGGCAGAGCAGCACCACGGGTCGGTCCGCCTCATCCAAGGCCTCGGCGAGCGCCTGGGTCTCGGCGCGAACCAGGTCCTCGGGGACCAGCACCGAACCGGGGATGCGGGCGCCGCGGTGCTCCGCAGCAGAACGCACATCCAGCATCAGCGGCTCAGCGCCCTCGACGAGCATGTCATGCAGCTCCTCGGCGCTCAGCATGGTCGTGGGATCCGCGGAGGTCATGGGATTCTCCAACCTGACGGGGTGCTCACTTGGTGACGGTCGACCCCGAGTCTAGCGCCCATCCCCCTGCGACATCACACGGTCTACGCTGTGCCGATGACCTGCTTCGTCTCTCACACCACGATCAGCTGCACCGACGCCTACGCCCTCTCCGAATGGTGGAAGCGCCTGCTGGACTACACCGACATCCCTGGGGACCCCAACGAGCCGGGGCATGATCACTGCATGATCATCGACCCCGGCACCGGACACCAGCTGCTCTTCCTCCAGGTGCCGGACGCCTCCGCGCAGGCCCCGATGATCCATCTGGACCTCAGGCCCCGGACGGGCGGGCGGGATGCGGAGATCGAAAGGGTGCGTGCCCTCGGCGCGGTGGAGGTCGCCGATCGCCGGGGCATCCACGGCCCCGGCTCCGGCTGGGTGGTCTTCGCCGACCCCGAGGGCAACCAGTTCTGCGTGCTCCGCTCCGAGGCGGAGGTGGCGGCCTCCTGAGCCGCGGACCGACCTAGCGCGGAGCTCAGCCGAAGAGCCGGTTGGCGAACGGCCGACCTTGGACCAGCGCGTAGTACCACTCCAAGGCTGCGCCATCGGTCAGTGAGGCGACTTGGTCGATGATCACTCGACGGCGGGCGACGTCGTCCGCGGCATCCCGCCAGTCCTGTCGGAACATGGGCTCCAGATAGCGCTCCTCCGTCTCGGAGAGCAGCGTCACCAGCGCTTCGAGCACCTCAGACTGACGCAGGTAGACCGGCTTCTGCTGCTCAGAGGTCATGATGTAGGCCGCGGCGAGCCCCTTCATCGCGGAGATCTCCTCCACGGTCTCCTGAGGCACCACCAGATCGGCCTCGTGGCGCACCAGCGGTCGGTCCCCGTGGGCCTCGCGGGTGGCGATGTAGATGGCGCCGCAGAACCGGCCGATCAGCTCGCTGGTCATGTTCTTCAGGGCGGCGAGAGAACGACGCGAGCCATCGGACTCACGGACCCATCCGTCCATCGCGGAGAGCCGGTCGAAAGCCTCCTCGATGCGGTCCTCCTCAGTCCCCGGCAGGTACCACTCCTTGGTCACCTGCACCACGCGCTTGCGCTGCAACGGGACCTCCAGGAAGCGCAGCTGGAACTGCCCCGAGAAGATCCCGTCCTCAACGTCGTGCACCGAGTAGGCGATGTCATCCGCCGCGTCCATCACCTGAGCCTCCATGGACTGGCGACGACCCTGGACACCCTCGCGGATCCATGCGAACACCTCGACGTCGTCCTCGTAGGCGCCGAACTTCGGACTGCGGGTCCCGTCCGCTCGGGACGGCGCCTCATGCTGCCGCCAGGGGTACTTGACGGCGGCGTCCAGCGAGGCCCGGGTGAGGTTCAGCCCGGCGGACCGTCCGTCGGCGTGGAAGCGCTTGGTCTCCAGCCGGGTGAGCAGGCGCAGGGTCTGTGCGTTGCCTTCGAAGCCGCCGGCGTCGCCCATGAGCTCGTTGAGCACGGACTCGCCGTTGTGTCCGAAGGGCGGGTGGCCCAGATCATGGGAGAGGCAGGCGGCGTCGACGACGTCGGGGTCGCAGCCCAGCATGCGTCCCAGGTCACGGCCCACCTGGGCGACCTCCAGGGAGTGGGTGAGGCGGGTGCGGGCGAAGTCGTCGGCATCCGGTGAGACCACCTGGGTCTTGGCCCCCAGCCGACGCAGCGCCGAGGAGTGCAGCAGACGCGCACGGTCCCGTTCGAAGGAGGACCGGTACACCGACTTGCCATGTTCGGGGACCCACCGCTCCTCGTCCTCCGGCCGGTACCCGGACCGCAGCGCCGCATAGCCGGCCTCGACCCGTTCGACGTTCTGCACAGTCATGCGTCCAGCCTACGGGAACCCGGCACGCCGCCGAACGGAGTCTGGGCGCCACTGACGCAGAGTGCTCTACACTCGATTCCACCGGCATTTTTGAACACTGTTCAAACTGTGCCGCTGCTCACCGGTCGCCCCCCCTGAAGGAGACACTGCCGATGACCACCACCGCGTGCTGCACCCGGCCCACCGCTGGAACCGCCGAGCCGATCGAAGCCCCGCACGGGCTCCGGCCGGAACAGCTCGCCCAGCAGATCCTGGACGGCCACCGTCTGCACGCGGACGAGGCACTGGCGCTGCTGCGCTCCCCGGACGCCGACACCTTCACCCTGGTCGCCGCCGCCTCCCGACTGCGCCACCACCACCGGGGCACGCAGGTGAAGCTCAACTACCTGGTCAGCCTCAAGACCGGCCTCTGCCCGGAGGACTGCACGTACTGCTCCCAGCGTCTGGGCACCGACGCCCAGATCTTGAAGTACACCTGGCTGAAGCCCGAACAGGCCGTGGAGCAGGCCGGGCACGGCGTCGCCGCCGGAGCCCGCCGTGTGTGCCTGGTCGCCTCGGGCACGGGTCCTGCCGAGCGCGACGTCGACCGGGTGGGGACCATCGCCGCGCGCCTCAAGCAGGAGCACCCGCAGGTCGAGGTCTGCGCCTGCTTGGGGCTCCTGAAGGAGAACCAGGCTGACCGCCTCAGGGATGCCGGAGTCGACGCCTACAACCACAACCTCAACACCGCACGCTCGCACTACCCGGAGATCTGCTCCACCCACACCTACGAGGATCGCCTCGCCACCATCGGGCGAGCCGTCGACGCCGGTCTCTCCCCGTGCTCCGGGCTGATCGTGGGCATGGGCGAGACCGACGAGCAGCTCGTCGAGGCGCTCTTCGCGCTGCGCGAGCTCGACGCCGACTCCGTCCCGGTGAACTTCCTGATGCCCTTCGACGGCACCCCGCTGGCGGGACGCTGGGAGCTCACCCCCCTGGCCTGTCTGCGGATCCTCGCGGTGGCGCGCATGACCTGCCCGGACAAGGAGATCCGCATCGCCGCAGGCCGCGAGATGCACCTGCGCAGCCTCCAGGCGGTGGCCCTGCAGGTGGCCGACTCCCTCTTCCTCGGTGACTACCTGACCTCGGAGGGGCAGGGGGCCCAGGACGACCTGACGATGATCCGCGACGCCGGCTTCACCGTGGTAGGCGCCCAGGTCCCAGACTCCCGTTCGGACTCACCGACGACCCGCCGTCGCGGTGCCGGCACGGAGGCGGCGCCGAACGCCTGAGTCCGCCTCAGCCGGCCAGATGGGCCCACCTCCGGCTCAGACTCCGCCAGGGGCCGACCGCCACGACACGGCCGGCCTCGAGGATCACGACACGGTCGGCGCGTGCGAGCGCCGCACGCTTGGAGGTCGAGCCGATCACTGTCACGCCCTCCTCCCGCAGCGCCTGCCACAGCTCGACCTCCGTGGATGCGTCCAAGGCGCTGGAGACGTCGTCCGCGAGCAGCAGCTCTGAGCCTGTGGCCAGCGCACGTGCGGTGGCGAGGCGCTGCACCTGGCCGCCGGAGAGGCGCACTCCCCGATGTCCCACGACGGCGTGGAGACCTCCGGCATCGGAGATGTCCTGCTCCATCCGTGCCATGCGGACAGCCTCGGATGTCCCACGATCATGGTCGAGCCGGATGTTGTCGTCGAACGTCCCGGACAGCACGCGAGGCATCTGGGCGACATAGGCGACGCGCCGGGGCCGCAGGAAGGTGTCCGTGGTGACCTCCGCGCCGTTCCAGAGGATCTTCCCACGGTGCGGCACCAGGCCGGCGAGGCTCCGCAGAAGGCTGGACTTCCCGGATCCGATGCCACCGAGGATGAGGATCAGCTCGCCCCTGGTGACGGTGAGGTCCACATCCTCCACTCCGATGATGCCGTCGGAGTGGACCGCGGAGAAGCCCTGCAGGGTCAGACTGCGGAACTCATCATGCTGCTCGTCCCCGGGCGGGGGTGCGCAGCCGGCCAGCTCATGGACGCCGTCCACCCGGCGATAGATGCTCTGCCCGCCCGCCAGCCGCTGGGTGGCGACCTGCCAGGCCCGAGCTCCCGGCGCCTTGGTCACCACGGAGCCCGCGCAGAGGCCGTACCAGGTGAAGCCCATCACGCTTCCCGAGGCTAGGACCGTCGTCGCCAGCCCCCAGGCGCCGGTGAAGTGCATGGCCCAGGAGAAGGTCACCCCCGCGGCGATCACCAGTCCGGGCACGCCGTCGAGGACAGCCTGGATCCGATGCTCGCGGACCTGTGCCTCCACCCGTCGGCTGTCCACAGCGTTCAGATGCCGGCTCACCGGCGCGGTCGCCGCGGAGAGCTTCACGGTCCGCGCGGCGTCGAGCGCGGAGACCAGCACTCGTCCGAACTCCACCCGTGCATCGGCGGCGCGCTTGGCCGAACGTCCTGCCGCAGGACGACCCGCCCAGGATGCGGCAGCGGAGACGATCAGCACACTGGCCAGCACCCCTCCCACCCACCAGGTGCCCGAGACCAGGACAGAGAGCAGCACGATGATGATCGCGTTGCACAGGTCCGCCCAGCGGTCGGCGTAGTCCTGGATGCGGTCCCCATCCATGGCGCGGGCCACGACCTCACCGGGCGGGGTGGTCTCCAGCCGAGGTTCACCGAGTTGGCCTGCGAGGACGCGCGTCCGATGCCGGGACAGGCAGGAGACCCACCAGCGGGGGTAGAGATTGACGCCCAGGGCGAAGACCGCCGGCATGATCAGCACCGAGGCCCCGGCCAGCAGGATCACCAGACCCCACACATCCTCCCGGCCCGAGGCCAAGGAGCCCGCGATGCGCCCCCACAGCCAGTTCGTGATGAGCCCCTGCGGGGAGAACAGGGCGATGAGCAGGAACATGAGCATGCCGAACAAGCCCCACCGCGGCAGATGCCCGAAGGCGGCGAGCACCGCGCGGGTCAGGCTCGGCCCGTCCCCGGTCACCGTCTTCGGAGGTGCTTCGGCTCTCCTGCGCGCCCCGCCGAGAGGCACCGGCCCGGCTGGCCCGGCCCCCGTGGTCTCGGCGTCCTCGAGGCCGCCCTCCGGCTCGGCGTCCCCGGGGGCCGCGCCCACAGGATCGCCGTCCATGGATCCGTCGCGCTCCCTCGAGGCCTCCAGCAGCTCCTGAAAGGGGCCGACCTCGGCGGCGAGCTCGCCGTACCTGCCCTGCTGGATGACCCGTCCATGGTCCAGCACCGCCACCCTGTCCGCACGCGCGACGGTGGTGAGCCGATGGGCGATGAGCAGCCCCGTGCGCCCGGCGAGGAGCCGCTCTGAAGCTCGGATGACCCGGCGCTCGGTGAGCGGATCCATCCGGGCCGTGGCCTCGTCGAGGATCACCACCGCGACGTCACGGACCAACAGCCGCGCGAAGGCGACGAGCTGCTCCTCCCCGGCGGACAACGTGACCCCGCCGGCGCCCATGCGGGTGTCCAGCCCCTGGGGCAGCCGCGCCGCCCAGTCGGTGAGGCCCAGCTCCTCGACGGCGGCCTCCACGCGTTCCCGAGGGAGGGGCGCGAAGAGGGAGATGTTCTCCTCCAACGTGCCGGAGAGGAGCTCGGTGCGCTGGGTGACCACTCCGATGCCGCGGCGCAGCTGCTGAAGATCGATGCCGGTCACATCTCTGCCGCCGAGGAGCACAGTGCCCGTCGGCGGCTCGGTGGCGCGTGTCACCAGCGAGGCGAGCGTGGACTTGCCCGATCCGGTGCGTCCCACCAGGGCCAGGGTCTCGCCGTCCTCCACGCTGAGGGAGACGTTTTGCAGGGCGAAGGCCCCTTCCGGGTAGGAGAAGTGCAGACCGCGAAACTCCAGAGCATGGGACGCGGGGAACCCGGCGCCGCCGTCGGGCTCGGGTTCGACCTGCATCATCTGCTTGACGCGGGTGATCGCGCCGAGCCCTTCCTGCAGCTGAGGCAGCTGGTTGACGAGCTCACCGACCCGTCCGATCAGCAGAGTGGTGGCCAGCACCAAGGTGATCAGCTGCGGCAGCTCTATGCCGCCGGTGGTGACCAGCGCGACGCCGGCGATCACGATCCCGGCGAACATCGCCTGCAGCGCCGTCTGCGAGCGCAGGATCAGGTCCGCCTCCTTGACGATCATCCGGCGGAACGTCCGGTGGATCTCCGCGGCAAACGCCGTGACCCGACGCATGGCGAAGGCCTGGCCGCCGCTGGTGCGCAGGTCGTCACGGGCCGACACGACCTCCTCGAAGGCCGCGGCGTGGTCGGTCCAGGACTGCTCGTTGATCACCTTGCGGTGCGCGATGACGGCGAACAGCGGACGGACCATCAGCAGGGTGGCGGCCACGAGCACCGGCATGATGATCCCGGCCGGCCACCACATCAGCCCCGCGACGATCCAGAGCGGCACGGCGCCGAGGGCCGTGGCCATCATCCCCCACCACTGCTCCCGCATGAGGTTGTTGATGGCGTTGGTGTCGTCGTCGATCCGGTCCAGGACCTCGCCGACCGCCTGTTCGCTGAGCACGCTGAGCGGCTGGGCGAAGGCTGCTGCGAGCAGGTCACGGCGCAGCGTGCCGGCGGCCCGGTCGATCACATGGGCCCAGGAGACCTGCGCGGCCACCTGAACGACCGCCGCTCCGACGATCAGGACGCCGAGCATCACCACCCCGTGGAGGGTCGGGCCATCGGCGAGCCGCCCGGAGACGACCGTGGCGAGGGACTGCGCCACCATCGCGACGGCGAGGATCATCACCGCCAATCCGCTGAGCGGGCTGGCGAGCCTCCTCCAGGAGATGCGGCGAGAGTCAGGGGCAGGGTGCGGAGCGGGCACCTGACTCATCTTAGCCGCCCCGCGGGCGGCTCAGCCTCCGGAGGTGTCGACCTCTGCGGCGGCGATCATCTCGCGCTGAGCCTCGTTGAGCTCCTGGGAGGCGAGCCAGTCCTCGGGCAGGTGCACCTTCTTCGGGGACCCGGCGCGACCCCGCGGACCCTCCACGTCGGCCCCGGGGTAGCCGATGCTCTGGTCCAGCTGACCGAGCAGGTCCTCCAGCATGGCCAGCGAGTCGACGGTGACCAGCTGGGTGCGCAGCTGCGAACCGACCGGATAGCCCTTGAAGTACCAGGCCACGTGCTTGCGGATGTCCTGCATGGCCTTACGCTCGTCGCCGTCGAAGTACGGGATGAGCAGCTTCGCGTGACGCAGCAGCGTCGCCGAGACCTCGGGCAGCGCGGGGCGGTGCCGCTCCTCGCGGCCTTCGAAGGCGGCCTGCAGATCGCCGAACAGCCAGGGGCGCCCCTGGCAGCCCCGTCCGACGACGACGCCGTCCACCCCGGTCTGCTCGACCATGCGCACCGCATCCTCAGCGGACCAGATGTCTCCGTTGCCCAGCACCGGGATGTCCGGCAGGGACTCACGCAGGGCCGCGATGGCGTCCCAGTCCGCCTTCCCGGAGTAGTGCTGCCGCGCGGTGCGACCATGCAGCGCGACGGCGGCCACCCCGACGTCGCGAGCGACCTTGCCGGCCTCGAGACAGGTCAGGTGATCCTCGTCGATGCCTTTGCGCATCTTGACGGTCACCGGGATGTTCGCCCGGGAGGCCTCCCGGACGGCGGTCGAGACGATGGACTCGAACAGCCGGATCTTCCAGGGCAGGGCGGAGCCGCCGCCTTTGCGGGTGACCTTGGGCACCGGGCAGCCGAAGTTGAGGTCGATGTGGTCGGCCCTGTCCTCCTCGACGAGCATCCGCACCGCATGACCGGTGGTCACCGGATCCACGGAGTAGAGCTGCATGGAGCGGGGCCGCTCGTCGGGCTCATGCTTGATGATCCGCATCGACTCCGGACGCCGCTCCACCAACGCCCGGGCGGTGACCATCTCATTGACATAGAGGCCGCCGCCGTGTTCGCGGCATAGCCGCCGGAAGGCCGTGTTGGTGATCCCGGCCATGGGCGCGAGGACCACCGGGGTGTCCACAGTGATGGGGCCCAGCTGCAGCGGGGGCAGCAAGGCCTGGCTGTCGGCGGAGCCGGCCTGCGTCTCAGCGCGGGTCCGGTCGTCGTGGAGAGTCTGTGCGGTCATGGTGTCCGGTCGGTGGGGGTGCCAGGAGAACAGGGGAGCTCCGGGTGGTCAGCGGGCGTAGATGATGGCCTCGAAGTCGACCTCGGCGTCGCCGTCGGCGACCAGCTCCTCAGTCACGACCTTGAGGGGAGCCATCGAGTCGTCCACCTCGAGCTCCACGGGATAGCGGGCGGCCAGCAGCGCCAGCAGCGAACGGACGTGGTCCTCCGCCTCGGTCTCACCGAGCTCGGGGTTCCAACCGATCAGCACATCCGCGGGATCCTCCGTGCGCTCCGGGGTGTAGCTGACCGCGAAGGCCCGGATGGCGCCGTCGCCGTCCTCGGAGACGTCCCGCAGGATCACCGCACCGGAGGCACCAGTGGTGTCGTCGAGCAGCAGCTGCTGAGCCTTGCCGATGGTCATCTCGGCTCGATCCCAGTCGTGCACGGCGTTGTAGTACTCAGCCACCAGGCCGCTGAGCTCCACCGAGCCGGTGGCGATCTCCTGGAGGTCCAGTCCGGTGCCCTCAAGGTCCGGCAGGCGCAGGGCACCAGCCTGGACGACGATCCGACGGGTGGTCTGGATCTTGGAGAAGCCGTTGTCCTTGAGGAAGCACTGGGCCGCGGAGCGCTTCGCGCAGCGGGCCTTCAGACCCGTGGCGCTGCAGTTGCCCGCCTCGACCTCGAGGACGGCGAGCAGCTCAGCGGCGACCCCCCGGCGGCGATGGTCCGGGGCGACCTCCGCGTAGAAGGACAGCTTGTCCGGATGCAGCGAGGATCGCAGGATCGTGGCCGCGGCCACCGGGACGCCCTGGTCCTCGGCGACGATGCACCGCGACCACGGGTCGTTGGAGGAGGGCCGCAGCAGGGCCCGGTCCTGGTGGTGCATCGCGTTCTCCGGGTCGCCCCAGACCTGGAGCAGGGCGAGATCGTCGCCCTCGGCCCAGGGCCGGACGGTGAGACCGGACTCGAGAGTCAGCCGGTCCGTGTCGTGCGTGGTGCTCATCGCGTGTCCTTCGAATGCGTGCCACTGCGCGGGCGCGCAGGGTTGATCAGCCACGCGAGTCTAGTCCCGCCGCAGGGCGACGGCAAGATGGGCGCGGCCGGCCGCGGGCCCTGCCGCGAGGCGGGCCCGCGGCCGGGCACTCGATCAGCCCAGCAGCTTGGCGGCCAGGTAGCCCTGCACCTGGTCCAGGCTCACCCGCTCCTGGGTCATCTCGTCACGGTCACGGATCGTGACGGCGTGGTCCTCGAGCGTGTCGAAGTCATAGGTGATGCAGAACGGGGTGCCGATCTCGTCCTGACGACGGTAGCGGCGGCCGATCGCCCCGGCCTCGTCGTACTCGATGTTCCAGTTGCGGCGCAGCTCGTCGGCCAGGCGCTGGGCGGGCTCGGCGAGCTCAGGCTTCTTGGACAGCGGCAGCACTGCGGCCTTCACCGGGGCGAGCCTCGGGTGGAGCTTCAGCACGGTGCGCACGTCCACGCCTCCCTTGGCGTTGGGGGCCTCCTCCTCGTGGTAGGAGTCCACGAGAAAGGCCATCATCGCGCGGGTCAGACCGAAGGAGGGCTCGATCACGTAGGGGGTGTAGTGCTCCTCGGTCTTCGGGTCGAAGTACTGCAGCTTCTCCCCGGAGGCCTCGATATGAGAGCTCAGGTCATAGTCGGTGCGGTTGGCGATGCCCATCAGCTCGCCCCATGCCGAGCCCTGGAAGCCGAACCGGTACTCCAGGTCGATGGTGGCGGCCGAATAGTGGGCGCGCTCGTCCTCCGGGACGTCGAACTTGCGCAGGTTCTCCGGGTTCAGCCCGAGGCGGATGAACCAGTCGTAGCAGGCGTCGACCCAGTGGTCGAACCAGTGGCCGGCCTCGTCCGGGTGGGTGAAGTACTCGATCTCCATCTGCTCGAACTCGCGGGTCCGGAAGATGAAGTTTCCGGGGGTGATCTCGTTGCGGAAGGCCTTGCCCACCTGGCCGATGCCGAAGGGAGGCTTCTTCCGGGCCGAGGTCATCACATTGGAGAAGTTCACGAAGATGCCCTGGGCGGTCTCGGGCCGCATGTAGTGCAGGCCCTCCTCGTTGTCCACGGGTCCCAGGAAGGTCTTCATCAGGCCGGAGAACTGCTGCGGCTCGGTCCACTTGCCGGGCTGGCCGGTCTCCGGGTCCTTGATGTCGTCCAGGCCGTTGGCCGGAGGGTGACCATGCTTGGCCTCATAGGCCTCCAGCAGATGGTCGGCGCGGTAGCGCTTATGGGTGTGCAGGGACTCCACCAGCGGGTCGGTGAAGGTCTTCACATGTCCGGAGGCGTGCCAGACGGCCTGCGGGAGGATGATGGCCGAGTCCAGGCCGACCATGTCGCCACGGCCGCGCACGAAGGTCTGCCACCACTCGGCCTTGATGTTCTCCTTGAGCTCCGTGCCCAGTGGCCCGTAGTCCCACGCCGACCGTGATCCCCCGTAGATCTCACCGGACTGGAAGACGAAGCCACGACGCTTCGCCAGGGTGATCACGTGGTCGAGGGCAGTCTTGGGGGCCATAGGGCGGTACACCTCAGGTCGGAGGGGACGGGACAGACGGGGGAAAGCTTACCGCGCCGGACGGCGCCCCGCCGATTCCCCCAAGGCCCGTCACGGTCCGTCGGCGTCGCGCACTCCGCCCCTCGGCGTCGCCACCTCTCTGTCCCCGTCGAGTTCGTCTGTCCCCGCCGAATTCGACGGGGAGAGATGAACTCGACGGGGACAGACGGCAGTACGGGCCCGCACCTCAGTCGAAGACGACGGCGCCGTCCTCCTCCACCCGCCAGCCGGGGTTGTACGCGATCTCCCACACCACACCTACCGGGTCCTGCACATAGGCGTGCAGCATGCCCGGCACCGCGGCGGGCTGAGGGTGCTTGAGCACCGTGCCCCCGGCACGCTCGAGGCGCTCCACGGTGCGGTGCACGGCGTCGGCGTCGTGGACGTTGTGGGCGAGGGTGAACCCGCTCGGGGTGCCGTGGTCCCGCCCGTCGCCGATGTCCTCGCTGAGCATCTCCGCGTCGAAGAGCCCCAGCACCTGCCCCGGAGCCACCTGGTAGAACTGGATCTCCCCGGCGAGCTCGAAGACCGGCCGCCAGCCCAGGCCGCCCACGTAGAAGCGTCGTGCGGCGACCAGATCACGCGTGGCCACCGTGATGATATGGATGCCCTGCTCCATCGCAGCCTCCTTCCGGCGCGGATCGAGACCGCGAGTCTACTGACCCTCGTCCGCGCGGGTCACCCTCCTCCGACCGTTCACCGTGTGCGTCGGATGTCCGGCAGGGAGGCGATGACGACCGCCACGAGGGTCAGCAGGGTGCCCAGCACCGTGGCGGTGGTGATCACTGTGCCCGGGGCCGGGGCGACGAGGTCCAGCATGAGTGATCCGATGAGCTGCCCGGCGATCATGCCCATGGCGGCCAGCAGGACCCCCACCCGGGTCACCAGCACCGCGCCCAGGCCGATGAACACGCAGCCGAGTGGGCCCCCGAGATAGAACCAAGGGGTGGACGGCAGCGCCTCCCCCGCCCCGCTGACCAGCAGCTTGACCAGATAGGCGAGGACCAGCACCGCCGTGCCGGCGATGAAATTGATCAGCGTGGCAGGGATAGGGCTGCCGTAGGCGGCGGACTGTCGTCCGTTGAGCGCCTGCTGGGCGCTGTTGGTGAATCCGGCGGTCAGCGGGACGATCACCAGCAGCAGCCAGGTCCAGGCCCCGGTGTGGCCACTCAGCTGCGGAGACACGGTCCACAGCACCGCCAGCACGGTCAGCAGCGCCCCGAGCACGCGCACGGTGTTCAGACGCTTCCGACCGGCCGGGCCGAGACCGATGCGATCCCAGAGCAGGCCCCCGAGTGTCTGGCCCGTGACCACAGCGACGGTGAAGACGGCCACACCGATGATCCCGATCGTCAACGACTGGGCGAGCACGAAGTACCCGCCGATGCAGCCCGCGAGCAGGTACCACCAGCGGACCTCCCCGCGCCGCAGGGCCGGACGCACCTCACGGAGGGTGCGGCGTCCCCTCGGGGTGAGGCCGGCGATGGCCAGCATGAGGATCAGTCCGGTGCTGAAAGAGATGAGGGCGGCGAGGAAGGGGTCGTCCACCTCGGCGGTGAGCTCCGAGTTCACCCGCCCCTGGCTGGGGATGGCCGCACCGGCGGCCACCGCAGTGAGGAGGAACCCGACCCATGCGGCGAAGGACCGCCGAGACTGATCGACTGCGCTCATGCGCCTCACCCTAGCGGCACCTGGCATCGGTGTGCGGACCGCCCCGACTCGCCAGCGCCCGGTCCGCTGGGAGAGACTGACACCATGAGCGCTGATGACGTGGAGCAGGTCCCGATCCGTGACGAGTCCATCCGGCTCGGCCAGCTGCTGAAGCTGGCCAGCGTCGTGGAGGACGGCGTGATGGCCCGCGAGGTGATCGCCGCCGGCGCGGTGACAGTCGACGATGAGGTCGAGACCCGCCGCGGTCGGCAGGTGCGCCGAGGCCAGGTGGTGCGGCTCGACGGCGAGGAGCTGGGCCTCCCCAGCGCCCGCCTCACACCGACCGCGGAGTGACCTCCTCAGCGGAAACCGCTGCTTCTTCGCGGTGTGACACCTGCGAAACACCGCCTCCCTAATGTGACTCCCCGAGGCACGGTGACGCACCGTGCAGGAGGGACCGGTCACCGATGTCAGCCACGGATTCCAGCTCAGCAGGAACCAGGGACACACCTGGCCCTGCCCCGGGCACCGACGTCCCCGGAGACCTCCAGGACGGCGTCCCGGAGACCAGCGCTCCGCCCGAGGGGCCCCGTCGCCGCGGCTTCCGGATGCCGCACATCTACGTGGTGCTGTTCTGCCTCTCGGCCCTGGCGGCCGTGGCCACCCACCTGATCCCGGCCCACCAGTACGCGCGGGTCGAAGGCCCGGACGGACGCGAGGTCATCGACCCGGGCAGCTACAGCGCAGTGGCCGCCTCCCCCACCGGCCTCCTGGACTTCCTCACCGCGATCCCGCGCGGCCTGGTCGACGCCGGAGAGGTCGTCTTCTTCACCTTCGTCATCGGTGGGGCGTTCATGGTGGTCCGCCGCACCGGAATCATCGAGAACGCCCTGGACCGGCTCCTGCGGGCCTTCGCCCACCGACGGCTGCTGCTGATCCCCGTCCTCATCACCGTCTTCGCCACCATCGCCACGCTCATCGGCACCCAGGAACTGGCGCTGGTCTACATCCCCGTGCTGATCCCGGTGGTCCTCGCCCTCGGGTATGACTCGGTCACCGCGGTCGCCATCGCGCTGATCGGCACCACCGCCGGCTTCACCGCAGGGGTCCTCAACCCGATCAACACCGGACTGGGCCAACAGATCGCCGGCATCGAGACCTTCTCCGGTGCCGGACTGCGCACTCTGCTGCTGGTGACGCTCGTCGTCCTGGGAAGCCTGTGGACCGTGCGCTACGCCCGTCGAGTGGCGGCCGATCCAGCGTCCGGACTCATCCACGACGATCCCGAGGAGCATCAGAAGCGCCGGCTCTACAGCGCCGGCGCCACCCGGACCGCCCGCCGGATGTCCGGGCGCCAGCGACTCGCTCTGGTGCTGAGCCTGCCGGTGCTGGGCGTCACCGTCTGGGGCGTCTCCAGCCAGGGCTGGTTCATGATCGAGATGGCGGGGATGTTCCTGCTGCTGATGGTCATCATCGGCATGGTCAGCGGGCTGGGGCCCTCGACCATCTCCAGCGCCTTCTCCGAGGGCATGCGCAGCGTGCTCGAGGGCGCCATCATCGTCGGTGTCGCCCGCTCGGTGGCGGTGCTGCTGGAAGATGGGCTGGTGCTCGACACCATCGTCCACGCCCTGGCCCAGGCGGTCAGCGGACTGCCGGCCGCACTGGCCGCCGTCGGGATGTTCGCGGTGCAGAGCCTGTTCAACTTCGTGATCCCCTCCGGCTCCGGTCAGGCCGTGGTGACCATGCCGATCATGGCCCCGCTGGCCGACCTGCTCGACGTCACCCGACAGACCGCGGTGCTGGCCTTCCAGCTCGGAGACGGACCCACCAACATCCTCTATCCCACCTCCGGCTACTTCATGGCGGCCCTGGCCATCGGCGGGGTCAGGTGGGAGCGGTGGCTGCGGTTCTACCTGCCGCTGTTCGCCGCCTGGGCACTGGTGGGCATCGGGTTCCTCATCGCTGCCCAGCTGACCGGATGGGCCTGAGCACCATGTAGGTGAGGAACTCGCCGACATGCGTGATCTCCTGCGGCACGACCCCGTGGCCCGCCCCGGCGTAGAGGACCTTGGTCAGCTCCACCCTGGCGTTCGCCCAGCGATGCGTGTAATCGATGTGCGCCTCAGGGATGACCGGGTCCTCCTGGTCCCGCCCCCAGAAGAACGGCACCTTCTGGGCCGCGAGCGCGTCGTCGTCGAACCAGTCCTGCATGTCCTCGGCCTGCCCGGGGTCCACCGCGAAGCCGGAGAGACCGACGACGGCGGCGAACTCCTGCGGACGAGCGCGCAGCAGGGAGGTCGCCATGGCCATGCCCATGGAGAAGCCCAGAAGCGTCACCGAAGTGTGCTGGTCCTTCACCGAGGCGATCCACTCCCAGAGGTCCTCGACGGCGTCGCGCGCCGCGGCCGAGGAGTAGGCCAGTCGCTCGGGGTCGAGGTCGAACCAGGTGTAGCCGCCGTGGCCCATGGGCACCGGCGCACGCAGCGAGGCGTAGGTGAACTCCTCAGGCAGGCTCGGCACCAGGCCGAAGAGATCATGCTCATGAGAGCCGTAGCCGTGCAGCAGCACCACCAGCGGGGTACCCTCACGGTCCTCCGCCTCGCGGGACCAGACGACGACGGGCTCGGGCTGGGCGGGGTTCATCGGGGTGGTCTCCTCAGGTTCAGACGGGGACGGCGGGGCGCGCGGGCGCCCGGACGGCCGCACCATCCTCTCATCTCCACCGGACTCGCGTGCCGGCACGGCCAAGGAGACTGTGCCGCGGGACCAGCTGTGGGCGTCCGTCTCACGGATGATGGAAGTGACCGACGAGTTCAGCGACAATGAGGCACGTGGACCCATCAGACGAGCAGCTCGAGCCCCCTGAGGCGCACGGCGAGATGCCGGGCAGCCCCACTCACCCCTGGACCCGTTACGTCGCCCTGGGCGATTCCTTCACCGAGGGCATCGGTGACCCCGACGAATCCCGCCCCGGCTACCACCGCGGCTGGGCCGATCGAGTGGCCGAGGAGCTGGCCGCCGGTGCGGTCGCCTCAGCAGGCGGCACGCACTTCGCCTACGCCAACTTGGCGGTGCGTGGAAAGCTGATCGCACAGATCCGCGACTCTCAGATCGCCCCGGCCCTGGAGCTGAAGCCCGACCTCATCACACTCTGTGCCGGCGGCAACGACGTCATCCGGCCAGGGGGCGACCCGGACGAGACCGCCCGGACCCTGGACACCATGGTCCAGATCCTCTCCACCACCGGCGCCACCGTGGTGCTGTTCAACGGCCCCGACGTGCGCGAGACCCCGGTGGTGGGCTCCATCCGTGGCAAGGTCGCCATCTACAACGAGAACGTGCGCACCGTCGCCGCCCGGCATGATGCCCTGGTGGCCGACATGTGGGCGCTGCGCGAGCTGGCGCATCCGGCCATGTGGGACGAAGACCGGCTGCACTTCTCCCCGCTGGGGCATCACACGATCGCCACGATGGTGCTGGACACCCTCAACGTCGCCCATGACCTGGAGCCGCTGGCTCCGCGCCCGGTGCCCGAGCGCAGCTGGCGGGAGGCCCGGGGCGACGACGTCGTCTGGGCCCGTCACCACCTGTTCCCGTGGGTCGTGCGGCGGCTGCGCGGTCGCTCCTCCGGCGACGGGGTGACCGCCAAGCGCCCCACCTTCGAGCCGCTGTTCGGCGGGTCGATGCCGCCGGGGACCTCGGGCGCCGAGAAGTGACACGCCTCGGTTCAGGCGCGAAGGATCATAGACCCAGCGTCTCCCGCATCTCTGCGGCCAGCTGCTCCGGGCTGGTGAGGAATCCGTCGTGACCGATCGGTGAGGCGATCATGTGCACCTCGGGCTCTCCGGGCAGCAGCTGCGCCAGCTCACGGGACTGCTCAGGCAGGTACAGCCGGTCCGACTCCACGGCGGCGATGAACGGCGTGGCGGTGACCTGGGAGAGCGCCGCGGCGACGCCGCCGCGACCGCGGCCGACGTCGTGGCTCATCAGCGCCTCGGTGAGGACGATGTAGGCGTTGGGATCGAAGCGGCCCACGAGCTTGCGGGCCTGGTGGTCCAGGTAGGACTCCACCTGATAGCGGCCTCGCCGACGGGCGGCCCAGGCGAAGGGATCCTCCTGGCCCTGCGGCTCCCTCTGAAACCGGACCCCGAGCTCATACTCGGTGCGGTAGGTGATGTGGGCGATGCGCCGCGCCAGCCCGAGCCCTTCCTCAGGAGCCGGACCGCCGTAGTAGTCTCCGCCGGCGAAGTGCGGGTCGTTCTCGATGGCCTTGATCTGCGCTTGGCCGAAGGCTATCTGCTCGGCGGTGGACGCGGCGCCGCAGGCGTAGACCGCCACACCTCGCACCCGGTCCGGGAAGGTGGCCGCCCACTCCAGAGCGCGTGCCCCGCCCATGGATCCACCGATGACCGTGCGGAACTGTGCGATCCCGAGGTGATCGGCCAGCCGGGCCTCCAGCTCGACGGAGTCCCGGATGGTGGTGAAGGGGAAGCGCGAGCCCCAGGGGCGGCCCTCCAGATCCGGCGAGGCCGGCCCGGTGGACCCGTAGCATCCGCCGACCATCGCCGGGGCGACCACGAACCACTGTGTGGTGTCGATGGGTCGCCCCGGCCCCAGCAGACCCTCCCACCAGCCCGGCGCCGGGTCGGCGTCGGTGGCGGCGACGTGGGTGTCACCGGTGAGGGCGTGCGCGACCAGGATCGCGTTGTCCCGTGCCTCGTTGAGCGTCCCCCAGGTCTCGTAGGCCAGCTGCACCTGCGGCAGGGTGCCTCCGGTCTCGAAGGTGTGCTCGCCGACGTCGACGATGGCGAGCGCACCGGCGGGACGCGGTGTCGCGGTGAGCACCTGGGCGGTCATGGGGCGGGAACTCCTGTGTCGGTCCGGGTCGGCTGGGCGATGACGGTCAGGCGGGTGTGGATGAGACGCAGTGGTCTCTCAGGTTAGCCTCAGCCCACCGGAGCAGGCTCGGAGGCCGGCGTTTTCTCACTCTGCGGACCGTCGGCACCGGCCGGGACGGCCTTGGCCAGGGCCTGCTCGAGGTCGGCGAGGATGTCCTCGATGTGCTCCAGCCCCACCGAGAGACGCACCAGACCAGGCACGACGCCGGCCGCACGCTGCTCGTCCTCGGTCAGCTGGCGGTGGGTCGTCGAGGCAGGGTGGATCACCAGGGAACGGACATCCCCGACGTTGGCCACCAGAGAATGCAGCTCCAGGGCGTCGGCCACGGCCTGGCCGGCCGGGGCGCCCCCGTCGACTTCGAAGGCCAGCACGGAGCCCACTCCCTTGGGCAGGTACCGCTGCGCCTGTTCGAACCAAGGGCTCGAGGCCAGGCCCGGGTAGCTGACCCGCTTGACCGCCGGGTGCGCCTCCAGGTACTCAGCCACCCGCTGAGCGTTCTGCACGTGACGCTCCACGCGCAGGCTCAGGGTCTCCAGGCCCAGGTTGATCTCGAAGGCGTTGTGCGGCGAGAGGGAGGGGCCGAGGTCACGGAGCAGCTGCACCCGTGCCTTGAGGATGTAGGACAGGTTGACCCCAAAGACGCCGTCGGCACCGAGGTCCCGGCCGTAGACGAGGCCGTGGTAGCTCTCGTCCGGGGTGTTGAAGCCGGGGAACCTGTCCGGGTACCGGGTGTAGTCGAAGCCGCCGGAGTCGACGATCACCCCGGCGATCGCGGTGCCGTGCCCGCCGAGGAACTTGGTGGCCGAGTGGATGACGACGTCGGCTCCGTGCTCGATCGGGCGGATGAGATAGGGGCTGGTCAGCGTGTTGTCCACGACCAGCGGGGCACCATGCTCGTGGGCCACCGCCGCGACGGCCTCGAGGTCGAGGACGTCTCCGCGCGGGTTCGCCACGACCTCACCGAAGAAGGCCCCGGTGTTCTCCCGGATCGCGGCCCTCCAGGACTCGGTGTCATCCGGGTCCTCCACGAAGGTGACCTCCACCCCGAGCTTGGGCAGGGTGTGCTTGAACAGGTTCTGGGTGCCGCCGTACAGGGAGGGCGAGGCGACGATGTGCCCGCCTGTCTCGACGATGTTCAGCAGCGCCAGGGTGGCGGCCGCCTGGCCGGAGGAGACCAGCAGCGCACCGACACCACCCTCGAGTGCGGCGATCTTGTTCTCCACCGCCTCGAGGGTGGGGTTGGTCAGCCGCGAGTAGATCGGCCCGAGCTCCTCGAGGCCGAACCGCTTGGCCGCGGCCTCGGTGCTCGGGAAGACGAAGGAGGTGGTCTGCTGGATCGGCAGCGCCCGGGCGCCGGTCACCGGGTCCGGGAATGCACCGGCGTGGATCTGCTGAGTCTCGAATCGAGGGGCCTTGGGGGTCTCTGTGGTCGTCATGGGACGTGTCTCCGTTCAATGCGGTCGCGTGGCCAGGACCGGCATCGGAGAGACTCCGGGCACGAAGACCCGAGAGACTGCACCGCGTGGCGGCCCTGTCGCGAAGGACATGGTGGTGGGCCGCACTGTGATGTGTGATGGCCCGCGCTTGCCCCACCGCATGGGCGGCAGGGCCTGGTCGTCACCCGGGGCACCCCACCGCGAACTGGAGGGTTGCCGGCCAGCAAACCGGGGTTTGACGCTGGCACTCTTGACCTGCCCCATAGTGTGCCCTGATCCCCACGATCCGGCAAGTCTGTGTCCTCGCATGTCACCGTCGGCGCGGATCACCCCGCACCCCGGCACGCCCCAGCACTCTGTCAGCCCCGCCCTCCCGGATGCGGCGCGGGCTCCACCGCGCCGATGGGGCCGCCGTCGTCGCCGCCGTCGACCAGGATGGAACGGAAGGTCGGCTTCGCGAAGTCACCCCAGATCAGCGAACCGTCCTCGTCCCGCTCATACTCCCCGGGCGGGACGATGGAGACCAGATCCCGCGGCAGGACCAGCCGTTTGCCGCCCTCGGCCTGTGAACGGCTTCCGTCGAAGAGGACGTTGCTGGAATCGACGTCTCCGGCGATCTGATCCGCCCGGCCGTCGCCCCCGGAGTGCACTGAGAGGTTGCTGCGGAAGATCCCCTGGTCCTCCGGCTCGAAGTACGGGTTGGTGCGGAAGATGTAGTTGTACCGCACGTTGTCCACCGCGGTGTTGTTGGTCAGCGTCAGCCGGCCAGGGTTGAAGTTGTCGGAGAAGCCGTCGAGGTTGTTCGCGTACGCCAGGTTTCCGGTGAGCACATGGTCCACGGGAAGCCCCTCTCCGCCCACCTTGAATCCGGTGCCGATGCCGGAGCCGGCGTTGTACCCGTCGGAGAGCTGCCCGTTGTGGTGGGCGATGTTGCCCTCCATCGTGATGGGGAAGTTGGGGCCCTCGTTCGTGCGGTTGTAGAGGTCCCAGCCGTCGTCGATGTTGTGGTGGGCCACGTTGCCGCGGAACACATTGCCCGGGCCGACCCCGAGCTTGGCCGCGAAGCCGTCCGCGTTGATGTCAGCCGGGTCCCGGTTGTCATGGGCCTCGGAGTCCACGATGAGGTTCTCGGCGGGCCAGTCCTCCGGGGCTCCGCCGCCGGAGAGCTGGAAGCCGGAGTTGCCGTTGTGGCTGAAGATCATCGAGTCGACGACGTTGTGCGATCCCGAGGAGCGCAGCCCGTTGCCGGCCGAGCGGGTGAGCTCCAGGTCGGAGACGACCCAGTGGTCGGCGTCGAGCCGGATGATCTGCTGCAGCGCGGACCGGCCGTCCACGATGACCTGTGCGCCCTCGGCGGCGGTGAGGGTCTTGGGCTCCTCCACGGTGCCGGAGTAGGCCGGGCTGAGCGAGATGGTGCTCTCGGGCTGGTATTCGCCCTCCAGCAGCTCCACCGTCTGACCGGGCAGCACGTGCTGGACCGCCGTGTGCACGTCCAGAGGGCTCTGCTCCGTCCCCTCCCCGTCCGGCGTGCCGTCGGGCGAGACCATCAGCGGGGCGTCGTGGAACTCCCGGACGGTGACCTCGACGCTGCGGGTGATCGGAGTCAGGTCGGGGCCCTCCGCAGGGTGATAGGTCGAGCTGACCGTGCTGGTGCCCTCCGGGAGGTCAAGCTGCGCGGTGAGCTCATCCTCGGCGGTGATGGGTTCCCCGGAGATCACCGTCTCCCCGTCGACGGCGACGTCCACGGTGCCCGGATGGCCGGCCGAGGCGGCGAAGGGGTAGCTGGTGGAGCCGGAGTGCTCAGGAGCACGCAGGTCGAAGGAGACCGGGGTGACCGGCTCAGGCTGCTCCGGACGGGGCTGGGTGTCGGCGTCGCTGAGGGTCAGTGAGGCCCCGGAGAAGGTCACCGCCACATTCCGTGAGGCGAAGAACCCCACGGTCATCAGGTCGGGCTCGATGTCCTGGACCCAGTCCGCCCCGTCGAGCTCGTGGGTGTGGGTCTCCGGCTCGTCCAGATGCGTGGAGGTCGTGGACATCACGAACGAGTCGTCGGTGCGCTCCAGCCGCATGGTCACCGGCTCGTCGATCGTCAGGCCGTGCCCGCCGAGGTTCGTGGCGCGACGTTCGGATCCGACAGTCCCCCACGGCTCGGTCACCCCGGTGCGGGTCATGCCGACCGGTCCCTGGCGCAGCACTGTGGAGGAGGCGTAGTTCGAGGCGGCCGGAACCTCTTCGAAACCCTCCAGCATGGGGTCCTGACGAGGGCCGCCGTTGAGGTCGCGGACCATCAGGCCTGCACCCTCCTGCCCGTTGGGGCTCGCGCCGGTCTCGGGGCCGAGCTGATGGACCGTGACCTCGGCCTCGAGCACGAAGTTGTGCTCGTTCGGGTCGAGGGTGACGTGGTAAAAGGTCAGTCCGTCATGGCCGGGGGCGAGCTTGCCGCCCCGGCTCTCCATGAAGACTTCGCCGTCGATGGTGCCCGGCTCGTCCGGGTCGGCGTGGTTGACCCCGACCTTCTCCGGCATCACGTTGGAGGAGAAGTCCAGGTCGGTGGACTGCCCGAAGGTGATCTCCTGCCACTCGAGCTCCTCGGCGGTCTGTCCCCCTGACTCGGCAGGGTCGTCTGCGGGAGTGTCGGCCCAGGCCGACGACGGCGCCAGCAGCGTCACCACCAGGGCCAGGGCACCCGCGACGGTGGTCCCGCGGACAGCGGGCGTCGTGAGTGTTCGGCGGTGGTGCGGATCGTCGATGGACGTGGTGGACGGTGGCATCTCGTCTCCCCCTCAGGAGCTGGACAGCGGTTTCCCGTCCAACCTAGACGTGATGTCGGTCACAGTGAAGCGGATTCGAGACCTGGCGCATTGCCCACTCAGCATGACGTGATGCGGCCCGCAGCGGACTGACCAGCACTCACCCACCCCCGCAGGGGAATCCGACCCGCTCAGACGCGCAGGATCAGGGCATCGCCCTGACCGCCGCCACCGCAGAGGCCTGCGGCCCCGACTCCCCCGCCGCGGCGCCCGAGCTCCAGTGCCAGATGAAGCGCCAGTCGCGCACCGGACATGCCGACCGGGTGCCCCAGAGCGATCGCACCGCCGTTGACGTTGAGCCGATCCTCCTCCAGGCCGAGCTTCCGGGCCGAGGCCACCCCGACGGCGGCGAAGGCCTCGTTGATCTCCACCAGGTCCAGCGAGGCGGGGTCGATGCCCTCCTTGGCGCAGGCGGCCGCGATCGCGTGGGCGGGCTGCAGCTGCAGCGAGGAGTCCGGCCCGGCCACCATGCCATGGGCGCCGATCTCGGCGATCCAGTCCAGCCCGAGCTCCTGGGCCTTCTCCTTGGACATGACCACCAGGGCGGCGGCGCCGTCGGAGATCTGTGAGGCTGTGCCGGCGGTGATGCTGCCCTGCTTCGCGAAGGCCGGGCGCAGCCGTCCCAGAGACTCGGCGGTGGTCTCTGGACGAATCCCCTCGTCCGCGTCGACGACGACCGGCTCGCCGCGGCGCTGCGGCACCTCCACCGGGACGATCTCCTCGGCGAAGAGGCCCTTCTCCTGCGCGGCGGCGGCGCGCTGGTGGGAGCCGGCGGCCACCCGGTCCTGCTCCTGCCGGGAGACCTCAGACTCGCCGGTGTTGCAGGACTCCGTGAGCGCCCCCATGGCCTGGGAGGTCGCCTGGTCATAGAGCGCGTCATAGGCCATGGAGTCCACCAGGGCCGTGTCCCCATACTTGGTGCCGGTCCGCGAATCGGGCAGCAGGTGCGGGGCGTTGGACATCGACTCCATGCCGCCGGCGAGGACGATCTCACACTCGCCGGCGCGGATCAGCTGGTCCGCGGAGGCCACGGCGTTGAGCCCGGAGAGACAGACCTTGTTGATCGTGATGGACGGCACCGAGGCCGGGACGCCGGCCCCGAGCGCTGCGGTGCGAGCCGGATTCTGCCCGGCGCCGGCCTGGATGACCTGCCCCATCACCACATAATCGACCGCGTCGGCGGAGACCCCGGCCCGCTCGAGCGCACCCCTCAGGGCCACGGCTCCCAGCTCCGCGGCCGAGAGGGACGACAGTCCGCCCAGCAGCCGCCCCATGGGAGTTCGGGCACCAGCGACGATGACAGTTCCAGACATGACTCTCCTCTGCAGCACGATGTTCACGATGGGCCCGAGGAATCGGACGACGCCGCGGCCACGCCGCCGAGGACGCCGTCGTCCCGCCTGGGCTCAGCTCAGCGTATCGCGGTGATCCCTGTCACGTCAGACGGCGACGGCTCCAGCCGAGGCAGGCGCCCTCTCCTGGGCCAGCCCGAGGCCACGGGCCTCAGGCGGCCGCCCGCCGCTTCCAGCAGGAGTTCAGACGCAGGCGGCACACTGTCCGACATGATCGACCTTCCCTCGCCGGCGATGAGCTGGCCCACACAGCTCTGGGGCCGGGTGATCAGCGAGCAGGAGCCGCTGGGCTGGGAGCTCAGCCTGATCCTGGCCCTCGTGGTGCTGGTGGTCACGTGGAGTCCTCCCGGACATCGACTGGTGCGGCACCTGGTGACCCTGGTGCACGAGGCGGGGCACGCCGTCGTCGCCGCCCTGGTGGGGCGCCGCCTGCAGGGAGTGCGACTGCACGCCGACACCTCTGGGCTGACCGTCTCACGAGGCCGGCCCGACGGTCCGGGCATGATCGCCACTCTGCTGGCGGGCTACCCGGCCCCCGCCCTGGCAGGCCTGGTCGGGGCCCTGCTGCTCGGGGCCGGACACGCCGCCGGAGTGCTGTGGGCCCTGGTACTGATCAGCGCCCTGATGCTGCTGCTGGTGCGCAACCTCTACGGGCTCTGGGTGGTCCTCGCCCTCGGCGGAGCGGTCGGCGCGCTGTCCTGGTGGGCCTCCGGCCCGGTGCTCTCCGCTGCCGCTCAGCTGGTGGTCTGGGCCCTGCTGCTGTCCGCCCCGCGAGCGGTGGTGGAGCTGCAGCGACAGCGCCGTCGGACGCGCGGTTCCGACAGCGACGCCGACCAGCTGGCTCGGCTCACCGGGATTCCGGCCGCCGTGTGGGTGGGGCTCTTCTGGCTGGTGTGCGCGGCGGCCCTGGCCGCGGCGGCCTGGCAGCTGCTCGAGGGCGTTCCGCGGCCCTGGGGGTGAAGCCCGCCGGCCCTGGGGCTGCCGGCCGACCGGCGGGTAGTCTCTCACCCATGACAGAGCGGACTGCATCCTCTCCCTCGCCCGGCCCGGACTCGGAGCGGACCGTGATCGTCGGCGCGGGTGACCTCGGCACGCGGATCGGGCGCCGCCTGCGGAACGCAGGCCGCGCCGTCGACGGCTGGAAGCGTGACCCCACGACACTGCCCGAGGACTTCACCGGCGTGTCGGCGGACCTGACGCACCCGGCCCAGCTCCCCGAACTGCCCGAGGACACCACCGCCGTCGTGTTCTGCCCGACCGCCGGCGGGCGGAACGCGGCTCGGTACCGGGCGGTCTACCGAGACGGCCTGCGGGCGCTGCTCGAGCGGGCTGATCGGCTCGGCGGCAGGACCGGGCGGCCGGTGCGCCTGGTGCTGATCTCCTCGACCGCGGTCCACGGCGGGGAGAGCGGACTGGTGGACGAGTCCACGGCCCTGCATCCGCACACCGCCACCGGCGAGGTCCTCGCCGAGACCGAGCAGCTGCTGCGCTCCGACGACGCGGTGGAGGCCACCGTGCTGCGCCTCTCCGGCATCTACGGGCCGGGCCGACGGCGACTCCTGGACCAGGTACTGGGCGGCCGGCTGGGCACGGGCGCACAGGGGGCCGGCGCGCAGCAGCGCGGCGCCACGCCCGACGTCGACCCGTGGCGGATCTCCAACCGGATCCATGTCGAGGATGCCGCGGCCGCGGCCGCGGCCATGGTGACCGCACAGCACTGTCCCTCGGTGCTCCTCGGCGTCGACGAGCTTCCGGTACCGGTGGGGATGGTGCATGACTGGCTGGCCGATCAGCTGGGGCTCCCCCGCCCCTGGCCGCAGCTGGTGCCCGCCGACGGGTCCCTGGAGGAGCTGCTCGCCGTCGGCCGGGAGGACCTGCTGTGGAGATCCACCCGGGCGCATGGGAAGGCCGTCGACGGGACGCGCCTTCGCCGTTTCCTGGGCCACCTGGAGCACCGGGACTTCCGTTCCGGCTACGCTGACCTCGTGGCGGAGGTCGCCGAGGCGGGATGACGGGCCGACCTCATCCGATGTGCTTGACATCACATCCGCGCGGTGCTTGAGTTGACTTACCGACCAATCGGTCTGGAAATAGTCGAGGAGTGCCGATGACCGAGTCCACCCAGCTCACCGACGAAGGCGTGCTCATGCCCGCCGACGGCCCCCGGCACCGGATGCTGGAGACGGATCGCTGCACGCGCTGGTTGGGCGCCGAGGTGCTCCAGGCAGACCCCGGCCATGCCCGCCTGCGCATGACCGTGCGCCGCGAGATGACGAACGGGTTCGACATCGTCCATGGGGGGATGCTCTTCACCCTGGCCGACACCTGCTTCGCCATGGCCTGCAACCATCCCGAGGGCGATGACGCCACCGTCACCGTGGCCTCAGGTGCCGACATCAACTTCCTGAAGACGGCATGGCTGGGCGACGAGCTCGTCGCCGAGGCAGTCGAGGTCTCGCGCTCGGGACGCAGCGGGATCTACGACGTCACCATCACCCGCGCAGACGAGACCATCGCCGTCTTCCGCGGCCGTTCCCGCACCATCGCCTCCCCCGAGAAGAAGTGAGCCATGAGCGCCCTCTCCGATGAGACCATCAGGCCCTCCCGCGACGCGAGCCTGCCTGATCCCGAGGAACTGATGAGCCGCGCCGAGATCGAGGCGCTCCAGCTGACCCGTCTGCAGCAGACCCTGCATCACGCCTACGAGAACGTGCCCGCCTACCGAGAGCTCTACGACTCCCACGGCGTGAAGCCCGAGCATCTGAAGACGCTCGAGGACCTCGCCCAGTTCCCCTTCACTGACAAGGAGTTCCTCCGCAGCGCCTACCCGTTCAAGGCCTTCGCCGTGCCCATGGACCAGGTCCGCCGGATCCACGCCTCCTCGGGCACCACGGGGCGACCCACCGTGGTGGGCTACACCGAGCGGGACATCGACACCTGGGCCACCCTGCTGGCCCGCTGTCTGAGGTTCTCCGGGGTCCGCCCCGGCGACATGGTGCACAACGCGTACGGCTACGGGCTCTTCACCGGCGGCCTGGGCGCCCACTACGGCATCGAGAAGCTCGGCGGCACGGTGATCCCGATGTCCGGCGGGCAGTCCGAGCGGCAGGTGCAGCTCATCCAGGACTTCCGCCCCCGAGTCATCCTGTGCACACCCACCTACCTGCTGGCCCTGGCGGACACCTTCCGCGACGCCGGCATCGACCCCCGGGAGACATCGTTGGAGATCGGGGTGCTGGGCGCCGAGCCCTGGACCCAGCAGATGCGCCACGAGATCGAGGAGACCTTCGCGATCAAGGCGTGCGACATCTACGGGCTCTCCGAGGTGATGGGGCCGGGCGTGGCCGGTGAGTCCTGGGAGATGCAGGACGGACCGACGATCTGGGAGGACCACTTCCGCCCGGAGATCATCGACCCCTTCACCGCAGAGCCGCTGCCCACCGGGCAGGACGGAGAGCTGGTGTTCACCACGCTCACCAAGGAGGCGCTGCCGATCATCCGGTACCGCACCCATGACCTGACCCGCCTCGAGCCGGGCACCGACCGTCCCGGCCACCGGAGGATGGGCCGCATCACCGGTCGTTCCGACGACATGATCATCCTGCGCGGTGTGAACCTGTTCCCCTCCCAGATCGAGGAGATCGCGCTGGAGATCGACGAGCTCTCGCCGCACTTCCAGCTCCGGCTCAGCCGCCCGGGGACGATGGACGAGATGACGGTGCACATCGAACGCCGCCCGGAGTGCGACGGCGCACAGGCCGAGTCGGCGGGCCAGGAGCTGGCCCGCCGGATCAAGGTCCGCGTCGGCTCCAGCTGCCGGGTCTCCGTCGAGGAACCGGGCTCGCTGGCCCGCTCCTCGGGCAAGCTGCGCCGCATCTACGACGAGCGTCCGCGCTAGGCCGGGCGGATAGTCTGATGACCATGACCTCGCCTCCGACCTCCTCCGGAGCCTCGCGCCGCGGGCGGCCCGGCTACGACCGCGAGGGACTCCTCACCGTCTGCGTGGAGACGTTCAACCGCCACGGCTATGACGCCACGTCGATGGGCGCGCTCTCCCGGGAGCTGGGGATCTCCAAGTCAGCGATCTACCACCATGTCTCCTCCAAGGAGGAGATCCTGGACATCGCGCTGAACCGGTCGCTGGCGGAGCTCGAGCGGGTGGTCAGCGACGCTGCGGCACCCGGCGCGCCGGCCGTCCAGGAGCTGGAGACCATCATCCGCGAGTCGGTGAAGGTGCTCACCGGCTCCCTGCCGTACGTGACCCTGCTGCTGCGGCTGCGGGGCAACTCGGAGCTGGAGGTCAAGGCACTGCAGCGGCGGCGTGAGATCACGCTGCGCATCGCAGAGCTCATCCGTGAGGCCCAGCGTGACGGCGATCTGCGTGAGGACGTGGACGCCCGCACCGCCTCCCGCCTGGCGATGGGCATGGTCAACTCCATCGTGGACTGGTACCGCCCGCAGGGAGGCCAGCCTGATGACGCCCTGGCTGACACGGTGATGCGCCTGCTGCTGGACGGCCTGCGCACCCAGCGCCCCTGACACCGTCACTCTCTGCATCGAAAGGTCGATTCGAAGGGATCCGAGGCTCGAAACGGCCCGAAGATCGCTTCGAATCGACCTTTCGACGCCGGAAGCCCTGCCGGACCCGCTGCCGAACCCGCCCCTCACCCACGCAGTCCCGAATTCTGTGTTGACCATCACACCCGTCCTGCTATACTGAACGAACGGTCGGTAATTATTGCGACGGAATCGAGGACCCATGACGGCGCACCACACCTCTCAGCAGTCCGACGGAGCTCAGCTCCGCCTGGCGGACGACTCTGACGCGGCCGCAGCCGAGGAGGCCGCAGAGGTCGGCCAGGCCCGCTTCGAAGAGCTCATCGCCGCCGACTCCCGCGTCGAACCCCGGGACTGGATGCCCGACCCATACCGGAAGACCCTGGTCCGCCAGGTCTCCCAGCACGCACACTCAGAGATCATCGGCATGCAGCCGGAGGGCAACTGGATCACCCGCGCACCCAGCCTGAAGCGCAAGGCGATCCTGATGGCCAAGGTCCAGGACGAGGCCGGCCACGGGCTCTACCTGTACTCCGCCGCCGAGACCCTGGGCACCTCCCGCGACGAGATGCTCGACCAGCTCTACACCGGCCGGGCCAAGTACTCCTCGATCTTCAACTACCCGGCCCGCACCTGGGCCGACGTCGGCGCCATCGGATGGCTCGTCGACGGCGCCGCGATCACCAACCAGGTGCCGCTGTGCCGAGCCTCCTATGGGCCCTATGGCCGAGCCATGGTCCGCGTCTGCAAGGAGGAGTCGTTCCACCAGCGCCAGGGGTGGGAGATCCTCTACTCCCTCTCCCACGGGACCGACGCACAGCACCGCATGGCCCAGGAGGCCGTGGACCGCTTCTACGGCCCGGCGCTGCAGATGTTCGGCCCGCCCGACTCCGACTCTCCCAACTCGAACCAGTCCATGGCCTGGAACATCAAGCGCTTCTCCAATGACGAGCTGCGCCAGCGCTTCGTGGACATGATCGTGCCGCAAGCCGACGCCCTGGGACTCACCCTCCCCGACCCGCACCTGACGTGGAACGAGGAGCGCGGTCACTACGACTTCGGCGATCTCGACTGGGACGAGTTCTTCTCCGTGCTCAAGGGCAACGGCCCGCTGAGCCGTCAGCGGCTCGAGCACTACCGGAACGCACGCGACGACGGCGCCTGGGTGCGCGAGGCGGCCACCGCCTACGCCCGCCGGGGGCAGCAGGACCAGTCCGCCCTCCTCGGCGCCTGACACCTCCCACCAGCCCTCCTCCCACGGAGACCTTCCTCCACCCAGGGCCCGAGACCACTTCAGGAAAGGCGAGGCCATGACCTCCATCGACGCCGCAGACTCCAGCAGCTGGCCGCTCTGGGAGGTGTTCATCCGCTCCTCCCGCGGACTCTCCCACGTCCACGCGGGCTCCCTGCACGCCCCCGACGCCAC
This sequence comes from Nesterenkonia xinjiangensis, assembly GCF_013410745.1. NCBI lineage: Bacteria > Bacillati > Actinomycetota > Actinomycetes > Micrococcales > Micrococcaceae > Nesterenkonia > Nesterenkonia xinjiangensis. The sequence continues at coordinate 2,506,731 of NZ_JACCFY010000001.1, read as the reverse complement.
GATGGCGCTGCGCAATGCCCGCGACCTCTACACCCGGCGCAACGAGGGCACCTCGGTGTGGGTGGTCCCGGCGGCAGCGATCATGGCCTCCGACCCTGACTCCAAGGGCGGATTCTTCGAATCTCCGCAGGGCAAGAGCTACCGCCACGCCACCTACTACACGCAGTCCGAGGGAGTGAAGCACCTGTGAGCTTCGCATCCCACGACTCCGCGACCCGCCAGTCCCAGGGCGAGGCGATCACCGCTGAGGAGATCGCCGCCTCGGACGCCGTGGCCGATGAGGCCACCGCACGCTATGCGCTCATCCTCGGCGACGACGCGCTGATCCTCGCCCAGCGGCTCAGCGCCTGGATCTCCCGCGCCCCGGAGCTGGAGGAGGACGTCGCCCTGGCGAACATCGCCCTCGACCTGCTGGGGCACGCCCGCTTCCTGCTCAGCTACGCGGGCACCGCCTGGGGGAAGACGGAGGATGACCTGGCCTACTTCCGGGACGAGGAGGAGTTCCGCTCCTGCCGCCTCGTGGAGCAGGAGAACGGCGACTTCGGGCAGACCATCGCCCGGCAGCTGATCTTCAGCGCCTACCAGCTTCAGCTCTACCGGCGCCTGGTGCACTCCACCGACCCCACCCTGGCCGCGATCGCGGACAAGGCCCTGAAAGAGGTCCGATACCACCAGGACCATGCCGCCCAGTGGACCCTGAGGCTCGGACTCGGCACCGAGGAGTCCGCCCACCGCATGCAGGCCGGCCTGGACTCCCTGTGGTCCTACGTGGAAGAGCTCTTCATCGACGTGGACCCCCTCACCGGGCTGGGCGACGTCGCCGTGCTGCCCTCGTCCCTGCGCGAGGAGACGCTGAGCCTGCTGCAGGAGATCATCGAGCAGGCCGGACTGACCGTGCCGGACATCTCCGGGGCCTACGGCTCTGACCGCAGCGGCCGCTTCTCCGAGCAGCGCGGCTACATCTTGACCGAGATGCAGGTGCTGGCCCGCCAGCACCCCGGAGCGACGTGGTGAGCACTGCCATGCTGCACGCCACTGACCGGGAGGAGACAGCGATGAGCGTCACCCCTGAGGCACATGACGTCGGTCGCGCCTCGCGCATCGTCGCCGAAACCATGATGGCCGGCCACCCGGACCATGACGCTGCCGCGCCCGCTGCGCCGACACACCACGGCGAGCGCAGCGTCCGCGAGATCGCCGCCACGGTCCACGACCCCGAGATCCCGGTGCTCTCGATCCAGGATCTGGGCATCCTGCGCGACGCCCGCCTGGAGGAGGACGGCACCGCCGTCGTCGTCATCACCCCCACCTACTCCGGCTGCCCGGCCATGGACACCATCACCAGCGATGTCCGCGAGGCGCTGCGCGCCGCCGGGCACGAGCAGGTGCGGGTGGACACCGTGCTGCAGCCGGCGTGGACCACGGACTGGATGACGGAGGAGGGCAGGGCCAAGCTGCGCGAGTACGGCATCGCCCCGCCCACCGGACGCGCCGCCGTCGGCCCGATCGCGGTAGGGCTGAGCGTGAAGTGCCCGCAGTGCGACTCCCCGAACACCCGCGAGATGACCCGCTTCAGCTCCACCGCCTGCAAGGCGCTCTACCAGTGCCGCGAGTGTCTGGAGCCCTTCGACCACTTCAAGGTGCACTGATGCAGATCAAGACGACCAAGCGCCGTCGCGCGAAGTTCTCCACGCTGACCGTCTCTGAGGTGCGGCGACTCACCCCCGACTCGGTGGAGGTCTCCTTCGCCGTGCCTGAGGAGCTGCAGGAGGACTTCGACTACGCGCCCGGCCAGTACGTGGCGCTGCGGGCGGAGATCGACGGCGAGAAGATCCGGCGCTCCTACTCCCTGTGCCAGGAGCCCACTGCCGGGGAGATCCGGATCGCGATCAAGCGGGACCTCGGCGGCGCCTTCTCCAGCTGGGCCAACGAGAACCTGGCGCCCGGGGACACCCTGCAGGTGATGAACCCCACCGGCACCTTCGTCTCCAAGACCGCGATCACCTCGATGAACCGGCCGGAGGAGCTGGCCGCCGAGGCCGTGGCGGAACGCCCGGACGTGCACCTGGTGGCCTTCGCCGCAGGCTCCGGGATCACGCCGATCATGGCGATCGCCCGCTCGGTGCTGGCCGCCTCCGAGAGTTCCACCTTCGACCTGGTCTACGCCAACCGCTCTGCCGGGGACGTGATGTTCTCCGAGGAGCTGGGAGACCTGAAGGACCGCTACCCGGCCCGGCTGGCGATCCACCACGTGCTCAGCCGCGAGCAGCGCATCAATCCGCTGCTGACCGGACGGATCGACGTCGAGAAGCTCAGCGACCTGCTCGACAAGGTGCTGCGGGTGCCGGAGACCGACGAGTGGTTCCTCTGCGGCCCCTTCGAGCTGGTCCAGCTGGTGCGCGACTCGCTGGCCGCCCGCGGCGTGCCCGAGGAGAAGGTCCGCTTCGAGCTGTTCTCCAGCGGCCGGCCGGACCGCCCGGAGGGGCACCAGGGGCGGAAGGTGGAGGCCGACGCCGACGGCGAGACCGTGGAGATCGAGTTCACCCTCGACGGGCTCACCGGGCAGGTCACCTCGCCGAAGGGCTCCGGGGAGACCGTGCTCAACGCCGCCCTGCGCTCGCGCTCCGACGTGCCCTTCGCCTGTGCAGGCGGGGTGTGCGGCACCTGCCGCGCGAAGGTGGTCCGCGGCGAGTTCGACATGGAGGAGAACTACGCCCTGGAGTCCGACGAGGTCGAGGCCGGCTTCGTGCTGACCTGCCAGACCCGACCCACCGCCGAGAAGCTCGTCGTCGACTACGACGCCTGACCTACCCGGCCGGACCCCCACATCCAGACCCGCACATTCAGACCCGCACATCCAGACCCGCCCCCCCAGCGAGGAGCTGCCCGTGATCAGCATCGCCATCGACGACGGCCTGGCCGAGATCGTCCTGGACGCGCCCAAGAAGCTCAACTCCCTGGACGAGGAGGCGCTGACCGCCCTCGACGACGCCTACCGCCAGGCTGAGGACGCCGGTGCGCGGGCGGTGCTGCTGCGCGGCGAGGGCAAGGGCTTCTGCGCCGGCCGGGACATCTCCGCGGTGGAGCCCGCCACGGACGACGCCCTGGGCTACCTGCAGGACAGGGTCACCCCGGTGCTGCGCCGGATGGCCGACTTCCCGGCACCGACCTTCGCCGCCGTGCAGGGAGCCTGCCTCGGAGTGGGGCTGGGTCTGGCGATCGCCACCGACGTCGTCTACGTGGCCGAGACCGCGAAGATCGGCTCCCCCTTCGCCGCACTGGGCGCCACCCTGGACTCCGGCGGGCACGCCCTGTTCACCGAGCGGCTGGGGGCCCACCGCACGCTGGACCTGGTCTACACCGGAGACCTGATGTCAGGTGCGGAGGCGGTGGCCGCCGGGCTGTTCTCCCGCGCCGTGCCCGCCGAGGAGCTGGTGGACTTCAGCCGCGGCAAGGCGCGGCGGGCGGCGTCGGGGGCCACCCTGGCCTTCCGCGAATCCAAGACTCTGGTGTCCCGGATCCGAGACGAGCGCATCGGCCTGTGGGAGTCTCTGCACGAGGAGAACCGCGCCCAGGGGCGGCTCTGCGGCTCCGCCGACTACGCCGAAGGCTTCGCCGCCTTCCAGCAGAAGCGCAAGCCCACCTTCCGCGGCGAGTGACGGCCCGGGGTCAGTCCTCGTCCTTGTCGGCGTCGGCTTCCGATCGCTGGAGACCGTCCACCACCGGGACGTCCTCGAACCTCCACGGGTCGAAGCCCTCACGGTCCTCATATTCGGTCTCCACCGGCACGTCGATGGTGACCTCTTCGGAGGAGACCAGCGGCCACAGCACGGTGACCACCCCGCGCGTGCCCTCGACCGCATCGTGGCCCCCACCGAAATAGCGGTCGGCGAGCGGGCTGTACCAGGGCAGGTCCACCTGGAGGAACTCGCCGTCATCATCGACGCCGGTGATCCACCCACGTCCGCTCATCTCCAGCGGGAACACCCGGCTGTCACCGATCAGCAGGGTGACCGCGTCCACCTGTCCGCCTTCGCCGAGGGACTCGCGCTCCTCTCGGAGGCCGTCGTCTCCGAAGCTGAACGGCCAGGCCAGCTGCCCGGAGGTGTCGTGGCCCTCCGCATTCTGGGTGATCTCCACGGAGAGCCTGCCGACCAGCAGGTTGTCCAGCCGATACACCTCCTCGACGGCGACCTCCGCGGCCCTGCCGTCCTCTGCGGTGACCTCCAAGACCTCACCGGCGGTCCCCACCGGCCCTTCCGGATCCGCCGGCTCACCGATCTGCTGCAGATCGGTGAGGTCCTCCAGCTCAGGCAGCTCGAAGAGCAGCTCCACCCGCCGGTTCTGCGCCCGCCCCTCATCGATCTCGTTGTCCGCCACCGGCTCCTGGAAGTTCCGCCCCTCGACCGTGATCTCGAAGGCTGAGAGGTCCGTGAGTTCGTCTAGCCGGTCATGCACGGACTCCGCGCGCCGCTCGGAGAGCGCCTGGTTGTGGTCCTCGTCCAGGACGTCATCAGTGTGCCCGACGATGAACAGCTCACCCCCGTCCAGCCGCTCGAGCTCCTCCGCAGCGGCCTGCAGCGCGACGTCGGCGTCATCGTCGAGGTCATGCTCGTCCACGTCGAAGAGCACGTCGGAGGCCATGGTGAGAGTCGCCTGGCCGTCATCGTCGCGGATGGAGACGTCGCCGCCGTCGCGCTCCCGGTAGACGTCCGCCGGGTAGGTGCGGGGCAGCACCCTGACCGGATCGAACCCCAGATCCTCGACGAGCAGGTACGACTCCAGGACCTGCGCGTCGAGGTCCTCGGGATAGAGGACCGCCACGTCCTCCAGCAGGCCGAAGTAAGGCACCAGCACCGCGCTGGACTCCACCCCGAGATCCTCATAGAAGCCCGTCCAGGTGGCCACGTCCCCGGGGAAGACGATGTCGTACTCCATCTGCACCGGCAGCAGCGAGAGCTCGCCGTCGGAGACCATCAGCGGGGCCTGCACATCCAGCGCCTCGGTGTCGACCAGTCGGATCTCGGTGGGGTCGGTGTCCGGTGACGTCAGCGCCGCCTCGAGGTCGAAACGCCCCGAACCGTCCGCCAGCTCGAAGTCGATCCGCGCGGCGAGGTAGTCCTCGCCGTCATGGGAGTCCCGGACCAGGGGGTACACGCTGACCTGCACGTCGACCAGCTCGGCCGCGGTGTGGTCCCAGATGCTCGCCTCGGCGACCACGGGCGGGTGATCGTCCGCATCAGAGCTGGGATCCTTCTCCGCGTCCTCCGCGTCCTCCGCGTCCTCCGCGTCCTCCTCGTGGTCCGCAGGCTCGGCATCGCCCTGGGCGCCTCCGGCCTCGGACTCCCCGGACCCGTCGTCGACGGTCTCGACCCCCTCGCCGCCCTCCGGGCTCTCGTCCTGCGCCTGGCCGGAGGTCGCCTCAGCATCCGGGGGATCGACGGCCTCCCCGAGCGGCACGCAGCCGGCGGCGAGGAACGCCGTCAACGCCGCCAGAGCGAGCGGTTGCTGGAGCCTGCGCGTCGAGGACATGTGTCCGCCTTCCACCGGAGCCGACCATCTGGAGTTCACTATCGCAAATCACTTCAGGGGTGTCAACGGCCACAGCACGACGGCGGCTCCGCGAGCCGGCGCCTCAGACCCACTCAGGCAGCTTCTCCTTCGCCACTCGCGTCAGGACGTCATAGGTGGCCACGACCTCGTCGTGCTGGTTGTGCAGCACGGTGTCCCAGCGAACCTCGCCGAAGTCGTCGGTCTCGCGCGGGGTGATCTGCTTGGCGGTCAGCGTCACGCGGATAGAGTCGTCATAGGTGACCGGAGTCTGGAAGGACAGGTTCTCCAGGCCGGTGTTGGCCAGCACGGGCCCCGGTTCGGGCTCCACGAACAGCCCGGCGGCCCAGGAGACCAGCAGGTAGCCGTGGGCCACCCGGCGCGGGAAGAACGGGTTGGCCATGGCGGCCTCCTCGTTCGTGTGGGCGTAGAAGGTGTCCCCGGTGGACTCTGCGAAGGCCAGGATGTCCTCCAGGCTGACCTTTCGCAGCCCGGAGGCGAACTGGTCCCCGATCCGCAGCTCCGCCAGCGACTTCCGGAACGGGTGGACGGCCTCGCCGGAGGCCACCGTCTCCGGGGTGGCCGTGTTCGCCTGCGCCCCACGGTGCCACACTCCAGTGACACCGGTGAGCAGATCGGGCGATCCCTGCACGGCGGTGCGCTGCATGTAGTGCTTCACCGCGCGCACGCCGCCCAACTCCTCGCCGCCGCCGGCACGTCCGGGTCCGCCGTGGACGAGGTGCGGAAGCGGGGAGCCGTGACCGGTGGAGGTCTTGGCGTCGTCGCGGTCCAGGAACAGCACACGCCCGTGGTGGGAGCCGATGCCGCGCGCGAAGGCCGCCGCGGTGTGCGGGTCATGGGTGCAGACCGTGGCCACCAGCGAGCCGCCGCCCAGGGCGGCGAGCTCGACGGCGTCGTCGACGTCGGCATAGCCCAGCACGGAGGTGACCGGGCCGAAGGCCTCCACGGAGTGGACCTCCGGAGTGCGGGGGTCCGCGAAGGACAGGACCGTGGGCGGGAAGAACGCCCCAGCCTGCGCGTCAGCGGCGCCGAGGTCACCCTCAGGCCCGCCCAGGCACAGCTCCCCTCCGGCGCTGAGCAGGGTCTGCACGGCCCGGCTCACCTCGGCCTGCTGATCCTTGGAGGCCAGCGCACCCACTGTGGTGGCCTCGTCCCGCGGGTCACCGAGGACCACCCGAGACTCGATGCGAGAGCGCAGGGCCTCGATGACCGTGTCGACATGCTCGCTGGGCACGATCGTCCGGCGCACCGCGGTGCACTTCTGCCCGGCCTTGGCGGCCATCTCCAGAGTCACCGATCTGATGAACGCCTCGAACTCGGGGGTTTCTGGGCCGGCGTCAGGGCCGAGGATGGCCGCGTTCAGCGAGTCGGTCTCGGCGGTGAACCGTACACCCTCATTCTGCACCTTCGGGTGGGAGCGCAACGTCTGGGCGGTGCCGGCCGAGCCGGTGAAGGCCACGTGGTCACGATGGTCCAGGTGGTCGAGCAGGTCTCGGGCGGAACCGGAGATCAGCTGGATCGCTCCTTCGGGCATAAGCCCGGACTCCAGCATCAGGCGCACGCAGGCCTGGGTGACGTACGCGGTCTGGCTGGCAGGCTTGACGATGGTCGGCACCCCGGCGATGAAGCTGGGACCGAGCTTCTCCAGCATGCCCCAGACCGGGAAGTTGAAGGCGTTGATCTGCACAGCCACCCCGGTCAGCCGGGTGTAGATGTGCTCACCGAGGAAGGAACCATCGCGGGAGAGCTGCTCCACGTCGCCGTCGACGATGACATCGGCGTTGGGCAGCTCCTTGCGCCCCTTGGAGGAGAACACGCGCAGGGTCCCGATGCCGCCGTCGACGTCGATCAGGTGGTCCCGGCGGGTGGATCCGGTGCGATCGGAGAGGTCGTAGAGCTCCTGCTTATGGTCATCCAGGTAGGCCGCGATGTGCTTCAACCGCAGGGCGCGCTGGTGGATGGTCATCTCCCCCAGGCTGACCTGGCCGGCGCTGCGTGCGTGCGCGACGGCGGCGCGGGTGTCCAGGCCGTCAGTCGAGATCCGACAGACGGGCTCGCCGGTGGAGGCGTCCCGGACCTCGGCGATCTTCTCCGGGTTCGCCGGGGTCCACCAGGCATCACGGATGTAGCTGGGCAGCAGGTCGGTGACGGCGGAGCCGGCCTCGGCGGATGTGGCAGTGGCAGTCATGACGTCCTCTCGACAGCAGTGAAACTGACCGAACGGTCGGTAATCACTGTCATCCTAACGTGATCGCCACCACTTTTCGAGGAGCTGGCGACGACGCTCCCTTCACCCCAACGTCGAGTGGTCAATTCGAAGGCGCCAGAGGCCCAAACAGGGGGCATAATCCCTACAAATCGGCCTATCGATGCAGGTGGAGGACCCGGTGACAGCCCGCCCTCACTCCTCACCCCTCCGGGGCCGCATGCAGGTGCTCGGCGTGGTCGTCGAAGATCAAGGCGGTCTGCGTGGACTGCACGCAGGACAGCGACTGGATCCGCTCGAAGATCACCCGGCGCAGCTCCTCCACCGTGCGGGTGCGCACCAGCAGCACGGCGTCGTACTGCCCGCCCACCAGCGAGAGATGCCGGACCGCCGGCTCACCGGCCAGCGCGGAGCGCAGCACCTCCCAGTCATCCTGCTTCAGCGTGAGGAACACATAGGCGGCCGTGGCCAACCCCGCGGCACGCGGATCGATCACCGCGGTGTAGCCACGCAGCACCCCGGCCTCGCGGAGCCTGGCGATGCGCTCATAGGCGTTGGCCCGGGAGAGGTGCAGCTCCTGGGCGATGCTGGTCACCGACTTGCGCGCATCGGCGCTCAGGGCGGCCAGGATGCGATGGTCCACGGCATCCAGGGGACGCCCGCTGCGTGGATATTCGTCCAGGAGACTGCTCATATCTCTGGACGATACCAGGCGCACATGCCGCAAATTCTGACAGTACGTCCAGCTGAATCCTCTCTAGGCGAGACGATGTCTCCGATGCTCGGCAGGGCTGGAGGCCGAGGCATGAGCTGAGTCACACTCGAAGCATCACCAGTGAGGCACCCATGCCGAGACGCACCGATCCGGCGACACATCTGAGGAGGCTGGACGCCATGACGCACGGCACAGCAGCTGCCAGCGAGGCGACCCCCGCCGAGGACCCCCGGTTCACCGTGGAGGCCCCCGGCCACGAGAAGGCCGAGCAGGCCGCCCACATCCTGGAGGCCAGCAGCAGCTTCGGGATCACCCCGGAGCAGTACATGCTCCCGGCCCGTCGGCAGATCCGCATGCTCTCCCCCGAGGGCACACTGATCCCCGAGGCGGAGCAGGGAACCAGCCCCGGCCACGAATACCCCATCCCTGAGGACGACGCCCTGCTCGCCGCCTACGAGGCGCTCGTCGTCGGGCGTCGCGTCAATGACCAGAACTACGCCCTGGTGCGCCAAGGCCGGCTGGCCGTCTACCCCTCCTCGCACGGCCAGGAGGCCTGCCAGGTGGGTGCGGCCCTCGCCCTGGACCAGGGCGACTGGATGTTCCCCACCTACCGGGACACCGTCGCCACACTCACCCGCGGTGTGGATCCCCTGGAGGTCATGGTCTCCTTCCGCGGCGACTGGCACTGCGGCTACGACCCGCGCGAGTACCGGACCTCCGCGCTGTCCACTCCGCTGACCACCCAGCTGCTGCACGCCGTCGGCGTCGCCCATGCGGCGAAGCTGCGCGGCGAGGACACCGTGGTGCTCGCCATGTGCGGCGACGGTGCCACCAGTGAGGGCGACTTCCACGAGGCGCTGAACTTCGCCGCCGTCTTCGAGGTCCCGGTGGTGTTCTTCGTACAGAACAACGGCTACGCCATCTCCGTGCCGCTGTCCCACCAGACGGCCGCACCGTCCCTGGCGCACAAGGCCATCGGCTACGGCATGGCCGGCGAGCAGGTCGACGGCAATGACATGGTGGCCGTACTGGCCACCCTGCGCCGCGCCGTGGACCTGGCCCGCGAGCACTCCATGCCGCTGCTGCTGGAGGCCACCACCTACCGCATGCAGGCCCACACCAACGCCGACGACGACACCCGCTACCGCGACGCCGACGAGGTCGAGCAGTGGAAGAAGCGGGACCCGCTGCAGCGCATGAAGACCTTCCTCACCGGCAAGGGGGTGCTCGACGAGACCGTCGAGTCCCGCATCACGGAGAAGGCGGAGGAGGTCGCCGCCTCGCTGCGCCAGGCGATGACCACCGAGCCTGAGATGGACCCGCTGGAGATCTTCGACCACGTCTACTCCGCTCCCACCGCCCAGCTGCGCGAACAGCGCGCCCTGCTGGCCGACGAGCTCGAGCGCAGCCAGGAGGACTGACCATGGCCCCCGCCACCGACACCGCCACCACCCCCGCACCCGCAGCTGCGGACGCCTCGCGCTCCGCACCGGCGCCGAAGGCCACGACCTTCGCCGCCGCCCTGAACACCGCGATGTCCGACGCCATGGAGGCCGACACCTCGGTGTGCGTCTTCGGCGAGGACGTCGGCACCCTGGGCGGCGTCTTCCGCATCACCGACGGACTCACCCAGCGCTTCGGAGAACACCGCTGCTTCGACACCCCGCTGGCGGAGTCCGGGATCGCCGGCATGGCCACCGGCATGGCGATCAACGGCATGAAGCCGGTGATTGAGATGCAGTTCGACGCCTTCGCCTACCCGGCGCTGGAACAGATCTTCAGCCACATCGCCAAGATCGCCAACCGCACCCGCGGCCGCGTGCGCCTGCCGATGGTCATCCGCGTGCCCTACGGGGGCGGCGTGGGCGGGGTGGAGCATCACTGCGACTCCTCAGAGGCCTACTACGCCCACACGCCCGGCCTGAAGGTCTACACCCCAGCCACCGTCGCCGACGCCTACCTGATGCTGCGCGAGGCCATCGACTCCGCAGACCCGGTGGTCTTCTTCGAACCGAAGAAGCTCTACTGGACCAAGGAGCCGGTCGACCTGGCCGCTCTCCGCGAGCAGTACGAGGATCCGGACTCCTCCGGCACCGCCGCCGGCGTGGGCGCGGAGGGCCGCGCCGTCGTCGCCCGCGAAGGCACCGATGTCTCGCTGATCAGCTACGGACCCTCGGTGTCCGTGGCACTGAAGGCCGCCGAGGCCGCGGCTGAGGAGGGCATCTCCGCGGAGGTCCTGGACCTGCGCAGCATTGTGCCCTTCGACGACGCCGCGCTGACCGCCACCGTGGAGAAGACCGGCCGCGCCGTGGTCATCGCCGAGCCGCAGGGTTTCGTGTCCGTGGCCGGAGAGATCGTCGCCCGGATTCAGGAACGCTGCTTCCATTCGCTGGCCTCCCCGGTGAGACGGGTGACCGGTTTCGACATCCCGTACCCGTCTCCGAAGCTCGAGGAGCATCACCTGCCCAGCGTGGAGCGGATCCTGGACACCCTCGACGAGCTGCAGTGGGAGGACTGAGATGACCACCTTCAATCTGCCCGATCTGGGCGAAGGACTCACCGAAGCCACGCTGCTGAGCTGGCTGGTGGACGAGGGCGAGATGATCGAGGTGGACCAGCCCATCGCCGAGGTGGAGACCGCGAAGTCATCCATCGAGGTCCCCTCCCCGTACGCGGGCATCGTGGTGCGGCTACACGGCGCGGTCGGCGAGACGCTCATCGTCGGGGAGCCGCTGATCACCGTGGACACCGACGGCAGCGGCGGCTGGCTCGACGACGCCGACCAGCACGACGCCGACTCGGCCGGTGCGCTGAGCTACCGCGAGGAGGAGCGGGCCGGCACGGCCGTCCCCTCCGAGGGCACGGCCGCCGGCGCGGCATCGGAGGAGACTCCGGCGGACAGCTCCGACGAAGGATCGGGACATGTCCTCATCGGCTATGGCACTCAGGCCTCCTCGGGATCACGCCGTCGACGCCGACGCCGTGCCGGAGGCGACACCACCGTGGCCCTCGCCGAACGCACCCCACAGCAGGCCCCGCGAGTCTCCTCCCCCCTGGTGCGTCGCCTCGCCCGCGAGCACGAGATCCCGCTGGGCGGCGTGACCGGCACCGGCCCGGAGGGGCTGATCGTGCGAGCTGATGTGCTCGCCGCCCTCAGGACCTCCGCCCCGAAGGTCGCCGAGACCCGGCCCCCGGGCGGGGATGCCCCAGCGACATCGGCGGCCGTGCCGGCGCCGAGCGCCCCACAGGCCACGGAGCAGACGGCCCCGGCGCCGTCGTCCCGGCCGGCCCCGGGCGGGCTGGAGGTCAGCGAGCGCGTGCACGTCACCGGGCTGCGCAAGGCGGTCTCCACGACGTTGTCCCGCTCACGCCGCGAGATCCCGGAGGCCACGGTCTGGCAGGACGCCGACTTCACCGAGCTGCTCGCCCTGCGGGCGCGGCTGAAGCGGCAGGCCCAGACCAGCGGCGCCGCGGCACCCTCCCTGCTGGCGCTGATCGGACGGTTCGTGCTGGCCGGACTGGCCCGGCACCCCGAGCTCGCCACACGGGTGGACACCCGCGAGGACGGTGAGCAGGAGATCGTGCACTTCGACGGGGTCAACCTGGGCTTCGCCGCCCAGACGGACGCCGGTCTGGTGGTGCCGGTGATCCGTCACGCGGAGAGGCTCTCCGCCCGGGCCCTCCACGAGGAGATCGGCCGGCTGGTGGGTGCAGCCCGCGAGGGGACGATCTCCGGCAGGGAGCTCACCGGTGGCACGTTCACGGTGAACAACTACGGAGTGTTCGGCTCCGACGGCGCCACGCCGATCATCAACCACCCGGAGGTGGCGATCCTCGGCCTCGGCCGGATCCTGGAGCGCCCCTGGGTGGTGGACGGGGAGCTGACCGTGCGCAGCATCAGCACACTCACCCTGGCCTTCGACCACCGGGTCTGCGACGGCGGCGCCGCCGGCGGGTTCCTGGACTTCGTGGCCCGCTGCGTGGAGGATCCCTCCACCGCTCTGGCCGACCTCTGAGACGATGGGCCGGCGTCAGCTCGAGGAGCCGGCGCCGGCTCATTCCGGGGTGAGCCTCGTCAGCAGGGCATCCAGCCCCCACAGCAGGCAGGCCACGGCCAGATAGCCGGCCAGGATGGAGCCGATGTAGACCCCGACGCCGGCGTATCCCATCCCAGGGACGTCGAGGATGTCGTAGGGGTACCAGTCGATCCTCGGCCCGCGAGCCAAGGTCACCCCCAGCCAGCCCACCGGAACCACCAGGGACAGCGCCACGACGCGTCCGGTGACCCACCCCCGCGGTCCGACCAGCATCCACACCGCCGGGACCAGCACCGGCACGATCAGGTGCAGGACGGTGTCATTGATCCACCGCACTCCGGTGAGCACGTCGGGGCCCCGCAGCAGCAGGTTGAACACCATCCCGGTGATGATCACGCACACCACGGCACACAGCCGTGCGGCGCGGAAGATCTCCGAGGTCCGGTGGGGCCGCAGGGCGAGCATCGCCGAGGTCAGGCAGGCCAGCAGCCCCGAGAGCACCGTGAAGTAGGCCGGCTGGTTGAGCGTGTGCTCCCAGCCGGCGGTGAATCCGCCGTGGTAGCCCACACCCAGGGGGAGGTCGGTGTCCGTGGTCCAGCCCAGATGCAGCGAGGTGACCAGGCCGGCCGCACACACCAGCGCGACGACGGCGTGGAGGCACCGTGCCGTCGTCGAGCCGGTCCAGCCGCCGAGGCTGGGGCCGGAACTGGAGCCGTGGTCATCGGCGGGTCGGTGGTTCACTGCGGCGGGTAGTCGTAGAACCCCTTGCCGGTCTTACGGCCGAGCTCGCCGCGGGCGACCATCTCCCGCATCAGCTGCGGCGGGGTGAACCGCTCCCCCAGTCGGGATTCGAGGTATTCGGCGATGCCCAGGCGCACGTCGAGCCCGACGATGTCGGTCAGCGCCAGCGGCCCGATGGGGAACTTGTAGCCCAGCACCATGGCGTTGTCGATGTCCTCCGGGCTGGCCACACCCTCTTCGACCATGCGGATGGCCTCCAGCCCGATGGCCACTCCGAGCCGCGAGGAGGCGAAGCCGGGGGCGTCCTTCACCACCACGGGGGTCTTGCCCAGGGCTTCCACCCACTGGGGGCTGAGCGCGGCGAGCTCCTCACCAGTGGTCCCGGCGAGCACGACCTCCACGAGCTTGGAGGCCGGCACCGGGTTGAAGAAGTGCAGCCCGCAGAACCGCTCGGGACGCTGCAGATGCTCGGCGAGGTCGGTGACCGAGAGAGAGCTGGTGTTGGTGCCCAGCCATGCCTGCGGGGCCAGCTGCTCCTCCACGCGGCGCAGCGAAGCGGTCTTCAGGTCCATGTCCTCGGGCACGGCTTCGATCACCAAGGCGCAGCGGGCGAAGTCTGCGACGTCGGCGGTGACGGTCAGCCTGGTGGTCCAGTCGGTGAGCTCGCCATCGATCTTCCCGCGCTGCAGGGAGGCGGCGACGTCGCCCTCGATGCGTCCGCGGGCGGCGTCGGCGGCCTCGGCGGAGACGTCGACGACGACGACCTCCTGGGCGCCGGCGATCAGGAAAGCGTGGGCGATGCCTCCCCCCATGCGGCCGCCGCCGAGCACGCCGACGGTGGAAGGCACCCCGACGGTGGACGGTTGGGAAGTCTCGGGGCGGGCGCTCATGTGTGGTCTCCTGAGGTCTGGGCCGGGGACGTCTCCGGCGACGTCGCCTCTGACCGGCGTGTGCTGCGGGCCTTCTTCCGGTCCAGGAACGCCTGCATGCGGTCGAACTTGGCCTCGGACTCGAAGAGGATGGCCTGGGCGAGGTTGTCCACCTGGGGGTGGGCCTCACGGGGCAGCGAGAACACCTGCTTGGAGATCCGCACCGCCAGCGGATCCTGGCGGGCGATGCGATCGGCCAGAGCGTGGGCGGCGTCGAGCAGCTCCTCGGCGGGATGGATCGCGTTGATCAGGCCGTGGGTCCGTGCCTCCTCGGCATCCAGGATGCGCCCGGCGAGCAGGATCTCCTTGGCCAGCGGCTCGCCGGCGAGCTCGCGCAGGCGCCACAGCGCACCGGCGGCGGGGATGATGCCGAGGGACGTCTCGGGCTGGCCCACGGTCAGCTCAGGGGTGCCGAGCCGGAAGTCGGCGGCCCACGCCAGTTCGGCCCCGCCACCCAGGGCATAGCCGTCCAGGGCGGCGATCACCGGCATCGGCAGCTTGGCGAGCCGGTCGAAGGCTGTGGAGTTGACTCCGCGCAGGGCGTCGTCCCGGCGGCGTTCCCTCAGCTGGCCGATGTCGGCGCCGGAGGCGAAGACGCCGGGGCGGCCGGTCGCCGGGTCCGGGTCGGTGCCGGAGAGGATGAGGATCTTCGGGTCGTGCTCCAGGTGGGCGCAGAGCGCGTGGAGCTCCTCGATCATGGTGGCGTCGATCGCGTTGCGCACGTCGGGCCGGTCCAGGCGGGCATGGATGCGGTCCTCGGCGTCCGTGATGCGCAGGGTGGTGAAGGTTTCGGGATCGAGCTCGTGCAGTCCGTGGGCCATGGTCACACCTGCTCCAGCAGCAGGGCGGAGCCCTGGCCCACACCCACGCACATGGCGGCCAGGCCGCGGCGAGCACCCTCGTCCTCCATGCGCCGGGCCAGGGTGAGCACGATCCGCGCCCCGGAAGAGCCCAGCGGGTGTCCCAGGGCGATCGCGCCGCCGTCGGCGTTGACCAGGGCGGGGTCCAGGCCGAGGCGGCGGATGCAGGCCAGGGACTGGGTGGCGAAGGCCTCGTTGAGCTCCACGGCCTCCAACTCGCCGGTGCTCCAACCCGCGCGGTCCAGGGCCTTGCGGCTCGCGGGGACCGGCCCCATGCCCATGATCTCCGGGGCCAGACCGGCGTTCGCCCCTCCGGCGATGCGGGCGCGCGGAGTCAGCCCGTATCGTTCGACGGCGGCCTCTGAGGCCACGATGACGGCGGAGGCGCCGTCGTTGAGTGAGGAAGAGTTCCCGGCGGTGACGACGCTGCCGCCGGCGATCACGGGGCGCAGCCCGGCCAGGGTCTCCACGGTGGTGCCGGGGCGCGGACCCTCGTCGGTGTCGACCACGGTGACCGCGCCCCTTCGCCCGGGCACCTCCACCGGGGTGATCTCGCGGGCGAGGCGGCCGGCGTCGACGGCGGCAAGGGCCCGGCGCTGGGACTCGGCGGCGAAGGCGTCGGCCTCCTCGCGTGTGACGCCCTCGACACGGGCGACCTCCTCGGCGGTCTCCGGCATGGAGTAGGTGCGCTTGTCGATGGTGAGGAACTTCGGGTTGACGAATCGCCAGCCGATGGAGGTGTCCACGACCTCTCCGGGCTTGGCGAAGCCGCTGGTGGGCTTGGCCATGGCCCAGGGCGCCCGGGACATGGACTCCACTCCCCCGGCGACGACCAGGTCGGCCGCGCCGGCGGCGATCATGTGATGGGCCTGGGCGATGGAGCTCATGCCCGAGGCGCAGAGTCGGTTGACCGTGATGCCGGGGACGGTGTCCGGAAAGTCGGCGAGCAGCCAAGCCATGCGGGCGACGTTGCGGTTCTCCTCTCCGGCGCCGTTGGCGTTGCCGAAGATGACCTCGTCGACGTCGGAGGGGTCGATGCCGGCGTCCTCGACGACGGTGCGGATCACCCGGGCGGCCAGATCGTCCGGCCGGACCATCGAGAGGGCACCGCCGTAGCGGCCGACCGGGGTGCGTGTCCCGGAGACGAGGAAGGCGGGCGTGGTCACGGGGTTCCTCCGACTGTGGCTGATGCTCCGGAGGCGCGCGGGCGCGGCCCCGGAATTACTGACCGATCGTTCACCTCGATACTTCCACGCCCGGGCTGTGAGGTCAATCACCAGCAGGTTCGGGCAGATGGGCGGTTCTCCAGGGATTCGCCCCAGAGATCTGGCAAGCTGTCGGTGATGTGCGTCACGCCTTCGGTGCCTTGCCGCGCCGGAGCCAGGCGCGGGTGTCTCACGCGTCAAGGAGGATGATGTGACCGCGAAGCCTTCACAGGAGGAGCCTGCCGGAGCCGGCGGAGGAGCCCCGCTCGGCCCGATCATGCGACCGCTGAACACGCTGGTGGAGAAGCTGATCCCCTCAGCACTGGTCTTCGCGATCGGGCTGACCGTCATCGTGGCGATCCTGGCCCTGCTGCTCACCGAGGCCGGGCCGCTGGAGGTGGTCGAGGAATGGGGACTGGGGCTGGCCGGCCTGCTGGAGTTCATGACGCAGATCGCCCTGATCCTGTTCCTGGGGTACATCCTCGCCAGCACCCGACCGGTGCGGGCCCTGCTGCGCCGGTTGGCGCGGGTCCCGCAGAGCCCGATGCAGGCCTATCTGTTCGTCTTCCTGGTGGCGGCGCTGGCCTCGCTGATCACCTGGGGGCTGGGCCTGGTGGTCGGCGGGCTGATGGCCCGCGAGGTCGCTGAGCAGGCCAGGCGCCGGGACATGCCGATGCATTTTCCGATGCTGGTGGCCTCCGGCTTCTCCGGATTCGTGGTGTGGCACATGGGCTACTCGGCCTCAGGGCCGCTGACCGCCGCCACCCCGGACTCCTTCGTCGCCGAGATCCTGGGCGATCCCCTCTCCATCACGGAGACGGTGTTCTCCGGGTGGAACATGATCACCGCGGCGGTGACGATCGTCGTCGTCGCCGGTGCGCTGATGCTCATCGCCCCACGGAACCCGCACGACGTCGTCACCCTGGGGGTGGACGCCCGGCTGCGGGATGCCGAGATCGACGACGAGGTCGTCACCCCTGCGGACCGGGTCGATGCCAGCAGGATCCCCACGACGCTGATCGGCCTGATGCTGGTGGGCTACCTCGCGCTCCACTTCGCCGGAGGCGGCGGACTGACCCTGGACATCGTGAACTGGAGCTTCCTGACGCTGATCATGCTGCTGGTGCGCAGCCCTTTCGAGCTGCTGGCGCTCACCAAGGAGGCCGCGGGCACCGTCGGCGACATCCTCCTGCAGTTCCCGCTCTACGCCGGGATTCTGGGCATCATGGCCGGCACCGGCCTGATGCAGGTCTTCTCCGAGTTCTTCGTGGCGATCTCCACGGACCAGACCTTCGCGCTGTGGGCGTTCCTCTCGGCCGGGATCGTGAACTTCTTCGTCCCCTCCGGCGGCGGACAGATCGCCGTGCAGGCACCGATCCTGCTGGAGGCCGCCGAGTCCCTGGGGACCGATCCCGCGGTGGCGATCATGGCGGTGGCCTACGGCGACCAGTGGACGAACATGATCCAGCCGTTCTGGGCGCTGCCGCTGCTGGCGATCGCCGGGCTGAAGATGCGCGACATCCTCGGCTACACCACGATCGTGCTCATCGCCTCCGGGATCGTCTTCGCCGCGGCGCTGCTCATCGTCTCCTGAGGGCCTCTCCTGAGGGCGCGGCGCCCACAGGCTGAGACGGAGGTGAGATTCCACACCTCGTCGTGCCAGGATTGAGCACCACCAGCATCCTGTCACGATCGGAGACGCCCATGCCGCAGCCCCACCATCCAGGCACCGCCGAGAAGGCGAAGGTCCCTCGCGTGTCGGGCAGAGGCGGTGCCCTGTGGACGACCGCCGGACTGCTGACCCTCGTCCTGGGCGCCTGCTCCCCCGCAGGTTCTGACGCCCAGCAGGCCGGCGGACAGGAGCCGGCGGGCGAGTCGGAGTCGCTGCTGGACGAGGTGCTGGACCGCGGCTCCCTGACGGTGTGCACCACCGGGGACTACCCGCCGTTCACCGAGCTCGATGAGGACACCGGGGAATTCACCGGCATCGATGTGGACATGGCCCGGGACCTCGCCGAGAACCTGGCCGTGGAGATCGACTGGGTGCAGACCAGTTGGGACGACCTCATGGAGGACTACCTGGCGGACTGCGACATCGCGGTAGGCGGCATCTCGATCAACACCGCCCGATCAGAGCAGGTGTTCTTCTCCGAGCCGCTGATGGAGGACGGCAAGACTCCCATCACTCGCTGCGAGGACGTCGACGACTACCGGACGATCGAGCAGATCAACGACCCCGACGTCACCTCGATCATGCCCAGCGGCGGGACCAACGAGGTCTTCGCCCAGGAGCATTACCCCGAGGGGAACCTGATCACCCACGACAACCTGACCATCTTCGACCAGATCGTCGAGGGTGAGGCAGATGTGATGACCACGGACCGTTCCGAGGTGCTGTGGATCGACCACGAGTACGACGAGCTCTGCGCCGTCAATCCCGACGAGCCATTCGACTACTTCGAGAAGGCCTACATGCTCCCCCGCGGAGACATGGTGATGAAGCACTACGTGGACCAGTGGCTGACCATGACTCTGAACGACGGCACCTACGAAGAGATCACCGAGCCCTGGTTCGGCGACGACGTCGACCTCTGACCGGCGGCTCAGCGGGCGGGCGGGGCCATAGCTGTGAGGGCGAGTTCCCCGGAGAGCACCCGCCGACGGTGCGATCGTGCCATGACCACCGCGATGAGCGGACCGAAGAACGGCAGCGTGAACGCCAGCAGCCCCAGCACCAGCTTCCACCCGGAGGCCAGGCCAGGGCAGCGGAAGATCTCGACCAGCGCCCAGACGAGCAGGGCGAGCGTCAGGAGCCCCGCCCCGCTGGCGACGGCCTCCCACCCGGTGGGGACGAGCGAGTTGGCGGCCAGGAGCAACAGCGCGTCAGCAGTCATGCGGTCCACGCTACCGCTCAGAACACGTTGAGCTGGTGAGTTTCCGCCCGAAAGACGCCTCTGGGGCGCCAGTTCAGGCGGAAACTCACCAGCTCAACGGTGAAGGAGGGGCCTTACTGCAGCATCGTCTTGTCGTCGACGACGGCGCCCTTGAGCTTGCCGAACTCGGCCAGCAGGTCCTCCGGGGTCATCTGGGACTTCCGCTCGGGGCCGACGTCGAGGATGATCCGGCCCTCGTGCATCATGATCAGCCGATTGCCGACCTCCAAGGCTTGGACCATGTTGTGGGTGACCATCAGCGTGGTCAGCCCCTTCTCCTCCACCACGGTCCGGGTCAGTCGGGTCACCAGCTCGGCGCGCTGAGGATCCAGAGCGGCGGTGTGCTCGTCCAGCAGCAGCACGCGTGGATCGGAGTAGGTGGCCATCAGCAGGCTCAGCGCCTGCCGCTGCCCACCGGAGAGCAGCCCCACCTTGGTCTTCAGGCGGCTTTCCAGGCCCAGCTCCAACTGGGTGAGGGCTTCGGCGAAGCGCTCCCGCTTGGCCTTGGTCACGCCCCGGGCCAGCCCACGGGGCTTCCCACGGCGGTCGGCCAGGGAGAGATTCTCCTCGATCGTGAGGTTCGGCGCGGTGCCGGCCATCGGGTCTTGGAAGACCCGTCCCACCATCGAGGCCCGCTGGTGCTCGCGGAGGCGGCTGACGTTCTTGCCGTCCAGGGAGACGATGCCCTCGTCCTGGATGATGCGCCCGGCCACGGTGTTCAGCAGCGTGGACTTGCCGGCTCCGTTCGAACCGATGACGGTGACGAAGTCGCCCTCGACCATCTCCAGGTCGACGTCCACCAGGGCGCGGCGCTCGTTGACGGTTCCAGGGAAGAACGTCTTGGCCACGGATGCGATGCTCAGCATGTCAGGCTCCCTTCTTGCCGGCGCCGGCCGCGGCGTCAGAGGTCAGCGTGGCCTCGGCCGCTGCGGTGAGCGCCGAGCGACCTTTCCTGCGCCGGGTCAGCTTCGCGAATCCCCTCCACTGCGGCAGCAGCAGCGCGGCCACCACCAGGACGGCGGACATCAGCTTCATGTCGTTCGGGTTCAGCCCCAGGTTCAGGGCGAACTGGATGGCCAGGCGGTAGATGACCGCTCCGAGCACCACGGCCAGGGTCGCCTGGAAGACGCTGCGCGTGCCGAAGATCGCCTGCCCGACGATCACCGAAGCCAGACCGACCAGGATCAGACCGATGCCCATGCCGATGTCGGCGAAGCCTTGGTGCTGAGCGACCACCGCACCGGAGATCCCCACCAGGCCGTTGGAGAGCATCAGGCCGACGATCTTCTGCCGGTCGGTGGAGACCGCGAAGGAGCGGATCATCTGCTCATTGTCACCGGTGGCCTGCAGAGCCAGCCCGTTGTCCGTGTGCAGGTACCAGTCCATGATGAGCTTGAAGACCACCGCGACGGCGGCCAGCGCCAGCACCGAAGTCCAGCCGACCCCGACGACGCCGCGCAGCGCGCTGATCGCGGTGTCCTGCCCCAGCAGGGGCACATTCGCCCCGCCCATGATGCGCAGGTTGATGGAGTAGAGCCCGATCATGGTCAGGATGCCGGCCAGCAGGCCGTTGATGTTCCCCTTGGTGTGCAGCAGCCCAGTGATGAGGCCTGCCACGCACCCGACGACGAAGGCCGCCGCCGTCGCGAGGAAGGGGTTGACACCGTTGGTGATCAGAATCGCCGCCGTCGCCGCACCCGAGGTGAACGAGCCGTCCACCGTCAGATCAGGGAAGTTCAGGATCCTGAAGGTCAGGTACACGCCCAGGGCCATGATCGCGTAGATCAGCCCGAGCTCCAATGCTGTGATCATGTGTCCTCATTCGCCGCCATCGGACGGGTCTTCGGCCGACGACGTGTCCATGTCCGCCCAGGGATCGGGCACCGGCGCGGCCTGGTGTGGCCGTTCCGGTGCCCGCCCTGGTGCTCTTCTGTCGTGCGTGATCCTACGCGGGAGTCCTCCCGCACGGGTCACTCGTCCTCGTCATCCTCGTCGGAGTCCTCGTCCTCACCGGCTTCGGCGGGGTCCTCCGCCTCGAGGTCCTCACCGACGACGCCGTCGGCGCGGTCGAGCAGCTCGTCGTCGAACTCGATGCCCATCAGCTCGGCGGCCTCCGGGTTGACGATCAGCTCGAGGACGCTGCCGGTCTCCACCGCCATCTCTGCGGGGTCCTCACCGTCCTGCAGGATGCGCAGCGCCATCTCGCCCGCCTGGCGTCCCAGCTGCTCGTAATTGATGCCGTAGGTGGCCAGCGCCCCGCGCTGCACCGAGTCGCCCTCGGCCGCGATCACAGGGATCTCGTTCTGGTGCGAATACTGCAGCACCGACTCCAGCGCCGAGACCACGGCGTTGTCCGTGGGCACGTAGATCGCGTCCACGTCGAGCGACTCCACGCCCTGCTGGACCTCGGAGGAGTTCGAGACGGTGACCTCCTGGATCTCCAGGCCGAGCTCCTCGGCGGCTTCCTGAGCCAGCTCCACCTGGACGGCAGAGTTGACCTCCCCGGAGGAGTAGACGATGCCGACGGTCTCCACGTCCGGGGCGATCTCCTGCAGCAGCTCCAGCTGCTCGGCCACTGGGTTCATGTCCGAGGCGCCGGTGACGTTGCCGCCGGGGGCGTCCCAGTCCTCGACCAGGCCGGCCTCCTGCGGCTCGGTCACCGCAGAGAAGACGATGGGGATGTCGGTGATCGACTGGGCGGCCGCCTGGGCGGTGGGCGTGGCGATCGCGTGGACCAGGTCATGACCGGCGGTAGCGAATGTTCCGGCGATGTTGGACGCCGTGGCTTGGTCATTCTGGGCGTTCTGCTCGTCCCAGTCCACCTCGACGCCGGCCTCGTCGAATGCCGCTTGGAAACCGTCACGGGCGGCGTCCAGGGAGGGGTGGGCGACGATCTGGGTGATGCCGATCGAGTAGCTGTCGCCGCCGTCGCCGTTCTCCTCGCCGTCGTCGCCTGGGCCATCGCCTCCTCCGTCGCAGGCGGTGAGCAGGAGGGCCGCCGCGGCGGCGGCCGCGGAGAGTCTCAGGGCGTGGGTGCGGTGTCTCATGGGGGTTCTCCTCATCTAGGGGTGCTGGGCAGGCATGCGTGCAGGTCAGCGGTGCCTGACTGCCATGATGCTCGACTTCGGTGTCGATTGTCTGCCCTGGGCGGGCGTGTCAGCGCGAAGACCTCGTGGTGATGAGCTCCTCACGCTCGCTGTCGTCGATCAGGTTGATGCCTTGCAAGCCCTTCGGGACCACCGAGACGGCCAGGAAGGACATCACGGCCAGGGCGGCGATGTAGAGGCCGATCAGCCAGGACTTTCCTGTGGTGTCCAGGATCGTCTGGGCGATTGTGGCGGCGAAGGCGCCGCCGATGATGGAGCCCAGCGCATAGCCGATGGAGACGCCGGAGAATCGGATCGAGACCGGGAACATCTCCGCATACAGCGCGGACTGCGGTCCGTAGGAGGGGCCGAGGCCCACCGTGAGCAGGAAGATCGCCAGAGCGAAGAGCGGCAGCGAGGCCGTGTCCAGCAGGAACCACATCGGCACGGCCCAGACGATGATGATGCCGTAGCCGATCTGGAAGGTCCGCACTCGGCCGATACGGTCGGAGACCCAGCCGCCGAAGAGCGTGAAGATGAACCACCCGACGCCGCCGATGAGCGAGGCGATGAGCGTCTCGGTGCGTTCCATGCCCAGGTGGTTCACGCCGTAGGCGGCGAAGAAGGCGATGACCAGGTAGCCGGCGGCGTTGTTCGCCGCGAAGATCAGCGCGGCCAGGAAGGTGTACTTCTTGTGCGTGGTCAGCAGCTCCTTGAGCGGCGCCGAGGACTCCTTCTTGCGCTCCTTCATCTCCGTGAACACCGGAGACTCGTCGACCTTCACTCGGATCAGGTAGCCGACGATGATCAGCACGAAGGAGAAGAGAAACGGCACACGCCAGCCCCATTCGAGGAACTGCTCCTCTGTGGTGAGCGCATTGAGGCCGAACATGAAGCCGGTGGCCAGCAGCATTCCCAGGGGCACACCGATCTGCGGGTAGGCGCCGAAGAGGCCGCGCTTGTGGCGCGGCGCGTGCTCCACCGAGAGCAGGGCGGCACCGCCCCACTCCCCGCCGGCCGAAAGACCCTGCAGGATCCGCAGGAGGATCAGGATCACCGGGGCGGCGATGCCCAGCGTGGCGTAGGTAGGCAGCAGCCCGATCAGCACAGTGGCCCCGCCCATGCCCATCAAGGTGACCACCAGGACGATCTTGCGTCCGAACCGGTCCCCCAGCCACCCGGCGAGTACGGCCCCCAGGGGCCGGAAGAGGAAGGAGATGCCCACCGAGGCCCAGGCGATGATCTGAGCGAGCGCCTGGTTCTCCTGGCCCAGCGGCTCGAAGTACAGCACGGCCAGCACGAAGCCCGCCGCCTGGGCGTAGATGAAGAAGTCGTACCACTCGATGGTGGTGCCCACGAGAGTCCCCGCGAGGACCTTCTTCTCCTCGCGAGTCAGCTCATGGCCTTCGGTGCTGAGATAGATGGTCTGGCTCATGTCATCTCCGGATGCAGGTTCAATGCGGATGGACCGCCCTGGACGGGCCCCTGCGTGTGATGCAGGTCACCTCTGGAGGAGAATGTATCAGATTTATTGACCGAACGGTTGGTCAGTTGAAAAGTGCATCCTCCTCCGCCTGGCGATCGACCGGATCAGGACAGCCTCAGGGTGGGCCCTGCGGGTGGGCTCACCAGCTGATGACGTGGGGCTGGGAGACCTCGCGCAGCCCGTGGGTGCCGAACTCGAGACCGAATCCGGATTCTTTGGCCCCGCCGAAAGGGACCCGGGGATCGACGGCGCCGTGCTTGTTGATCCAGGTGGTGCCGGCCTCCAGCTGGGCCGCCACAGCCCGGGCCCGGCCCAGATCCGAGGACCAGACCGAGGAGCCCAGCCCGACCTCCAGCGAATTGGCGTCGGTGATGGCCTGATCGAGATCGGTGTAGCGGATGATCGGCAGCACCGGGCCGAACTGTTCTTCGACCACCAGAGGGTTGTCCGGATCGATGTCGGCGACCAGGGTGGTCGGATAGAAGTGCCCGCCCCTCCCTGCGACAACCTGGGGGTCAGGGTCCCCACCGAGCAGGATCCTGGCTCCGGACTCTTTGGCAGCAGTGACGAGCCGGTCCACGATCTCCCACTGGGCTCGGTTCTGCACCGGGCCCAGCACATTTGCCTCCTCCAACCCGACTCCCATGGGCATCTGCTGGGCCACCTCGACCAGAGCCTGGCAGACCTGGTCATAGAGGGCATCCGGGACATAGAGCCGTTTCATGGCCGCACAGGTCTGCCCGGTGTTGATGAACGCGCCCCAGAAGAGGTCTTCAGCGATCGCGGCCGGGTCGGCATCGTCCAGGACGATGCCGGCATCATTGCCGCCCAGTTCCATGGTCAGCCGTTTCACGGTCTCGGAGGCTGCGGCGATGATCTTCTTGCCCGTGGGTGTGGAGCCGGTGAACATGATCTTGGCGATGTCGGGGTGCCGGGTCAGTCGGTCCCCGATGTCTCCGCGCCCGGGTACGGCGATGAGCACATCAGCATCCAGCACGGTGTTGAGCACGTCCACCAGCCCCAGTACGGACAGCGGGGTGTATCCGGAGGGTTTGATCACCACGGTGTTGCCCATGCGCAGGGAGGGAGCGATCTGCCAGATGCTGATCATCATCGGCCAGTTCCAGGGACCGATCGCCCCGATGACCCCCAGCGGGCGGTGATGCAGCTCGGCCCGGCCGGACTCGTCATCGACGATGACCTCCGGGTCCATGGGGAAGGAGGCGGTGGCGCGCAGCCAAGCCACACAGGCCCCGACCTCGAACCGGGCATTGGGGCCGTTGAGCGGCTTGCCCTGCTCCCGGGACAGCAGCACCGCGAGCTCCTCGGCATGAGCCTCGATCGCCTCAGCGGCCGCGTTGAGCAGGCCTGCACGATCATCATCCGACCGGGCGGCCCACCCGGGCTGGGCGGCCTTGGCCCGGGCCACGGCGGCATCCAGATCCTTCTCGGTGGCCTCCGGGGCTCGACCGACCACCTCGCCGGTGGCCGGATCCAGAATCTCCCGACCCCCGCTGGCCGACTGAATTCGCTCCAGCAGAGACACCTTTTGGGGTACGTTCTGCGTCGTCATCGCGGTAACTCCTCCTCCATTGTCAGGAATGCTTCGTTCACTTCACTGTGCGCGACAGCTGCAGGGACGATGTTGTCTTCTCCTGCAGCCTTCTAGGACGGGAGTGCGCCGTCTCCTCGACACGAGCAGCCCGGCCCCGTCCCTGCCGGCGCCGCCACCGCAGCTGCCAGCACATGGCCGCCAGCACCAGCAGGACCTCCGTCGTCGCGAGCCCCAGTGCGAGGTGCATGAGCGGCTCGTGCATCTCGGCCAGCCCGACGCCGCCGCCGTGGTGAGACACCTCCACCTCGAGTCCGTCGGGATTCCCCGCCTCAGCGCCGTTCGGCCTCATCAGACGGAGATGCAGGATCAGCATTCCGACGCTCATGACGGCGACCGTCGTCCAGGCGCGCAGCGACTCGCCGCGCCAGAGGTGGCCCGCGCACGGCAGGCACACCACGGCCATGGCGGCCATGGCGAGACTCATCAGCAGACCTCCATGGCCCAGCAGGACCAGGTGGACCACGCCGGAGAGAGCCGCACAGGTCGCCGCGGTGCGACGCAGGCCGACGGATGCCATGAGCGTCGCCCCCTTCCCTGGGTGCTGTGAACTGTGCCATATTTATATTGAGCGTGCGCTCAACTATAAGGAGGAGTTCGATGACTGACAAGACCTCGGGCGATGCCGCCCCCCACCCGCTGACCCCGCTCTCCGGTGAGGAGATCAGCCGGATCCGGACGTTGCTGCAGCACCACGGCCTGCTGCCCGATTCCGCCCGCGTGAGCTACCTGATGCTGCGTGAACCGGAGAAGCAGAAGGTCCTGGCCTGGACACCGGATCAACGACTCCCCCGCCAGGCGTCACTGGTCGTCACAGACCTGGCCACGAACGCCGTCCGCGACGTCGTCGTCGACCTGGACGGCGACGCCATCGCCTCCGACCATCGGATCGATGTCGAGGAGCAGGGCACCGGCCCGATCTTCATGGAGGAGCTCTTCGGCGCCGACGACGTCCTCAAGGCCGACGAACGCTACGTCGAAGCCTTGAGGCGCCGCGGAGTGACCGACCTCGAAAGGGTGGTCGTCATCGGCCTCTCCGCCGGTGTCTTCGGTTATGCGGACGAAAGGGGGCACCGCATCCTGCGTGCTCTCTCCTTCCGACAGGACTACCCGACCGACTCCATCTGGGCCCACCCGATCGGCGGCGTGGTCGCCCACATCGACATGACCGACCAGAAGGTCCTACGCGTCGTCGAGACCGAGGTGACCCACGTCCCGGAGGAGTCCGGCGACTACCTGGACCCGGCCGTGCGCGGCGAGTTCCGCACCTCGCTGAGGCCGATCTCCATCACTCAGCCCGAGGGAGTCAGCTTCACGTGGGACGACGGCGTGCTGGAATGGGAGAACTGGAGCGTCCGCCTGGGGTTCAACGGCCGGGAGGGCCTGACCCTGCACGATCTCAGCTTCTCCGACCAGGGGCGCCGGCGCCCCATCATGTACCGCGGCTCCGTGGCGGAGATGGTGGTCAGCTACGGAGACCCCTCCCCCACCAACGCCTGGCAGAACTACTACGACGTCGGCGAGTTCCAGTTCGGGCGTCTGGCCAACGCCCTGGAGCTGGGCTGCGACTGCAAGGGCGAGATCACCTACGTGGACGCCGTCGTCGCCGATGACTTCGGCCGCCCGCAGACGCTGCCGAACGCCATCTGCATCCACGAGGAGGACTACGGCATCCTGTGGAAGCACACTGACGACTTCTCCGGCAGCTCGGAGGTCCGCCGCCAGCGGCGCCTGGTCATCTCCTTCTTCGTCACCGTGGGCAACTACGACTACGGGTTCTACTGGCACCTGTACCTGGATGGGAAGATCGAGCTGGAGTCCAAAGCGACCGGCATCGTGTTCACCAACGCCCACCCCGGCGGCGACTACCCGTACTCCACCGAGATCGCCCCGGGACTCGGCGCCCCGATCCATCAGCACCTGTTCTGCGCACGGATGGACATGATGGTCGACGGCACCGCGAACGCGGTGGACGAGATCGACGTCGTCCGCGAACCGACCTCTCAGACCAATCCGTGGGGCAACACGTTCAACCGCACGATCACCCGACTGCCGTCTGAACAGCAGGCGATCCGCGATGCGGACGGCTCCGCAGGACGCCTCTGGCGCATCAGCAGCACCGAGGCCACCAACCGCCTGGGGCAGCCGACCGCCTACGTGCTCCACGCAGAGGATTCACCCACGCTGCTGGCGGCCGACGATTCCCCGATCCGGCGTCGCGCGGCCTTCGCCGCGCATCATCTGTGGGTGACCCGGTACGACGCCGAGGAGCTGTATCCCGCCGGCCGGCTCGTCAACCTCAACCCGGGCGACGACGGCCTCCCCACGTACGCGGCGCAGGACCGAGCGATCGACGGGGAGGACGTGGTGCTCTGGCACACCTTCGGCCTCACCCACTTCCCACGCACCGAGGACTGGCCGATCATGCCGGTGGACTATGCGGGATTCCGCATGACGCCGAACGGGTTCTTCGACCGCAACCCCACCCTGGACGTTCCGCCGGAGACCGGCGGGCACTGTCATGCCTCCGGTGCGCCGGAGGCGTCCGCCTCCTCCGAATCGCCAGCCCCGCTCGACGGCGGCTGCCACTGCTGAGCCGCCCGCTCAGTCATCCAGGGGGCCAGGTGGTGGCGCAGAATCTGCCAGAGCCTGACCCCCTGGCCCAAGGGCGTGCCGAGCACGCGTTCGAACTGTGAGGCGGTGACCAAGTACAGCAGAGCATCGGCGATGTCCTCCACCGGTGCATCCGGGTGCAGCTCCTCGGCGTCGACAGCCTCACGGAGGAACCCGCTCATCTGCCAACGCCACTGTCGCTCGACCGCGACCTGCAGGCTTCCCACGCTGGGGTTCGCCGCGACGCGCCCCCAGAAGCTCACCACCACGTAGGCCTCGTCCCGGGGGACGCTGCCGATCGGCAGGACTTCTTCAAGCATGGCACGCAGCGCTGCCAATCCGTCGAGACCTTCGACGAGGTGGCCGATGCGGGCGTTGGTCCGGTCGAAGATCATCCGGAACGCACTGGAGAGGACCTCGTCGAAGCCGGAGAAGTAGTGCCACAGAGAGCCGACGGCCACGCCGAGCTCGGCGGCCAGCGCACGTGTGGTGGCGGCCTCCATGCCGTCGCGCGCCGCGATCTTCAGGTAGGTGCGCACGATCTCGTCCCGGCGCGCTGTGCGATCGACCTTCTTGGGCATGTGTCCGATTCTCTCCCAAACACCCTGGATCGCGCAGACGGCGCCGTGCCCGCCCCGAGCCAGAGGTCCGGGGCTTGAGGCTTGAGGCTTAAGGCTTGAGGCTTGAGACCACCGCCTCGTGCTGACGCTCAGACAGCGATCGGCAGGTCCTGGGAGAGGTGCCGACGGCGATAAGCGCTGGGAGACTCGCCGAACTCAGCCTTGAAGATCCGTGAGAAGTGAGCTGCGTCGTGGAGACCCCATCGTCCAGCCACCGCTGAGATGGACCGATCCGTGTGGAGAGGATCCGCGAGGTCCCGCCGGATGCGTTCCAGACGCCGAGAGCGGATCCATGCCGAGACGGTCTGCCCCTCCTCCGAGAAGATGGTGTAGAGGTAGCGCAGCGAGATGTAGTGGGCCGCTGCGATGGAGGCCGGCGTCATAGTCTCATCACCCAACCTCCGCAGGATGTGTTGACGGACCTCGCGTCCCAGCCCGCGGGCGGGAGTGTCGTGCCGCTCGTGCAGCTCCTGCGAGAGCATCGTGACCATCAGATCCAGGGCCGAATGCACCAGCCGGGAGGCGAAGGTGCCGTGGAGCTGGTCGAGGTTCCTCCCCAGCTCCACGAAGAAGGGATTGATCATCCGTCCGAATCCGTGCCCTTCGGGAAAGCACGTGGCGGTGACGCAGGAGACCTCTTCCGGAGTGAGGTCGACCAGCTCCTGCGGAAACACCATCACCATCGCCTGACTGGGCTCGGAGAAGTGCAGCCGGTAGGGCCGGTGGGTGTCATAGATGGCCAGATCGCCCGGCTCCAGAATGGCGGTCCGTCCATCCTGCTCCAGGGTGCCGCTGCCAGAGAGCTGGAGACTCACCTTGTAGAACCGCGCGTCATCCACCGAGATCAGCTCCGGGGTCCGCCGCACCGTGTGCGGAGTCGTGACGAGCTGGAAAATCCCGACGTGGTCCACCGTCGCGCGGCGGAGCTGCCCGCGAAAAGGGATCCCGTCCTCAGCGCGGATGTCCAGCGGCACCACAGCTGCCGCGATCGCGGCACGCCAGGTGGGCAGATCCACGGCGGGGCTCGGGAAGTCGAGGACCACATCGCCCTCGCGTCGGTGATCCATGGCCCCTCCCGTTTTCTGGTGACAGTCTGCCCGGTGATGGTGCTTTTTTATTGAGCACCTGCTCAATGATGACTGCACACCTATTTCAGAGAGGTGAAGTCAGCGTGATTGGAGTGTGGCACACCTCATAGGCCAAGGCAAGAGGTCGCTCCGGCACCCAGCCGGTCAACTCACGTGCACGGTGGCACAAGACTCGACTCCGCCCGCGCCTGACACTGGACTCACCCACCGTCACTCGACTGCACGAGACGGAGCCCAGACATGAATGACCCGATCCTCACCACGCAGACTCCAGCCCCCGAGGAGGCCGCCCTGGCCAGGCGCACCCTCGGCGTCCCCGCGCTGGTCTTCCTCATCATCGCCGCCTCGGCACCGCTGACCGTCCTGGCCGGCGGGGCGACCACCAGCTTCGCCGTCACCGGGGAGCTCGGCGTGCCCGTCGGATACCTCATCCTCGGAATCATCCTGGTCTTCTTCTCCGTCGGGTACGGCAGGATGAGCTCGCTGATCCAGAACGCGGGCGCCTTCTACGCCTACGTCACCGCCGGCCTGGGGACACGATCCGGCATCGGGACCTCGTTCCTGGCGCTGGTCACCTACAACTCCATGCAGATCGGCCTCTACGGGGTCTTCGGGTTCGCGGCCTCCTCGATCGTCGGAGACCTCTTCGGGATCACCGCGCCCTGGTGGGCCTGCGCACTGGTCGGGTGGCTCGTGGTCGGACTGCTCGGGGTGAACCGAGTCGATCTCAACGCGAAGGTGCTGGCGGTGATCGTGGCACTGGAGTTCGTCATCGTCGTCGCCGTCAGCCTGCTCTCCTTCAGCGTGGCACCAGAGGGCGTCACCGTGGAGGCGTTCATGCCGGAACACTGGATCACCGGCAGCTTCGGCGCGATGCTCGCCTTCGGCATCGCCGCCTTCATGGGGTTCGAATCCGGCGCCATCTACTCCGAGGAGGCGAAGGATCCGGCGCGCTCCGTCGCCCGGGCCACCTACATCGCCGTGGGCATCATCGCCCTGTTCTATGCCTTCTCCGCCTGGGCGTTCTCCGTGGGCGTGGGACCCTCGCTGATGGTGGCGGAGTCCCAGCAGTGGGGGCCCGATCTCATGTTCGTGTTCCTCGGCCAGCATGTCCCGGCGATCGTCACGAATCTGGCGGCGGTACTGTTCCTGACGAGCATCCTCGCGGCGATGATCGCCTTCCACAACGCCGCCGCGCGGTACTTCTTCTCCATGGGCCGCGCCCGCGTGCTGCCTTCCATCCTGGGGGCCACCAGCACGAGAAGCGGCGCCCCGGTGGCGGGTTCGCTGGCTCAGAGCGTGCTGGGCCTGGTGTTCATCGTGGTCTTCGCCGCCAGCGGCGCCGGCTCCGACCTCGGGCCGCTGTACCCGGTGCTGACGATGTTCCCCTGGCTGACCAACGCCGCAGGCTTCGGCATGGTGCTGCTGCTCTGCGTGACGTCGGTGGCGATCATGCGGCACCTGAGCCGGGACCCTGATCGGCATCCCGTGTTCCTGCGCCTGGTGGCGCCGCTGATCGCCGCCACCGGCTTCGCGGTCATCGCCGTGCTGATCATGGTCAACTTCGACGTCATGATCGAAGCTGAGGGCTTCTCCGCGCTGGTCGTCATCATCCCCGGGATCATCGTGGGCTCCGGCCTGGCCGGTCTGGCCTGGGGACAGTTCCTGCGCAGCAACAGGCCCGAGGTCTATGCGGCGGTGGAGCAGGCCACCATCGGTTGACCCGATCCCCTCGCCCGATGCCGCCTCAGGCGCGCCTCCCGGAGGAATGTGCATCGGATCACAGATGATATACGATCAGTGATATGATTCTGCGAGATGATGGCGAGGTCAGCCCCGCACCCTCGCCCCGCATTCTCACCGCTGCGACGAGGAGACCCCATGACTGACCAGACCCTTGCCTGGCCCGCCGACCTCCCCCGGCCCACGGGCAAGATCATCGCGGTGCACATCAGCTACGCCTCCCGCGCCGAGCAGCGCGGACGGCGGCCGGCCTCCCCCTCCTACTTCCTCAAGCCCGCCAGCTCGCTGGCCTCCTCGGGAGCCCACGTGGAGCGTCCCGCCGGCACCCAGCTGCTCGGCTTCGAGGGTGAGATCGCCCTGATCATCGGCACTGCCGCCCGGCGGGTCAGCCTCCAGGAGGCCTGGGGGCACATCGGCTGGATCACCGCCGCCGATGACCTCGGTCTCTATGACCTGCGCGGCAATGACAAGGGCTCCAACGTCCGCAACAAGGGCCGTGAGGGCTACACCCCGATGGGTCCCACGCTGATCCCCGCCACCGACGTGGACCCCTCGGCGCTGCGCCTGCGCACCTGGAAGAACGGCGACCTGGTCCAGGAGGACACCTCCGCGGGGATGATCTTCCCCCTCCCCCAACTCATCGCCGACCTGTCACAGCATCTGACCCTGCAGCCGGGGGACGTCATCCTCACCGGCACACCCGCCGGCGCATCCGTGGCGGAACCGGGCGACGTCGTCGAGGTGGAGGTCGACGTCGTCGGCGGGCCCACCACCGGTCGGCTGCGCACCATCGTCATCGAAGGCCCCGGAGACTTCGATCCCGCCCTCGGGAGCCTCCCTTCGGTGGACGACGCCCAGCGCGAGGAGGCCTGGGGATCGCGGACGGCGGCCGATCTGCCGGAACAGACCAGCGGGCTCAGCGAGTCGCTGCGCGCCAAGCTCGAGGAGGTCCCGGTGGCCGGACTGGCTCAGGAGATGCGCCGCCGCGGGTTCAACACCGTGACCATCGACGGCCCTCGCCCCACCCGCTCCGGCCGGAAGATGGTCGGCACCGCCCGCACCCTGCGCTTCATCCCGGGCCGAGAGGACCTCTTCCGCAGCCACGGCGGCGGCTACAACGCCCAGAAGCGGATCTTCGACGATGTCGGTGCCGGCGAGGTGATCGTCATCGAAGCCCGCGGCGAGACCGGCTCCGGCACGCTCGGCGACATCCTGGCCCTGCGCGCTCAGGCCCGCGGCGCCGCCGGGATCGTCACCGACGGCGGGGTCCGCGATCACTCCACCGTCGCCCAGATCGACCTCCCGGTCTTCTGCCAGGGCCCGCATCCCGCGGTGCTCGGCCGCCGCCACGTCCCCTGGGACGTGGACGTCACCATCGCCTGCGGCGGAGCCTCCGTCCAACCGGGCGACGTGATCGTCGGCGATGACGACGGCGTCATCGTGCTTCCCCCGCAGCTCGCCGAAGAGGTCGTGGATGCGGCGCTGACCAAGGAGGCCGAGGACGCCTGGGTCGCCGAGCAGGTCAGCGCCGGGCATCCGGTCGACGGGCTGTTCCCGATGAACGCCGAGTGGAGGGCCCGCTATGAGGCCGCCGCGAGTGCCGCCGACGAGGGATCTGAGACCCGATGACCGCAATCCGCATCGATGAGCAGGCCAGCAAGTCCGAGCGCACATACCGGTGGATCCGCGAGCGCATCATCAGCCGCGACTTCAACCCCGGCTACCGGCTCGTGCTGGGCACCATCGCCAAGGAGCTCGGCGTCAGCACGGTGCCGGTGCGCGAAGCCGTGCGGCGCCTGGAGGCCGAGGGACTGATCGAGTTCGAGCGCAACATCGGCGCCCGGGTCGCCATGGTGGACGCCAGCGAGTACATCGACACCATGCAGACCCTCGGAGTGCTCGAGGGCGCGGCCACCGCCTTGGCGCTGAGCCGGATGAGCGAGGCCGACCTCGACCGCGCCGAGGCGATCAACGAGCAGATGCGGGCCCTGCTGGACCACTTCGAGCCCACGGTGTTCACGGCCCTGAACGAGAGGTTCCACCGCGCCCTGGTGCACCGTTGCCCCAACCCGCACATCGCCGACCTGGTGGACCGCGGCTGGAACCGACTCTCCGGGCTGCGCAGCTCCACCTTCAGCTTCGTCCCGGAGCGGGCACCGCTCTCCGTGGCCGAGCACGAGCACATCCTGACGCTGATCCGTGAGAATGCTGACCCGGTGGAGATCGAGATGGCGGTGCGGCACCACAAGTGGCGCACCGTAGATGCCTACCGAGGCCAGACCGGCGCCCCCTCGACAGTCAGCCCCTGACCACACCAGACCCCGCCCAGACCCCGCCCTGAGAGGACCCCATGAACTCCCTGGAGACCCAGACCGCAGGCCCCGTCACCGAGACCGCCGGGCACCGTGTGCCCACAGACCTGCCGCAGAGCATCCGGCACTACATCGACGGCGAGTTCGTCGACTCCACCGACGGCGAGACCTTCGACGTCATCGACCCGGTCACCAACGCGACCTACATCCAGGCCGCCTCCGGCAAGGCCGCCGACGTCGACCGTGCCGTGGCCGCCGCACGGCGTGCCTTCGTCGAGGGTCCCTGGCCGCGCATGCTCCCCCGCGAGCGCTCCCGGGTGCTGCATCGCATCGCGGACCTGGTGGAGACCCGCGGAGATCGGCTCGCCGAGCTGGAGTCCTTCGACTCCGGGCTGCCGATCACCCAGGCTCTCGGTCAGGCGCGCCGGGCCGCGGAGAACTTCCGGTTCTTCGCGGACCTGATCGTCGCGCAGGCCGACGACGTCTACAAGGTGCCCGGCCGGCAGGTGAACTATGTGAACCGCAAGCCCATCGGCGTCGCCGGTCTCATCACCCCCTGGAACACCCCGTTCATGCTGGAGAGCTGGAAGCTCGCCCCGGCCATCGCGGCCGGCAACACGGTGGTGCTCAAGCCGGCGGAGTTCACCCCGCTCTCCGCCGGCCTGTGGGCCGGCATCTTCGAAGAGGCCGGCCTGCCGCAGGGCGTGTTCAACTTGGTCAACGGCTTCGGCGAGCAGGCCGGCGACGCCCTGGTCAAGCACCCGGAGGTCCCGCTGATCTCCTTCACCGGTGAGTCCGCTACCGGTCAGCTGATCTTCGCCAACGCGGCCCCGCACCTGAAGGGCCTGTCCATGGAGCTGGGCGGGAAATCCCCGGCGATCGTCTTCGCCGACGCCGACCTGGAGGCCGCTGTCAACGCCACCATCTTCGGGGTGTTCTCCCTCAACGGGGAGCGCTGCACCGCCGGTTCGCGGATCCTGGTCCAGCGGGAGTTCTACGACGAGTTCGTGGAGCGCTACGCCGCCCAGGCGAAGCGGGTGAAGGTCGGGCTGCCGCACGAGAAGTCCACCGAGGTGGGCGCCCTGGTGCACCCGGAGCATTACGAGAAGGTCATGAGCTACGTGGAGCTCGGCAAGACCGAGGGCCGACTCGTGGCCGGAGGCGGCCGTCCGGAGGGCTTCGAGTCGGGGAACTTCGTGGCACCGACGGTCTTCGCCGACGTCCCGCCCACCGCGCGGATCTTCCAGGAGGAGATCTTCGGGCCCGTCGTCGCCATCACACCCTTCGACACCGAGGAGGAGGCCCTCGCCCTGGCCAATGACACCCGGTACGGACTGGCCGCCTACGTGTGGACCAATGACCTCAAGCGCTCCCACAACTTCGCCCAGGCAGTCGACGCCGGCATGGTGTGGCTGAACTCCAACAACGTCCGAGACCTGCGCACCCCGTTCGGCGGGGTGAAGGCCTCCGGCCTCGGCCATGAGGGCGGCTACCGCTCCCTGGACTTCTACACCGACCAGCAGGCGGTCCACATCAATCTCGGCGAGGTCCACAACCCGGTCTTCGGCAAGGCCGACTGACCCCGCACCGCACTGCCCCATCCCCTCTCATCCTCATCAGCAGCAAGGACGCTCAGCATGACAGACACGAACCCGAACCCCCTCCCGACCCCCTCCACTCCGCCGCCGGACATCCTGCGGTGCGCCTCCATGGAGCTGGTGGTCACCGATCTGCAGCGCTCCCGTGACTTCTACGTGGACGTGTTGGACCTGGTGGTCACCGAGGAGGACGAGGACGCCATCTACCTGCGCTCCATGGAGGAGTTCATCCATCACAACCTGATCCTCCGGAAGGGGGACGAGGCCGCCGTCGCCGCCTTCTCCTACCGGGTGCGCAGTCCGGAGGACCTGGACCGCGCCGAGGCCTTCTACCGGGAGCTGGGCTGCCCGGTGAAGCGGAACTCCGAGGGCTTCGTCAAGGGACTCGGCGACTCGGTCCGAGTGCAGGACCCGCTGGGCTTCCCCTACGAGTTCTTCCACGAGGTGGAACATGTGGAGCGGCTCGCCTGGCGCTATGACCTCTACTCCCCCGGCGCGCTGGTGCGCATCGACCATTTCAACCAGGTCACCCCGGACGTGCCGCGAGCCGTGGGATACATGGAGACCCTCGGCTTCCGCGTCACCGAGGACATCCAGGACGACGCCGGCACCACCTACGCCGCCTGGATGCGCCGCAAGCCCACAGTGCATGACACCGCCATGACCGGCGGCGCCGGGCCCCGGATGCACCATGTCGCCTTCGCCACCCATGAGAAGCACAACATCCTGGCCATCTGCGACAAGCTGGGTGCGCTGCGGCTCTCCGACCACATCGAGCGCGGCCCCGGCCGGCACGGGGTCTCCAACGCCTTCTACCTCTACCTGCGCGACCCGGACGGGCACCGCATCGAGGTCTACACCCAGGACTACTACACCGGCGACCCGGACAACCCGCGCGTCACCTGGGACGTCCACGACAACCAGCGCCGCGACTGGTGGGGCAACCCGGTGGTCCCCTCCTGGTACACCGAGGCCTCCACGGTGCTGGACCTCGAGGGACGCCCGGTGCCCACCGCCGAACGCACCGACGACTCCGAGATGGCTGTGACCATCGGAGCCGACGGATTCTCCTACACCCGGGCGGACGAGGGCGCGGAGTCGATGCCCACCTGGAAGCAGGGCGAGTACAAGCTGGGCCACCAGCTCTAGAGGAGGAACACATGCTCACTGAGACCCAGATCGGACAGATCGCCGACGAGCTGGCAGCCGCTGAGCGGGACCGTTCCATGGTTCCGCTGCTGACCGCCCGTCACCCGGAGATGACCGTGGAGGACTCTTACGCGGTGCAGAACGAGTGGCGACGCCGAGGCATCGAGGCCGGCCGCCGCCCGGCCGGCCACAAGATCGGTCTGACCTCGAAGGTCATGCAGGTCGCCACCGGCATCACGGAGCCCGACTACGGCACCATCTTCGCCGACATGGTCCATGAGACCGGTGCGGTGCTGGAGCACGGCTCCTTCACCGGAGTGCGAGTGGAGGTGGAGCTGGCCTTCGTCCTGGGCCGGGAGCTGTCCGGCAGGGATCTCACCGGCCGAGAGACCACGATCTTCGACGTCCTGGACGCCACCGACTACGTGGTGCCCGCCCTCGAGGTCCTCTCCAGCCGCATCGAGATGGAGGGACGAAGCATCGTGGACACCATCAGTGACAACGCCGCGATGGGTGCCATGGTCTACGGCGGTCGGCCGGTGCGGCCCCACGACGTCGACCTCCGCTGGGTCTCCGCGCTGCTGTACCGCAACGAGACCATCGAGGAGTCCGGGGTGGCCGCCGCCGTGCTGGGCCACCCCGCCCGCGGGGTCGCCTGGCTGGCCGACCGGCTCGCCGGACACGGGGACCGGCTCGAGGCCGGAGAGATCATCCTCGCCGGATCCTTCACCCGGCCCATGTGGGTCCACCCCGGAGACACCGTCCACTGTGACTACGGAGAACTGGGAGCTGTGACATGCCGATTCATCTGAGCCCCACCCTGCGCGAACGGCTCACCGACTCCGATCGCCCCCTGGTGGGGGGCTGGGTCTGCTCCGGATCGCCGGTGATGGCGGAGGTCATGGCCGGCGGCGGGCTGGACGTGCTGCTGCTGGACATGGAGCACGCCCCCAACGGCCTGGAGTCGATCCTCGCCCAGCTGCACGCGGTCTCCGGATACCCCGTCACCCCGATCGTGCGCGTCCCGTCAGCGGATGCGGTCACCATCAAACAGGTGCTCGACCTCGGGGCCCAGAACATCCTGGTCCCGATGGTCTCCACCGCCGAGGAGGCCCGCGAGGTCGCCGCCGCCGCGCAGTACCCCCCGGCGGGCCGACGCGGGATCGGCAGCGCCTTGGCCCGCTCCGGCCGATGGAGCCGGGTTCCCGACTATCTGGCCCGCGGTGCCGAGCACGTCTCGGTGTTCGTCCAGATCGAGACCGTCGAGGGTGTGGAGAACGCCGAGGACATCGCCGCTGTGGACGGCATCGACGGCATCTTCCTGGGACCCTCCGATCTGTCCGCCTCCATGGGGCTGCTCGGCCAGCAGACCCACCCGGACGTCGTCGCCGCCGTCGAGCGGTCCTTCGCCGCCGGACGCGCCGCCGGAGTGCCGGTCGGTGTCAACGCCTTCGACCCGGACGTCGCCAGGGGCTACGTGGCCGCGGGCGCCGACTGGATCCTGGTGGGCGCCGACGTCTCCCTGGCCGCCCGCGGCGCCGAGCGCCTCGCCGCCGAGTTCATCCCCCAGCCACCCGCAGGAGCATGACGATGCAGTTTCACCACCACGGTTACGTCTCCACGGATCCGCGCATCCGCCCC
Source organism: Nesterenkonia xinjiangensis (assembly GCF_013410745.1). Lineage (NCBI taxonomy): Bacteria > Bacillati > Actinomycetota > Actinomycetes > Micrococcales > Micrococcaceae > Nesterenkonia > Nesterenkonia xinjiangensis. The sequence continues at coordinate 2,468,586 of NZ_JACCFY010000001.1, read as the reverse complement.
GCCGCCGGGATCGGTCTGGACCGTCCCGAGGATCTCCCTGACGAGATGGACGTGCTCATCGTGGGCACCGGCCCGGCAGGAATGATCGCAGCCGCCCAGCTGTCCATGTTCCCGGAGGTCCACACCCGGATCATCGAGCGCCGCCCCCACCGGCTTCAGGTCGGTCAGGCCGACGGCATCCAGGCCCGCAGCGTGGAGACCTTCCAGGCCTTCGGCTTCGCCGAGGAGCTCTCCTGCGAGGCCTATCACATCACCGAGATGGCGTTCTGGAAGCCGGACACCGAGCACCCGGAGCACATCGCGCGCGCCGCCCAGCCGGTGGACGATCCGCAGGACGTCAGCGAGTTCCCGCATCTGATCGTCAACCAGGCGCGCATCCTGGACCACTTCGGCGCTTTCATGGAGCGTTCACCAAGCCGGATGCGCCCGGACTACGGGATCGAGTTCCTGGACCTCACTGTGGAGGACTCCGGGGAGCACCCGGTGGCCGTGCGGGTCAGACACACCTCCGGCCCGCGGGAAGGCGAAGAACGCGTGATCCGTGCGAAGTACGTGCTGGGAGCCGACGGCGCCCGCAGCCGGGTGCGCGCCTCGATCGGGCGCAGCCTCGACGGCGACCAGGCCAACCACGCCTGGGGTGTGATGGACGTGCTGGCCCGCACGGACTTCCCCGACATCCGGCTCAAATGCGCCATCCAGTCCCACTCCGGGGGCAGCATCCTGCTGATCCCGCGGGAAGGCGGCCACCTGTTCCGCATGTATGTGGACCTCGGCGAGGTCACCCCTGAGCGCAAGGCGCGCATCCGGGAGACCACGGTGGAGGAGATCGCGCAGAAGGCCAATGCGATCCTGCACCCCTACACGCTTCAGGTGCGCAATGTGGCCTGGCACAGCGTCTATGAGGTGGGCCACCGGCTGACAGACAAGTTCGACGACGTCGATGACGGGGCGAGCGGCTCGCACACCCCGCGGGTGTTCATCGCCGGAGACGCCTGCCACACCCACTCCGCCAAGGCCGGGCAGGGCATGAACGTGTCCATGCAGGACGGCTTCAACCTGGGCTGGAAGCTGGGGCATGTGCTCTCCGGGCGCAGTCCGGAGGACCTGCTGCGCACCTACTCGGCCGAGCGCCAGGTGATCGCGCAGAATCTGATCGACTTCGACCGCGAGTGGTCCACGATGATGGCCAAGCGGCCGGAAGACTTCAGCGACCCCTCCGAGCTGGAGGACTTCTACGTCAAGACCGCGGAGTTCCCGGCCGGCTTCATGACCCAGTACGAACCCTCGATGGTCATCGGCACCGACGAGCATCAGGGGCTGGCCGAGGGTTTCCCGGTGGGCAAGCGGTTCAAATCTTCCCGAGTGGTGCGGGTCTGCGACACCAATCCGCTGCACCTGGGCCACCAGGCCGAAGCGGACGGCCGCTGGCGGATATACGCCTTCGCCGACCGCCCGGCCGCCGGACAGCCCTCCGCGCTGACCGACTGGGCGCAGTGGATGGCCGAGTCCCCGGACTCCCCGGTGGTGCGCTGCACTCCCGAGGGTGAGGACGTCGATGCGCTCGTCGACGTCAAGGTCGTCTACCAGCAGCGGCACACCGAGTTCGAGGTCACCGACGCCCCGCGGATCTTCCTGCCGGAGGTGGGGCCCTTCCGGCTGCTGCAGTACGAGAAGGTCTTCGCCGTGCTCGATGACGAGGACATCTTCGAGGCCCGCGGCATCTCCCGGGAGGGCGCCGTCGTCGTGGTCCGTCCGGACCAGTACGTGGCGCAGGTCCTGCCGCTGACCGACACCTCAGGGCTGGCGGAGTTCTTCGCGCAGAACACCCTGGACGCGCGGATGCGGGAGCGCGCCTGAGGGGCGCCTTCCCCAGTGGCTCTGCGGATCGGGCCCTTATGAAGGCGAACATCGCGTCATAAGGGCTCAAACCGCAGAGCCACCTGCTGTGCCGGGGCCGTTCAGCCGCCCAGTGCGCTCTGCAGGATGCTGCCCGCCGCGGCATCGGCGTCGGCCAGGGTGCGGGCTCCGGAGCGGGGGTCACCGCCGGACTCGGCGGCGATGGCGGTGCCCCACTGCACCGAGCTCAGCTGCAGGCCGAGGACATAGACGCCTTCCAGCGGCGTGCCCTCGGCGTCGATGAGCCGGTGGGGCGTCTCGGTGACGTCGAAGCCCTTTCCCGCCCGGGCGGTGCCGGAGACGTCGACGACCTCCTTCGGGCGCGCCAGGCCGTCCTCGAGCAGACCTGCCACCAGAGGTGAGCAGGACATCTGCACCCGGTTGGCCGGCATCATCGCCTCCACGAGCCGGTGCGCTCGCACCGGCTCGGTCGCCACCCACGGAGACTCAGCGGTGAAGGCCCGAGCCTCACGGTCGACGTCGAAGACCGGGTCTGGTCCGAGGAAGTCCACCACACCGGCGCGGGTCAGGGCAGCGAGCTCTTCGATGCGCTGCAGCGGCGGGCCGCTCGCCAGCCCCTCCACCAAGGGCTCGAACCAGCCCTCGATCTCAGCCACCTGGCTGTCGGTGGAGACCCTGCCCTCGCTGATGAGCGCCTTGAGCTCCATGCGTGCGGCGTGCAGCGCACCGATGGCCATCTTCACCGGGCTCGCCGCGCCTGCTGCCGAGGTGGTCGCGTCGTCCTCCAGGTAGGCGAGCATGTGGTCCCGGTGATGGTCCGCAGAGTCGAAGACGAGGTCGTCGAAGGGCCGACCCAGCGAGCGGATGTCGAACCACAGCACGTCCGGGGCATGCTCATGAAGCAGGTGCTGCCCCTGGACGGCCAGCACCTGCTCGCCGACCCCGGGATCCGCCAGGAGCTCGTCGAATGAGACGAGGAATGCGTCCGGCCCGGCGGGGAACAGCTCCGGGTGGACGGCGGCCAGCGTCCGATAGTAGGTGCACAGGACATCGCGATGGACGAGCGGCCAGAGGTGCGCGGCGAAGTCCAGCAGGTCATGGCGACGCTCGGCCCCCTCCACGGCCTCGTCAGTGAAGTGGACCAGTCGGATGCCTGCCGGGACGAAGCCTGCGGCGGTCGTCTTGGCCCGGTAGGGGGCTCCTCGGCGGGCACCCGCGACCAGGTGCGGCTCCCCGCCGCTGCGATGGTACTCCAGACGGCGACCCGGCGGATTCTCTGGAAGGTGACGGAATCGTCCGCCGCGGCCGGCGGAGAGCTGGATCATCAGATCGAAGAAGTTCAGCCCCATTCCGCGGACCAGCACCGTCTCTCCCTCCGGGATCGAGTCCACGTCGACGTCGGTGGGGATGGCCGGGGGCGAGTAGTGCAGGCCCAGGTCACCGGCCACCTCGGCCAGATGCTGCCCGGAGTCGCTGAGCCGCGCCGGCACGTGGCCGAGGGCGAGGACCACGGCGTCGGCGGCGAGGACGGCACCGTCGTCGCAGGTCAGCCTGTAGGGACAGGGAGCTGATCCGAGGCGTGAGCTTCGTGCGGCACCGTCCTGGCCTTCGCCGTCCTGTCCCTTGTCGTCATAGCGGTGCAGGCGCGTGACCTGGACTCGCCGGGCCTCCACCTCCACCCCGTCACGGGCGCCGAGCAGGGCGACGGCGTCCTCGTGCAGCTCGGTGAGATACCGGCCGTAGTCCGCGCGGGTGGGGTAGTCGGCGTCGTCGAGCTTTCCCAAGCGGGTGCGTCGCCACCGGGCGAAGCTCAGCGAGATCGCAGAGGCTGCCAGCTCCTGTCTGGTCTCCCCCGCCGGGGCCGCCGTGGGATAGCTGGCCGGAGTGTTCATCAGGTACAGGGGTGACTGCTCCGGATCCCAGACCCGGCCTGGGCCATGGGCGGCGGGATCCAGCACCACGATGCGCATCTGTGGCACAGGGTCCGGCACATGGTCCAGGTGGGCGAGCAGCCGCTCCAGGAAGGAGGTCCCCCGCGGGCCGGCGCCGACGACGGCGATGACGTGCTCCCTGCTCGCCGATGCCGTCTGCGGTGTCTCGGCCTGGCTCATCCGCTGAGGCCTCCTGTCTGGCGAGCTCCCGAAAGGTGTCCAGACCAGGGTACTGTGCGGCGCCTCGGAGGCTGCGCTCCCGCTTTTGTGCTCTCAGGAGGATTCCCGCTACTCTAGTGGGGCGTCTGGACGAGCCGTGGGTGATCCCCGTGGGGTTCCAGGCGCACAGGAGGCGTGCCGGAGCGGCCGAACGGACTTCACTGCTAATGAAGGGTCCGGTTTATCCCGGACCGGGGGTTCAAATCCCCCCGCCTCCGCCGAATGAGGCCCGGAATCCCGCCGATGTGGCGGGGTCCGGGCCTCTTCTGTCCCCAGGTTCGATGGATTCGTCCACCGTCGACGAAGCGCTCAGGGCCCCCGGGGCTCGTCCACCGTCACCTCCGACGATTCAGCGTGAGCAGGGAAGCGACGGCGTAGGCCGCTCCTGCCAGCATGATTGCTGTCCCGAACGGGATGCTGCTGGGAATCACGATGGAACCCAGATGGAGCTCCCCTGAAGCGATCGCGATGCCGAGTAATACGAAGGCGGCACCAGACAAGGCTCCCTGGGCAGCAGACCAGTTCCGTTGCTTCTTCGTCTGACGGTTCACGTCAGTCCTCCCGATGTCTCCGTGCACGACACAGTCCAGTCAACACGATCAGGGCGACGCTGGTCTCCGGCGGGCAGGTTCCTGGCATCTCGCGCGGCCTCCTCGGCTACTATCCAGTCATGATCATCCGGTACCTCGTCATGAAGATCGCGGGATTCGTCCTTCGCCTGGTGCGTCGTCGCTTCGGGCGCCAGTCCGCTCCTCCCGAGAACGCCGGACGCCGCAGTCGCAGGAGGCAGTGAGACAACGAACACACGCCGTCTGCGGAGAAGAAGACGGCGTTCCTGAGCCCGCGTGCCGAGTTCGCCACCCCTCCCCGGAGCGCTGCGGGTGGGGCGTCGTCGTGCGCGCACATCATCCGAACCTCCCCGGAGGATGAAGTCGCGGAATCACGTCCAGAGGATCACCAGCCGATCACAGGCTCCTGCTCATCCTCGCCTCGTAGCGTAGGAGTCACCTCATAGAGGTGCGAGTGATGCGGCCCCCGGGCTGGCCTTCTTCAACGCCCCCTCAGCGTCGGCCAACCCGGGGGCCTTCCCCGTCCCCTCTCTGGACGCCCCTCCTGCAGCCCGCATAGGCTCATGACCCATGAGCATCAGCGTGGTCGCCATCGGCAAGAAGCATGAGGCGTGGGCCGTGGACGGCATCGAGCGTTACACCAAGCGGCTGCGCAAGCCCTATGACCTGAGCTGGAAGCTGCTTCCGCACTCCTCCCGAGAGGGCGATGCCGCCCGCGACGAGGAGTCCGCCCGCATCCTGGGCGCCGTTCGGGATCAGGACCACGTCATCCTGCTGGACGAGCGGGGCAAGAACATCGACTCCCCCGACCTCGCGAAGCATCTGCAGGGCCAGTTCGACGTCGGCCACCCTGTGGTGCTGGTGATCGGCGGCGCCTACGGAGTCAGCCACCAGCTGCATGCCCGGGCGGACTTCGTCTGGTCGCTCTCCCGGCTGGTGTTCCCGCACCAGCTGGTGCGGATGATCCTCGCCGAGCAGGTGTACCGGGCTCAGGAGATCGCCGGCGGGAGGCCGTACCACCATGTCTGAGCACACGCTCCTGCCCCCGGTGATCGGTGTCCTGGGCGCCGGACGCGCCGGCACCGCCTTCGCCCGGACGTTGGTGAAGGCCGGGTTCGAGGTGGACATCTGCTCCACCCGGCCGCCTCGAGCGCTGCGGCACCATCTGAAGATCTACGCCCCCGGCGCCGTCGCCGTCATCGCGGAGGACGTCGCGGCGCGCACCCGTGAGCATGAGAACGGGCTGGTCATCCTCGCCGTTCCTCAGGAGGATCTCGACGATGTCGAGCCGGAGTGGGTGGCGGGCTGTGTGCTGGTGGATGCCACGAACGCCTGGCAGGACGAGGTGCTGCCCGGATGGCTTCAGGCGGCCGCGGACGAACAGCTGCCCACCTCGCTGGCGGTGGCCGGCCATTTCTCGGGCTCCCGGGTGGTCAAGGCCCTCAACCATGTCTCGCACGGCGAGTTCGACGACGCCGCGGACCGAGACCTGCCCCTGGATCAGCGCCGGGCGCTGGGAGCAGCCGGCGACGACGGCGCCGCCCGAGGCCTGGTCATGATGCTGATCGAGGCCATGGGATTCGATCCGGTCTCCCTCGGCCCACTGGCCGCGGGGCGGATTCTGGAGCCTGACGGCCCCTTGTTCAACCGTCCGGTGCGCCGGGACGATCTGCTGCCCTTCGCGCGCTGATCCGGGCAGCTCAGCCGGAGCCGGTCGCCGTGACGATCTCCGCCACCCGGTCGAGGGCAGCCGCGATGCTGTCCGGCGCCCCGGCCCCCTGCAGGGTGTGGGCTGCGATCTCCGTGTGATCGGCACGCCACAGCACCTGCACGACGACGGCGTTTTGCCGGGCGGCTCCTGCCGCCTGGATGCCGATGAGCAGCGTCTCCTTCACGTTCTCCGGGACACCAGGCTGGTCCGCGGGTAGCAGGTCGTCGAAGTCGTCGACGAGCGCCTGCTCGGTGTCCGGACTCCACGTCGCCGAGACCTCTTGGCGCCCACCGGTGACGCCGCTGAGCCGGGCGCGGAGCCAGCCCGCCCCGCCGACCAGGCTGGCCCCGAGCACCTCGCGCAGCTCGCTGACGGGCAAGGCGGGCGAGGGGGCCTCCTGATACGAGTGACTGTCCATCCTTCGATCCTCGCCGAGGTGGGAGGTCAGGGCAACCGAGTGATGCCGTTCGATGGCCCCGCGCCCTCCTGCCTCCGTCGAGAGCCCGAAGACGTCACCGGATCTCGCTACAGTGGCGTCCATGGATGCGTCGAGCGATCCCCACCAGGCCCTCGCACCCTTCACCGCGCCCACCCGCGAGTGGTTCACGGCGTCCTTCGGCGCGCCCACCGCCGCGCAGGCGGGCGCCTGGGATGCGGTGTCCCGAGGACACAACGCCCTGGTGGTCGCCCCGACCGGCTCCGGCAAGACCCTCTCAGCCTTCCTCTGGTCGGTGGACCGGCTCTTCGCCGAGCCCGCCGCCGGGACGACGGTCCTCTACATCTCCCCGTTGAAGGCCCTCGGGGTGGACATCGAGCGCAACCTGCGCAGCCCGCTTGTCGGGATCGGCCACACTGCGCGCCGGCTGGGACACGAGCCCACGGAGGTCACAGTGGGCGTACGCACCGGGGACTCGACCTCCAAGCAGCGCCGGGATCTGGTCCGCAGCCCGCCGAACATCCTCATCACCACTCCCGAGTCGCTGTATCTGATGCTGACCTCCCAGGCGCGGCAGACCCTTTCCCAGGTGAGCACGGTCATCGTCGACGAAGTCCATGCCCTGGCCGGCTCCAAGCGTGGGGCCCACCTGGCGGTCTCCCTGGAGCGGCTGGACGACCTGCTGGACTCCCCCGCCCAGCGGATCGGTCTCTCCGCCACCGTGGAGCCTCGGGATGAGGTGGCCCGCTTCCTGGGCGGGCGCCAGCCGGTGGAGATCGTCGCCCCGCCGGCCGAGAAGCAATGGGACATCACCGTCTCCGTGCCGGTGGAGGACCTGGCCAACCCGCACGGGCCGCTGCCCGGTCAGTCCTCCGCTCCGGAGGAGGACCGGGACGACGACGAAGGACACCGCCCCGGTGATGACCACGAGTGGGACGGCGTGGCCGAACTCGCCCACATCCCGGGCTCACAGCCGCTGCAGCCCTCCGTGTGGCCCCATGTGGAACATCAGATCGTGGATCTGGTCGCCTCCCGTCGCTCCACGATCATCTTCGTCAACTCGCGTCGCCTGGCGGAGAAGCTCACCGGCCGCCTCAATGAGATCTGGTCGGAGCGTCAGGCCTCCCGGGGCACCGAGGATCGCCCCGACGACGACGCCGCCCCGCCGGACCTCGCCCGCTCCCACCACGGCTCGGTCTCCAAGGAGCAGCGCAAGCTGGTGGAGGAGGACCTCAAGGCCGGACGGCTGCGCTGCGTGGTGGCGACCTCCTCCCTGGAACTGGGCATCGACATGGGCGCGGTGGACCTGGTGATCCAGGTGGAGGCGCCGTTCGCAGTCTCCTCGGGCCTGCAACGCATCGGTCGTGCCGGACATCAGGTGGGCGAGATCTCGGTGGGATGGTTCTTCCCGAAGCATCGCGGGGATCTGGTCTCCACCGCCGTCGTGGTGGAACGTATGCTGGCCGGTCGGATCGAGGCACTGCACATTCCCCGCAACCCGCTGGACATCCTCGCCCAGCAGACTGTGGCCGCCGTCGCGCTGGAGAGTCTGGACGTCGAGGAGTGGTTCGAGACGCTGCGCCGCAGCGCACCCTTCGCCTCCCTGCCGCGTTCCGCCTATGAGGCGACGCTGGACCTGCTGGCAGGCAAGTACCCCTCGGACCGGTTCGCCGAGCTGCGCCCGCGGATCGTCTGGGACCGCGACGCCGGCACGCTGACCGGCCGGCCTGGGGCCCAGCGGCTGGCCGTCACCTCCGGCGGCACCATCCCGGACCGTGGGCTGTTCGGCGTCTATCTGGCCAGCGGCGAGGAATCCGGCTCCGCCCGCACAGGCGGGCGCCGGGTGGGCGAGCTGGACGAGGAGATGGTCTACGAGTCCCGGGTGGGGGACGTCTTCGCCCTGGGTGCCACCAGCTGGCGCATCGAGGAGATCACCTTCGACCGGGTCCTGGTGACACCGGCCTTCGGGCAGCCCGCCGCGCTGCCGTTCTGGCGCGGTGACGGACTGGGCAGGCCCGCGGAGCTCGGTGAGGCGCTGGGCCGGTTCCACCGGGAGATCCGCACCGAGGACGAGGCCACGGCCACCGCCCGGCTGCGGGCCCTCGGCCTGGACACCTGGGCGAGGGAGAACCTGGTCCGGTACCTGACCGAGCAGCAGGAGGCCACCGGGGCGCTGCCCACAGACACCACCTTGGTGATCGAGCAGACCCGTGACGAGCTCGGCGACTGGCGGATCATCCTGCACTCCCCCTACGGGCTGCCGGTCCACGCCCCCTGGGCGCTGGCCGTGGGCGAACGCCTGCATGAGCGCTACGGGCTGGACGGCTCCGCCCTGGCCTCCGACGACGGCATCGTCCTGCGGGTGCCGATGATGGACGATGACCCGCCCGGAGCGGATCTGTTCCGGTTCGAACCCGATGAGCTCGAGGAACTGGTCACCGCGCAGGTCAGCTCCTCGGCGCTGTTCGCCGGGCGGTTCCGCGAGGCGGCTGCCCGCGCACTGCTGCTGCCTCGGCAGAATCCCGGACAGCGCACGCCCCTGTGGCAGCAGCGGCAGCGCTCTGCCCAGCTGCTGGAGGTCGCCGCCGGGCATCCGGACTTCCCCATGATCATGGAGGCGATGCGGGAGGTGCTCCAGGACGTCTATGACATGCCCGCCCTGCTCGAGGTCATAGGACACATCGGTCGGCGGAGGATCCGCCTGGTGGAGGCCACCACACAGCGGCCCTCTCCCTTCGCGCAGTCCATCCTCTTCGGCTACATCGCCCAGTTCCTCTATGAGGGTGATTCACCCCTGGCGGAGCGCCGGGCCGCCGCTCTCTCGGTGGATCCTGAGTTGCTGGGCGAGCTGCTCGGCCGGGTGGAGCTGCGGGACTTCCTCGACGCCGACATCATCGCCACCGCAGAGGCCCATGCCCAGCGGCTCTCGCCCTCCCGGCGGTTGCGCGGCGTCGAGGGTGCCGCAGATCTGCTGCGCCTGCTGGGGCCGCTCAGCGCCGATGAGCTGGCGGCCCGGCTGGCAGGTCCGGCCCCGGCGGGCGACGAGGACGCCGCCGTGGACGCCGACACAGACGCCGCCGATCCCCCGCCGCTCGACGTCGCCACCGCGCGCGGCCACGCCGAGTCCCTGGTGGCCGCGCAGCGCGCGTTCCGCGTGCGTTGGCTCGGGCAGGACCGCTACGCCGCGGTGGAGGACGCCTCCCGGCTGCGCGACGGCCTCGGTGCCCCGCTGCCCCCAGGCATCCCCCAGGTGTTCCTGGACCCGGTGGAAGATCCCCTCGGAGATCTGGTCTCCCGATTCGCGCGCACCCATGGCCCCTTCAGCACCGCCGAGGCGGCCGGCGCCCTGGGGCTCGGGACCGCCGTCGTGGCGGAGGTGCTGGAGGAGCTGGCCGGTGACGCACGGCTGATCCGCGGGCTCTTCCGACCCGATGTGGAGCCCGGTTCCCGCGGAGAGACCGAATGGTGCGAGACGGAGATGCTGCGCCGCATCCGGCGGCGCTCGCTGGCCGCGCTGCGGGCTGAGGTGGAGCCGGTGCCCCCGCGCGCCTTCGCCCAGTTCCTGGCCGGCTGGCATTCGGTGACCCCGCAGACCCGGATGGAGGGGCAGGGGGCCCTGGTCGATGTCATCGCGCAGCTCTCCGGTGCCGCCGCCCCGGCCAGCGCCTGGGAGAGCCTGATCCTGCCGGCCAGGATCCGGGACTATCGGCCCGCGATGCTCGATGAACTGGTCAGCTCCGGAGACGTTGTGGTGGCCGGCCGCGGGGCGCTCTCCGGCCATGACGGCTGGATCGCGCTGCATCCGCGGGAGGACGCCGAGGCCGGCCTGCTGGTGGTCCGCGACCACACCCCCACCGTGCTGCAGGAGCAGGTCCTCCAGATCCTCGACGACGGCGGCGCCTGGTTCGCCGAGGCGCTGGCCGATCAGCTGGCCCGGCGTCGCGAGCCGCACGACGGCGAGTCGGCCTCCGCGGGATCGGGCCCCGCGGGATCAGCCTCTGCCGAGAAGGTCTCCGAGGCGTTGTGGGAGCTCTTCTGGGCAGGGCGGGTCCTCCCGGACAGCTTCACCGCGATCCGCAGCATGCTCTCGGGTGGACGCACCGCGCACAAGGCCACGGCCCGCCCCACCCGCAGCCGGCACACCTCCCGGCGGATGGCGCTGCGCCTATCCGTGGACGCTCGCCGTCCCGTGGCCGGCGGCTCCCCGACCCAGGCCGGTCTGCGCAGCGCGGCGTCGCGGCCTCCTGGGGTCAGATGGTCCTCCGCGCCCGGGCCAGTGCCGGCCCCGACGCAGCAGCGCCGGGAGCGGGTCACCGCCCTGGCCTATGCCCGAGCTGAGATCCTCCTGGACCGCTACGGGGTGGTGACCCGTGGATCGGTTCTCGCCGAGCAGCAGACCGGAGAAGCCCCCTCCGCGCGCGCCGCCAACACTGATGCCCTGGCAGAGAGCCCGCTGGCCGGCGGGTTCGCCGCGGTGTACAAGGTGCTGGCCACCGCCGAGGATGCCGGGCAAGTGCGTCGCGGCTACTTCGTGGAGCACCTGGGCGCAGCCCAGTTCACCACCTCGGCCACCATCGACTCGCTGCGCGCCACCTCCGAGGCCCTCGACGACCCTTCGATCTCCGAGCAGTCCTCCCCCGAGATGCTGGTGCTGGCCGCCACAGACCCGGCCAACGCCTACGGGGCGGCCCTGGACTGGCCGGAGCTGGAGGAGAACAGACACCGCCCCGGCCGCAAGGCCGGCGCCGTCGTGGTGCTCCATCACGGGGAGCTGGTGCTCTACATGGAGCGCGGCGGACGCACGATGCTGCTGTTCACCGAGCAGGACCGGCTCATCGATGCGGCCGCGGAGGCCCTGGTGCAGCGACTCCGGCAGGCTCGCACAGGACGGGTCGCCGTCGAGCGCGTCAATGGGTCCCCGGTGCTGTCCACGCGGCTCGGGGAGGCGCTGCGCCGGGCGGGCTTCCATTCGTCACCGTCGGGCCTCAGGTTTTCCGGATAGGCTGATGCCATGACTCTCTGCCTTCCGTTCCTGATGTTCCAAGGTCGGGCCCAAGAGGCCATCGACCTGTACCTGGAGACGTTCTCGGACGCCGAGCTCATCGAGATCCAGCTCCACCCCGAGGGGACGGAGATCCTCGACGTCGGCCCGCCCGAGGAGGACGAGGTCGAAGAGGACAGCCACGCAGAGGACGGCCACGCGGAGGACGGCGACGCAGAGGACGGTACCCCCTCCGAGGATGACCCCGCAGCCCACGGCGAGGACACCGACGGTGAGGACGTCGCCCAGGACGAGGAGACCTCCCCATCCACGGGCACCGATCTGACCACGGTCGAGGCTGAGCAGGAGCAGGCACCTCCGACCCGCCTGGTGGCCACTGCGCAGGTGCAGGTCGGCGGCCAGATGCTGATGATCCAGGACAGCCTGGTCCGGCACGACTTCAGCTTCACCCCTTCCGTCTCCGTGGCAGTGGTGGTGGACAGCAGCACCGAGTTCGACGACGTCGTCGAGAAGCTGAGCGAGGGTGGCACCTTCCTCATGGAGCCCGGTGACTACGACTTCGCGAAGAACTTCGCCTGGGTGCAGGACCGCTTCGGCATGTGCTGGCAGGTCAACCACCCGTTGACCGCCCCTGACGAGAACATCGCCCAGGCCCAGGCTCCCGACTGGGGCTGAGCCGGAGCACGGTCTTCCGCGCCCCGCCCGTCGAGGCGGACCCCGGGAAGGCGGTAGGCTGGACGGGTGGCTCAGAAGTCTCCTCTCCCCGTGCGTGACGGGGTCAACGCCACCCGCCTGCGGCTTCCGCTCACCGGCCCCTGGGAGACCCTGCACGACTATGTCCTGGAGACCTTCGGACATATCGACCATGGCGGGATCACCCGGCGTTTCGAAGACGGCGAGGTGGTCGACGTCGAGGGCCGCCCGCTGAGCACCGCGACCCCGCTGGGGACCTGCGAGTTCCTCTGGTACTACCGATCCGTGAGCGATGAGCAGCCGCTGCCGGTCACCGAGGAGATCCTGCACGAGGACGAGCACCTGCTCGCCGTGGACAAGCCGCATTTCCTGCCCACCACGCCGGCCGGCCGGTACGTGCAGGAGTCCCTGCTGGTGCGGCTGCGACGTCGACTCGATCTGCCGGACCTCATCCCGATCCACCGGCTGGACCGCGGCACCGCCGGCGTCGTCATCTTCTCCAAGGAGCCCAGCACGCGCGGTGCCTACCAGCTGCTGTTCGAGAACCGCCGGGTGCTCAAGACCTATGAATGTGTCAGCGCCCTCCCACCTGGGCCGCACCCCGCAGCCGGCCCGGGGCCGATCCGCTGCGGCGAGAGGCTGGCCGCTCGCTTCCCCTTGGTGATCCGCAACCGGATCACCAAGACCAAGGGCGTGGTCGTCTCCGAGCTGCAGCCCTACGAGGTCGCCGACTCGGGGAGGCGGCCCCACGACCGCCGTGCTCCGCGGCGTGGGCGACGCCGCACCACTCCCGTCCCGGGTGCCAATTCCTCCTCGAGGGTCGAGCTGCTGGGAGTCGGGCACGGCCGCACCGGAGTCGACGCCGGGCACTTCCGCCTCACTCCGCACACTGGCAAGACCCATCAGCTCCGCATCCACATGGCGCTGCTGGGGCTGGGAATCATGCACGACCGCTTCTACCCGGAGCTGCTCGACGATGCCCCGGATGACTTCGACGAGCCCCTGCAGCTGCTGGCCCGCACCTTGAGCTTCACCGACCCGCTGAGCGGTGAAGCGCGAGAGTTCACCTCCCGGCGCACCTTGGCCGAGACCCCTTCGGAGGCGCCCCCGTGGACGAGCTGATGACCGCGGCCCAGGGTCTCGGTGACCCTGCGCTGCTCGAGGAGTGGGGCTGGTGGTACTTCGCCGCTCAGCTGGCGGCGGTGGCGTTCACCGCCTTCGTGCCGCCCTTCCCCTCCGAGGTCATGGTCATCGCCTCCGGTTCGATGGCCGCCGACGGGCTGATGCCGCTGAGCATGGTCCTGACCGTCACCACGCTCGGCTGCCTGCTGGGCGACATCGGGGTGTACCTGCTGTTCCGGTATCAGCTGATCCGCCTGCTGCACCGCTGGAGGTGGGGCAGGCTCATCCACCGGAAGCTGCTGCGGATGTCCCTGCGCGCCGGGGGCCCGTCGACCTGGGTGGGGCTGCTCCTGATCCGGGCGGTCCCAGGAGGTCGCTGCGCGTCGATGGCGACCGCTGGCATCATGCGCCTGACCTGGCCCTTCCTCGTCCCTCTGGCGCTGGCAGGCGCCGTGACCTGGTCGTTGTGGCTGGTCGGGTTAGGTTACATTACGGGAACAACTACGGGGCTTCCCCCGTGGGCCAGCACGGTCGCAGCCGTCGGAGTGGGTACGCTGGTGGGGTTGATCATCGCCGTGGTCTCCGCGCGACGGCGCCGATCACGCACGAGCACGTCCTGAGCTCTGGCAGAGGGTCTGGGATGTCCACCATCCGCAGACACGCTCACCGGGATCACCAGTGCCCAGACGACCCGCATCCGCACGAGGGGAGAGAGCCCAGTGACCGACCGGTCCCCCGAGTCCACGACGTGGGCCGCCTCCCCTGCTGTCGAGCGGCCGGAGCAGCACTCCGAGGAGACCGTGAGCGCACCATCCCCCGCCGAGAGCGACGACTCCCCACGCGCCGAGGCCCCGGAGAGCGCTGAGACTCCTGCGGTCCCAGAATCGGCTGAGGACGCTGAACTCGGCGAGGTCACCGGACCGCTCGCCGAAGTCGACCCCGCCGACGGCGAGGCTCCGGACGACGACGACGCCGAGTCGGAGCAGTCGAGCACGCACCCCACCACCGAGAGCATCCGGCTGAGCCACGCCACTCCCGTGCTTCCGCCCGAGTCGCGACCCGAGGCGAAGGACACCACCCTCAGCGACTTCTTCGACACCCTCGACGCCCGCGTCGCCGAGGCCACAGGCAGGCTCGCCGGCGCCTTCCGCCGCCCGGAGCCCGGCGAGCAGGTCTCGGCCCGCGTGGACACCTGGCCCGTCCGGGACCACACCGAGGAGCCCGAAGAGGCTCCCCAGGGCCAGGGTGACGCGTGGGAGGACGGCTCCTCGTGGGAGGAGGAGTCCATCTCGGCCCACGATGACGCCACCTCCTACCCCGCAGATCTCCCAGCACACCTCGAGGAGGACCTCGCCGACGACGTCGATCTGCCTGACGCAGAGTCCGCCTCCCAGCTGGACGCCTACCAGCAGCAGGACCACGCCCCGCTGTCGCTGCCGACCGCGGACATCGACCCGGAAGAGGACGCCACCATGGTGACCCTTCCCCCCATCGACGCCCAGACCGGTGACCCGCGCACGAGCCGGATCGCGCTTCCCCGTCCACCTTCAGGCGACGGGCGCCCCCTGCCGTGGGAGGTCCGTGAGCAGCAGGCCGAGCAGGCCCGTCTGCAGGACGCGAGCGCGGCGCGGCGTCGCGCGGTGATCTTGGAGAAGGCCTCCGCCATCGAGGCGGCCACGGGTCATGAGGACCCGGACTCCGAGGAGTTCGCGGATGAGGAAGAGGACCTCTACACCTACATCCCGCCGTACAACCTTCCCTCCAGGGATCCCGACCCGGTGCCGCGCGGACAGGACATGGCTCGCCAGATCTTCGTCACCATCGGCGCGCTGGCCGCCGTCACCTCGGCGCTGTGGATGCTGGGCCTCTTCACCGGGCCGGCGATCATCGGAGGCAACGGCCTGGAGAGCCTGGTCGACGGCTGGTACTCCGGCAACCGTGCGCTGCTGACGCCAGACGCCGGACACTATTGGCTGTGGCCGGTCATCGCGCTGTGCTTGGTCGGGCATGCGGTGTACCAGTGGACCACTACGCAGATCTCCACGCCTCGGCAGCGCCGCTCAGGCTGGCTGGTGGGACTGGCCTCGATCCTGATGCTGATGTGGACCGCAGCGGTCCACGCCGGGATGATGACCGCCGCAGTGCTGGCGGCACTGGCCGCGGCACTGGCGCTGGTCGATGCCGTGCGCCAGTTCACCCTGCACACGGCGCGCAACGCGGTCGAGCGACGCCTGACCGACGCCGTCGTGGGTCTGTTCGCCGGCTGGGCGCTGGTCGGGGCGATGTCCTCCGTCTCGGCCATGCTGACCATGATGGGTGTGCGGATCCCCGGCTTCCCGGCGATCCTGTGGGCCATGATCGGACTGGTCGCCTGCATCTGGGTCGGCGCGTTCTATGCGATGACCGAGCGGGGCCGGATGACGATCGCCCTGGGTCTGGGCTGGGGGATGTTCTGGCTGATCTTCCCGCGGCTGCTCTCCGAGACCCCGTCGGTCTGGGTGGCGATCGGCGCGGCGATGGGCGCGTTCATCGTCATCCTCGCCACCGAGTCCCGACGACACAGGATCAACCACGCCGAACGGCGCGCGGCCATGGGGCGCCCCGTGGACGACATCATCTGACGCCACCCCATGGGGCCCTGAGCCTCGACGCAGCTTCTGAGATCCGCCCTCGGCCCTGTCCGCCGAGGGCGGATCTGTCTCACGTCGGGAGCGTCCATGGGCAGTCCGGGCTGCGGTGAGGTATGAATGGACCATGAGCGTGCGCACCCCCGATCCCAACCCGGGATGGCTGAACGAGGCTGACCTCCATGAGGCTCGCCGACGACTCCCGATGGTCTACGTGGAAGCCATCCCGGTCCGGCAGGACTCCCTGGGATATGTGACCGAGGTCGGTCTGCTCTACACCGCCGACGACGACGGCCGTTTCTACCGCACCGTGGTCTCGGGCCGTGTGCTGTATCGGGAGACCATCCGGGCGGCTCTGCTGCGCCACATCGAGAAGGATCTGGGCTCGCTGTGTCTGCCGCAGCTCCCACCCTCGCCGACGCCGTTCACCGTGGCTGAGTACTTCCCGTATCCGAGCGAGACGGGCCTGGTCGACGATCGTCAGCACGCCGTGTCCCTGGCCTACGTGGTGCCGGTCTCCGGTGAGTGCCAGCCGCGGCAGGATGCCCTCGAGCTGTCCTGGCTCTCACCTGATCAGGTGCTCAGCGATGATGTCCAGGGCGAATTCGTCGGCGGCCGTGGACAGCTCGTCCGGCAGGCGCTGGGGCACATCGGCTTCACCGGCTGACCCCGCCTCACCTCTTCCCTCCGCCCTCGCGCAAACACGAGCATCACGCCGAATCTGCGCCTCCATGGTCATATGTCTTGACATTAGAACATCAAGGGAGCAGAGTGGTGCACACCACGTCATGACCCGCCCGGCGGCCCCTGCGGCCGTCGCCGTCGAGGAGGCCGAAGTGACCACCACTCCCGCCCGCACACCCAGCACCGCCGAGGACGGCACCACCTCTCCCGTGCTCGTCGGCACGGCCCCGGACTCCTGGGGCGTCTGGTTCCCGGACGATCCGCAGCAGACCCCCTGGGAGCGGTTCCTCGACGAGGTGGTCGAGGCGGGCTATCACTGGATCGAGCTCGGCCCCTACGGATACCTGCCCACCGACGCTTCCCGCCTGGCCGATGAGCTCTCCGCCCGGGATCTGAAGGTCTCCGCCGGAACGGTCTTCACCGCCTTCCACCGCGCCGGAGCCGACGAGCGCCAGGCCACCTGGGACCAGATCCATCAGGTCGCCGAGCTCACCGCGGCGGTCGGCGGCGAGCACATCGTGGTCATCCCGGCGATGTGGCGCGACGACGTCACCGGCGAGGCCGTGGAGCCGGGGACCCTCGACTCCGACGGCTGGCGCCGACTCGCCGCAGGCCACGACGAGCTCGGTGCGGTCCTCGAGGAGAAGTACGGACTGGCCCAGCAGTTCCACTCCCACGCCGACTCCCATGTGTGTTCCATGGACGAGATCCTCCGCTTCCTGGAGGAGACCGATCCGCAGCGGGTGAGCCTCTGCCTGGACACCGGCCACGCCGAGTACGGCGGAGCCTCCTCCGCAGAGCTGATCCGCCGGCACCCGGACCGCATCGGCTACCTGCACCTGAAGCAGATCGATCCGAAGATCATGGAGGTCGTGCGCCGCGACGACCTCACCTGGGCGGCCGCCAACAAGGCCGGCGTCATGGTCGAGCCCCCGGCCGGGCTGCCGGACCTCTCCGTCGTCATCGACGAGCTGGAGCGCCTGGACCGCTCCTTCTTCGGGATCGTCGAGCAGGACATGTACCCGGTCGAGTCCTTCGACGTTCCTCTGCCGATCGCCACCCGCACCCGCAGGTACCTGTGCGGCTGCGGCTCCCGCACGCGCATCCGCTGAGCCCTCCCAGCCCAGGCGCCGGCCCAGACCCCGAAGGATCCCTTCCCGGATCCGCCCCGACCAGCTGAGGAACCACAGAGGACTCCTCGCAGATCTCAAGGAGCACCGATGACCCACGAGCTCATCACGATGGGGCGCATCAGCGTCGACATCTACCCCCACGACATCGGCGTCGGCCTGGCCGATGTCACCAGCTTCGGCAAGTACTTGGGCGGCTCCCCGGCCAATGTCGCCGTCGCCGCGGCCCGCCATGGCCGGCGCACCGCGGTGATCACCCGCACCGGTGACGACCCCTTCGGCGAGTTCCTCCACCAGGAGCTGCTCCGCTACGGCGTCGACGACCAGTGGGTCGCCCCGGTGCCCGCGCTGCAGACCCCGGTGACGTTCTGCGCGATCCAGCCCCCGGAGGACTTCCCGCTCTACTTCTACGGCCGCTCCCCCAGCGCCCCGGACTGGGAGATCGCAGCCGGGGAGCTCGACACCGACGCGATCGCCGCGGCGAGGATCTTCTGGTCCACCGTCACCGGGCTCTCCCGTGCACGTTCCCGGGAGGCGCAGGTCGCCGCACACCTGGCGCGCCCGCAAGAGTCCCTGGACACCGACCAGCACACCATCCTGGACCTGGACTACCGGCCGATGTTCTGGGACTCGGTGGAGCAGGCCCGTGAGCAGGTCTCCCGCATCCTGCCTCAGGTCACCGTGGCGGTGGGCAACTCCGAGGAGTGCGCGGTCGCCGTCGGCGAGGGCACCCCCGACGAGCAGGCGGACCGGCTGCTCGAAGCCGGGGTGAAGCTCGCGGTGGTCAAACGCGGCGCCGAGGGCGTCATGGCGGCCACTGCTGAGGAGCGGGTGGTCTCCAAGCCGCTGCCGGTGGAGACCGTCAACGGCCTGGGCGCCGGCGACTCCTTCGGCGGCGCGCTGGTCCACGGCCTGCTCTCCGGCTGGCCGCTGGAGCAGGTGCTCGACTACGCCAACGCCGCCGGCGCCTTGGTCGCCGCGGAGATCGCCTGCTCGGAGGCGATGCCCACCCCCGAGAAGGTCAACACCATGCTGGCTGATCGCGGCCGCACCGTCCCGCAGGAGGTCTCGGCATGAGCCGCCCCGACACCGCCGAGGCCCTGACCCCGGTGCACCAGCTGCGCGCAGAGATCTCTCCCCCGGAGCCTGTGACCGCCGGTCAGGAGGACCCGCGCCGCTACGAGCCGCTCACCCGGGTCCGCCTGGAGCACCCGGAGGCCGTGGCCGCCGCCGCTGCCGCCCGACCCCGCCACCGGGGCCCGGTGCACGGTCGGCAGAGCTTCATCATCGCCGCCGATCACGCCGCCCGCGGAGCCCTGGCCGTGAAGTCCGACCCGCACGCCATGGCGGATCGCCGCCGCCTGCTGGACAGGCTGCGCATCGCTTTGGCCCACCCGAAGGTCGACGGCGTGCTCGCCTCCCCCGATGTGCTGGATGACCTGCTGCTGCTCGGCGCCCTGGACGACAAGCTGATCTTCGGCTCGATGAACCGCGCCGGCCTGCCCGGGCTGGTCAACGAGATCGACGATCGCTTCACCGGCCACACCGCGCCCGCCCTGCGGGCCATCGGCGCCGACGGCGGCAAGATGCTCACCCGGATCGCCTTCGACGACCCGGCGACCACCTCGGTCCTCGAAGCCACCGCCCAGGCGGTGGACCAGCTGCACGCCCAAGGGCTGATCGCCATGGTGGAGCCCTTCATCTCCCGCACTGACAGCGGCCGGGTCGTCAACGACCTCTCCACCGACGCCGTGGTCCAGTCGGTGGCGATCTCCCAGGGCCTGGGCGCCAGCTCGGCCGGCACCTGGATGAAGCTGCCGGTGGTGGAGGACATGGAACGGGTCATGGCCGCCACCACGCTTCCCACGGTGCTGCTGGGCGGGGATCCCTCCGGCCGCACCGATGAGGTCCTGGAGACCTGGCGCCGCGCCCTGGCGCTGCCCGGGGTCCAGGGACTCACGGTGGGCCGGACCCTGCTCTACCCCGACGACGGCGACGTCGCCGCCGCCGTGGACCAGGCCGCCTCGCTGCTGGTGGACAGCACGCCGAGCATCGCAGATTCTGCGTCGACCCGGGGGCTCACCCCGGCCGGCGCTGTGAAGGAGGACTGATGACCACCCGTGAGATGTCCGTGGCCCAGGCCACGGTCGAGTTCCTCGCCAACCAGGTCACCGTCGACGTCATCGACGGCGAACGCACCGAGGTCCGCACCATCCCCGGGATGCACGGGATCTTCGGACACGGCAACGTGGCCGGGGTCGGCCAGGCGCTGAAGCAGGCACAGATCCTGCAGCCGGGCCTGATGCCCTACCATCAGGGCCGCAACGAGCAGGCCCTGGTCCACCAGGCGGTCGGCTACGCACGCCACACACGGCGCCGGCAGACCTACGCGGTGACCGCCTCGATCGGCCCCGGGTCGACCAACATGGCCACCGGGGCGGCCCTGGCCACCACCAACCGGCTGCCGGCGCTGCTGCTGCCCTCTGACGAGTTCGCCACTCGCGCACCGGACCCGGTGCTGCAGCAGCTGGAGCTGCCGCACGCCTATGACATCACCTGTGCGGACCTCTTCCGCCCGATCAGCCGCTACTTCGACCGCGTGCAGCGGCCCGAGCAGCTCTTCTCGGCGCTGCTCAACGGCATGCGTGTGCTGATGGACCCTGCCGAGACCGGTGCGGTCACCGTCTCCCTGCCCCAGGACGTGCAGGCCGAGCGCATCGTGGTGCCCGAGGCGTTCCTGGCGCCCCGCGAATGGCGGATCCGTCGGCCCGAACCCGAGGAGGTGGACCTCTCCGAGGCCGTGGAGGCCATCCGGAACGGGAAGCGCCCCCTGATCATCGCCGGCGGCGGCGTGCACTACGCCTTCGCCACCGAGAAGCTCCGGGCGCTGGCCGAGGCCACAGGCATCCCGGTCTCCTACACCCAGGCCGGTGTGGGCACCCTGGACTGGGACCACCCGCTGTGCCTGGGTGCGATCGGCTCCACCGGATCCACCGCCTCCAACGCCTATGCCCAGGACGCCGACGTCGTCATCGGCGTCGGCACCCGGTATGAGGACTTCACGACCGCCTCGATGACCGCCTTCCAGCACCCCTGGGTGCGGTTCGTCAACGTCAACATCACCTCGCTGGACGCCTACAAGATGGGCGCCGGCGTCCAGGTGGTGGCCGACGCCGGCACCACGCTGCCGAAGCTGCGCGAGCGTCTGGAGTCGGTGGGCTACCGCACCAGCGACCAGGTCGCGGAGACCGTGCGCACCGAGAAGGCCCGCTGGGACGCCGCGGTGGACGAGTCCTTCACCGTGCGGAACGAGCCGCTGCCGGCGCAGACAGAGATCATCGGGACCGTCAATGCGGCGATGGACGACCGTGACGTGGTGATCTGCGCGGCCGGTTCGCTGCCCGGCGACCTGCACAAGCTCTGGCGCGTCAAGGACTCCCACGGCTATCACGTCGAGTACGCCTTCTCCTGCATGGGCTATGAGATCGCCGGCGGCCTCGGAGTCAAACGCGCTGCGCTGGCTGAGGCCGAGGCTGAGGGGAGGTCCGCACAGGGCGGCCGGGACGTCGTCGTGATGGTGGGGGACGGCTCCTATCTGATGATGCACACCGAGCTGGTCACCGCGGTGGCGGAGCGGATCAAGCTGATCGTGGTGCTGCTGCAGAACCACGGCTATGCCTCCATCGGCTCGCTCTCCGAGTCACTGGGCTCCCAGCGCTTCGGCACCAAGTACCGCTACCTGGAGGAGGAGCAGCGGTTCGACGGCGCCCACGAGCTGCCTATCGACATCGCCACCAACGCCGAGTCCCTCGGTGTGGACGTGATCCGTGTGCACCCCGGCGCCGACGCCGTCGACCGGCTGAACGCCGCCGTCGCCGAGGCCAAGGCCCGTCCGGAGGCTGACGGGCCGGTGCTGATCCACATCAACTCCGACCTGTACCTGGACGCCCCGGACTCCGAGTCCTGGTGGGACGTGCCGGTGACCGGCGTCTCGGAGCTGGACTCCACCCATGAAGCATTCACGACCTACAGCGACCACAAGTCCCGCCAGCGCCTGCTGCTCGGCGACGGCCGCGACGACCACGAGAGGAACCACTGATGACCACCACCCAGACCACTTCCCCCGCCCAGTCTGAGGGCACCGTCACCGAGATCACCCACTGGATCGACGGTGCGGCCGACGGCGGCCACGGCGAGCGCCGCCAGGACGTGTACAACCCTGCCACCGGGCAGGTGACCGGCAGCCTGCATCTGGGCGACGCCGAGGACCTGGAGAAGGCCCTGCAGACGGCCCGCCGCGCGGCCGACGTCTGGGGCGAGACCTCGCTGTCCAAGCGCATGGCGGTGCTCTTCAAGTTCCGTGAGCTGGTGCACTCCCACACCCAGGAGCTGGCCGCGCTGATCACCGCCGAGCACGGCAAGGTGCTCGACGACGCCGCCGGGGAGGTCGCTCGCGGCCTGGAGGTCGTGGAGTTCGCCTGCGCGGCCCCGCAGACCCTGAAGGGCGACTACTCGGATCAGGTCTCCACCGGCATCGACGTCTACTCCTTCCGTCAGCCGCTAGGCGTGGTCGCCGGCATCACCCCCTTCAACTTCCCCGTCATGGTGCCGCTGTGGATGGCCCCGGTGGCGATCGTCACCGGCAACGCCTTCGTGCTCAAGCCCTCCGAGCGGGACCCGTCGGCCTCTGTTCTGCTCGCAAAGCTGTGGAAGGAGGCCGGCCTGCCCGACGGCGTCTTCCAGGTGCTGCACGGGGACAAGGAGATCGTCGACGGCCTGCTGACCCATGAGCTGGTCGACGGGGTCTCCTTCGTAGGGTCCACCCCGATCGCGAAGTACGTCCACGAGACGGGCACCCGGCACGGCAAGCGCGTCCAGGCCCTCGGCGGTGCGAAGAACCACGCGGTGGTCATGCCTGACGCCGACCTGGACCTGGCCGCGGACCACCTCTCGGCGGCGGCCTTCGGCTCCGCCGGCGAGCGCTGCATGGCCATCTCGGTGGCCGTGGCCGTGGGCGAGGCGGCCGACGGCATCGTGGAGAAGGTCGGTGAGCGCGCCCGGAACATCACCGTGGGCGACGGCACCGAGGGCTCCTCGGACATGGGCCCGCTGATCACCCCCGCCTCCAAGGACCGCGTGGTGCGACTGGTCGGCGAGGCGGAGGCGGACGGTGCCGCCGTCGTCGTCGATGGCCGGGACCTGACGGTCTCCGGACACGAGGAGGGCTTCTTCGTGGGCCCGACCGTCCTGGACCGGGTGCAGGAGACCATGTCCGCCTATGAGCAGGAGATCTTCGGCCCGGTGCTGGCGGTGGTCCGTGTGGACTCTCTGGAGGACGCGATCAAGGTCATCAACGCCAATCCCTATGGGAACGGGACCGCGATCTTCACCGGCTCCGGCAATGCGGCCCGCACCTTCCAGCGGCAGGTCACTGTGGGCATGATCGGCGTGAACGTGCCGATCCCGGTGCCGGCCGCCCAGCACTCCTTCGGCGGCTGGAAGGACTCCCTGTTCGGGGACCACCACATCTACGGTCCCGACGGCGTGCGCTTCTACACCCGCGGCAAGGTCATCACCCAGCGCTGGCCGCACCAGAACGACGAGTCCACCGCCTCGATGAACTTCCCGTCGAACGGCTGAAACCTCCGTCGCGGGCGCCGTGGGGCATCCCACAGCGCCCCACCCCGCAGATCGTCCCTTCGTGGCAGATCGTCTCTGGATTCAGCGACGACCTGCAATGGAGGGACGATCTGTGTATCAGGGCCGAGCGCGCGGACAGCGGCGCTCACGACCCTCGAAAGTCATTTCGTCCGAATGTCTGGACAAAGTACTGTGATGCGTCCTACAGTGAGTGTCATCACAAGGTGCAGGCGCTTCCTCCGTGCTCCCCACAGTGAGCGCCCACACCATCCGCGACCCCGGCAGACCACCGGCCGCACCCCGCAGATCTATCCGCAGGACAGAGGAGAGCTGAAGGCAATGTCGACACCGCAGCAGGACGAACTCCGCGTCGCCGTCGTGGGCGCCGGGCGAATGGGCTCGGACCACGTGGACCGTCTCGCCCACCACACCCTGCGCACCAGGGTCAGCGCCGTCGTGGACGTCGACGTCGAGCGCGCCGGCACTGTCGCCGCGAACGCGGGCGGCGCGGAGGTCCTTTCCAGCGTGGACGAGCTCCTCGCCTCCGGGATCGCCGACGCCGTCGTGCTGGCCACCCCCGGCTTCCTTCACGAGGAGGCGCTGCTGAAGATCATCGACGCCGGGCTGCCGGTGCTCTGCGAGAAGCCCCTGACTCCGGATCCCGAGTCCGCGCTGCGCGTGGTCGAGGCCGAGGTCGCCGCCGGCCGTCAGCTGATCCAGGTCGGCTTCATGCGCCGATTCGACGCCGGCTACCGGCGCCTCAAGGAGACGATCGACTCCGCTGAGCTCGGCGAGCTGCTGATGCTGCACCACCAGCACCGCAACCCGGAGGCACCGGCGGAGTTCACCGACGAGATGGTCATCCACGACTCCGTGGTCCACGAGTTCGACGCCGTGCGCTACTTCACCGGAGAGGAGATCACCAACGTCTCCGTCCGCATCGGACGCACCACGTCCCGCGCCGGGACGGTCCGCGATCCTCAGCACGTCACCGTACAGACCCAGTCCGGGCTGCTGGCTGACGTGGAGATCTTCGTCAACGCCCAGATCGGCTACCAGGTCCACACCCAGGCCACCTTCGAGAACGGCCTGGTGAAGATCGGCGAGGGCTCGGAGTTCGAGCTGACCACCGCAGGTCGCTCCGGCCACGAGATCGACGCCGGCTTCGTGACTCGCTTCCGCGACGCCTACGACCTCGAGGTCCAGCAGTGGGTGGACGCCACCCTCCACGGCAGAATCGACGGGCCGAGCGCCTGGGACGGCTACGCCACCGCCGCCTGCTGCGCCGCCGGAGTCGCCGCCCAGCGCAACGGCACGATCGAGCACGTGGAACTGGCGCCGAAGCCCAGCTTCTACAGCAGCCACACCGGATCTCCCGCGCTCACCTGACCCGCTCCGCCCCGCACCGAGAGCCACCGCCACGACATTTCCGAAGGACACCGTCATGAAGTATGCCCTGGACCCGACGCCGTTCCACCAGACGCACTCGCTGCTGGAATTTCCGAAGCTCGCTGCGGAGCTCGGCTTCGAATGGCTGCAGATGACTCCGCACGCCGACTTCATCCCCTTCCACAACCATCCCAAGGCCGACGACGACCTCGTCGCCCGGTTCCGCAAAGCCTGCTCCGACGCCGGCGTCGGCGTCGCCTCGGTGCTGCCGGTGCTGCGTTGGTCCTCCCCCGAGCCGGACGCCCGCGAGGCCGCGGTGCGCTACTGGAAGCGCGCGATCCAGATCACCGTGGACCTGGGTGTGGACCAGATGAACACCGAGTTCTCCGGGCGACCCGAGCGGGCCGAGGAGTCCGAGCGGGCGTTCTACCGCTCCCTGGAGGAGCTGCTGCCGATCATCGAGTCGGAGGGCATCAATGTGGCCATCGATCCGCATCCCGACGACTTCGTGGAGCAGGGCCTGGCCGGCTGGCGGGTCATCCGTGGCGCGAACTCCAAGAACCTCAGCTTCGCCTACGTCGCCCCGCACACGTTCCACTACGAGGACCCGATGGCGACCGTGCTCGACGAGGTCGGCGACCGGCTGCGGGTGATCCACGTGGCCGACACCTTCGACCACCACCGCTCCAACGGGCTGCGCTACATCACCAACCCGCCCGGCACCCCGGCCCGGGTCCACCAGCACAACAAGATCGGCGTGGGCGACGTCGACTGGGATCACTTCTTCTCCGAGCTCGCCCGCAACGGCTTCGACCAGCGCGAGGAGACCGTCATGGTCAGCAGCGTCTTCGGCGAGAACGAGGATGCCGTGGAGGTCTCGAAGTACCAGCGTCGCCAGATGCGCGACCGCATGGAGGCCGCCCGGGGGTGACCCGGAGACCTCCCCTCGCCGCCTGCTCCAGGCGTTCGACTCCTTGTCCGGACCCGATCAGGCGCACCTATCAACCGGAACAGACAGGATCTACAGGATCATGGAATCTCATCGAACTCCGCAGGCCCCGGACAGGGCTCCCGGCGCGGGACGGAAGAAGAGCGCAATGCTCATCTACCTCTTCGGAGCCCTCGGCGGGCTCAACTGGGGCTATGACACCGGCGTCATCTCCGCAGCGCTGGTCTACCTGCGTCCCGACTTCGAGCTCACCAGCTGGGCCGAGGGCTGGATCGTGACCGGCCTGATCATCGGCGCCGTCTTCGGCGCGGCGGTCGGCGGCCGGCTCTCCGACAAGTACGGCCGCTGGAAGATCCTGCTGGCCACCGCGGTCACGTTCATCATCGCCCCCATCGGCATGGCCCTGGCCCCGGATGCCACGGTGCTGTTCATCTTCCGCTTCATCGTCGGTCTGGGCTCCGGCCTGGCCGCCGTGACGCTGCCGGTCTACCTCTCCGAGATCTCCCCGGCTCGCATCCGCGGCAAGGTCACCGCGTTCTACGCCCTGGCGATCGTCTCCGGGCAGTTCATCGGTTTCATCATCGGCCTGAGCTTCGCCCCGATGGAGTCCTGGCGCTGGATGCTGGGCCTCTCGGTGATCCCTTCCATCCTCTTCGCCGTCGGTTTGGCCTTCATCTGGGAGACCCCGCGCTGGCTCGTCAAGAAGGGCCGCGAAGACGAGGCCCTGACGATCCTGCTCTACGACCGCACCCCGGATGAGGCGGAGCGGGAGCTCATGGAGATCCACCTCATCCAGAAGGAGGAAGAGGCCGCCGGCGCGCAGAACCTCAAGGCGCTGCTGCAGCCCTGGGTCAAGCCGATCCTCTTCGTCGGGTTGGGCCTGGCGATCTTCCAGCAGATCATGGGCATCAACACGATCATCTACTACGCGCCCACCACCCTGCAGAATGTGGGCTTCTCCGACCAGGCCGCCATCGCCTCCAACCTGATCATCGGCGTCATGAACGTCCTGGCCATCTGGCTGGCGCTGACCTACGCGGACCGCTGGGGCCGCAAGCCGCTGCTGATCGCCGGCGCCATCGGCAGCTGCCTGAGCCTGGCGATCCTGGCCCTGACCAACCTGCTGCTTCCCGAGCCGGACGGCTTCGGAGTCGTCGGCATCATCACGCTGGCCTGCATGGCGATCTACATCTTCATGTTCCAGGCCAGCTGGGGCTCCATCGTGTGGGTCATGCTCGGTGAGATCTTCCCCCTGGGTGTGCGGGCGGCGGCGATGGGTCTGGCCACCACGGCCCTGTGGTTCGCCAACGGCGTCGTGGCCCTGGGCTTCCCGCCGGTCCTCGAGGCCGTCGGTGTCGGCTGGCTCTTCGCGGGATTCTCGGTCATCTGCTTCGCCGCCCTGGTGTTCACCTACCTCCGGGTGCCGGAGACCAAGGGCAGGTCCCTGGAGGAGATCGAGACCAACTTCCGCAACACCGCCGGTATGCCGGTGATCCCGAGCCCGAAGCGCATGCGCTGAGGATCCCGAGCTTCCCTATCCCCCGTTGAGCTGGTGTGTTTCCGCCTGAATGACGTGTCGGAACACCGTTATTCAGGCGGAAACACACCAGCTCGACACGTCTCAGCAGAACTTCCGGAAGGAGAACCCGCATGAGGGGAAAGCAGATCGGAATCGCCGTGATCGGCGCCGGGATGGCAGGGGCGGCCCACGCCGCAGCCTGGCGGGCGGCCACCACGGTGCGCAGCCCGTTCCCCCGGCCGGTGAAGCTGACCGCGATCGCCGACATCGCCGAGCCGCTGGCCCGTGATGTCGCCGGCCGGTACGGCTTCGAACGGGTCGAGACCGACTGGCGGGCGCTGCTGGACGCCGACGACGTCCACGTCGTCTCTGTGGTGGTGGCCAATCGGCTGCACCGGGAGATCGTCGAGGCTCTGGTCTCCGCCGGCAAACATGTGCTGTGTGAGAAGCCGCTCTCCGACACCATGGAGGACGCCCGGGCGATGGCGCAGACCGCGCTCGGGGCGGAGGCCTCCGGGCAGGTGGTGCGCATCGGCTTCACCTTCCGTCGGGCACCGGGGCTCGCCGCGCTGCGCGAGCTGGTGACCTCAGGAGCACTGGGCGAGGTGGTGCACCTGCATGGCCGGTACCTGGCTGACTACGCCTGTGATCCGCAGGTGCCGATGACCTGGCGCTACCGAGGAGCTCCGGGCTCCGGCGCGCTGGCCGACGTCGGCAGCCACCTGCTCTATGCCGCAGAGTTCCTGGCCGGGCCGATGCGTTCGGTGGCAGGTGCCCATTTCCGCACCGTGGTCACCGAGCGCCCCCTGCCGCTGGGCAGCACGGTGGGTCACGGCAGGGGCGAGGTCAGCGCCGAGACCGAACCGGTGACCAACGACGACTGGGCGGGTTTCACCGCGCAGTTCGACGTCGCCGCGGGCACCTTTGAAGCGTCGCGGGTCTCTCACGGACACCCCAACTCGCTGCGGCTGGAGATCTCCTGCCGCGAGGGTGCCGCAGTGTGGGATCAGGAGAATCCGGCGGAGATCCAGGTCCACACCCGAGACATCGGGGGCAACCGGGACGTCGACAACGGATTCCGGACGATCAGGCTGGGCCCCGGCCACCCCTATGTGGGCGAGGGCTTCCCGATGTCTGCCCCTGGCATCGGCTTCGGCCAGAACGATGGCTTCGTCTTCCAGGCCCGGGCGTTCCTGGAGGAGGTCGCCGGGCTGGCCGAGGAGGATTCCTGGCTACGCAACGCCACCTTCGAGGATGGCCTGCACAACATGGAGCTCATCGAGGCGATCGCCGCCTCAGCAGCCTCCGGCGGCACGCCGAGGACCATAGCCCGCTGAACACCTCACCGACGAGAAGGGACTGCTAATGCACCTGGGACTGTATACCGCACCGTTGCATGACCGCCCGCTGGCTGATGCTTTGAAGGTCGTGGCCGAGGCTGGGCTGAACGCCGTCGAGATCAATACCGGAGGATTCCTTCCGGCCGCCCACATCCCGGTCAAGGAGATCGACGCCGACCCGGCGGTCGCCCGCGACTGGCTGACGTCCTTCTCCGGCACTGGGGTGAGCCTGCAGGGGCTCAACTGCAACGGCAATCCCCTGCACCCGGACCGACGGACCGGGGAACAGCACGCCGAGGACCTGCGCCGGAGCATCCGCGTGGCAGGCGCGCTGGGCCAGACGCGTGTCGTGACGATGTCTGGCCTGCCTGGGGCCGAGCCGGGTGCCGCCCAGCCGAGCTGGGTCGTCAACGCCTGGTCCTCACGCGCCCTGGACGTGCTCGAGCACCAGTGGGAGGTGGCTGTGCCGTTCTGGCGGGAGATCGACGAGTTGGCCGGTGAGCACGGGGTCAAGGTCGCTATCGAGCTCCACCCCCAGAACGTGGTGTTCAACCCGCCCTCGTTCCTGGAGCTGATCGAACGCACCGGTGCGCAGAACATCGGGGTGGAGCTGGACGCGAGCCACCTGTTCTGGCAGCAGATGGACCCCATCCACGTAGTGCGTCAGCTGGGCGCCCACATCGTCCACGCGGCGGCAAAGGATGTCCGCATCAACCCGGAGGCCGCCTGGTGCGGCGTACTGGACAACAGCTTCCGACGACTCGGGGCGGACGAGCCCCGGCAGCAGCTCGGAGCCGACGAGTGGGCGAACGAATGGCCCCGCAACTCCGCCTGGGACTTCGTCGCCCTGGGACGGGGCCACGACGTGGACTACTGGGCGCGATTCCTTCATGCGCTGAACGAGGTGGACCCGAACATGGCATGCCAGATCGAACACGAGGACACCTCACTCGGCCCGGTGGAGGGCATAGAGGAGGCGGCCGAGGTCCTCCTGAACGCCGCAGTGCAGGCCGGGCTGCGCTGATCCGACTCCCGGCGGGAGAGGCGGCGGCACCGTCGACCGGGCTCAGTGGGCGCCGCGGATGCGCATGGCCCGCAGCCTCTCGCCGTCGACGGTGAAGGTGAACTCCGATCGTCCGTTGGCGTGGTTGCTGCGCCAGTCGGCGATCACCGTGACGGTGTCACCCTTCTCCTCGATCGACTCGAGGTCCATGGTGCCGCGCGCACCGATGAACTCGACGTCGCTCCAAGCCTTGATCTCATCGGGGCCGGTGAAGATCCGCCCGAAGTCATCGACGACGCCGTCCTCGCCGAAGGCGGCGAGGAAGCTCGGTTCGTCATGGCGGTTCACTGCGGCGATGAAGCTGCCCACCGGTTCTGGAACATCGGGCATCGTGGTCTCCTCCTGTGACGGATCGCGGGGGTCCTCGTGATCAGGACCCTACTCCCCCACCCCGTGTGCGGAGAAGGGCTCCCCATCAGAGTGCCCGCCCCGGAAAGGGAGGTCACGGTTCTCGGGGAGCCTCCGCAGCTCGTCACTGCGCTGGACGCCTCACTGCGCTGGACGCCCACGCAGCGTCTGCTCGAGATCTGCCTCGACCTGTTTCATCTCCGCGGTGTGGCCGCCCAGCTGCGCCAGCTCGTGGCTGAGCTCCTGCAGCTCGGCGCCGCCGGCCATCTGCGCGGTGAGATCGTCGATGCTGATCTCATCCTTGACGTGATTGCCGATGGAGCGGCCGCGCTTGAGGACCATGAACCGGTCCCCCACAGGGAACGCGTGGTGCGGGTTGTGGGTGATGAACACGACCCCCAGCCCGCGGTTCTTGGCCTGCATGATGTAGCGCAGCACGACGCCGGACTGCTTGACTCCCAGCGCAGCGGTCGGCTCATCCAGGATGAGGACCTTCGCCCCGAAGTAGACCGCCCGGGCGATGGCCACACACTGGCGTTCACCGCCGGAGAGCGTACCGATGGGCTGGTCGACGTCGCGCAGGTCGATGCCCATCTCGAAGAGCTCCTCCTTGGCGATGCGTTTCATGGCGGTGACGTCGAGCCGGGCGAACGGCCCCCAGCCGACAGTAAGCTCCGAGCCGAGGAAGAAGTTCCTCCAGACCGGCATCAGCGGCACCACGGCCAAGTCCTGGTAGACCGTGGCGATCCCGGCCCCCAGGGCGTCACGAGGCGAGTCGAAGACGGTCTCCTCACCATTGATCCGCATGACACCGTCGGAGTGCTGGTGCAGCCCCGCGATGATCTTGATCAGGGTGGACTTCCCGGCGCCGTTGTCCCCCAGCACGCAGGTGACCTGTCCGGCGTGGACGTCCATGGTGACGTCCCGCAGCGCGATGATGTTGCCGTAGCGCTTCCCCGCACCTTCCAGCGCGACCAGCGCCGTGGCCTGCACGGCGGTATCTGCTCCGGCTTCCCCAGCGGCGTCGCCGTGGTGGGGTGCCTGTGATGCCTCGTCCATGGCCCCTCCTACTTCTTCTCGACCCGACGGCGGACCATCAGGTTCACGATCGTGGCCAGCAGGAGCATCACGCCCAGGAAGAAGCGGAACCAGTCCGGATTCCATTCGGCGTAGATGATGCCGCGCGAGGCCATACCGAAGATCAGGGCACCCAGGGCCCCGCCGATGGCGGACCCGTAGCCGCCGGTGAGCAGGCAGCCGCCGATGACCGCGCCGATGATGTAGAGGAACTCGTTGCCGATGCCCTCACCGGACTGGACGGTGCTGAACGCGAAGAGCTGGTGCATGCCCAGCACCCAGGCGCAGAAGCCGACACCCATGAACAGCCCGATCTTGGTGGCGGTCACGGGGACGCCCACGGCGCGCGCGGCGTTCTGGTCACCGCCGACGGCGAAGATCCAGTTGCCGATCTTGGTGCGCAGCAGGATGAAGGAGGCCACCGCCACCAGCAGGATCCAGTAGAAGATGGTGATCCTGAAGTTCACCCCGAAGATCGTCACTGATGAGGCGAAGATCGCCTGGGCGGAGGTGAAGCCGTCCATGGTGGAGATCGGCGGGGAGGAGACCGAGCCGCCGATGAGCCGGGTCAGGGCGAGGTTGAGGCCGGTGAGCATCAGGAACATCGCCAGGGTGACGATGAAGCTGGGCAGCTTCGTCTTGATGAAGATCAGCCCGTTGACGGCCCCCACCGCCAAGGAGGCGACCAGGGCCAGCGAGACGCCGACCCAGATGTTGGTGGCGAAGTACCAGCTGAACAGGGAGGCCACCAGCGCTGAGGAGATCACGGCGACCCCGGTGGAGAGATCGAATTCCCCACCGATCATCAGCAGCGAGACGCCGACGACCATGATGCCGATGGTGGAGGCCCCGTACAGCACTGTGGAGATGCCGCCTGCGGTGGTGAACGGTGGGGCGACGAGGGCGAAGAAGACGAACACCGCCATCGCGCCGACCGCCGCGCCGACTTCGGGGCGGGCCATGAGGGTGCCGATGAGGCCTCGCCGACTGACCCGCTCATCGGCGCCGGCGTTCACAGGTGCCGGTGCCGCCCCGGCGGGGGCGGTGGGTGTGGTGGTCATGGTCTGGTCCCTTCTTCGCTCAGCGCAGGCCGTCGCCGGCGAATTCGAGGACGGCCTCGGCGTTGTCCTCATCGACGATGCTGGGGCCGGTCAGCACGGGCAGGCCGCCGCCCGGTTCGAAGGCGCCATGGAAGTGCAGCCACAGCGAGTCGACAGCCAGGTAACCCTGCAGCCAGGGCTGCTGGTCGACCGCGAAGAGGATCTCGCCGTCGACGATGGCCTGGGCGATGTCCGCGTTGAGGTCGAAGGAACCGACGGTGATGTCCGACTCGGAGGACTCCACCTCCTCCAGGATGGTCATGGTGAAGGGACCGCCGAGGCCGATGATCGCGTCGGCGTCGTCCGCGGAGTCGACCTTGGCCCGCACGGTGGAGGCCACCTGGGTCATGTCCGAGCCCTCCACATAGAGGTTCTCCGTGTCAGGGAGGACCTCCCGGATACCGTCGCAGCGAGACTCCAGGCCCACGTGGCCCTGTTCCTGGATCACGCAGATCGGATGGGAGATGTCCTGCTCCTCGAGGTACTCCCCCACGGCTTCGCCGGCGACCGACTCGTTCTGCCCGAAGTGGGCGAAGGCGCCGGCGTCGAAGGCCTCCTCCTCCCCGGCGTTGAGGGAGACCACCGGGACGTCGGCGTCGATGGCGCGCTGCACGGCCGGGGCCATGGCGTCCGGCTTGGCCATGGTGACGGCGATGCCGTCGGCGCCGGCGTCGATGGCTGACTGGATCAGTTCGGCCTGCTGGGCGCCCTCACGGTGGGAGTTGTAGACGAGGTTGATGTTGTCCTTGGCGGCGGCCTCCTCGGCGCCGCTGCGCACGTAGTCCCAGAAGGTGTCACCCTCGACCGCATGGGTGATCAGGTAGACGGTGCGCTCCTCGGTGTCGACGCCTCCGGCACGGTCGGCGTCATCGCCTCCCCCTGCGTCCGCCCGGCCTCCTTCACCGGAGCAGGCGGAGACGAGCAGCGCGGCGATGCCGAGGACGGCGGCGCTTCGGGCGGTGATGCGACGCCGCGATGGATGAGATGAGGCGGGACCGATGGGAGCGGGGTCAACGGAGGTGGTGCGAGATGAACGGTGCATGGTCTCTCCTTCGAGACTGTGGCCACGAGGCGTCGGATGCGGTGGCCCTCGTGGCTCCATCCTGAGTGACGCTCATCACATTGTCAATAGGATGTCAGGACATACGCACAAAACGGGGACCCGCCGGCAGGGCATGCACATGACGGAGGGCAGAAGTCCAGACCGCCTCGGCGGAGCCGCAGAGACGCAGACGGCGGCGTGCTCAGCGCCGGACGCGCACCGGGCGTCCGGTCTCCAGGGACTCCTGGGCCGCATCGGCCACCCGGGAGGCGTCCACGGCCTCGCCCGGAGGGCACGGGTTCTCGCGCTGCCCGCGCACCAGCTCGAGGAAGGCGCGCATCTCGTGGTGGTACGCCTCGGCGAAGCGCTCATGGAAGGTCTGGTGCGCGGGTCCCGCAGGAAAGTCGACCCCGAGCTCGGCGGAGCGACCGGCGTAGCTGTCGTCAAGCCCCACCTGCACAGTGCCTGCGGAGCCCTGGAGCTCCAGCCGCACGTCGTGACCGCCTCCGTTGTACCGAGTGGCGGAGACGGTGGCGACCGTCCCATCCTCCAAGGTCGCCAGGGCCACGGCGGTGTCGACGTCGCCCACGCCTCCGATCGCCGGGTCGCCGTTGTTGGAGCCTCGGGCGTAGACCTCCACGATCCGCTGGCCCGTGAGCCATTGGATGCTGTCGAAGTCGTGCACCGAGCAGTCCCGGAACAGGCCCCCCGAGGTGGCCAGGAACTCCACCGAGGGCGGAGCCATGTCTGCGGTGATGGCCCGGATGGTGTGCAGCCACCCCAGCTCCCCGCGCTGCAGGGCCTGGCGGGCGGCGAGGTGCCCGGGGTCCAGGCGGCGCTGGTGGCCGATCTGGACTGTGGCGCCGTGCCGGGCGATCGCCTCCAGCACGGCCACTGAGGCCTCGGTCGACTCGGCCACCGGCTTCTCGCAGAAGGCGGGGATGCCGGCCTGGGCGGCTCGCAGGATCAGCGGGGCGTGCTGCGGGGTCCCCACGGCGATGACCACGCCGTCCGGCGCGGCGGCGAAGAGCGCGTCGACGTCCTCGGCGACCCGGCACCCGAGCTCCGCGGAGACCTGCCGAGCCCGAGCGACGTCGACATCGGCGAGGATCAGCTCCACGCCGTCGTCAGCGAGCGCCTGGATGGTGCGGGCGTGCATGACGCCGATGCGCCCGACGCCGATCAGCCCGAGGACGGTGGTCATGGCAGATGCTCCTTGGTCAGAGGGCCGCCACGCGGCTCAGCCGGAGAAGGGCAGCCGGGAGTCCAGATCCTGGCCCTCCCAGGTCTTGCGGATCCACCCGTGGTGCGGATCGTCACTGATCAGCCACTGACGCACCGGGCCTGGGCCGGCCATCACATTGAGGTAGTACATGTCGTGGCCGGGAGGGGTCATGGCCGGCCCATGCCAGCCATAGGGCACCAGGACGACGTCGCCGCTGCGCACTTCGGCAGTGACGTCGATCTCGCGCTCGTCGGAGGCGTAGACGCGCTGGTACCCCATGGCATCCGGGCCGCCCTCCGCCGGGCTCGGCACCGGCATGTCCTGCGCGGTCTGCATCTCGAAGTAGTAGATCTCCTCGAGGGCGGTCTCCCCCTCGGCCTCCTCATCATGCTTGTGCGGCGGGTAGGAGGACCAGTTCCCGGCGGGGGTGAGCACCTCGCAGACGATGAACCGGTCGGCCTCGAGGGTGGCCGGAGTGCCGAAGTTGTGCACCTGGCGGGAACAGACGCCGGCGCCGCGCAGCTCGAGCGGGATGTCTGCGGCTGGCAGATGCCGCACCGGGTGCTCCGCCGTAGCAGGTGCGGAGGCCACCGCCACTCGGCCGCCTCCGGCCGAGCTGACGGTGGCGGCGCGCCGAATGCCGGTGTAGAGGACATCGGTGGGGCCATGGAACACCGACGTCCGCCCGGCCAGCTCGTACCTGTGCCCGTCGACCTCCACGGTGAACGCGCCCGAGAGCGGCACCACGATGCGCTCCTCCTCCTGGGCGTCCAGAGCGATGGTCTGCCCGGCGCCGAGGTCGGCCACCCGCAGGCCGGTGTGTTTCCAGCCCGGCACCTCGGTGGTGGAGTCGGGGGTGCCGAGGTCGAGCATCCAGTCCCCCTGGGCGGCCGAGCCGGCGCGGTGGAACCAGGGCGAGGTCGGGGCATCAGGGCGTGTGGAAGTCATGGCTGTCCTTTCCGAGGGGGCCTGGCAGACGGAGCGTCAGGCGTGCGGTCAGTTCACGAGGGTGATGTCGAAGGAGTACATGTCGGCGCGATAGACGTGGTGCCCGCATTCGACGGCGATCCCCCGGCTGTCCAGCGCGGTCCGGTCCATCATCACCAGGGGCGCGCCGACATCGGTGGCGAGAAGCGTGGCCTGGTCGGCGTCGGCGATGTCGGCGCCGACGGTCTGGTGGGCCATGCGGAAGTCGATTCCGGCACGGCGCAGCAGGTTGTAGAGGCCATCGGATTCGAGCTCTGCCTGGTCGAAGGAAGCGATGCTCCGCGGCACCCAGTTCTCCATGATCGCCAGCGGTCGGCCGTCCACGCTGCGCAGACGGATCATGTGATGGACCTCGGCCCCCTGAGCGAGGTTGAGCTTCTCGGCGACCTCGGCCTCCGCGCGGGTCAGCTCCAGGGAGAGCACAGTGGTCTGCGGAGTCGCCCCCTCGTCCTGGAGGTCGTTGTACAGGCTGGAGAGCTTCAGGTTGCGCCGGACCGGGGCGCCGATGACCTGGGTGCCGACTCCGCGGCGCCGGACGACCAATCCGTGCTGCACCAGCTGGTCCATGGCCTGCCGCATGGTCGGGCGTGAGAGGTTGTAGCGCTTAGCCAGGGAGATCTCGTTCTCCAGCTTGGTCTCGGCAGGAAGTGATCCGTCCCTGATGGCCTTTTCGAAAGCCGACGCCACCTGGTGATACAGCGGCACCGGGGATGACCGGTCCAGGGTGATCTCGAGGTCGTGGGTCACGGGTGCTCCTTCGTCGCTTTAATTGTCAGTTTGTCACGACATTCAGAACTTTTGAAGGGCACAGCGGGTTTTCCTGTGATCTTCCCCATGCGTCCACCAGGTTCTGGAGCTGCGCACCATCCACCGCACGACGACGTCGCCACCCGCTGCCCACGCCCGAACTTCACCGAGACGATGACCCTGAGCCCAGGCCGCGCCACGTCCAGGCGTGGCCGGTAGACTGGGGCGCCGCCGCAGGAAGTGCCCGCCGATCGCTGAAAGGGCCCCCGATGACCACCCCCGCTCCGGAGAAGACCGCCCGACGTCGTCGTCCGCGCCAGCACCGCCCGACTCACCGTGCGCGTCTGAGACTCGGCGTCACCGGATGGGTCGTCTCCTGGCTGCTGCCCACCGCCGTCATGGGAGGGCTGCTGCTGGGCCTCTCCTTCGTCCCCGGCCTCGACGACCAGGGCTTCCTGACTCCGCTCATCCCGCTGATCGGCGGCGCCGCCGTCGCCGTGGGCATCCCGGGGACCCTGCTGGTGAGCTGGCTGTACCGCCACCACCTCAACCCCAGCGTGCATGTGTTGGGCTACGCGCTGGTGGGCCTGCTGTACGGCCCCGTGGTGCTGCTGGCCGGCACCGGCGGACTGATGCCGATGCTCATTCCGCTGGTCGGATTCCCCGCGGGCGTACTCCTGGGAGTGGGCCGCTGGGCGGCTCAGCCGCTGACGACCGTGGAGGATCCGGCCGACCGCACCCCCACCGCTGCTGCTGAAGGACGTGACGATGACTGACCACCTCTCCCAGACCGCCCGCCCGCCGATGGCTCTGACGATCGCCGGCTCTGAGGCGACCGGCGGCGCCGGCGCGCAGGCCGACCTGAAGACCTTCCAGGAGCTGGGCAGCTTCGGGATCATCGCGCTGACCTGCATCGTCTCCTTCGACCCGAAGGACAGCTGGAACCACCGCTTCGTGCCCGTGGAGCCGCAGGTCATCGCTGACCAGATCGAGGCGGTGTTCGGCGACTACGACGCCGACGCCCTGGACACCGTGAAGCTGGGCATGATGGGCTCGCCGGCCACCATCTCCACCGTGGGCCAGGCGATCAGGGAGCGACGGCCTCGCCACGTGGTGCTGGACCCGGTGCTGATCTGCAAGGGCCAGGAGCCGGGCCACGCGCTGGACACCGACAACGCGCTGAAGACCGAGCTCCTGCCCCAGGCCACCTTCGTGACCCCCAATCATTTCGAGACCGAGCAGCTCTCCGGGATGGCCGTACGCAGCCTGGAGGACCTCACCGCGGCCGCTCAGGAGATCCACCGGATCTCGGGCGCCGCGGTGCTCGCCAAGGGTGGGGTCCGGCTCGAGGGCCCGGAGGCGGTCGACGTCTTCGTGGGCGAGGACGGCACCGAGGTGCTCCGTGCACCGAAGATCGGGGAGCACGCGGTCTCCGGAGCCGGCTGCTCGCTGGCCGCCGCCGTGGCCGCGAAGCTCTCCCAGGGAGCGACCCCGCTGGAGGCGGCCCGACGTGCGAAGGAGTTCGTCACCGCCGGCATCCGTCAGCGCGTGGCCGGAGGGACCCCGTTCGACGCCCTGTGGCAGGGCGGCCTGCGCCGCAGCGGCGCGTCCGCCTGAGGCCCTGGACACGAGAGAGGCCCGGGCGATGCCGTTCTCACCGCCCGGGCCGTACACTGACCGAGCACCTCACCGAAGGCCGTTGCACCGAAACCTCCGGGGTCTCCAAGCCAGGTTCTCGTGATGCACGTACACCGTTTCTGTACGCCACAAACTATTTTCCTCTGGCAACCAAGCTCGCTCTAGTCGACTTTCGTCTAGTGTTCGGCGACTCACGCGGCGTGTCTTTCAGCTTTCTTCAAGGTTCACGTCAGGCTGCGGCAGGGTGTCGCGCTTCAGTTCCAGGGGTCCCGAAATCCCTGACGTGGGCTGGACGTACCTCGCGTCGGCGGCAGACTCCTCAGCACACCCCCGGGCACCGGGATCTCAGTCCTTCTTCAGGCCCTGGACCGTGACCACCCAGTGACCCTTGCGGTCGAAGCCGGCGCGGGCGGTGCCGCCGAAGGCCGCCGCGCGGTCCCGGATGCCGATCAGTCCCGCTCCTGAGCTGGACCAGCGAGACACCGCCCTGCCACGGGAGGTCACCGTGTTGCTCACCGTCAGCCCGGCCTCCTCCTCCCCCGACCAGATCAGGACCCAGCAGGTCTGCCCGTGCCCGGCATAGCGGGCCACATTGGTGGTGCACTCCTGGAGGATCCGGTACAGGGCCGCGTGTACGGAGCGGGAGAGGGCCGCGACGTCTCCGTCGAGCTCGTAGGTGACGGTGAACCCGAGTCCGCGCAGCTGCTGACAGAACGTCGCAGCTCCGGTGCGGATGTCCAGCTCCGTGGCCGAGGACGAGGGGATGTCGTCGAGGGCGCCGTCCTCCTGGAGCAGATTGAGCATGCGACGCAGGTCCTGCAGCGCGGCGCGGGAGGACTCCCCGATGACCTCCACCGCGGTGCGATAGGAGTCCTCGGTGCCGGTCATCTGCGCCGCACGGGACTGCATGGCGATGATGGTGATGTCGTGGGCGACGATGTCATGCAGGTCCCGGGCGATGGACTTGCGCTCGGCCGCCACCGACTCACGATGCGCGGCTTCGACCTCCTCGAGCTCGCGCCGGGACTGCAGGCGGGCGTTGGTGACCTTACGGAACGCGGAGCCGAGCCCGTAGGAGCCCATGATCAGCAGCACCATGATGGCCATGAGCACCAGCCCGTTGATGGGCTCCTCGAGCTGATTGGTCAGGAACCCCGTCCACACCAGGCTCGCCGCCAGCAGGGTGCGGCGGAACAGCTTCGTGGTGACCATCGCTCCGATGCCGACGAGCAGCACCGCCAGCACCAGCGAGTAGGCCAGCCCTTCGGTGAACAGGCTGACTGCCACCATCACCAGCCCGACGACGGCGGCCCAGGTCACCCGGACCCACAGCAGCACCACGCAGCCCACGCTGAGCAGGCCCGCGACCGCGATCTCCACGGGAAAGGACTTGCCCTCGAGCATCTCCAGGATGATGTCCGAGCCCAGGGCGATGCCGAACAGCAGGGTGACGACCACCAGAAGCCATTTGTTCAGGTCCCGGGCGTACCAGAACCCCTGTGATTCGAACTCCTCTGCGACACTCGGCACGCAGACAGTCTACGAGGACGTCCAGGCGGCGGTCCTAGAATCATGGTCATGACCTGCGCGAGTGCTGTGAATGACGCCGTCGGTGAGATCCGGGTGCTCATCGCCGATGACCATCCGATGATGTCCACGGCCCTGCGCACCTACGTGGACTCCACCGCGGGCATGAGCTGCATCGGCGAGGTCCGCGATGGCAAGGCCGCAGTGGAGATGGTCGGGCAGCTGCTGCCCGATGTGGTCGTGATGGACATGCACATGCCGGGCACCGACGGCATCCAGGCCACCGCGCAGATCCGCCGGATGTTCGACTCGGTCTCGGTGCTGGCGGTGACGACGTTCTCCACGGAGCGCTATGTGATCCCCGCGCTGCGCGCCGGGGCGGGCGGCTACATCGTCAAGGACGCCGAACCTGAGCAGATCATCGACGCCATCCGGCAGGTGCACGTCGGCATGGCGCCCTTCTCCCCCTCTGTGGCCCATGAGCTGATGCTCTCGGTGAGGGACGACCCCGCCCAGGTGAAGTCCATGCTGCGCCGCTACCCGGAACTGCCACGGATCCCGGAGCGGGAGCTGCAGGGGCTGAAGCTGCTGGCCAGCGGGCGTTCCAATGCAGAGATCGCCGCCCAGATGGTGGTCTCGGAGGCCACGGTGAAGGCCTACATGGGGCGGCTCATGCAGCGCCTCGGGGTGCGGGACCGGGTGCAGCTGATCATCCGCGCCACGGAGCTCGGCCTGGTCGAGCCCGCTCTGGACTGAGCACCCGACCCGCCGAGCCCCGCAACGCAGCTCCCCGTCACCGGCCGATCGGGTTCTCCAGCTCGCCGGAGTAGATGA
Organism: Nesterenkonia xinjiangensis; assembly: GCF_013410745.1. Lineage (NCBI taxonomy): Bacteria > Bacillati > Actinomycetota > Actinomycetes > Micrococcales > Micrococcaceae > Nesterenkonia > Nesterenkonia xinjiangensis. The sequence goes on along the minus strand of NZ_JACCFY010000001.1, from coordinate 2,428,180 downwards.
GCGAGCCCGAGGCGTCGGACAGGTCCACCATCTGGCGGGTGTTGCGCAGCTGCAGCCGGTTCAGACAGGACTGCGCGTAGCGCCGCACCCGCAGGTCCAGCCGACGACGGCGGCGCACGTCCTCGGCCTCCCCCGCCTCCTCCTGCTCGGCCACGACCGCACCGACGGTGGCCCAGAAGGTGGACTCGTCCAGCACGCCGTCGGTGTGCAGGATCCCCGCCAGATGGCGCAGCACCCCGCCGAAGACGTCGGTGAAGATCAGCTGGGCGGCTTCGTCGTCGTCGATCACATGACGCATCCTGGAGATCTCCGCATCAAGGTCGCGAGGCCCGATGACGGCGGCCTCCTCCCCGATGTCCTTCATGAAGACACCGGTCACACGCGCATCGCGCAGCCGCAGGATGATGTTCTCCCCATGCGGCATGAACGCCAGCTCGTGGACCTCCAGGCAGTGGATGATCGGCAGCAGGTAGGCGCGCAGATACTCCGCCAGCCAGCGGTGCGCCTCCAGTCCGGAGCCGCCGATGAGCGCCGCGGCCACGGAGGCGCCGCGGGCGTCACGATGGAGCAGCGCGGCCATGGTCATCAGCCGCTCCCCGGAACCCGCCCGGTCGTCCTGGCCCATCGGCTGCCCCCGCTGTTCGCCCAGCCGGGCGAAGGGGCTCTCGCGCCACAGGGCGGCCAGCATCTTCTGCTGGTCCGAGGAGCTGGAGGCTCGGTGGTAGGCGTCCCCGGTGTAGCCGATGGAGGCGTGCTCGCGCAGCACGTCGAAGCCCAGGGCCGCCAGTCGGGCGTCCGTGCGGACCTCGGTGGCGACCCAGTCATTGATCGCCGGCGTGGCCCGCATGTAGGCCGGAGAGAGGCCACGCAGGAAGCCCATGTTCTGGATGGACAATGCCGTCTTGATGTAGGAGCGGCCGGGGTGCTCGACGTCGAAGGCCGTGCGGATGGACTGCTGAGGCTGCCACGCCCCGGGGCCCTCCCCCAGCACCACCAGGTCCCGTCGGGCGATGTCCGGGGCGAAGCTCACCGCGATCCGGTGCTGGAACTGCCAGGGATGGACCGGCAGGAGCGCGTACTCCGTCGGGTCCAGGCCCAGCGCGTCCAGGCGGGCATGCAGGCGGCTCAGGGCCTCGGTGCCGAGCTCGTCCTCCCAGTGCTGCGCCTCGCTGCGACCGGCGCTCAGCTCCAGGCGGGCATGGGCCCGGCGCGCGGCCAGCCACAGGTAGCGGAATCGCCCTCCCGACTCCGGAGCGTAGGCGCGCAGGTCATCCAGGCTGAAGCCGATGCGCCCGTTGGTGGCCACGAAGCAGGGATGCCCCTCGGTCATGGCGGCTTCGGTCTGCTGGAAGTCTGCGGCCGCGTCGAGGTCTCTTCTGCCGCGGGCCAGCTGAGCGGCCGAGGGACCGCCGCGCTGGTGCTTATAGGCCGCGCTGGAGAGAGTGGAGGAGACCTCCTCCAGGTAGGTGCCCAGCAGCGCATCAGGAATGCCGAGGCGGTCCTGGAGCTCGACCACGAGCTCCTGAGCGTCCAGCGGGAGCTGGTGTCCCTCGACGGGATCGTGGCGCAGGATGCTCTCCTCCTCGATCACCCAGTGGTCCAGACGCAGGCGGCGGGCACGGAAGCGATGCACGCTGGCGCCGGGGATCTCCAGGCGCCAGGCGCGGATCCCCCCGGTGTCGCCATCAGGGATGGCCGACTGATGAGAGGCCGCCTGGGCCCGGGACTCGTCCGGGACCGGGGTGATGAGCTTCTCGTGGCTGAACTCGGCCAACGCCTTGGCCACCAGATGTCGCTGCGCCTGCACCATATGCTCCGGGCGCAGATGCGGAGCCTCCGAGTCCGGGCGCAGGGTCTCGTCCAGCTCGACGTTCGGCTCCGGGCGGGTCCTCGGGCCCAGGACGCTGAGCATGGCGCGCTTGTCCGGCAGCTCGACGGCACGCAGCTCCTCGAAGCCGACCTCGCGGTTTTTCCGGCGCACCGCGTGGTTCTCCACGTCCGGCTCGACGACGATCCGGTGCGCCCCCAGTGCCCGGCAGTGGGCGACCACGGCACGCATCACGGCACTGGTCAGTCCGTGACGACGCCGGGTGCGGTCGGCCGGGGCGGGGGCGGTGAGCAGATGCATGCCTCGGTCCCCGGGCTCGACGTGATGGACGTCGGCGAGCACGATACGCGCGGGATCGTAGGTCTCCACGTACACCAGCGGCCGCCTCGTCGGATCGGCGGGACCGGGCTCCTCCCCGGGGACGGCGTCGAGGCTCTCCTCCCCCAGCCATGCGTCCTGGGCGTCGTCGGCGGCGATCCCCTCCAGGTAGTCCCGGACCTGCTCGAGGCTCAGGTGCCCCATCTGCCAGTGATGGGCGCCGGGGTCGGTCAGCCAGCGGTGGACGTACTCGGCGTCGAGCGCGGGGTCGGCGGGACGGAATCGCAGCCAGGCGTCTCTGCCGGTCGGCCCGGCGGATCCTTCAGCAGTGATCTGTGCGGCGTCCGTGGTGGTCTGGGTGTCAGTGGTGGTCTGGGTGGTCAGTGTCATCGTGGCACCTCCGCGGTGGTGGGGAGTCCGAACTGCTGGAAGGCGATGCGCCGCTCCAGCGGGTAGATCTCCTCGCCGGTGAGGGAGGCGAGGATCGAGGCGTTGCGCCAGGCGCCCATGCCCAAGTCGGGGGCGGTGAGTCCGTGGGTGTGCTCTTCGGCGTTCTGCACGAAGATCCGTCCGCCCAGGGTGTCGATGCGGTAGTCCCGCCCGACGGCCAGCCGTCCTGCCGAGTCGCGGTGGATCAGATGCTCCACCGGAGCCAGGAAGGCCGGCTCTCGGGGCTCGTAGCCGGTGGCCAGGATCAGGTGTTCGGTCCGGTGTTCGGCCTGCTCCCCCAGCTGCCGGTGCTGCAGCCGCAGCCGGTGGGTCCCGGAGGCGGCGTCCCAGGGCGCTGCCGTGACCTCCGTGTCGGTGAGCATCCCGACGTCGAGCGGCTGGTGGGCGCTCAGCCGGTAGAGGGCGTCATGGATGCGGTCGATGGTGGCGGTGCTGATTCCCTTGTAGAGGCCACGCTGCTCCCGGGTGAGTCGGTCCCGCGTCTGCTCGGGAAGCCCGTGGAAATGGTCGGTGTACTCAGGGGAGGTCATCTCCAGGGTCAGCCGGGTGTCCTCCATGGAGAAGAACCGGGGTGACCGGGTGATCCAGTCCAGGCGCAGTCCGTGGTCGCGGTGGGCCTCGAGCAGGTCCAGGAAGATCTCCGCCGCGGACTGGCCGCTGCCGACCACGGTGGCCGAGCCGGAGGACAGGATCTCCTCGCGACGGTGCAGATAGTCAGCGGAGTGCGTGGCCTGTGGCGAGTCGGCGACATCCTCACGCAGGAGCGCCGGCACCTGAGGGGCGGTGCCGATGCCCATCACCACGTTTCGGCCCCGGTGGACCTCGACCCCCTCGGCGGTGACTGCGGTGACCACGAAGGTGTCGCTGACGGCGTCGTGCTCCACCGACTCCACCTGACGCCCCCAGCGCAGTGTGGGCAGCTGCTCGGCGGCCCAGCGGCAGTAGGCGTCGTACTCGCTGCGCAGCGGGTGGAAGTCCTCCCGGATGTAGAAGGGATAGAGACGTCCCGTCTCCTTGAGCCAGTTCAGGAAGGAGAACTCGGAGGTGGGATCAGCCATAGTCACCAGATCCGCCAGGAATGGCACCTGGATCGTGGCCTCCGGCAGCATCATCCCGTGATGCCAGGTGAAGCCGTCCCGGGCATCGAGGAAGACGGCGTCGACGTCGTCCAGCGGGTGGGCCAGGCAGGCCATTCCCAGATTGAAGGGGCCGATCCCGACCCCCACGACGTCATGCACAGTCTCGGACGCCGTGCTCCCGGGCGTGGGGCGTGCGGTGCTCACGATGCCACCTCCTCGGCGAGGCTGGCCGGCGCTCCGGCTCGGTGCCGATGGAGGATGCGGGCACAGGCGCAGACCTCCTCAAGGCTCTCGGCGACCTGCTCCACGGTCGTCTCGGGGTCCAGCAGCGTGAGCTTCATGCACGGCCGTGAGTCGAGGACTGTTCTGGCGACCATCACGCGCCCGGACTCCTGGAGCACCTGGCGCGCCAGAGAGACGAGAGCGTCGGCGTCCTGCTCGCTCACTCCCGGCGGCTGCCAGCGGAACAGCACCGTGGTGAGATCGCTGGTGGCGAGCAGGTCCAGCTCCGGGTGGTCCTCCACGTGGCGGCGCACCTCCCCGGTGAGCTCCAGCAGGGCATCCCAGGCGCGCCCGACGGCGTCGGGCCCAGCACCCCGGAGCGTCGCGTAGAGCTTCAGCGCGTCGAAGCGCCGGGTGGTCTGCAGTGACTTGTCCACCTGGTTGGGCTCCCCACCGTCTGCGGGGTTCAGATAGTCGGCGTGCCAGGCCCCACGGCCCAGGTCGGCGGCGTCGCGGACCACCAGGGCGGAGGAGGAGACGGGCTGGAACCAGGCCTTGTGGAAGTCCAGGGTCACGCTGCGTGCCGCCTCGATGCCGGCCAGCCTGTGGCGGTGCCGGGCAGAGGCGAGCAGCCCGCAGCCATAGGCGGCGTCCACGTGGAGCCAGACCCGTTGCCCGCGGCAGATCTCGGCCAACTGCTCCAGCGGGTCGATGACCCCCCGATCTGTGGTGCCCGCGGTGGCGGCCACAGCCATGGGCACCCGGCCGTCCCCGGCGACATCCTGGAGCGCGCGGCGGAGCGCGGCCGGGTCCATGCGGCCCGCCTGGTCGGTGGCCACGGTGATCACGGCGTCGTCGCGCAGGCCCAGGATCAGTGCCGCCTTGGCGATGCTGAAATGACTCTGCGGACTGGTGAGGATGACGAGCTGCTGCTGCCGCACCGAGCGGGAGGGTCCCGACGTGCCGGTCAGCGCGGCCTCGCGGGCCAGGAAGAGGGCCTGCAGGTTGGACTGGGTGCCGCCGGAGGTGAAGACCCCGTCGCCGCGGGCGAACCCGATGCGGTCGGTCATCCAACTGACGATCCGCCGCTCGATGAACGTGCCGATGCGCGACTGGTCGTAGGTGTCCACGGAGGTGTTGACCGCCGCCAGGACACTCTCGGCGGCCACGGCGTTCAGGTCCACCGGGCAGTTCAGGTGAGACAGGTAGGCGGGGTGGTGGTACCAGACCGCCTCGGCGAGGAAGAGCTCGTCGAGCTCTTCCAGCAGGGCCTGACCCCCGATGCCGGGGCCGTCCAGGTCGAGATGTGCGGCGCGTTCGGCCAACTCGCGCTGTGGAGTGTTGGTGGACGGCGCCTCGGACGAGGCCAGTCGCTGGGCGATCCGTGAGCTGACATCAGCCATCAGGGCGTCGTAGGCGGCGCTGGACTCGCCGCGCAGGAAGGGAAGCTGATCAGGAAGGACATCGTGTGAAGCTGTCATGTTAGGGGAGCATAACTTCAATTACGCTACATTCAAGTGCTGTAATCCTGCGAGGAACCTGGAAGAGGGAAGCCCAGACTCCACGACACCCTTCCCTCCCCGCCGTCACCTGAATCGCATCAGCCCTGTCATCGGGCCGATCCCCTGTCACCCGGGACGCCCCCCCAGGCGATAGATCGGCCCGTGACACCAGACATCGAATGTGGTGCAGATCTCCCCGGCGTGACACAGTGCGACCACTCGACCCCGGCCGAGGTCCGCGTCGCACGCTGAGTGACCCTCGGGTAACATGTGGGGCAGCGCACATGCCCCGAACTGATGCTGGAGGTCGCCATGCGAGACGAGATCGACCCGGACTACGACGTCACCACACCGCTGGATCTGGACTACTACGGCGTCTTCGCTGACGTCCCCGACGCGGACCGCGCGTGGTGGACCCGGGCACGGGACTTCTCCGCCGAGCTGGAGGAACGCATGACCGGGCACTGGGAGAAGGGCGAGTATCCGGTGGACCTGGTCCGCCGAGCCGGAGCCCAGGGTCTGCTGACCGACGGCGTCGAGGTCGACGGCCTGGAGGCGAACCTCCACACCCTCTCCCCCTTGGCCGCCGGACTGGTCAACATGGAGACCTCCCGCACCGACGGGTCTCTGGGCACTGCGCTGGCGGTCCAGGGCGGCCTCGCACTGCGCACCCTGGCGATGTTCGGCTCGCCGGAACAGAAGGAGCAGCACCTGGCAGACCTGGCCACCGCTCGCACGTTGGGGTCCTTCGCGCTGACCGAGCCGACCCACGGCTCAGACTCGGTGTCCCTGGAGACCACCGCCCAGCTGGTCGGTGACGAGTCCAGCGGCCACTACGTGCTCAACGGGGCCAAGAAGTGGATCGGCAATGGAGCCTCCGGCGGCATCACCTTCACCTGGGCGCGGGTCGCCGGGGGCTCGCATGACGGCCAGGTCAGATGCTTCCTGGTGGACCAGGAGACTCGCGGCTACCGTGCCGAAGTGATCGAGGGCAAGGCCTCCCTGCGCGCCATCCATCAGGCCGTCATCGAGTACCGGGACGTGGAGCTGCCCGCAAACGCGGTGCTGCCCGGCTCGCACACCTTCAAGGACACCTCCAAAGTGCTCTTCGCGACTCGCCTGGGTGTGGCCTGGTCGGCCGTCGGGCACGCGGCCGCCGTCGTCGAGGCTGCGCTGAGCTACTCCACGCAGCGTCATCAGTTCAGCAAGCCGCTGGCCGGCTTCCAGCAGGTCCAGGAGCGGCTGACCTGGATGACCTCTGAGCTGACGTCCATGCAGCTCCACGTGCGGAAGGTGACCGAGCTCGACGCCGCGGGCCGACTCTCCGGCCCGCAGGCTTCGATGGCCAAGTACCACAACACCCGCAAGGCCCGGGCGATCGCTCAGGTGGCACGCGACATGCTCGGCGGCAACGGGATCCTGCTGAAGAACAAGGTGGCCCGGCACATGGCCGACATCGAGGCGATCCACACCTATGAGGGCACCGAGTCCGTGCAGAGCCTGATCATCGGCCGTGACCTGACGGGGGTGTCCGCCTTCGCCTGAGCATCCCTGGGGCGTCGAGCCTCGCCACCGGCGCGTCCGCCGCCGTAGGGTGGCGGTCCCGATCGCCGGTCGTGCCGGTGCACCACGCAGGAAGGGACTCGACGACCATGCTGACGATCTCTATGGGCACTTCAGTGGACGGCTTCATCGCCGACCGTACCGGGGCGTTCGACTGGACGATGCCGGATGACGAGCAGTTCCGCTTCCACCTGGACACTGTGCGCGAGCTCGGCGCCTGCCTGTGCGGCCGGCGCCTCTACGAGACGATGCTTCCCTGGGAGAGCGACCCGGCGATGCGGCACGGCGAGCTCTTCAGCGCCTTCGCAGACGCGTGGGTAGCCCTGCCGAAGATCGTCTTCAGCCGCACCCTGGACCGGGTCGAGGGCAATGCCCGGCTGGCTGATCGCCCGCTGACGGAAGAGATCCCCGCGGTGCTCGACTCCACGGAGAAGGACGTGGAGATCGGCGGCGCCACTCTGGCGGGTCAGGCCGTCGAGGCCGGGCTGGTCGATCAGTTCCAGATCTTCCGATACCCGATCATCGTCGGCGGCGGGACCCCGCTGTTGCCACCGGTGCCGGAGGCCGTGCCACTGGAGCTCATGGAGAGCCGCGTCTTCGGCAATCGCGTGGTCTATGAGCGATACCGCCGGACTCAGGGCTGATCGATGCGCCGATCACCAGCGTGAGGATCCGCGAGACACCCGTTCCGACGTCGGCGTGACGCTCCTGTTCGGCGAAGGCCTCGGCCTCCTCCCGGGACACGAAGGCCGCCCGTGGCACCGGTGAGACATCCTGTGGGGCGTCGTCTGCGGGCCCGTCGTCGCTGACCAGGTGCACCGTCACACCGGGCACGAGCTCCCCGCCGTGGGCGTCCAGGACCGGCACCGCCTGCCACTCCACGGACCACGCGGGATCCCCCTCGGCGGTAGCCGCGACCTCCTGCGCGGACTGCTCGTCAGCCACCACCTGGATGACCGCCTCATCTCGTGAGACACGGTGGACGAGGAGGACGACGAGAAGCTCCGGGGTGTCTTCGCGCAGGCGCGCGTCCAGGTGGTCCACCGGGTGCCGGCGCCGTCGGAAGAGCCTCATGGGCCAACTGTACGGCCGCCTCACCGATCCGACCTCAGCATTCGATGACGTTCACAGCCAACCCGCCCTGAGCAGTCTCCTTATACTTCGAGGACATATCCGCCCCCGTCTCACGCATCGTCACGATCACCTCATCCAACGAGACCCGATGCTGCCCATCCCCCATCAACGCCATCCGCGCCGCATTGACCGCCTTAGTCGCCGCAATCGCATTCCGCTCAATACACGGCACCTGCACCAACCCCGAGATCGGATCACAGGTCAACCCCAGATTGTGCTCCATCGCAATCTCCGCAGCATTCTCCACCTGCTCCGCAGACCCACCCAAGACCTCACAAAGCCCAGCAGCCGCCATCGAAGACGCCGAACCCACCTCCCCCTGACACCCCACCTCAGCACCAGAGATCGACGCCTGCTCCTTATACAGCACCCCAATCGCCGCAGCAGTGAGCAAATACCGCACCACCGCCTCTTCACGATCCTCCGGCGCGATGAAACTGCCTCCCGGCCCATAATGGGTCGCATAGAACCCCACCGCCGGAATGATCCCCGCCGCCCCGTTGGTCGGCGCAGTCACCACCCGGCCACCCGAGGCGTTCTCCTCATTGACCGCCAAAGCCACCAGATTGACCCACTCCTGCCAATACGCATACGACCGATCCGGATCCTGCTCCGTGAGCCGGGCATGCCACCCCGGGGCACGACGCCGGACGTTCAACCCACCCGGCAGCACCCCGGCGCGGCCCAACGCGGAGTTCTTACACTCCTCCATGACCTGCCAGATGTGCAGCACCCCAGCCCGGACCTCCTCCTCCGGGCGCATCACGGTCTCATTGGCCATCATCACCTCAGAGACAGCCCGGCCGGTGCTGCGGCAGTGCTCCATGAGCTCGGCCGCCGTGGTGAAGGGGTGGGGAACCTCCGCCTCGGTGGACTCCACGGCATCACCCAGGGAGGCAGCCTCAGCCTCGGTCACGGTGAGCACGAACCCTCCCCCGATGGAGAAATAGGTCTGCTCGACCAAGACGCCGCCGTCGTCGTCGAGGGCTGTGATGGCCATTCCGTTGCTGTGCTGCGGCAGGAAGGTCAGGGGCCTCAGCACCAGATCCTCGGTACGCAGCGTGATGTCACGACGTCGCCCCAGCTGCTCGGCCACACGGACCGTGCCTGTGGCCCGCATATCAGCCAGCCGCTCCTCGACCTGCTCGGGAAGGATCTCCTCAGCATCCCAACCCTCCAGGCCCAGCAGCACGGCGTCGAACGTGCCGTGGCCCTGCCCGGTGGCGGCCAGGGAGCCGTAGAGGTCCACACTGACCTCCGCGAGAGGACCGCCTTCCGCTGACTCCAGAAGGGCGGTCAGCTCCTCGACCACGAACCGACGAGCCGCACGCATCGGCCCCACCGTATGGGAAGACGACGGACCGATCCCCACACTGAACAGATCAAAGACACTGATCGCCATGACAGATCACCTCTCCCTGCGGTAGAAGGGCAGCTGGACGACTTCGAAAGGCTGCCCCTTGCCGCGCACGTCGATGTCGAGCCGCGTGCCGGGCTCGCTGAACTCCACGTCCACATAGGCCATGGCGATCGGGTGGCCCAGGGTGGGGCTGGGCTGACCGGAGGTCACCTCGCCGACCGGCTGGCCGGCGCGATCTCCCGCGGTGGCGAGCACCGGGTGGCCGCCGCGTCCGGCCCGGCGGCCCAGGCCCGTCAGTCCGACGAGCCGCTGGCCGGTGGTCTTCCCGCGACCCTCCTCCTTGGCCTGCTCCAGAGCGGCACGGCCCACGAAGTCCTCCTCCTTGGAGAGCGCGACCACCGGCAGCCCGGCCTCGAAGCTGGTCCGCTCGGTGGAGAGCTCGTTGCCGTAGAGCGGCATGCCGGCCTCCAGACGCAGCGAATCACGGCAGGCCAGCCCGCAGGGAGTCAGGCCAAAGTCCTCGCCGCCGCTGAGCAGGGCCCGCCACAAGGCACCGACCTTGTCATCACGCAGGAACATCTCGAAGCCGTCCTCCCCGGTGTAGCCGGTGCGGGCCAGCAGGATCTCCTCCCCACCGATGGTCACGGTGTCCGCCGCGTAGTAGGGCAGGTTCTCCACGATCGTGGTCTCGTCCATGCGCACCAGGGAGGACACGATGGCCTGGGCCTGGGGCCCCTGGACGGCGATGAGGCTGATCGCCTCGGACTCATCCCAGACCTCGACGTCGAAGCCGGCGGCACGCTCCTCCATCGCAGCGAAGACCGTCTCCCGGTTCGAGGCGTTGGGGACGATGAGGTACTCGTCCTCGGTGATGCGGTAGCCGATCAGATCGTCGAGGATTCCGCCGTCCTCTCGGCAGATCAGCGAGTACTTGGCCTTGCCGATGCGGACCTTCGCGAAGTTCCCCACCAGGGCCGTGTTGAGGTAGACGGCGGCGTCGGGGCCCGCCACCCTGATCTCACCCATGTGGGAGAGGTCGAAGAGACCGGCGGACTGGCGCACCGCGTGGTGCTCGGTGAGTTCGGAGGTGTACTTGAGCGGCATGCGCCAGCCGCCGAAGTCGGTGAAGCTGGCGCCCAGTGCCTCGTGTTCGGCGGCCAGGGCCGTGTCGCGCAGGTCCGGGGCCGTCGACGTCGTCGTCTGGCCCGGCTGTGAGGTGGTCTCGGTCATAGGAGCTCTCCTGATCAGTTCATCGTCTCTTCCTTGCGGATCGTCGCTGGATGCAGAGACGATCCGCAACGAGAAGACGATCTGTGCGGGTACGGAGCGTGTACGGAAACGGGGGCTCGGCGCTCAGCGGATCTCGAAGGCCTCCGGCGGCGGGCAGCTGCACACCAGGTTGCGGTCCCCGTGGGCGCCGTCGATGCGGCTCACCGGCGGGAAGTACTTGTCCTGCAGCACTCCGGAGACCGGGAAGGCGCCTTGCTGCCGGGAGTAGGCGCGGTCCCACTCATCCGAGGCGACGACGGCGGCCGGGTGGGGTGCGTGCCGCAACGGTGAGTCCGCAGCCTCCAGCTCGCCATCGATGACCTGTTGGATCTCGGCCCGGACGGCGATCATCGCCTCGATGAACCGGTCGATCTCAACCAGATCCTCAGACTCGGTGGGCTCGACCATCAGGGTCCCGTTGACGGGGAAGGCCAGTGTCGGCGCGTGGAAGCCGTAATCGATGAGCCGCTTGCAGACATCCTCAGCCGTGATCCCGGAGAGCTTGGTGAGCTCGCGCAGGTCCAGGATGCACTCATGGGCCACCAGCCCGCCCTCGCCCGTGTAGAGGGTGGGGAAGTGCCCCGACAGTCGCCGAGCGATGTAGTTGGCGCCCAGCAGCGCGTGAGCGGTGGCGCTGGTCAGGCCCTCGGCCCCCATCATCGCCAGGTAGGCCCAGGAGATGGGCAGCACCCCAGCCGAGCCGTAGGGGGTGGAGGTCACCGGAGCACCCCCACGGGAGACGGCGTCGGTGCCCGCGCCGTTCTCCCCCGCGCCGCCCACTGCGGTGCTGGGCAGGAAGGGCTTCAGGTGTTCGGCCACGGCCACCGGACCGACGCCGGGGCCCCCGCCCCCATGGGGGATGCAGAAGGTCTTGTGCAGGTTCAGGTGGCTGACGTCACCGCCGAACTCACCCGGCTGGGCCAGACCCACCAGCGCGTTGAGGTTGGCGCCGTCCACGTACACCTGGCCTCCCGCCTCATGGACGATGCGGCAGACCTCCCGGACCTCGGCCTCGTAGACGCCATGGGTGGAGGGGTAGGTGAGCATGATCGCGGCGATACGGTCCGGATACTGGGCGGTCTTGGCCTGCAGGTCCGCCATCTCGATGGTGCCGTCCTCGGCAGTGGCGACCACGGCGACCTGCAGGCCGGCCAGCACGGCCGACGAGGCGTTGGTGCCGTGGGCGGAGGCCGGAATCAGACAGATGTCCCGGTCGGCGTCGCCATGGGCCAGGTGGTACTGGTGGATGGCCAGCAGCCCGGCGTACTCCCCCTGGGAGCCGGCATTGGGCTGGATGGAGACGGCCGCATAGCCGGTCACAGCGGTCAGCTTCGCCTCGAGGTCCTCGATGAGCGCCCGCCAGCCGGCGGCCTGCTCGGCCGGCGCGTACGGGTGGATGCCGGCGAACTCCGGCCAGGAGATGGCCTCCATCTCCGTGGCGGCGTTGAGCTTCATGGTGCACGAGCCCAGCGGAATCATGGTGCGGTCCAGGGCCAGATCCCGATCGGCGAGCTTTCGCAGATACCGCATCATCTGGGTCTCGGAGCGGACCTCGTGGAAGATCGGATGGGTCATGAACTCGCTGGTGCGGCGCAGGGACTCGGGGAAGGCCGTGCGATCGTCCCTTGAGTCAGCCGCAGAGCCGGCCGGCGTGCCTTCCGAGGCTTCAAACGGGGCACCGAAGGCCCGCAGCACCGCGTCCACGTGCTCGGCGGTCGTGGTCTCGTCCACGCTGATGCCCACGGTGGTCTCGTCCACCCGGCGCAGGTTGATCCCGCCCTCCTCGGCGGCGAACAGGATGTGCTCGGCCTCGGCGTCGAGGTCCAGCCGCACCTGGACGGTGTCGAAGAAGGACTCGCTGACCAGTCGACGTCGGCCGGCCTTCAGCCCGGCGGCCAGGGCGCACGCGTGGCCGTGAACACGTTCAGCGATGCGCGTGAGGCCCTCCGGGCCGTGGTAGACGCCGTACATGGAGGCGGCCACGGCCAGCAGCGCCTGGGCGGTGCAGATGTTGGAGGTGGCCTTCTCGCGGCGGATGTGCTGCTCGCGGGTCTGCAGAGCGAGCCGGTAGGCGGGGCGGCCCTCGGCGTCATGGGAAACCCCCACCAGACGCCCGGGAAGCTGCCGCTGCAGCCCTGAGCGCACCGCCATGTAGGCGGCGTGCGGTCCACCGAAGAACAGCGGCACCCCGAAGCGCTGGGAGCTGCCCACCGCGATGTCCGCACCCTGTTCCCCCGGCGGGGTGATCAGCGTCAGGGACAGCAGGTCGGCGGCGACGGTGACCATCGCTCCACGCTCTTTGGCCTCGCTGATCAGTGCCGAGTGGTCGACCACGGCGCCGGAGTCCCCCGGCTGCTGCAGCACCACGCCGCACAGCTCACCCTCCGGCAGACCCTCGGTGGCGAGGTCGACGATCTGCACGTCGATCCCGACGGCCTTCGCGCGACCCGCGACGACCTGGCGGGTCTGCGGGAAGATGTCGGCATCGAGCACTACGGTGCCCTGGGCCTTCTTCTTGTTGGCGCGGCGCATGAGCAGGATCGCCTCGGCCACCGCAGAGGCCTCGTCCAGCAGTGAGGCGTTGGCGATGTCCAGTCCGGTGAGGTCGGCGACCATGGTCTGGAAGTTCAGCAGCGCCTCCAGCCGGCCCTGGGAGATCTCCGGCTGGTACGGCGTGTACGCGGTGTACCAGCCGGGGTTCTCGAGCACGTTGCGCAGGATCACCTGCGGGGTGTGCGTACCGGAGAAGCCCTGCCCGATCATCTGCGTCATCACGGTGTTGCGGCGGGCATAGCCGCGCAGCGCCTCCAGGGCCTCCGCCTCAGAGAGCGCGGCGGGCAGATCCAGGGGCGCGGACTGCCGGATGGAGCCGGGGACGGCGGCGTCGACCAGCTCGGCCAGCGAATCGTGACCCAGAGCTGCCAGCATGGTGGCCGCCGCCTCGGAGGTGGGGCCGATGTGCCGGGAGGCGAAGCCGGCGGGCACGGAGAAGGCGGGCTGGGCGCCGTCGTCGGTGGTGGGACCGAAGGTGCTGCTGGAGGTGCTGCTCGTCATCGGGGAGGGTTCCTTCCGGAAAGCAGAGGGGGTGGACGTGTTCGTGTCCCTCCCCGAGCTCTGTAGGGAACCTGAGAGTTTGACCCGGCATCAGGCGAGATGTCGCCGTCGAGGAGGCCGGGCTTGCACCGTGGGTGAGGACACCGACGTCACGGGCCACACATGCGGCCTGTCAGCGGGTCCTGCTTTCCAGAGTCGCCACCCCTGCACGGTACGGGTGCCTGAGAGATTCCTGGGGAGGATGTTGCTCCTTCGGCGCCGGTGTTCGCACCCGCCTGTCGGCGACGCGCTCCGGGCTCTCCCATGCAGGGGGCATGGCGTATTCAGTTGACCTGTGGCCCATCTTACCCGCCTCACGCGGAGTGGATCACTCTCCGCTGTCCTCAGCGACCGGGCGACCGGCACCCCGATCGGGCCCTTCGCGGCCCCAGAGCGCCCAGAGCCCCCAGTCGAGGTGAGCGGAAGGTCGGGGAGGGCGTCCGCTCAGCTCAGACGCCCTGCCCCTGCCGCTCCTGCTTCGCGACCATCCGGGCATCCAGGATCACCAGCACCGTGACCACCGCGAACCCGGCCGCCGCCAGCCCGAGGATCGGCAGAAGGTCCCCGGACGCCGCGCGCAGCCCGCGGTCCTCGTCCTGCCAAGGCCACAGGGTGCGCAGCGCCCCGAGCATCACCCCGGCCAGGACCACCATGGTGATCCTGTGGCGGTGCTCCAGCAGCCACTGCAGCAGCTTCACCAGGACGATCACCCCGATCACCATCCCCGCGGCGAAGAGCGCAAGGTAGCCCAGGTCCCGCTCCTCCACCGCGCGCAGCGTCGGTTCGTAGAGCCCAAAGGTCAGCAGCAGGAAGGAGCCCGAGAGACCAGGCAGCAGCAGCGCGGACACGGCGACGGCGGCGGCGGGGACGATGGTCACCGGAGTCGCCTCCACGGCGGCGGGCGGCACGGAGACCAGCCAGAAGGTGGCCCCTGCGGCCACCAGTCCGGCGGCCAGGTGACGCCAGCTCAGCGCACGCAGGCTCCAGGTGCGTCCCTTTCCGGTCCCTTGGGCGTCGGGGACGTGCAGGGCCATGCGCAGCGGCACGGCGATGGAGGCCAGCACCATGCCGAAGAACGCGGCACGGGTGGCCTCCGGGTGGTTCTCCACCGCGTCGGCCATGGGGCCGGCGATGGTGAACACGGCCAGCGCCATGCCGATCAGCACCGGGATCACCAGCTTCCAGCGCACTGCGGTGAGGTGATGGCGCATGCCGACCAGCCGCTCGGGCCCGGTGATCAGCCTGCGGCCCGCCGAGACGACATGCGAGGCGGATTCGATCAACTGGGTGTAGATCCCGACGACGAGCGCGACGGTGCCGCCCGAGACTCCGGGAACGGTCTCCACCGTGCCGATGAGCGCGCCGCGCACGAGGTCTCCGACCACGGTGGTGCGGCGCTGCTCGGGGGTGCCGGCGACGTCGGAACCCTCGGCGGTGGGCTGACCTGCAGAGGTGTGCTCAGAGGACTCTCCGGCGGGAGATGAGATGGGCATAGCGAACTCGACTTTCACGCCTTACACTGTGGATCCCGGGCCTGTCAGACAGGTCACGCGATACGGATCACACCACCCTGAGGCGTTCCTGGCCAGAGAACTGCTGGCCTGGGGCTCCCTGGGATGCGCCGCGACAGCGGACTGCCCGTCACGCCCGGTGCGGACGGCGAGCCCAGTCTACGTCGTCGACCCGGCGTCTCCCTGCGAGGAAGACCACCTGCGCACCGACCCACGGCGGCGGTGCTCGAACCACCCGTGACACGGGAGGAAGAGGACACGACGATGAGTCCCCAGTCCATCGGGTTCGCGATCGTACTGCTGGCGGCGATCATGCTGCTCGGCAAGTACCTTCGCGTGAAGGTCCCGTTCATCCAGAAGCTCCTGCTTCCCAGCTGCATCATCGCCGGGTTCCTCGGACTGATCCTCGGCCCGGAGGTCATCGGGAGGCTCGCGGAGCCGCTGGGCATCGAGTGGCTGGCCGACGGCGGAATGTTCACCGCGGACATCTTCGACGTCTGGGGCGAGATGCCCGGCCTGCTGATCTCGGTGGTCTTCGCCACACTCTTCCTCGGTTCCCGGATCCCCTCTCCCAAGCGCGTCGCCAAGCTTGCCGGCCCGCAGCTGTCGATCGGTGTGGCCTACGGCTCCGGCCAGTATGTGGTCGGGCTCCTCCTCGCCCTGTTGGTGCTCGCCCCGCTGTTCGGCATCGACCCGATGATGGGGGCGCTGATCGAGATCGCCTTCGAGGGCGGTCACGGCACCGCCGGCGGCATGCGGCCGGCGTTCGAGGACATGGGCATCCCGGAGGCCGCGGACCTCGCCCTGGCGATGGCCACCGTCGGCCTGGTCTCGGCGATCGTCATCGGCGTCGCAGTGGTGAACTGGGGTGTGCGCACGGGTCGCACCCGTGTGCTGAAGAAGGTCTCGGAGCAGTCCACCGCCGAGCTGCGCGGCCTCTACTCCGATGACGAGACCGTCTACGCCGGTCGCATGACGGCCCGCCCCGGCTCCATCGAGCCGCTGACCCTGCACGTCGCCGTCGTCGGCCTCGCCGTGATCATCGGCTGGCTGCTGCTGGAGGGGATCGTATGGATCGAGGACGCCCTGTGGGGCCAGCCCGACTCGCTGTGGACCGCTCCCGGGGAGGAGGGCACCACCCTGCTGGGCTACGTACCGCTGTTCCCGCTGGCCATGATCGGTGGAGTGATCATCCAGGTGGTGCTCGACCGCACCGGCAACACCAGCCTGCTGGACCACGAGATGATGAAGCGCATCCAGGGGCTCGCCCTGGACATCCTGATCGTCGCCGCGCTCGCCACGATCTCGCTGACGGTGATCGCCGAGTTCTGGCAGACCTTCTTGATCCTCTCCGTGGCAGGGGTCGCGTTCTGCACCTTCATGCTGCTCTACTTCACCCCGCGGATCGTCCCGGAGTTCTGGCTGGAGCGCGGCATCGCCGACTTCGGCCAGTCCATGGGCGTGACCGCCACCGGTCTGGCGCTGTTGCGCGTGGCCGATCCGGATGACGAGTCCCCCGCGCTGGAGGCCTTCGGCTACAAGCAGCTGGCCTTCGAGCCGTTCTTCGGCGGAGGGCTGATCACGGCGATCTCCATCCCGGTCATGTATGCCACGGGCAGCGTCTACATCGTGCTGATCCCCATGGCGGTGCTGTTCATCGTGGCGATCTCCGCCGGCATGATCTACCACCGCGGCGTCCGGGCGGGACGGTGGACGGACCCCGCGGCCGAGATGGGTCCGGCGAAGAGCTGAGCCGAGGCTGTCGGCGGTACCGCCAGCCGTCGACACCGTTCCTCCGCACCGACTGCATGAAC
Source organism: Nesterenkonia xinjiangensis (assembly GCF_013410745.1). NCBI lineage: Bacteria > Bacillati > Actinomycetota > Actinomycetes > Micrococcales > Micrococcaceae > Nesterenkonia > Nesterenkonia xinjiangensis. Next base: position 2,411,037 of record NZ_JACCFY010000001.1, on the reverse strand, counting down.
CCTTGACATCAGCTGACACAAGCTGAACAGTGATGACTTGGCACACATCGTGCCAAGTCATCACGTATTAGTCGTCCATTCCGGGCGACGCAAGCGCAAGGGAGATCCACACACGTCATGAGACGCGCAGTCATGATGATCCTGGCCATCGCCGCTCTTCTCGGGCTGACCGCACCTGCCGCCCACGCCGAGACCGGGTTCACCCGTGGACCCGACCCCACAGACTCCTCCATCGAGCAGACCCGCGGCAGCTACAGCGTCGGAGAGCGCAGCATCTCACGGTTCAGCGCCGACGGCTTCCGCGGCGGCACGATGCACTACCCGACCGGCACTGACGAGACCTTCGGCGTCGTCGCCATCTCCCCCGGCTACACCGCCGGAGAATCCTCGATCTCCTGGCTGGGGCCCCGATTGGCCTCCTTCGGCTTCGTGGCAGTCACCTTCGACACCAACTCCCGCTATGACCAGCCGCGCCAGCGCGCCACCCAGCTGCTGAGCGCGCTGGACCACGCCATCGACGACGACGTCGTCGGCCCTCTCATCGATGAGCATCGCCAGGCCGTGATGGGGCATTCGATGGGCGGCGGCGGGGCCCTGCAGGCCGCCGAGGACAGGGACGAGATCCAGGCCGTGGTGCCGCTGACTCCGTGGAATGCGAAGAAGAACTGGAGCTCCGTGGACGCCCCCACCCTGATCATCGGGGCCGAGGACGACCGCACCGCCCCGGTGCGCAGCCACTCCATCCCGTTCTACGAGTCCCTGGCCAACGCCGAACAGCGCGCCTACCTGGAGCTGCGCGGAGCCAGCCACTTCGCCCCCAACATCCCCAACACGACCATCGCGAAATACAGCATCGCCTGGCTGAAGCGACACCTGGACGACGACGTGCGCTTCGAGCAGTTCCTGGACCCCGGCCCGGACACCGGCTGGCGCACTGGCATCTCGGACTGGCGCCTGGACTGAACGACCACTTTTCTGCAAGCGCTTCCACTTACCTTGCGATCTGGGTCACATTCACGCTATCTTCTCTCAGGAGACGTCGACTCGACGCGGTCGCCGAAGCCTCGGCGACGACGCCTCTCAACCGATTCCCGGCGGGCTGAGAAGCCAGCACCTTGGAGACAGCACTGATGACGACGACACAGAGTACGGCGGAGCCTGCGCCGCACTCACCTTGGAAGCGCTTGCGGAAACATGCGGTGCGGACGGCAGGGGCTCTCGGACTGGCCGGTGCCATGCTGGCACCCGCTACCATGCCTGCGGCCACCGCCTTCGACGGCGGGCAACCGGCGTCCGACCAGGCGGCCGAGCATGTCGGTGACCGCGGCGGGGAGAACGCCTCACAGCATTCGGCCCACCACACCGATCGCCTCCCGGACTTCCGCACGGGGGCCCACCAGCCGGATGGGCCCAAGGAGGCTACGGCCGTGCTGTTCCAGTGGACCTGGAACAGCATCGCCCGCGAATGCCGCGACACCCTCGGCCCGGCCGGTTACGGCTATGTGCAGACCTCACCGGCCCAGGAGCACATCCACGGTGAGCCGTGGTGGACCCACTATCAGCCGGTGAGCTACCAGATCGAATCTCGCCTGGGTACCCGCGACGAGTTCGCGGACATGGTCTCCACCTGCAACGACGCCGGCGTGAAGGTCATCGCCGACGTCGTCATCAACCACATGACGGGACAGGACGAGGGCGTGGGTTGGACCGGCAGCGAGTTCACCCACACGAACTATCCCGGCACCTACTCCCCCGACGACTTCCACAACCACGGCTGCGAGGTGGAGGACTACACCGACCGCTGGCAGGTCCAGGAATGCGACCTGCTCGGACTGGCAGACCTGAAGACAAGCTCCGACTACGTCCAGACGCGAATCGCCGAGCACCTCGAGGACCTCATCGACCTGGGCGTCGAGGGCTTCCGCATCGATGCGGTCAAGCACATCTCCGCCGATGACCTCACCGGGATCCTTGACCATGTGGACCTCACCGACGTCTATGTGGTCTCCGAGGTCATCCGCGGCGGCGGCGAACCCATCCAGCCCGAGGAGTATCAGCACCTGGGCGACGTCCACGAGTTCACCTGGGGCCGCACGCTCAAGGATGCCTTCGACGGCGGCGACATCCACTGGCTGCTCTCCGGCGAGGGCATCGGTGAGACCTGGGAAGGCTTCATCGCCGACGAGCACGCCGGCACCTTCGTGGACAACCACGACACCGAACGCAACGGCGAGACCCTGAGCTACAAGGACGGGGACGCCTACCGCCTGGCCCAGGCCTTCACACTGGCCTGGCCGTACGGCATGCCCGCGGTGCACTCCGGCTACTCGTTCAGCGACTACGACGCCGGCCCCGTGCAGCACGAGGACGGTCGGATCCGCGACGCGGTCTGCGGCGAGGAGAACTGGACGTGCCTCCACGCCCAAACCGAGGTGGCCAACATGGTCGGGTTCCGCAACGCCGTCGGGGACGCCCCGGTGACCGACACGTGGACCAACGACTCCCACGCCCTGGCCTTCGGCCGTGGCGACCAGGGCTTCCTGGTGGCCAACAGCGGACCGAACAGTGTGCAGCACACCTGGCAGACCTCCCTGCCGGCCGGCGAGTACTGCAACGTCTACACCGGAGCAGCCACCTCTGAGGGTTGCTCCGGGGAGACTGTGACCGTGGCGGCCGACGGCACCTTCAGCGCCCACGTGGGCCCGGACTCCGCCGTGGCTCTGCACGTGGGCGCCACCCCGGCCAGCGGCGACGGAGACGGCGACGGATCGACGCCGTCGGAAGAGCGCGAGCTGTCCCTGTTCTACGCCACCGACTGGGAGACCCCGCACGTCCACTACCAGGTGGGCGAGGGTGAGTGGACCGAGGCGCCGGGCGAGACACTGACCGAGGTCTGCGAGGGGTGGGCCCACACCGAGATCGACCTCGGCACCGCCCGCACCATCACTGCCGCCTTCAACGACGGCGTCGGCACCTGGGACAACAACGACCACCAGGACTACAGCATCGCCGCCGGCGAGCAGCAGGTCTCAGAAGGAGAGGTCACCGCAGGCAACCCCTGTTGAGAGACGGCCCGGTCTGAGCTGAGCCTCGGACCGGAGCACCAGACCTCACGCGTGCCGAGCCTTTCGGCCGCGTGAGCCGGGAGCGGGCGGCGTCGGGAGCCCCGGCGCCGCCCTGCCCATGCCTGGGGACCGGACCATCCAGTGGCCGACGGTGTCGACCTCCGGCTCCCCGGCACACTCTCGCTAGAGTGATCGCGTGACGCTTTTCGTGAACGCCCGAGTGATCTCCTCAGCCCGCATCGGTGAGGCCCGCGGCGACGCCGTGCTGGTCCGCGGCGAACGCGTGGCCGCCGTCGGACAGGCCACACGACTGCATCCCGATCTCGCCGCCGGCGAGGAGGTCATCGACCTGCAGGGCGCAGTGGTGCTGCCCGGATTCGTGGATGCCCACGTCCACACCGGCCTCTACGCACGAGGGCTGTTCTCAGCCAACCTGCGGGACTGCACCTCCCTGGAGACTGCCCTCCAGCGGGTCGCGACCCACCTGCGGGACCGGGTGGAGGCCGCCAAGGCCGAGGGCGCCTGGCCGCAACAGCCACAGTGGATCTTCGGACAGGCCTGGGACCACAACATCTGGGAGGTCCCCCAGGTGCCGAACCGCCGAGCGCTCGACGCCGTCACCGGCGCCTTCCCCACCGCTCTGCACTCCACCGATGCCCACACCTGGTGGGTCAACTCCGCCGCCCTGGAAGCCCTGGGGCTGGACGCCTCCACGCCGGACCCGGTGGGCGGAAGCTTCGACCGCGACTGCACCGGGCAGCTCACCGGCATCCTGCGGGAGTCCGCGGGGCGAGCGGTCGACCAGATCCTGGCCTCAGGCGCCGCCGGGGACCTCACCGCTCAGCTGGAACACGCCCAGCGGCAGCTCTGGGCACAGGGGCTGGTCGGTGTGCACGACTTCGACGGCGAGGACATCCGCGCCGGATTCGCCGCCCTGCACGAGACGGGGCGGTTGAGGATGCGGGTCACCAAGGCGATCCTCGCCCCCGAGCTGGATGTGGCACTGGCCGAAGGACGCTTCACCGGCTCCGGCGACGCCTGGCTGCGCACCGGGCCGGTGAAGATCTTCTCCGACGGAGCCCTGGGATCCCACACGTGCCTGATGCATGAGCCGCTGGCAGGCTCCGGGCACGGGCACGGGGTCGCGGTGACCGAGGAGGCCGGACTGCGCGATCTCCTAGTCCGGTCCGCGAGCGCCGGATTGGCCGTGGCCACCCACGCGATCGGCGACCGCGCCAATGAGCTGGTCCTGGACGCCTACCAGTGGCTGGCGGACCAGGTGAGCTCCGGCGTCGTGCCGTCGTCTCCGCTGGTGCATCGGATCGAGCACGCCCAGCATCTCGGGATCGAAGACGTGCGGCGCTTCGCGGCGCTGGGCGTGGTGCCGTCGATGCAGCCGCTGCATGCCACCGCGGACTTCGAGCTGGCCGACCGCCTGATGGGTGGTCGGCCGATGGCCTCCTACGCCTGGCGATCGCTGATCGACGCCGGGGCCACGCTCGCCTTCGGCTCGGACGCGCCGGTGGAGCCGCCGTCGCCGCTGGGCGGGATCCACGCGGCGGTCACCCGCCAACGGCCGGAGGGCAGGCCCGACGGCGGCTGGCAGCCCCAGGAGCGCCTCAGCGTGGGTGAGGCGATCGCCGGCTTCACCACCGGAGCCGCCCATGCCGCGGGAATGGGGCACCTGAGCGGGGAGATCCGCCCCGGAATGTTCGCCGACTTCACCGTGCTGCGGGAAGATCCGTACGCCGTCACACCCTCCGACCTCCCGCACATCCCGGTGGCCGGGGTGATCACCGGAGGCCGCGTACGCCACTGGGCGTGAGGCCTCTCAGACGATGTTGCCTCCGCGGTTCGGGCCCTTCTGACGTCGGATCACGACTCAGAAGGGCTCAAACCGCGGAGACAACGCAGTAGGGCAGGGCTCAGTCCTGCTCCTCGGCGAACGTGCCGTCGTTCTCCCCGCGGAAGAAGTCCCGGCCGTAGATGACCAGGCACAGCAGGATCCCGACACCGAGACCCCAGGCCGCACCGAGCAGGGCCAGCGCCCCGGCCGTCACTCCGGCGATCCCCAGATCCCGCTGGCTCCGAGCCTCCATGATGCCGATCCGAACGCTGACGAATGCCTGGATGAGCAGCGTCAGAGCCATCGCGACGCCGAGCACCGGCTCCACCAGAGTGACGATGGGCAGCAGGAGCAGGCCCGTATTGGTGCCCCAGCGGAAGGACCCCGCGCCCCCGTAGAGGGACTTCATGGCCTTCTTGCCCTCTTTGTACCGCTCGGTGATGACCACGAGCATCGCCGACCAGGAGGGCCCGCACATCGCCACGTCCGGGCCTATGACCCCCATGATCGCGTTGCGTGCGCCGAAGATCATGTGCGAACGGTTCGGGTTGTACGCCACGTTCTCATCGGGGCGGGCCTTGTTGGCCTGCTTGAGCACGGAGTTCGCCTGGAGGGTGTCGCCGAAGACCACGATGTAGGTGGCAAGCACCGTCGGAATCGCGGTCACGAACATCATCAGCGGCGGCAGGCCCAGCCCGAAGACCGTGTACTCGCGCCACAGGGTCACGAAGTCGGGCTGCACGATGCCCCACTCGATCTCGGACCAGCGGGCCTCCCCCGCCAACGGCGCGATGATGACCGCCACCAGGATGGCCGGCAGCACACCCAGCTTGCCGATCTGCATGGCGAGTCGACTGCGCTCCCGCCAGGCCGGGAACTGCCGCGAGAACAGCAGGAAGAACGCCAGCCCGATGGCGAGGGTGATGGTCACCGGGAACTGGTTGAACTGGCCCTCCTCGCCGAAGACGGTCTGCACCGCGGCGATGCCGGCGCCCATGAGCACACCGGCCTTGATGGCGGGCGGAATGGCGCGCACCACGCGTTTGGCCAGCCCCGTCACCCCAAGCAGGATGGAGAAGACGCCCAGCAGGATCTGGAAGGAGATCAGCGCGTGGACGCGTTCGGGTCCTTCAGGGAATGTCATACAGTAGGCCATCACCAGAGGGATCGCCGGTGTGATCCACCCGGGGACCACAGGGTCTCCGAGGAGGTGGTGGGTGAGGTAGAGGAAGCCGTTCAGCAGGATCACCGCGAGCGCCACTTCGAAGGGCATCCCCAGCAGAGTGATCATCATCGGGATGGCCGCCAGGTCCACGGCGCACATGAGCAGGCCCTGGGTGTAGTCGGGCCATTCGAGCCGGTAGTGGACGAAGGGCAGCCGGATCTCGAAGGGGCCGGCCTTCCAATGGGGTGAGGAGGGGGCGCCGTCGCCCGGCTCTCCCGGAGAGTCCCCGAGGTTCTGGATCGTCTGAGCCATGGTCATGCTTCCTGTCGGTGGAGGTGGCGAGATGGTCAGGGCGTCAGGACGCCGTGAGGGGTCCGGCGTCGAACTCGATGATCTGCCGCACGGCGCGGCCGTCCTCGAGGTCGTCCATCGCCTGGTTGACGTCCTCAAGCCGGATGCGTGAGGTGATGAGCCTGTCCACCGGAAGCCGCCCCTCGCGCCAGAGCTGCTCATAGTGGGGGATGTCTCGACTCGGCACCGAGGAGCCCAGGTAGGAGCCGATCACCGTGCGAGCTTCCGCGGTGATGCGCAGCGGGGAGATCGTGGCGGTCGCGGTCGGTGCCGGCAGACCTGCGGTGACGGTGCGCCCGCCCGGGGCGGTGGCGGCGAAAGCGGCCTCGAAGGCCCGCGGGTTGCCGGCGCATTCGATGACGTGATGGGCGGTGATGCCCTGATCGGTGATCTGCTGCGGAGTCCAGGCCTCATGAGCGCCGAGGTCCGTGGCCATGGCCAGCTTGTCGTCGGCAGTGTCCACCCCGATGACGCGCGGGCAGCCCTCGGCCAGTGCGGTGATCAGCCCGGCCATCCCGACGCCGCCGAGCCCGACGATCATCACGCTCTCCTGGGGCCCGGGGCGGGCGGCGTTGAGCAGAGCGCCGCCGCCGGTGAGCACGGCGCACCCGAGGACGGCGGCCACATGGGGCGGGACATCGTCGCCGACCGGGACCACGCTGGCCCGGTCGACCACCGCGTGAGTGGCGAAGCCGGAGACCCCGAGATGATGGTGCACGGTGTCACCCCCACGGTGCAGGCGGCGGTGGCCATGCAGCAGCTCTCCGGCGTTGTTGGCCGCGGAGCCGCGGGAGCAGGGCAGCCGGCCGCCGGCGGCGCAGTTCTCACACGCCTCACAGCGGGGCAGGAAGGTCATCACCACGCGTTGACCGCAGGTGAGATCGTCGACGTCGGCTCCTACGGCCTCGACGATGCCGGCCGCCTCGTGGCCGAGCAGCATCGGGACCGGACGCTCCCGGTGACCATTGACCACGGAGAGGTCCGAATGGCAGACGCCGGCGGCCTCCATCCTGACCAGGATCTCGGTGGGGCCGGGATCCTCCAGGGTGAGCTCGCTGATCGTCAGCGGAGCAGTGGAGGCATAGGGGCGGGGGCGGCCGATCTCTTCGAGGACGGCACCTCTGATCTTCACAGGGCATCTCCAGGGGCGGTGCGGGCGGGTGCAGGTGGTGGTGGGCCGACGGTGCGGGGCCGGCGCTGGGCGTGTGCGCGGATGTGGCCTCCGCCACGTCGTCGTCTGAACGATCACATCAGCTGCACGACAGATCGGCCACAGCCATGGTGGAGGGTTCTGCACCTATGATGTGTCCATGACGGACACAGACGCGGCGCGGGATCCTGCCCGCCGGAGCCCCACGGAGCACGGGCCATCGCCACACAGCTCTCCGCCGCACATCTCGCCGGGGCACGGGCGGGAGGCCCTGCTTCGTGCGCTGCTGGACACCGCCGCAGAGCTCTCCAGCCTGCAGGACGTGGAGTCGGTGCTGCAGTCCATCGTGCGGCGGACCCGGCACCTGCTGCGCTCCGACATGGCCTACATCAGTCTCAACGATCATCCCTCCGGAGAGACCTACATCCGGCAGTCCGACGGCGTCGCCACCACCGAGTACCGGACGCTGAGAATGCCCATCGGCTACGGGATCCTGGGCCGGGTGGCCACCGGCGTCGCTCCCTACCAGACCACCGACTACCTGCGCGACGAGTCGATCCCGCACCTGGACTCCATCGATGAGATCGTCGCCGGCGAGGGCGTGCTGACGATCATGGGGGTCCCGCTGCTGATCGGCGGGCGGGTCATCGGCGCCCTCATGGTGGCAGAGCGCGCCTCCCGGGTGTTCAGCCCCGAGGAGATCGACACCGCGGATTCGCTGGGCAAGCACGCCGCCGTCGCCCTGGACAACGCGGAACGCTACACCCGGGCACTGCGGGACGCGGAGCTGCTGAGCCGTCAGCACGAGCGGAGCCAGGAGGAGCTGGTCTCCCGCACCCAGGTCATGGAGTTCGACGCCGACCTCCTCGACGAGATCCTGCGCTCCCCCACCGACGACGGTGTCCTCACTCTGACTGCCCGGGCCCTCGGGGCTCCCGTGGCGCTGCTGTCCGCCTCCGGGGAGCAGATCGCCGTGGCTCCCGAGGACGCCGGTCCGCTGCTCCGCCGGCCGCCCAGCCCCGCCCAGCTGGAGGAGGCCGTCGGCACCCGACGGACGCTGCACCAGGACGGTGAGGCCGACCGCCGTGACGGTGAGGACGGGGAGCTCGACGTCACCGTGGTCGCGGTGCGCTCCGGTGACGAGGCGATGGGCTTCCTGGCCACGCAGGCGGCGGAGGACCCGGCCGGTCGGCAGCTGCTCGACCACGCCGCCCTCCACATGGCCCTGGCCCTGCAGTTCGTCCGCGCCCAGGAGGACGCGCAGCATCGGCAGCAGCTCGACGTCATCGAGGAGCTGCTCGCCGCACGGCCCATCTCCGAGCACCGGCTCGCGCAGCGGCTCCGGCGCTGGCATCTGGGAGTCCACGACCCGGCGTGGGTCGCGGTGCTCGCCCCGGGCAAGGACGCCGACGCCGTCCTGCGCCGGCTGATCCGTGGCCTGCCCGGCACCCGCCTGGCGGCGCCGCTCGGCGACCAGCTGTGCGTGATCTTCGACGAGCAGCGCTGGGTCGAGGCCGCGCTGAGCCGGATCTCCGAGCAGGGGCTGACGGTGCGCGGCACCTGGTCCGGGCCGATGTCCTCGGTGCGGGCGCTCCCGCGTCACCACAGGATCGCCCAGATGGCGCTGGCGGCGATGCGCCTAGGCGGCCGGGAGGGGCTGGTGGATGCCGACGACGTCGGGCTCGTGGGCGCCGTCGTCCATGCCGCCGAGCAGTCCGACGCCCGGGGCGAACCGATCGACCTGACCGTGCCGATCTCCCCGCTGGTGGCCCATGACGCCCAGCGCGGGACCGAGCTGACCCGCACGGCGGCCACCTACTTCGAGACCGACCGACGCATCGATCGGACCGCCGAGGCTCTGTTCCTGCACCGCAGCACGGTCAAACAGCGGCTCCAGTCGATCCGCCGGGTGCTCGGGGAAGGCTGGGATCGTGCCCCGCGCCACCTGGACGTGCATCTGGCCCTGCGGGCCTGGAGCCTCGCCCACTCCCCAGAGGACTGACTGGACTGACTCCCCACCGAGACATCGCCTCCGGTGAGAGATTGAAAATCGGAGGCAACAGCTCAGCGGCGTTCAGATCGCGCGGGAGTAGTCCTCCTTGAGCGTCTGCAGGTGGAACCAAGTCTCCATGCCTGTCACCCCGGCGAGACCCTTGAGGTCGTCGAGCCGGGCGAAGACATCCGCAGGCACGGAGGACGCCAGCGTCGCGATCAGGTCGAAGGGGCCCACGCTGAACGCGGCGAACTCCGTCTCCGGGTAGCCCATCAGGCGCTGGGCCACCGAGCGGTCGTCCCCACCGAGGTGGAGTCCGACGCCGACCTTCACCCGGCGCGCCTGGGCGCTGTGGGTGACCACGGCGCTGATCCGCAGAATGCGGTCCTCGAGCATCCGCCGCACCCGGCTGCGCACTGCCGTGGGCGAGAGCCGCACCTGCCGGGCGAGATCCCGGTAACTGGTGCGGCCGTCGTGGCGCAGCAGCTCCACGAGCTCGCTGTCGATCTGGTCGATCCGTCCGCCCCCGCCATAGTCAGAGATGAAGGAGCCGCGCAGGACATCGGTGTAGACGGCAGTGCGCAGCCGCGCGACCTCAGGAAAGGCCCGCACGTGGGCCAGCACCTCGAAGAGCGCGGCATGGTCGGCGGCCCGCACCTCCACCACCAGGTCCTGCGAGCCGGAGATTGCCGAGACCAGAGGGATGTCATCACGGGCACGCAGCTCCTCGATCACTGCGCCGAGCTCACCGCTGCCGGTGATGGCCACATGGGCCAGGCAGCTCTCCCCCAGGAAGGCCGGATCCGCCGCGGCCACGATCCGCACCGCCCCGGAGTCCAGCAGCTCCCGCACCCGCGCCGACACCACGGCGCGCGGGGCCCCGAGCCGCTCGGCCAGGGCCTGATAGCTGGCCCGCCCGTCCTCCTGCAGCGCAGCGATGAGCTCATCGTCGATCGACGTCGCCATGCCGTCTCCCCTCCTGAGCTCCGGATCCCGCCCGAGAAACCATCCCCTGCCAGCGAAAGCTGACAGAAACGAAGCATATAGCCGCACTTGAGTCTCATACGGTGCACGCTGGCGACGATGAGTGGACAGAACTGCATCAGATGCAGCGTGAGACAATTCTTCCAGCCTTGCCCTGTGACGTCCATCTCAGTAGATTCACCTCACACTCCTCTGCCCCGCGCCGCCCACCCTCTGCGGGGTCAGACCCGCTCGATACCCTGATCACGGCCGCCCGTGAGGCTCACACCTGAACCTGCTCGAGACCAAGGATCCGCCCATGACGATGTCGACCCCGCTGCACGACGAGTCCTACGCCGCCGAACGTCCCGCCGACGCTCCGCCTCTGACGATGCTCAGCCCGGACTTCCCGTTCAGCTACGACCACTACCTGGCCAGCGCCGCCGGCCTCGGGCAGATCCCCCAACAGGCCCACGGCACCGAGGTGGCCGTGGTGGGAGCCGG